>CAZFGT010000034.1:0-26751 GCA_964518505.1 uncultured Anaerolineaceae bacterium | reverse complement strand
TCGGGCGGCTAGTCGCCGTGGGACCGGACCCTGCCGAGCCAGCCGAAATCGCCTGTACGTTCGAGTTGCTGGTGCCCGTCTTTTCGGTCGAAGGGCGACGAGTCGATACGCGACGCAACGAGGCGTCAGGCACGATCCTCGTCATCTGGACGGAGGATCTTGTCACGATCGAGCCGGTCTCACGACAGGATCAGACTCGACTCGCGGATCAGGCCATGGTCGTTGCCCGCCTGGCGGCGCGCCGGAAACGCTAGGTCAACGCGACGAGACATGGCGGTAGCGACTGCTGCGGACCGAGCTCGTGTCCAGCACCCGTCGGCCGGCGGACATTGCAGTAGACGTCCGCGCCGACAGTACTAGTGATCTCGTGCTCCCCTAGTCCGCCGTGGGCAGGTGCACGTAGGCCGACTGGATGCCGACGCGGCCGGGGCCGGTGAAGCGGTTGAAGACGAGGTTGCCCGAGCCGCCGAAGATGCCCGTCTTCAGGCCGTAGACGGTCTGCTTCATGTCCACGGACTCGTCGCGGTAGACCCAGCCGCCGGCCTCCACGTCGATCTGCTCGCCCGGGTCGAGCGTCTTCTCGAAGACGTTGCCATAGCCGTGCAGCCAGACCACACCCTCGTGGCTCGTGGCCTGGAACCGATCGATGAAGAAGCCCGTTCCGCCAAAGAGCATGTTGGACACGCCCTTCAACCGGCGAAACGAGTAGTCGACATTCGCCGTCGCCGCCAGGAACTGATGTTCGCGGACTTCGATCGACTGACCAGGCATCAGGTGAAGCGACAGCAGGTGGCCGGGGTCGTCCCGGGAGAAGGCGATCTCCCCCGGCGACTCGGTCTCGGTCATGAAGACGGGCATGCCGGCGATGACCCGCTTGAAGGCGCCCTTCATCTGGTGGATCCCGATCTGCAGGCCGGGATCCTTCCACAGGACCACGTGGTGTTCGAAGTAGAGCCGCACGGAGCCGTCGAGTCGGACATGCAGCACGGGCACCAGCTCGCCCTCCACGCGGTAGGCGATCCCCGGTGCCTGACCCTCGTCGATCTTCGTCGGAAGCAACACCGGCGGCTGAGGCATCACACCCTCCCTGGTGGCTGACCTGATCGGACCCAGAGTACGACCACGCGAGGCTGGCCCACAGCCACCGAAGCAGGATCGGGGCCAGGCCCGACAATGGCGCGCACCCCCATCACCACAGCGAAAGGAGCGGGCGAGATGGCCAGCCGTGGCGTGGCCGGCAGCGGTTCACCGACCGCTCACGCGGACGCATTCGTCTTCTTTGGCGCGACGGGCGACCTGGCCTTCAAGCAGATCTTCCCCGCCCTGGCCGGCCTGGTCCGCGATGGCGGCTGGACGATGCCCATCATCGGCATCGCCCGGCACGGTGACGTCGCCAGCCTGCGCGAGCGCGCCCGCCAGAGCCTGGAGGCGCAGGGCCCCGTGGATGGGGCGGTACTGCAGCAACTCCAGCGGCAGCTGCGCTTCATCGCCGGCTCGGATGACGATCCCGACACGTTCCGCCGGCTGCGGGCGGAGCTGGGCTCGGCGGCCCATCCCCTCCACTACCTGGCCATCCCGCCGGCCCTGTTCGCCACGGTCATCCCCCTGCTCGGCGAGTCCGGCTGCGCCGACGGCGCGCGGGTCATCGTGGAGAAGCCCTTCGGGCGCGACCTGGCCGGGGCGCGGCACCTCAACGACACGCTCCATCGCGTCTTCGATGAGGCCCACATCTTCCGCATCGACCACTTCCTGGGCAAGGAGGCGGTCCAGAACCTGATCTACTTCCGCTTCGCCAACCGCTTCCTGGAACCCATCTGGAGCGCCGATCACGTGGCGTCCGTCCAGATCACGATGGCGGAGGCCTTCGATGTGGCCGATCGGGGTGCCTTCTACGACGCCGTGGGGGCGATCCGCGACGTGCTCCAGAACCACCTGCTCCAGGTCGCCAGCATCGTGGCCATGGAGCCGCCGGCCGGGCACACGACCGAGGCTGTGCGCAACGAGAAGTTCAAGGTCCTGGACTCCATCCGGCCGCTTCGGCCGCAGGACGTCGTGCGCGGCCAGTACGCCGGCTACCGGCGCGTCGAGGGCGTCGCGCCGGACTCCACGGTGGAGACCTATGCGGCGGTTCGGCTGCAGGTGAACACCTGGCGCTGGGCCGGTGTCCCCTTCATCGTGCGGACGGGCAAGTGCCTCCCCGTGACCGCCACGGAGGTGCTGGTCGAGCTCAAGCGGCCCCCGGTCGACATGTTCGACGAGGTCGCGCCATTCGATGCCAACTACCTCCGTTTCCGGCTGAGCCCGGACATGTCGATCTCGCTCGGCGCGCGGGCCAAGCTGCCCGGTGAGCGGATGGCCGGGGAAGAGGTCGAACTCAACGCGAGCCACCAGAGCGGCACCGAGCGGCCGCCCTACCAGCGCCTCATCGGCGATGCCGCCAGGGGTGACCAGATGCTGTTCGCGCGCGAGGACATGGTCGAAGCCGCGTGGCGCATCGTGGATCCGATCCTGGCCCTGCCCGATGCCCCCGTCTCATACCGCCGTGGCACGTGGGGACCCAAGGCCGCGGACGCGCTCATCCCTGCCGGCGAGCGCTGGCACGCCCCGCCCGGCGGGCAAGGGGTCGGGTGACTGCCGACCTGACGCTCGAGCCGGCCTTGCTTTGCACCCCCAGCGAGCGTATAGTTGCTTGTACAACTACGGTCGAGCGTTCCCGTTATCGCCTACGCAGCCCGCAGCGCGTAGCCTCGGAGAACCTCCCGATGACACCTTGGACCCTCGATCTTGCCCACGCGAACGTCGAGTTCGCGGTCAAGCACATGATGCTCACGACCATCCGCGGTCGCTTCCAGGACCTCGCCGTCGAGGCCGACTTCGACGAGCAGGCACCGGAACGCTCGTCGGTCGTCGCCCGGATCGCCACGGCGAGCATCACGACCGATCAGGAGCGACGTGACGCGCACCTCAAGAGCGCCGACTTCCTCGATGCCGAGCGCTATCCGGAGATGCGCTTCACGAGCACCGCGATCGCCCGCGTCAGCCCGCGCTCGTATGAGATCACGGGCGACCTGACCATCCGGGACCAGACGCACCCGGTCGTGCTTCACGCCAAGCTGCTCGGCACCGTGGCCGGTCTGCAGGGCGGTCGAATGACCGCCATCAGCGCGGACGCCAGGATCAGCCGCAAGGATTGGGGCCTCACCTGGAACGTGGCTCTCGAGAGCGGCGGCTGGCTCGTGGGTGACCAGATCAAGGTCCATCTCGAGTTCGAGCTGGTCGCGCCCGCCCTGACCGTCAAGCCCGCCCACAGGGCGGTCGCCGCGGCCGCCTGACTCCCATCGATGCCCCGGGCCTGACCCGGGGCGACGTCCCCGCGAACGACTGCCTACCGGTCTCCCGCTAACCGCTTGAGATCGCGATCCCCGCGGGGTGAGCCGTGCGCCGGTCGAGCACGGGCCGGACACCGGCGAAGAGGCGCCAGCTACGTAGACGCTGATCGGCCGACCGCGCATCATCTCGGCGGATCTGCCGCTCACGGATCGGGAGCGATCGCGCGTGTATTCGACGCTGCTCGTGCTCGTCATCGCCGGCCTCGCCGGACCGGTGCTCTCCGCCTGGAAGCGTCCCCTCGTGCCGGTCGTCGTCGGTGAGCTGCTGGCCGGGATCGTCCTGGGTCGCACCGGCGCCGGGTGGATCGACCCGACGAACGGCGCCATGCCCGCCTTCTATGGGCTCGGCTTCGGCCTGCTCATGGTCACCGCCGGTCAGCATGTCGACATCGCCTCGCCCGGCTTCCGGGCGAGTCTCGCGACCGCCATCCGGCTGTTCGTCGTCGTCGTGATCGTCGCGGTGCCGGTCGGCGTCGCCATCGCCGCGATCGCAGGCGGGGCACCGGTGCTGCTCGTGGTCATCCTGCTGGCGGGCAGTTCGGCGGCGGTCGTCATGCCGATCATCGAGGAACACGACTTGGCCGGCCCGGCCATCACGACGCTGACCGGCTGGATCGGCCTTGCCGACGGCCTGACCGTCGTGGCGATGCCCCTGGCGTTGACGGGCGCGGGCCGCCTCGCCCCGGCGCTCGTGGGCGACGCCGCGATCATCGCGCTGGCGGGGGGCCTACTGTGGCTGACCATCCGGTTCGAGGGCCGGCTCCCGGCCGAGGACTTGATCGAGCGGTCGCGGCAGCGAGCCTGGGCGCTGCAGCTGCGACTCTCGCTGGTCGTGCTCCTGGTCCTGGCCGCGATCGCCGAGGCGACGGGCGCCAGCGTGCTGGTGGCGGGGTTCGCCACGGGCATGATCCTGGCTCGGGTCGCTCGCTCCGACCGTCTTGCGCTCCAGCTGATGGGCCTGGCCAACGGCTTCCTCGTGCCGGCGTTCTTCGTGCTGCTCGGCGCGACGTTGGACATCCGCGCCCTTGTCGGCTCGCCCTCGGCCATCGCGCTGGCCGTACTCATGGGCGCTGGGTCCGTCGCCGTGCACCTCGCGGCGACCCGCGTCGCGCCCGCCGGCGAGCGCGTCCCGCTCGGGCTCGCCGCCTCGGCCCAGCTTGGCCTGCCCGCCGCCGCCGCAGTTCTGGGTCTGGCCACGGCGACGCTGAGTCCGGCCGTCGCGGCGGCCTTCGTCGCCGGCGGCTGCCTGACGATCGTGCCGGCTGCCATCGGCGGCGACCTGCTGGCTCGCCACCTTGGCGGCGCGCGCGTGCTTCGGTCAGGTGCGGTTAGGGTCAGTTAGCGCGCGAAGGCCGTGCTAGAGTTCGCCGCAGTTCCGGTGGCTGGGGCGCCCCCGGTGGCAGCCATCCCCGTGGTGCCGGGTGCCCGTCATGAGGCCTTGGCGTCGTTTGAGACAGTCCATGCGCCTGCGCGCGACCAGCGTGCGTGTGGTCGCCGCCACGGTTCGCCGCGTCAAGCGGCTCGTTGGCCAACGATCCCGTCCCCTCTGGTTCCGCCTCGCCATCAGTCTGCCGCTGGTCGTTGGCGTCTTCGCCCTGGTTGCCCTCCCCCACGTACTCGGTGAAGGCAGCGCGAACCTGGAGGCCAACGGCGGCAAGCGAGCGCTGACCGAGTGGCGGACGTCCCTCTACGGCAACCTGCTGCCCCGTCGAACGCTCTTCCAGGTCTATGCGAAGGCGGGCGAGGAGATCGCCCTGGGTTCCAGCGGCGTCGGGGTCGGATCAGGCGACATCGTCGTCTGGACGCCCGGCCAGATCACGGCGCCGCTGACCGTCGCCCTGCCCGCCCCCGCCTTCACCTGCTCGGTGGCACAGCCCGCAAACGGCGCCTTGACCACCCCGGCGCAGGAGGCTGCCGGCCCGCTGCCCGCCAGCGGCGGCTACACGCCGTGCATCTACACGCCCGCCGCGACGGGCGTCTACGACGTGGCCTTCTACGGCCCTTCGGGCGGTAGCAGCGACGTCGACGGGACCGCCGGCACCATCGGCGCGCCCGCCATCGATGCGTCCCAGAAGAGTGGCGTCTCGATGTGGGACATCACGGTGCGGCCCATCGCGGACCCGAGCGCACCGATCAACGGACGGGTGTTCACCGACTACCTGGCCCAGATCACCGGTGGCAACGGCACGGACTACCAGGTCGAATCGACCCTGTGGGCCGTGACCGCCGACGGCTTCCAGTACCGGATCGACCTCCGCGGCCTGGATCCCAACGGCTTCATCCTCTACGGCAACACCGTCGGCTTCCTGAACCCTGACGGGGTGACGCCGCTATACCACGACCTCGTCGCGGACACCAATCCGCTGACGGGCATCGAGGGCGGGGCCCAACTCGCGGCGCCGACAGGCCGGCTCTTCTTCTCGCCGCCCGCGGGTGACCTGCCGTCGTCCATCGTCCCGACGCCCGTGGTGCCCACCGTCAACTCGATCACCTTCCAGGGCACGGCCGGCATCGTGAGCGGCGTGCCCGGCTCCGTCTTCAGCACTGGCGGCAATATCGTCTTCGACGGCAACATCGGTGGCGTCGCCGATATCGTCATCGTGCCCAACCCGGGCGGCGCCGGCGGCTGCACGGGCGCCACATTCGATCCCACGCTGCCAGCGAATCGATCGCTGGTGCGGGTCGTGTCGGCCGGTGTCCAGAACATCGCCTGGGACGGCAAGGACAACAGCGGCACCTTCATGCCCGTGTCGTGGACGGGCAATGGCGGCGATGGCTACTGCTTCAGCGCCACGCTGCACGCGGGCGAGTTCCATTTCCCGCTCCTGGACGCCGAGAACAGCGTTCACGGCGGCCCCACCATCACCCTGCTGAACCCGCCGAGCGGCAGCTGCCCGTTCACGACCTGCAGCACCGCATTCTTCGACGACCGAGGCTACGTGACCACGAGCGGCGCCACAGTTGGCACCCCCGGCTCGGTCCTGCTCCTGGCCAACGGCCACAACCCACCCCCGGCGCCCGATTTCAGCGGCGGCACCGGCTTCGACACCACGTCGACCACCATCCGGGCCTACGGTGACAACTCTGCCAACGGCTTCGGCAACCAGAAGGGCCTGGATCTCTGGACGTACTTCCCGAGCGGGGAGGTCAAGGGCCAGCTGTACATCGTGCCCCAGGGCTCATCCGACTTGGCGATCACGAAGACCCACGTGGGCGACTTCACGGTCGGGGTGAACGGGGTCTATACGCTGACCGTCCGGAATGTGGGTAGCGCGACGCTCGCCGGCGAGATCACCGTGAGCGACCCGGTCCCCGCCGGCCTGACCGCGGTCTCGGCGACCGGCACCGGTTGGGTATGCGGGATCGTCGGCCAGGACGTGACCTGTACCGTGACGCCGGCTGGCGGCCTGGCGTCCGGGGTCAGCCTTCCGCCGATCTTGGTGACGGTGAACCCAACACCGGCGGCCGTGCCCACCGTGACCAACACCGCGACCGTCGCCAATGCCAACGACCTGAACCCCGACAACGACTCGTCGAGCAGCCCGACCGACATCATCGTCGTCGCCGACCTGGCCATCAGCAAGACCGACGGGGTCACGACGGTCACGTCGGGCGACCCGACCACCTACACCCTGACGGTCACCAACGGCGGCCCGAGCGCGGTCACCGGCGCGCTCCTGGCCGACCCGGCGGTGGCCGGCCTGACCAAGACCAACGTGGTCTGCGCGGCCGTGCCCGGCCAGTGCGTCACCCCGCCCACGGTGGTCGAGCTCGAGAGCGGCACCTTCGCCCTGCCCGCCCTGGCCAGCGGCCAGACCTATGCCCTCGAGGTGACCGCCACCGTGACGGCCGCCCCGGGTAGCGTCACCAACACGGCCACGATCGCCGCCCCGACCGGCGTGAGCGACCCCAACGGGGCCAACGACAGCGCGTCGGACACCGACACGGTGACCGCGGCGCCGCTCGTCGCCGACCTGGCCATCAGCAAGACCGACGGGGTCACGACGGTCACGTCGGGCGACCCGACCACCTACACCCTGACGGTCACCAACGGCGGCCCGAGCGCGGTCACCGGCGCGCTCCTGGCCGACCCGGCGGTGGCCGGCCTGACCAAGACCAACGTGGTCTGCGCGGCCGTGCCCGGCCAGTGCGTCACCCCGCCCACGGTGGTCGAGCTCGAGAGCGGCACCTTCGCCCTGCCCGCCCTGGCCAGCGGCCAGACCTATGCCCTCGAGGTGACCGCCACCGTGACGGCCGCCCCGGGTAGCGTCACCAACACGGCCACGATCGCCGCCCCGACCGGCGTGAGCGACCCCAACGGGGCCAACGACAGCGCGTCGGACACCGACACGGTGACCGCGGCTGTGACACCCGGGCTCACCCTCGCCAAGAGCGCAGATCCGACGACCTACTCGGTCGCCGGTGACGTCATCACCTACACGTACGTGCTCACCAATAGCGGGAACGTCGCGCTCAGCGGGCCCTTCACGGTGACTGACGACAAGGCCGTCGTGACCTGCCCGCCGACCGTGACGCTGGCCGTCGGCGACTCGATCACCTGCACGGCCAGCTACACGATCACCGGGGCTGACGTGACCGCCGGCAGCGTCACGAATACCGCGTCCGCGTCCTCGGCCGATGAGGTGACCTCGAACGAGGACAGCGCCACGGTTGATCTCGCATCTGTCCCCACCTCGCCCCCCACCGCGAGCCCGGCACCGACATCCGCGAAGTCATTGCCCGCCACCACGACGCTGACGGCGAGTGGCTCGAGCGGGTCGGGGACGAGCTGGCTCGAGGTCGTCGCGATCATGGCCGGCCTCGTGGCCGCGGCGCTCGTGCTCACCTGGGCTCGGATGAGGCGGCGCGGTTAACCGTCTCCTTCGGCTACCACCTGCGAACGCACCATGGCGACTCCGAGGAGCCCGGTCGGGAGATAGGCCACGAACGGCGGCATGTCGCCCACGATCGCGTAGCCGAGGGCGATCGCGAGTCCGATGACGATCGCGAACGCTCCCGCCAGGGCCGGCAGGGCTCGACCGACGAGCAGCGCAATGCCCAGCGCGATCAGCGAGCCCCCGGCCAGATAGGTGAAGGCGCCGAACAGGCCGCTCGCCCATCGGGCCATAAGAACGTACGTCGGGTCCATCGAGCCCGTGGCCGCCAATGTCGCGGCGGCATCGGGCGTAACGGCCAGGCGGAACGTGAGCGAGGCGAGCCATGCCGTCGCCGCCAGGAGGTACACGACCGCGGCCGCACGAGCCACCGCGGACCATCTGCCGCCGACGCGCTCCGGGACGAACCACAGGCCTGCCGCGGTCAGGGTCGTCCCGATGAAGAACAGGACGTTCGTGACGGTCCAGGCGGTCGCCGCGTCATGGATGAGCCGGAGCTGCACGTCTTGGGGCGCGCTCCAGACTGATCCGAGCACCGGGTTCGCCGCCCCGACGATGAACGCCAGAGCGCCTGTGACGAGCAGCCATCCAACCACCGGTTCGTCCTCCCTTCCCGCCAGCTCGACGGCCAATCTAACCTAGTTCCCAGGCGTCAGACCACAGTCGGGCGTGGTGCAGAGCTGCAGGCCCATCTCGGCCAGGCCCTCCGCGAGCGGCGTGAACCCGAGCGAGCCACCGAAGCTGCGGCTCGTCACCCCGGCCGGGATATCGCGTACCAGCACCGCCCCGCCCGAGTCACCGATCGCGACCTGGATGGGCGACGCGATCATGCACGGGAAGAAGGCGCCGTCCTCGTTGGCCGGATAGAGGTTCTGGCCCTTGTCGGTGACCGTGCCGCGGCGGTAGATCTCGCGGCCGTCGATCTCCACCTGGTCGCCCAGGGCGATGTCGGCGCAGGTAAGCGGCCGCGTGTCGGGGGCGATCACGCGGTAGCCGGCTGTGCCCAGGTCGACCACGTTGAGGTGGCCCCACGGGATCTGATCGGGCGCCACGACCAGGTAGTCCATGTCCGATGCGGCGCACGTGTGGCCGGGGTACGGACAGGCGGCATCACGTGCGGGTGAGCGGAACACGCCGCGCACGGTGACCCCATCCGGCGCGTAGGCGATCGTGCCGGGATCGGTGCAGTGACCGCTGGAGGTGAGCACGATCGTGGAGCCCAGGCGCGCATAGAACCCACCCGCGCACGCGCCCCAGATCTCCTGGCCGGCCAGGACCGGTGGGGTGTACACGGCCGTGGTGCGATGCGGCGTCGTCACGGCGCGCACGACCAACGCTGCCGCGAGCACCAGCAGCACGTCCACCAGGACCACCGTCACGAGGCGCGCCGGGCGCATGCGCCCCCGGCGACGAGTCCCTGCCACCGGTGCCATCACTCCCCCATCCGTGAACGGGCCATACAGGCCCGGTCCAGATCCTCCACCGATCGGGGGCTGGCGCATCCCACCCGGTGGTACCCGTGGACAGAGGCATTGGGCGCCAGGCGGCTGTTCGCCAGCCGCCCATCCGAGTACCCTCCGTGCCGGAGGGAGGGTCGGCCGGCATGAAGCACTCGTCGTGGAGCCTCGCAGGGCGCAGGCTGTTGGCGGTCGTCACCGTGGCGCTGCTCACGGCCGCGATGCTGCCGCTCGGCGCCGCCGCCAGCGGCCCAGCCACCCCCAACGCGGCCTCCGGTCGCCCGACCATCCGGCGCCTGACGCCACCTACCGGCGCGACCATCGATCCTGCCCTCCTGGCCTCCCTGCGGACCACGGATCGGCCGGTCATGGTGATCCTGCAGCTCTCCGGCGCGCCGGTGGCGACCCTCCGCTCGTCGGCCGGCCGCGCCCTGACCGGGCCCCAGGCCGTGACCGCGCGCAAGCCGCTGGCCGCCGCGCAGACCGCCCTCGTGCCGCGCATCAGATCCCTCGGCGGCCGGGTGATCGGCACGATGGTGGACGCGTACGACGGCATCCAGGTGCTCGCCACCAGCAAGGTCGTGACACGCCTGGCGACCCTGCCGGGCGTGATCGCGGTGCATCCTGTCACCACCTTCGGGCGCGAGAACGTCCATTCCGTGCCCTACGTCCGCGGGCCGGCGGCGTGGGCGGCCGGAGAGACCGGTGCCGGCGAGACCATCGGCATCATCGACACCGGCATCGACTTCTACCACGCCGACTTCGCCGGGTCGGGCAGCGTCGCCGACTTCAACTATGGCGAGGCGCACGACACGGTCGTGCCAGCCAGGGATGCCGATGGCACTACCGTGGCCTTCCCCAACGCCAAGGTGACTGGCGGCTACGACCTGGCCGGGGATGCGTATGACGCCGACGTGCCGGCTGACGCCACGCCCGCGCCGGACGGCAACCCGCTGGACTGCGGGCTCGCCGACGGTGGGGACGGCCACGGCACCCACACCGCCGGCACGGCCGCCGGCTTCGGGGTCCTCTCCAATGGCACCACGTTCAGCGGCCCGTACGACACCACGACCGAGACCTCGCACACGTTCCTGGTGGGTCCCGGTATCGCCCCCCAGGCCACGATCCGCGAGTACCGCGTCTTTGGCTGCGTCGGTTCGTCGGCCCTCGTGACGATGGGCATCGACAAGGCGGTCGCCGACGGGGTGGACGTCATCAGCCTGTCCCTGGGCACCGCCTACGGCACGGCCAGCACGGACGACCCCACGGTCGCCGCTGTCGACAACGCCGCGGCCGCCGGGATCGTAGTGGTGGCCGCGTCCGGCAACGACGGCCCCAACGCGTACCTCACGTCCACCCCGGCGAGTGCCGCGGGCGCCATCTCCGTGGCCGCCATCGACGGCCTGCTCGCTGACACGGACACCTATCAGTTGCTGGCTCCCTTCTCGTCCGTGGGTCCGCGCAGTGGCGACAGCGGGCAGAAGCCGGACATCGCCGCCCCGGGGGTGGACGTCGTCTCTGCCGGCGTGGGGACCGGCAAGGGCAACGCCGACTTCTCCGGCACCTCGATGGCGACGCCGCTCGTGGCCGGCGCGGCCGCCCTGACCCTGCAGGGCCATCCGGGCTGGACGGACCCCTCCACCCGGGCCGGCCTCGCCCGCGCGGCCCTCATCAGCACGGCGGACATCAACGAAGACGTGCACGGCGCGCGCGACTCCGATTCGTTCCACGTCGGCGCCGGGGTCCTGGATGCGGGAGCCGCCGCGACGACGACGGCCATGCTCACCACTGCCGATGGCACGGACGAGCTGGCCTTTGGCTACCAGCCGCTCGCCGGCGCATGGAACGCCACCAAGTCCTTCACGGTGCACAACTTCGGCGCGTCGAGCGAGGGCTACTTCGTGGGCTACGTCGCTCCCTTGCCGGCCACGATCGAGCTCGGGCTGACCCTCAACCACGGTTCGACGCACGTGACGGTGCCGGCCGGGGGCAGCGTGTCCATCGACGTGCAGCTCAGCCTGAGCGCAAGCGCGGTCGCGGCCCTGCCGACCGACGACACCGGCGGCTCGGGCACGATGACCCACGTCTTCGGCCAGGTCTCGCTGATCCCCGACACGCCGGGCCCCGGCGTGAGTGCGTTGTCGATCCCCTACACGGTCGTGCCGCGGGGGACCTCGGACGTCCACACGCAGGGCGGGGGGGGCCTCCAGATGTCCGACACGCTCGCGTTCGAGTCGACGCAGGTGGCCAACGACGGCCTCCATGCCGGGATCGCCGACATCTACGCCTGGGGTCTCACCTCGCCCGACCAGCTGCCGGGCAGCGGAGCGGACGTGCGGGCGGTCGGCGTGCAGGACCTGATCGGCGCCGTCCTGGGCGGTGACACGAGCGACCGCAGCCTCATCTTCGCCATCAGCCAGTACGGCTCCGTCTCCTCGGCGGCGGCCAACATCTACGAGATCGACATCACGTCCGCCGGGTCTTCGGCGCCCGATCACACCGTGCTGGCCGGTGACTTCGGACTGCTCACGTCCGGCCAGGCGGAGGGTGAGCTGGCGGCCGTGGCGCTCGATGCCGACGGCAACCCGACCGGGCCGTACTTCGCCGCCGACGCGCCGCCCAACGGCTCGGTCCTGGAGCTGCCGGTCCTGGCCAGCTCCCTGGGTCTTGGCACGGGCCACGGCGCCTTCACGTACACCGTCAGCACGCTGGACGGCCAGACCGGCCTGACCGACGTCGTGCCCGGCGAGGCCAGCTTCGATCCGTACACGCCCGCCATCTCCAGCGGTGACTACCTTCCGCTGGCGGGCGGCGCCACGACCAACCTCGAGCTCGTGGTCGACACGGGACAGATCCTGGTCGAGCCAGCCCTTGGCTGGCTGCTCGTGACGCTGGACGACGCCGATGGCGCGAGCGCCGCGGACGAGATCGGGTTGGGCCGGATGGCCCACCGCCTGGCGGGGTCAGACCGCTATGCGACCAGCGCGGCCACCAGCAGGTACGTCTTCCCGTCAGGGGTCGCCGATGTCTTCGTGGTCTCCGGGGCCAACTTCCCCGATGGCCTCGCGGCCGGCCCTGCGGCCGCGGCCCTTGGCGCCCCGGTACTCATGGTCCCCGCGTCGGGCACCGTCCCGGCCGTCGTCATGGCCGAACTGCAGCGACTCGCCCCCGGCCAGATCTACCTCACCGGGAGCACCGGGGCCGTCTCCACGGGCATCGAGAACCAGCTCAAGACCGTGGCCCCGGTGATGCGGCTGTTCGGGGCGGACCGCTATGCGACCGCGGCGGCCATCTCCACGACCATCTTCAAGACGGTGCTGGGCAAGGCGTCCGTGCCGGTCGTGTACGTGGCCGACGGGGCGCTCTTCCCGGACGCCCTCACGGGCGGACCGGCCGCGGCTGAGCAGCACGGCCCGCTCCTCCTCGTGCCGCCCACCGGCAAGCTGCCCAAGTCCGTGACGGACGCGCTGACCGCCCTGAAGCCCACGACGATCGTCATCGTGGGTGGGGCTTCTTCCGTATCCAGCGGCGTGCAGGTCCAACTCGCGTCGTTCGCGGGGACGGTCGTGCGCGTCGCCGGCGCCGATCGCTACCTGACCGCGGTCGCCATCAGCACGTACGCCTTCGGGCCGGGCGTGCCGGTCGTCTTCCTGGCCGCGGGGACCAACTTCCCGGATGCCATGGGTGGCGCCGCGGCCGCGGGATACCTCCATGGGCCGGTCCTGCTCGTGGGCCCCACCTACTACGAGGTGCCCACCCTGGACGAGGTGCTGCGGCTGGCGCCGCACGCCCTGTACGTGCTGGGCGGTGAGTCGTCCATCGACGACGGCGTGGTCGACGTCTTCAGCCCCTACATCTCGCCCTAAGCCTTCACGGCCGCGCGCAGCCGCGATGCGTCAACGGCGCGGTGAGGGCCTCAGCTAGTGCTTGAGGCCCGTCGATGTCGGCGGGATCGACTGGGCCGCCGCGGCCGCCATCGTCTGGAGCAGCGCGTCGGCGATGGCCTTGCCAAGCGCGTGGTTGAAGCGGAGCCGGGCCACGATCTGGGTCGGCTCGGCGTGCGGGCCGGGTTCGCCGGTCGGCTCGGAGCGGTGGAGCGTGAGCGTCACGCCGTACGGGCCGGCACTGATGGCATAGCCGTCGGCGTACACGTCGGGAAAGTCGGACATCCGGGCACCTCTGCTAGCAGGGCACCCACTCTACGACCCGTCGCAGTCCCCGGCCCCAGCCCATGGGAATGGACTCCCCAGCCCAGCACGGGCCCGCGCTTTGCCTAGCAGGCAAGCAAGGAACCGGGGCGTGCGTTCCTGAGGCTCACCGGAGCCTGAAACGGGTCGTTCCACCCACACGGCGGCACGGTGGACGCTCCTCCATGCACCGAGCCGCCTGATATCTGCACAGCCGACTCACACCCCGTGCGCCGAGCCGCGGAACTTCCACCCTCCCGGCCGCCAGGGCCGCCGGCGGGTGTCGCCTGCTTGCCTCACAGGCAAGCAGGCCCTTGCCCGCGGGGCAAACGGCGCCCACGCCCCGGCCCTGATGACTTCGAGCGCATCAGCGCGGAGGCGTCGGTTCTCTTTGGGGCAGGCGAGCATCAGGCGCGGCCGGCCGCCTCAGCCGCCGCCTCTAGTTCCGCGGCGTCGCCACGAACGTGCCGGTGGCGTTCCGCTGCAGCAGGCCGGGCGTCGAGCCCGACTTGGCGACGGTGCCGCCTGAGGCGGGGAGGTCGACCGGGCCAAGGGTCGTGGACCACTGGCCAAAGAAGTCGCCGGCGTTGAAGGGCATGCTGACGTACGGGCAGGAGACATGGCCGCCGAGCGCGTTGGTGGAGGCCGGCCCCAGCTGGAGGTGGAACACGGGCGCGTCATCCGGGCCGCTCAGCGTCCCCTGACCGGTGATCGCGATGTGCTCGTTGACCGTGCCGGTGCATCCCACCAGCGGCATGTCGACCGTGCCCGAAACCGTGACCGAACCAGTCGCGGTCAGGCTGTTATCCGGGTTGGCCGTGACCAGGATGCCGGTACCGGTGATCTTCAGGTGATACGTGCCGGCCGGCTGCACGCTCTCGACGAGCGTGCCCGAGATGTTGAGCTTCAACCCACTCTGCACCTTGAAGTTGGACGTCTTCTCGGCGATGCCCCGCTTGGAGACCACCCGGTAGGTGATGTCGCCGGTCGAGTCGGGCTGGCCCGCGGTGAAGCTGAAGGTGGCCGGCGCGGTCTGGTCGACCCCGCTCGGATCGACCGTCTTCGTGCCCGCGAGGGTGGCCTTGACGGGGAGCTTCACCTCCGCCTTGTCGACCCAGTGGTAGACGGTGACCTTGATCTGCGTCTTGCTCCCGGGACCCACATCACCGCCGTCGGGCGTCGGCCGGATCTCGAAGCACTTGCCGCCCTTCCAGACGTTGCTGGCGAAGGACGCCATGGCCAACGCGGGGACCTCGATCCCGATCGTGAAGGCGCCCGCCACGGCCCGGCCATCCTCCGCGCTGACCGGTCCCTGGGCATTCGTGACCTGCGCATCGGTCGCACCGCCGGCGCTGCCCGTCACGGTCTGGTCGAAATGGAGCCCCAGGTCCGTCGAGGTCAGGTCGGGCGCATCCGCGCCGGGGGCCTGCGTCGCACTCGTCACCGCCCGGTCCACGTCCGCGCTGAAGTGGGTGGAGGCGATGTCCGCCTGGTCGTTGACGGTGGTCGTGAAATCGCCCGACCCGGTGTACTTGAAGCCGACGCTCGTGCTGCCGGACGCCGCGGTGGAACCCGAATCGGTCTCGTCGTCCTCCATCGCGACGTGGCCCGACACGAGGCCGCCGGCGTCGGGACAGGGATTGAGCGAGACCACGAAGTTCGAACTGCCGACGACCCGGCCCACCACGGCCCCGGTCGAGGGGTCGGTCTTGGTCGTGTCAGCATCCACGGCGAGGGCGCCGGTGAACCGACCGCCGCCCGAGGACGTGGTCAGGGTCACCCGCATGCTCGTGTCGACACCGCCCGAACTGTCACTCAGGTCCTGGGTGACCGGCTGGGGCGAGGTGTCGACGCGCGGGTCGTAGGCGTCGACGGCACCACCGATGATGGCGATGACGAGCGTCTCCGTATTGGCCAGCAACGCGCCGGACGGGTGCAGGGGCGTCTGCGTCACGGGAGGCCGCCAGGCGGTCAGCACCAGACCCGATGAGTTCGAGGCGGCCGCCTGCTTCGCCTGCAGCTGCTGGAGCGCCTTCATAAGGTCCTGGTCCTGGATCGCCTCGAGCGCCGGGATGGACGCGCTGACGGCGGCCGCGTTGACCTCCGTGCGATCGGCGCTCGACAGGGCCTCCGCCAACGGCCCGAACTGTGACTGGTCGGGCACCGTGGTGGCGACCAACGCGGCCAGGTTGGAGCGGTCAAGCGGCCCGTTCGCAAGGGCCGTGGAGCTCGCCCCTGAGCCGCCCGTCGTGGTCGCGCCGCCACAGGCCGCGGCGACAAGCGCGGCCGCGCCAAGAAGCGTGACCAGGCGGGCAGGGCGACGACTCGCAGATCCCACGGCCGAATTCTCAGGAGCGCCCGATGGGGGTGTCAATCACCGTGAACGCCCCGGACCGCACCCTTGGATCGCCGAGACGGTCACGCCGCCGGAGCTGGCTCCTCGCCCCACCGCTCCCAGCGGGCGAACGCTGCGGAGGGCACCCAGCCGCGCTTCAGCGACGGGGACCGCTTGTCGGGCAGCGGGTGACCGACCGGCATCACGCCGACCGGCACGAAATCCGTCGGGATGCCCAGCTCGTCCTTGAGCGCCTGGATGTGGGTGGGCTCGGGCGTGCCGGCGAACCCGGATGCCAGCCCGGCGTCGACCGCCGCCAGGGTGATGAGCATCACGGTCATGCCGATATCCATCCACCAGTAGGGCACCGGCCAGCTCGTCTCGGCCCCCGTGTCGTCGACCTTGTCCGCCTCGTGATAGCGCTCGTGGTAGATCCGCTCGCTGACGCAGGGGATGAACAGCGCCGCGCACGTGCTGATCCAGGTGTCCCACCCCTCTGCCACCAGCTCGTCCTCGTGGTAGAGGTCGGCGATCCGCCGGCGCATCGCGGGCTCGGTCACGATCACGAGCCGCTGGCCCTGGCTGAAACCGGCGCTGGGCGTCCGTTGGGCGATCGCGGCGATGCGCTCCAGGACCTCGTGGGGCACCGGCGCCTCGGCGAAGTGGCGGACCATGCGCCGCCGCCTGACGACCTCGCTGAACTCCATGGCTGCTCCTTTACGGGCCGTTGATGCCCCGAGTCAGTACCGCCGCTAGGATGGCCCAGACCCAGTCGGGATTCCCAGTCGAAATGCCCAGCCGGGCAGAACCCAAGGGGAGCGCCATGACCGAGACCGCCGCACCGTACGTCAACAAGCCAGCCTGGGTGGATCTCTCCAGCCCCGACGTGGCCGCGTCGGCTGCCTTCTACTCCCGCCTGTTCGGCTGGCAGGTCGACGTCTCGCCCGACCCCCAGTACGGCGGTTACGCGATCGCCAAGGATGCCAACGGCGACGTGGCCGGCATCGGCCCCATCCAGGCACCTGGCACGCCCCCCAGCTGGATGGTCTACATCGGCACGACCGACGCCGCGGCGCTCGGCGAGCGGGTCGCCGCGGCCGGCGGCAGCGTGATCGCACCTGCGTTTGACGTGGGCGACCAGGGCCGCATGGCGGTCTTCCAGGATCCCAGCGGCGCCTTCGTCTCCGCCTGGCAGCCCGCCGCGATGGACGGCTTCCACGCCGACGGACTGAACGAGTTCAGCTGGGCCGAGCTCAGCTCGCGCGCCCTTGACAAGGCCGTCGCCTTCTACGCCACGGTCTTCGGCTGGCAGGCCGACTCGGCGCCGATGGGTGAGGGCCAGCCGCCGTACACCACGTTCAAGCTCGACGGCGAGAACGTTGCCGGCGGCCAGGACATGAACCCGATGGTCCCCGCCGAGATGCCCAGCTACTGGCTCATCTACTTCGGCGTGGCAGACGTGGACCTGTCGTTCAGCACCGTGCTCGACGCCGGGGGCCACGAGATGATGCCGCCGACCGAATTCCCGGGCGGCCGCTTCGCGATCGTCAGCGACCCGCAGGGCGCCGCCTTCGGCCTCCTCCGCCAGACCCCGCGCTAGCCGAAGCGGTCCGGACCGGGCATGCGCACCGAACCGGACCTCGACAAGGGAAGACTCATCGACCACCTCCGCGAGCGCTATCGGCTGCCTGTCGAGCGACTCGACTTCGTCCCATTCGGTTTGGACTCGTGGAGTTACGTGGCGACGGACGACCACGGCGGCCGTGCCTTCGTGAAGCTCACCGGTCAGGGGCCATCGGCACGAGCGGCGGCATCGGAGACGTCGCTCCTCGCTGGGCTCGCGGCGGCAGGTGTCCCAGTCCCTCGCCCGATCCCGGACCGCGATGGCGGCCTGGTGGGGGCGTTCGAGGGGTACGAAGTGCAGGTACTCGAGTACCTCGAGGGCGGCAACCTGGAGGACGAGACGGCCTGGCCGGACGACCTCTACGGAAAGGTGGCGGAGCTCGTGGCCGCGGTCCACGCGAGCACGCCACGGGTGCGCTCGCTCGGGCCACGGACGGAGGACTACGAGCTGCCGTTCCTGCCGGGGTTGGCGGCCGCCCTGGCCGCGATCGAGGCGAGGGTGCGGCCGCCACGCCTCGACGACCCATCCCTGACCGCCTTTCGGGAGCTCATGCTCCCGCGAACGGGCGAGATACGGGCCGCGATCGACCGGCTGGAGCGGCTGCGGGATCGGGCCCGGAGTGGATCCCGACCTGCGGACATGGTCCTCTGCCACACCGACATCTGGGGCTCGAACCTGATCCTGGACGAAAGCGCCTCGCTCCACCTGCTCGACTGGAACGGCGCACGCATCGCCCCGCCGGAGGCCGACCTGTTCATGTTCGCCGGCACGAGCTTCTTCCCGCCGGGGCGCTTCGGCTCGTTCCTGCGCCGGTATGAGCCGGCCGTCGGCCGAGTGGACCTCGACGCCGACCGGCTGGGCTTCTACCTTTATCGACGCGATCTGGAGGACCTTGCGCTGTTCGTCGATGACATCGTCGCTGCCCGGACGGACCTCATGGCTCCGTCCGCGACGCTGGCGATCATCGCGGACCTCGTCCAGGAGCTGCCGCTCCTTGACGACCGGATCGAGCGCGCCCGTGCCGTCCTCCGAGCCTAGGGCGCATATCCTTGCTGGCACCCATGACGACCGAACGACTCGCCTACGACGTGGCCGAGATCCGGGCCCACTTCCCCGCGCTCGCGATGCGCGATGACGGTCAGGCCATGGCGTTCTTCGACGGCCCCGGCGGCACGCAGGTGCCACGCGGGGTGATCGAGGCCGTGGCCGGCTACTACGAGACGTCGAACGCGAACGAGGGCGGCGCGTTCCTGACCAGCCGCCGCAGCGACGCGATGACCGAGCGCGCGCACGAGGCGGTGGCCGAGTTCCTCAACGCGCGGTCGGGCCACGAGATCAAGTTCGGCGCCAACATGACGACGCTGACATTCCACGTCAGCCGGTCGATCGGCAAGACCTGGCGGCCGGGTGACGAGATCGTGGTCACCACCCTGGACCACGAGGCGAACGTCTCGCCGTGGCGGGCCATCGCCGAGGACCGCGGCGTCACCGTCCGCACGGTCGACATCCATCCCGAGGACGGCACGCTGGACCTGGACGACCTGAATGCCAAGCTCTCGGATCGGACGCGGCTGGTGGCGGTCGGCTACGCCTCCAACGCCCTCGGCACGATCAACCCGGTCGGCGAGATCATCCGCCGCGCCCATACGGCCGGTGCCCTGACCTACATCGACGCGGTCCACTTCGCGCCGCACGGACCCATCGACGTCCAGGCGCTCGACACCGACTTCCTCGTCTGCTCCGCCTACAAGTTCTTCGGCCCCCACCTGGGTGCGCTGTACGGCAAGGAGGCGGTGCTAGAGGCGCTGCCCGCCTACAAGGTGCGCCCAGCCCACGACCGCTTCGAGACCGGGACGCCGAACCTGGAGGGCATCGCCGGGACGCTGGCCGCGGTCGACTACCTGGCGTGGGTGGGCGAGCGCTTCGGGGGGCCCTACCGAGCGGGATACCCGGGGCTGACCGGTCGCCGGCTTCTCCTCAAGACGACGATGCGCGCCATCCGTGCCTACGAACTGGACCTCTTCGGCGATCTCGTGGACGGGCTCGAGCGGATCCCCGGCCTGCACCTGTGGGGCATCCGTGACCGTGACCGCTTCGACTCACGCACCCCCACGGCCGCCGTCACGATCGACGGGTGTCCGCCACGCCAGCTCGCCGAGGCGCTCGGCGAACGGGGCATCACCACCTGGAACGGCGACTTCTACGCCCAGGGGCTGATCGAGCGCCTGGGCCTGTTCGACACGGGTGGGGTCCTGCGCATCGGGCTCGCGCACTACAACACCGCCGACGAGGTGCAGCTGCTCGTCACGGCGCTTGGCGAGATCGCGGCCGGGCGCCCCATGGCCGCGAGCCGGGGCTAGCAGATCGCCCAGCGGCCGACGTGGTGGGCCTGGGCCACCGACTGGGCAGCCGCGTAGTCAGCGGCGTAGCGCACGTCCGGCTTGACCGTGTCGAGGCGGGCGTCGCCGCGCACGACCAGCTCGTAGTCCAGCTGGTACCACGTGGCGCCGTTGCGGATCCAGACGAACCGGAGCAGCCGGCCGTAGGAGTCCGTGTTCGAGATGTCGCGCTCGAGCACGACCGAGGTGTGGCCGGCGAGCAGCGCCTTCAGGTCCGCGCTGGCCTGCGGGCCGTAGGGTTGGACGGGCGTGCCGGGCTTGACCGTCTCCGGCGTGTCCATGCCGATGAGCCGCACGTAGTCCCTGTTGGTGAGGCGGATCGTGTCGCCGTCGACCACGTACCAGACGACCCCGGTGCTCGTCGGCCCGATCGGCTTGCGCAGCGCTCCCTGGAGCGCGCCCGGATTGGTCGGGATGGCGCCCCGGCAGGCCGTTGGCGTGGCGACCGGCGCCCGTGTCTCGGGCGGTCGCCCCGTTGGCAGGGCGGTCGCGGTCGCCCCCGGCCCGACCAGCCCCAGGTCCGGCGTCGACGTATCGGTCGGCAGGGCCGAGCCGCACGCGGCGAGGATCAACGCCGCCAGCACCGCCGCCGCGCCGGTCAGGCGCGGCCGATCCTGGTGGCCTCCCGTGCCCGAGTCGCCCATGTCGCCGCCATCATGCGCCGCCCCACCGCGGGCCAGGGTCCGCAAGAACCCGAATCAGCCGACAGGCTAAGCTCGGCACGACACCCAGTACCAGGAGCGCGACCCTTGGCTCGACCCTTCTTTGGCTACCACATGCCCCTCTTCACCTTTCCGGGCGTGCCGGACGAGCAGCTGTTCGAGCACATCGTGGGCCTGGTCCAGGCGGCCGAGAAAGCCGGCTTTGACATGGTCACGGTGATGGACCACTTCTACCAGATCCGCGGTGTCGGGCCGGAAGAGGCACCGATGCTCGAGGGGTACACGCTGCTGAGCGCCCTCGCCGCCCGCACGACCCGCGTCCACCTCGGCACCATGGTCAGCGGCGTCACGTACCGCAACCCCGCCCTGGTGGCCAAGATGGTCACGACGCAGGACATCATCTCCGGCGGGCGGGCGATCCTGGGCCTGGGGGCGGCGTGGAACGAGGACGAGCACAAGGGCTACGGCTTCGAGTTCCCGCCGATGCGCGAGCGGATGGACCGCCTGGAGGAGGCCCTGGAGATCTGCCACCTCATGTTCACCCAGGAGCGGCCGAGCTTCCAGGGCACCTACTACCGACTCGATCGCGCGTTGAACAACCCCCGGCCCATCCAGCCGGGCGGCCCCAAGATCCTCATCGGCGGCAGTGGCGAAAAGCGCACCCTGCGCATGGTGGCCCGGTTCGGCGACATCTCCAACTGGTGGGGCTCGATGGACGAGCTGAAGCACAAGAACGACGTCCTGCTGGCCCACTGCGAGGCCGTGGGGCGCGATCCGTCCACGATCATCCGCACCGTCATGGCCCCGGTGATCCTCGTGCACGACGCTCGCGAAGGCGAGGCTCTCATGGCCACCATCCCGCCTGAGCGCCGGGGAAGCCTCGTCGCGGCCAGTCCGGCCGATGCGGCCGAGGCGCTGGCCCCGTACCGCGAGGCTGGGTTCGACGGCTTCATCCTGCGCAACGCCATGCTCCCCACCCAGGAGGCGCTCGGCCTCGCCGGAGAGCTGATCGCCCTCATGCAATAGGGCCTGCGCGGCCCCCGGGCCGAGGGCGTGGCCGCGCCGGCTGAGCACAACGTGCCGGCAGCATGGGCGGTGGTCACGGGGTGACCATATCGGCAGATCGACGAGCCTCTCTGGCCCAGGGGGGTCGGATCCAGTCACCCCATGCCCGGTATCGCCGCCTCCGGGCCGAACGTGGTCGAGACCGGTCACGTGGTGCCTGGGATCGACCGGAGGTGGGCGCTGGGCTCCCGATATGGTCACGAGGTGAGAATCAGGACGAGCGCTATCGTGCCTGGGTTAGGTCGGCCGGGCGCGCTCCACGACCGGGAAGGTCAGCAGGATCAGCAGCCCGCCCAAGAGCCCGAAGCCGATCGTTTCGCGCAGCTGCCAGGCACTCGTCAGGGCCGCGGACGGCCCCTCGAACATGGGCGTGTCGTGGGTCACGAGCCAGACGCCCACATCGGTCGTGCCGGCAGGGACCGTCGCGATCGCCGCCTCACGAGTCAGCAGCTGCCCGTCGGCGGTCTGGAAGCGGTAGTCCAGGTCGGGATCCATGACCCGCGCGGCGGCGTCGGCGAGGTCGGCGCCGCTGGGAGGTGGCCCGGTCTTGGGCTGCACGCCGATGGTCGTGACCGGCCCCTGGATGCCATACGCGGACTCGGGCAGGAACGACTCGTGCCACTGCTGGCCCACGTTGAAGACCACGATGGCCACCACGGCGCCGACGATGAGGGCCGGCAGCGTGCGGCCCATGACGGCCCCCACCAGCAGCCCGATGCCGAGTCCCGCCACGGCGTGGGCCACGACCGGGGCCCCGAAGAGTTCGGCGTCCTGGTAGAGGTTGCTCCACAGGCCGTCCCCCGTGCGGGTCGTGTCCAGGACCGCCGCCGTCACGGCGGTGAGGGTGCCAAGGCCCAGGGTCAGCAGCAGCACTGGGACGAGTCGGCCGAAGAGCCACCGGCTGCGCGAACCGGCGAGGCCCCAGGCGGTCGCCGCGGTCCGTGCCTCCAGCTCGCGCCCGACCAGCGGTACGCCGAGGAACAGCCCGACCGCATATGGCAGGAGGGCCATCGCGGCGAGGACCTTGCCACCCTCGCTCTCGTTGATCCCGGCCCACTGTGAGACGGGGTCCTTGCACGCCCCGGCGGCGTCCGGTCCGCCGCTCAGCCACTGCATGAGGCACTGGGTCGTCACGCCGACGCTGTTCAGGCGGTACGTCACGATCAGGGCAGACGCGGCCACGATCAGGGAACCGACCGTGACGGCGAGGACCTCGAAACGGTGGACCTTGAAGGTCAGGCGAGCGGAGGTGACCGCTCCGGCGAGGGCGCCCATCAGGCGGCCCACGCGGCTGCGTCGGCGCCGGAGGCGCGTGCCGATGACAGGTAGCCCAACACGATCTCCTCCAGCGAGGCCGGCCGGCCGACGGTCGGGTCGGTCGTCCGTGAGAGGACCAGGCGCGTCTCACCCGGGCCGGTGAAGGTCGCCACGTCCCACGGTGTCGGCGGGGCCGACGAAGGCGCAGTGACCGTGACGATCCGGTGCCCGGCTCGAGCTTCCGCCACGGCCGAATCCAGCAGGACATGGCCCGCGGAGAGGACGACCAGGCGCTCGCACGCCTCCTCGACGTCGGTGACGATGTGCGAGGAGAGGAACGCCGTGTGGCCGTCGGCCCGGACGGCCGCCACGAGCACGCTCAGGAACTCACGCCGAGCCAGCGGGTCAAGGCTGGCGAGCGGCTCATCCAGCAGCAGGACCGGGGCCCGCGTCGCGAGGGCGATGGCCAGGCCCAGCTGCGCCTGCTGGCCGCCGGACAGCTCGCTGGCCCGCTTGGACGGCCCGATGCCGAGCGACTTGAGCCGTTCGACGGCGACCGATCGATCGAACCCGCTGCGGAGCGTCACGGCCAGGGCCAGGTGGTCGGCCACCGTGAGGTCCCGGTACAGTGACGCGGCCTGCGGCACATACCCGATCCGCGCCAACGCCTGCGGGCGGCGCTGCCAGGGGTCGATGCCTGCGACGGTGACCCGTCCCGAGGTCGGGCGTTCGAAGCCCATCCAGGTCCGGATGAGGGTGGACTTGCCGGCGCCGTTAGGCCCAACGACGGCCGTGATCGTCCCGGCAGGGACGCTCATCGTCACGCCGTCGAGCGCCAGCGGACCGCGGGATCGGTAGCGCTTGGACAGATGGTCGGCGGTCAGGGCCGACTCGGCTGCGGTGTTCGTCATGGGCCGACCTTAGGCTCGCCCGACCCGCTCGAACAGGCGGGACTCCCCTCACCTCTCGCGAGGGATTCCCCTTCTCGCCCTCGAGATACGGCGGTGCTACCGTCCGAGCGTGGCTGACACCGTCCGCCAGCGTGTCGCGGCCGCGATCGCCCTGGCCTTCCTGCTCCTGGGGATCGGCGCGTGGCTGGCGGCTGGGCAGGTCGGCGTGCCAGCGACGGGCGTCCCCGACGCTCGGACGGAGGACACCGTCCTCCTGGTGTGGTTCGCCGCGGCGATCCTGGCTGTCGGGACCTGGTGGCTGACCCGACCCCATCGTCCCCAGATAGCGGTCCGGCTTGGTTGGCCGCTGCTGGCCGCGACGGTCGCGCCGTTCTCACTGGCGATCGTGGCGACCTTCGACCCGTCGTGGAGCATCCCGGCCGTCGGCTTGCTGTGGCCGCTCTCCGTGGCGCCGCTCGCCGAGGCGCTGACCACGTACGCCCCGAATGCTCGGCGGCGACGCATGGCGATCGCCGCCGGGCTGGCGTGCTACGCCGTTGCCGTCGTCATCGGTCCGCAGATGGCGTCCGTCGGGATGGCCGTCCCGAGCAGCATCACCGACGGGGGACCGACCGTGGCCGCGGTGCCGACGTACATGGTCTCGGACGCGGGCTCGGCGATCCAGGCCCAGGTGGTGGCCGGCATCACGGTGCTGCCCGCGCTCCTGGCCGGCTTCCTGCCCCGGCGCGTGGCAGGGATGGGCTGGGCCATCGGGCGTGACCAGCTCGTGGAAGGGGTCGCCCTGGCGGCCGTGGGCCTGACGCCCGTCGTGGCCGGGCTCGTGCTGAACCTTGAGGATCCCATCCTGGCGATGGCCGCGCTCGTCATCTGGGCCGTGCTCGTGGCGGCCGTGGCCCGGCTGGCGATCCGGCCGCTCGAGGAGCTCACGCGCCGCGCGACCGTGCAGCGCGACCTGACCGTGACCTTGGCCGAGGCCGAACGCGTGCGCCTCGCGGCCGATCTCCATGACGGGCCGCTGCAGGACCTGACGCTCCTCGTCCGTCGCCTGGACGCTTCGGGTGACGCGGAGGCGGCTGCCCTCGCGCGCTCGATCGCCGCGGAGCTGCGCGACGTCACCGGCGAGCTGCGCCTGCCGATGCTGGATCACCTGGGTGCCGGCGTGGCGATGGAGTGGCTGGTCGAACGGGTCCAGCGCCTGTCGGGCGACCGGATCGAGCTCGTGCGCGACGACGTCGCGCGGCCGCCCGCGGAGGTGGAGCTGGCCCTCTTCCGTGTCGCCCAGGAGGCGCTCGCCAACGCGGTCCGCCACGGCCGGCCGCCGATCAGGGTGTCGTACCGGGCCGACACGGCGTTCGCCGCGCTGACGGTCGAGGACGCCGGCCCGGGCATCGATCTCGGGTCCGGCGCCGACGCCCGCCAGGAGGGCCGCTTCGGCCTCCTCGGCATGCAGCAGCGGGCAGAGCAGGTCGGGGCGCGCCTGGACCTGCGCCGCCGGCCCGAGGGCGGCACCGCGGTCTCGCTCGAATGGCGCTCCGGGTCGCTTGGCTGGGGCGCCTCGTGACGATCCGGCTGGCGATCGTGGACGACCATCCGGTCGTGCGCGACGGCACGGCCGGCCTGTTCGCCTCGCAGCCTGACGTGGAGGTGGTGGGGGTCGGATCCACCCTCGAGGAGGCGCGGGCCATGCTGGCCGCCGCCGATCCGCCCGATGTCCTGCTGCTGGACATCCAGCTGGGCTCGGACAGCGGTCTGTCCCTCCTCGCAGACCGGGGCGACGGTGAGCGCGTGGAGGGGGCACGCCGCACGGCGATCGTGCTGCTGACTGCGTTTGACTACCCGCAGTACGCCGCCGCCGCGCTCCAGCTGGGGGCGGCCGGGTTCGTCGTCAAGACGGCCCCGATCGCCCAGCTGAGGGCGGCCGTGGAGGCAGCCGCGGCCGGACGACTGGCCTTTGACGAGCGGGCCCGCGGGCGTCTGGACCGCCTCACCGGCCGCGAACTGGAGATCGCCCGCCTCGCCACCGCAGGCCGGTCCAACGACGAGATCGGACGGGCGCTGGGCATCGCCACCAAGACGGTGGAGGCCCACCTGGGCCGGCTCTATGCCCGCTTCGACGTCGCCTCACGCACCGAACTGGCCGCTCGCGCCCTCCGCGAAGGCTGGCTGGACGTCCCGCCTCGCGGCTAGAGCCGGTCCGCCGCCGCTGGGCCCGGCCCGCCGCCTTTGCCTCACAGGCAAGGCCATCCGTGCCTGAGGGGCAAGCAACGGGCACGAGATGCGGCCAAGAGGTGCGGAAACGGCTGGGGTGGCCCATCCGGGGGACCGGAAAGCCCCGAAGCGCCCCGCGTCGGCCTCGATACGGTCGATCCGTTGCCCCACAGGCAAGGATCGGACGTTGGAACGCCAGGCAGACGATGTCCCGGTTCGTTGCTTGCCTGGAGGGCAAGACTTGCGCGTGAGGCAACGCAGGCTCGGGTTGGGGCCACCTGCGCGGCCCCTAGGCCCTGTCGCCGCCACGTCCGCAGTCACGGGGTGACCATATCGGCGCCCCCGCTGGCTCGCGACGCCCG
>CAZFGT010000033.1:0-28502 GCA_964518505.1 uncultured Anaerolineaceae bacterium | reverse complement strand
GAACCGAGGACCTGCTGTTTACGAAACAGCTGCTCTACCGCTGAGCTATGTCGGCCAGACCCCAAATATAGCCGAGGCGCCGGATCGGGCAGCCCCGACCGAGATGTCCCGCGCGTGCCGCCTGAATCACTTGGCCCGCGGCCAAGCATCTGTGGGGTATGGCCGCGGCGAGCTGCCCCTGGGCGCGACCAACGAGCTGACGCCCGGAGAGGCCGACCGCCTGTGGATCCTGGACGTCGCCGGCCAACGGGTCGTCATCGAAGCCGCGGAGACGCCGGGCCAGGCGGCGGCGACCGCTGAAGTCCAGGCGGTCCTGGACTCCCTCAAGCTCACGCCGTTGCCGTCGCCCCTGACGCTCGCGATGACAGCCGGCCCGAAACCTTGGTGACCTTTGGCCGTGGTGGCACCCGTCGCTCCGCCAGCACCATGGGCCTGAGCCGTCGGGTGGGGTGCCCAACCCTGCCACTGGCGCCCCCAGTGGCGCCAGGCTCGGAACCGATAGGTGCGACACGATGCACGTCAGACGTGGGCTCCTGTTCTGGGGCATCTTCCTCTTGCCGCTGGGGGCGATCCCCCTCCTGGCGCGGGCGAACCTGATCGACACGGGCGTCGCCGCGGACGCCGTCCGGCTGTGGCCGCTCGTGCTGGTGGTCATCGGGCTCGTCATCCTGCTCAGCCGGACCCGCGTCTCGCTCATCGGGACGGCCCTGGTGGCCGTCCTCTTCGGCAGCCTGGCCGGCACGGCCCTGGCGGCCGGGCCGGCGTGGGTCGCCGCAGGCGTGGGCTGCGGCCAGGCGACCGGGTCGGCCGTCCTGCTCCAGCAGAACGGCGCCTTCGAAGCGCCGGCCCTGATCCTGCTCGACCTGCGCTGCGGGACGGTCACCCTGGACACGGCGCCGGGTTCCGCCTGGCAGCTGGCCGCCAGCCACGACGGGTTGGCGCCGACGGTAGATGCCTCGGCCACCCGACTGGCCGTCACGGTGCCCCAGGGCGATGGGGTCCGCCGCCAGGACTGGACGGTCACCGCCCCCGCCGACCGGCTTGACGCGCTCGATCTGACCGCCAACGCCGGGACGGCCACGATCCGTCTCGACGGTGCCCAGCTGTCGCGGCTGCGGGCCGAGCTCAACGCCGGGGACCTGCTCATCGACGCGGGCTCCGCCCGGGTCGGCGACCTGGACGTCTCCATGAACGCCGGCCGCGCGCGCATCCTGCTCGGCGACACGGCCGCCCTGACCGGTCACGTCACGGTCAACGTGGGGGAGATCGATCTCTGCGTGCCGGCCGGTGCGCCGCTGGACATCACCGTGAACGACCAGCTCACGTTCGTCACCAACCTGGCCCGGCAGGGCCTCACCCGCGTCGGGGGCGTGTGGCACCGCACGGGCACGACGGGAGCACCGGCCATCACCCTCTCCGTGGAGGGCAACGCGGCCAGCTTGAACCTGGATCCTGAGGGAGGCTGCAGATGAACGATCGACTGTACCGGTCGCGTGATGACCGGATGCTCGCCGGCGTGGCCGGTGGCCTAGCCGAGTACTGGGACGCCGACCCGTCCCTCGTCCGGATCATCTGGGCGCTCCTGGTGCTGCTGACGGGCGGGGTGGCTCTCGTCATCTACGTCGTCATGGCGTTCGTCGTGCCCGACGAGGACGCGCTGACGTATGCCATGCCCGCGACGCCGCCGGCCCCAGGGACCCTCCCCACGGACCCGGCACCCGCTGCCGGGCCGACGGGCTGGATCCCGCCCACGCCGCCCTCACCCCCGCCCTACGTCACGGATCGCTTGGCGGCGCGGCATGCGGCTCGCGAGGCACGGCACGCGGCTCGCGAGGCACGGCGGGCGTATCGCCGCCAGTACCACGGCAGCGGCCTCGGTGTCGTCTTCCTCGGCATCCTGCTGGTGCTGATGGGCGTCTTCTTCCTGGCGCGCGAATGGCTACCCGCGCTGAGCTTCGACTGGTTCTGGCCCCTCGTCCTGATCGCGCTGGGCGTGCTCATCCTGGCGGCCGCCTTCGGGTGGACGCACGATGACCGGGGCGCCGCGCGATGAGCCCCGCGCGGCGCGGGTCACTGGTCGCGGCGACGTGGCTCATCGGCCTTGGCCTGATCTTCCTCGTGCGCGAGGCGTCGGCCATGTCGTGGGATCAGATCTGGCCGCTCTTCGTGATCCTGGCCGGGATCGCCAGCCTTATCTCGCGTCTCTTCGGCTGGTCGCGCTTCCACGGCCCCTGGGCCTTCACCTGGTCCATCGCTTGGATCGTCGTGGGAGTGGTCCTGCTGCTGAGCACGACCGGCAACTTGCGGCCCGGACCCGGCGAACTGGTCGCCGAGTGGTGGCCGTGGGCCGCCATCGTGCTGGGCGTCTGGTTCGTGCTGGGGGCGTTCCTCTCCGGCCACGAAGGTCCGGTGGAGAACCTGGCCATCCCGCTGGAGGCCTCCCCGGATGCCGCGGTGCGGATCCGCTACGGGGCCGGCGAGCTGACCACGGGTCGAGCTGCCGCGGGGCATCTGGTCGACGGCACCTGCACCGGCGGGGTCGAGCGCCGGCGGCATGGGGCGAACCGGGTCGAACTCCAGCAGGACACGTCGTACGGGCTCCCGTGGCTGGACCATCCGTCCGCCTGGACCCTGGGCCTGACGGCCGAGCTACCCCTGGACCTGAGGGTGGAAACGGGCGCCAGCCGGGCGATCCTGGATCTCCGCGAACTGCACGTCCGGATCCTTGACCTCCAGACCGGCGCCAGCGAGACGCGCGTCCTGCTGCCACAGGCGGCGGGCGCCACGACCGTCCACGCCCGGGCCGGCGTGGCCTCCCTGATCCTCGAGGTCCCGCAAGGCGTGGCCGCGCGGATCATGACCAGGGTGGCGATCGGCACCCGGCAGATCGACGAGGTGCGCTTCCCGCGCATCGGCGACCTGTACCAGTCGCTTGACTACGCCACCTGCCCCAACCGCGTCGACATCGCCGTCGAGAGCGGCGTCGGGTCCGTCCGGGTGGTGTCAGGTCCGCCGGCGCCGACGCCGCTCGGCGTCCTGCTGACGGCGCCCGCCTGAACAACGAGACGAGGCCGGTCGCGGTGACCGGCCTCGTCCTGGTCTCCCCCTGCGGCGCGCCGGCGCTCTCATCGTTCTGGCCGGCCGCGAAGTACGACGTTCGTGCGTGTGGGGTGGCGGCGAAGTCCCGAGCGTGGCCGTGCCAGCGTTCCTGGCGGCCGTGGCACAACGGCGCCAGGCGGCGCATCATCGCCCGCAGGGACACATCCGATGGCGCGAAACGGACGGAGTAGGTGGTATGGCCCAACCCAGGTTCGATGAACTGCTGGCGCGTGACCAGACCCACCACTGTGATGGCTGGGGCGACCAGCACGTGTGCGTGCGCATCGCCGCCACGGCCGACCTGCCGACGCGCTTCGGCGCCTTCCACGCGGTCGCCTTCTCCGACCAGCCCGACGGCAAGGAGCACGCCGCCTTCGTCCATGGCGAGGACGCCATCGACGGCCAGGACGTGCCGGTGCGGATCCACTCCGAGTGCCTCACCGGCGACGCCATCGGGTCGCTGCGGTGCGACTGCCGCGACCAGCTGCAGGCCGCCCTGCGCCAGCTCGCGGCGAGGCCCTACGGCGTGCTGCTGTACCTGCGGCAGGAGGGCCGCGGCATCGGCCTGGCCAACAAGATCCGCGCCTACGAGCTCCAGGACCACGGCCTGGACACGGTGCAGGCCAACCACGCCCTGGGCTTCCGGGACGACGAGCGCGACTACAGCGTGGCGGCCCACATGCTGGACTCCCTGGGCGTGAAGTCGGTCAAGCTCATGACCAACAACCCGCGCAAGATCGCCGGCCTCCAGGCGCTTGGCATCCGCGTCACCGCCCGCCTGCCGCTGGTCATCCCGGCCAACCCCTACGATCGGCGCTACCTGCGCACCAAGGCCCACAAGTCGGGCCACCTCATCGACGACCGCGCTCTCGAGCAGGCGGACGAGCCGCTCATCCGGCCGTCGCGGCTGCGGGCCGTCGACGCGCCTCGCGAGGAGCCGCTCGATGCCCCCCTCTGAGCCGGTCGTCCTCATCACCGGGGCGGCCGGCCCGGCGGGCGTGGCGGCCGCCCGGCACTTCGCCGACGCCGGTGCCCGTCTCGCGCTGGCGGGGCGCGACGCCGCGAAGCTCACTGGGATCGGGGCCTCGCTCGGCGTGGGCAGCGACCGCTGGCTGGCCGCGGACGGCGACCTGCGCGAGGCTGAAGGGGCGCAGTCCGTCGTGTCCGCCACGACCGAGCGTTTCGGCCGCATCGACGTGCTGCTGCACCTGGTGGGCGGCTGGACCGGCGGCACCCCCCTGGCCGATCTGGATCCCTCCGTGCTGCGCGGCATGCTGGAGCAGCACCTGTGGACGACCTTCAACGTCGTGCGGCTCGTGGTGCCGGGCATGGTCCAACGTGGCTGGGGCCGCGTCGCCGCCGTCTCGTCCCCCCTCGCCGCCGCCCCCGGCGCCGGCATGGGTGCCTACGGGGTGGCCAAGGCGGCCGAGGAGGCGCTGCTTGGCACGCTCGCCCGCGAGGTGGCGGCCACCGGTGTGACGGTCAACGTCGTCGTGGTACGGACCATCGACGCGGAGCACAAGCGCGAACTGGAGCCCAGCCCACGCAACGCCGGCCACACCACGCCCGAGGAGCTGGTGGACGTCCTGGCCTACCTCGCGTCCGACGCCGCGGCGGCGGTCAACGGGGCACGGATCCCGCTGTTCGGCCGCGGCTGATTCAGGACACGTTCAGGCGGCGCCCCGACGATAGGTCCCAAGACGCGGATGTGATCCCATCCCGCACCGCGTCGGTCCTCCTCTCTCCTGCGGCGCCGCGGTCCACGGATCGCGGCGTCGTGGTGTCCGGCGACGGTCAGGGATCCTCGATATGCTCGGCCGGCAGGCTGAACGTGAACGCCGCCCCGGGTCCTTCGATATCCGCCAGCCACAGCCGCCCGCCCATCGCTTCCACGAGGCCCCGCGCCACGCTGAGGCCGAGGCCGCTGCCCTCGGTCGTCCCGGGCGAGAGGCGCGTAAAGCGTTCGAAGGCGCGCTCCCGGTCCCCCGGGGCGATGCCCGGGCCGTGATCGCGCACCGTGGTGTGGAGGCGCATCACCCCGGCCGTGTCGGCGACCGGCGCGAGGCGGACCTCCACCGGACCGCCGCCGTAGCGCAGGGCGTTGTCCAGCAGGGCCCAGACCACCTGTTCGACCCAGTCGCGGTCGGCGGCAGCCAGCCAGCCGGTGGCCCCATCGTCCAGGGCCAGGTCGCTGGTGGGGTGGCCCAGGCTTTCCCAGGCGCGGCGGACGAGAGCGCCCATGGGGAACACGTCCACCTGAGGTTTCAGGGTGCCGGCCTCGATCTTGGTCACGGTCAGGAGCTGGGCCACGAGGCGGGACAGGCGCTCCGACTGCTCCACGATGATGCCCAGCCGCCGGTCGCCGGTCTCGTCGGCGAGCTGGCCGGCGAACGCGCGGATGGACGTCAGGGGCGTCTGCAGGTTGTGGCTGACGCCGCGCAGGAACTCGTTCTTGAGCTCCGCCAGCTCGGCCGTGGCGTCGAAGAGCTCGGCGTTGCGGATCGCCCCGGCAAGCTGGATGCCCAGCACGCGCAGCAGGTCCTGGTCCGCCTCGCCCCAGTCGCGTGTCGGCGGCAGGGTGCCCCGGATGGCGCCAAGGACCTGGTCACCCATGGCCAGCGGCGCCTCGACGTCGAACGCCTCGCCCGGCACCCGTTCGGGCGGCGTCTCATCCGGTGGCTGACCCAGCCGGACAGTCACCGCGGTGAAGCCGAAGGCCTGGCCAGCGGCACGCTCGGCGGCGGCCGAGAACGCGGCCACGCCGGCCTGCGGCGGGAGCGGCGCGAAGGCCTGGGAGACGACGGCCAGCGAACGGTTACGGCCGGCCAGCGTCGCCGCGAGCCGGTTGTGGCTGGCCGCCAGACGCCCGAGTTCGTCGTCGCTCTCCACCGGCACCTGGGCCTGCAGGTCGCCGGCCTGCAGCCGGTCGAGCGTCTCGCGCAACTCCGACAGGGGGTGGATGAGGCTCCGGCCCAGGGCCAGGGAGAGGAAGGCCGCCAGCAGGAGCGTCGCGACGAGGATCGCCAGCAAGGGTGCCAGCAGGGCCGGGCCAGTGGCCGCCGGCTGGCTGAGGGCCACCACGAACAGGGCAGGTGGCCCGCCGATCGAAGCGTAGGCCACGACGAGGCCGCCGCTGGTGCGGCTGATCGTGGAGCCGCCCGACCCCGCCGTCGTCGCTGACGCGGTGGGGGAGCGCGGCGGCGGCACCCGGTCCGCTCCCGAACCGCTGCTGGCGAGGACGCGGCCCTGGGCATCGAAGAACGTGACGCCGGTGCCGGTCAGGTCGGCGACCCGCGCCGCGGTGCTCGCGTCAAGGTCGGAGCCGAGCTGGCCGGCCGCCAGCTGCGCCTCCGCCCCGAGGGCGTCGACCTGGCGGTCTCCCACGCTCTGATCCAGGATCAGCAGCACCAACAGGCTGAAGGCGAGCACGGGGATGACCGCCGCCGCGGCGAGGGTCAGGGTCAGGCGCGACCGCAGGGCGAGCCGCCGCATGGGCGCTCAGTCCGCCGTGGCGCGGTTCAGGCGGTAGCCGACGCCTCGCACGGTCTCCAGGTACACGGGGACGTCGGGGTCGCGTTCGAGCTTGCGGCGCAAGCGGCGCATGGTGACCCACACGTAGCTGGGATCCGGTGCCTCGGTGTCCGACCAGCCGCGGGCCAGGAGCGTCTCCGTGCTGACGACGGTGTCCAGGTGGGCCGCCAGGGCATACAGGAGGCGCGACTCGACCGGCGTCAGGCGCACCTCCTGGTCGTCAACCAGCAGGCGCCGCCGCTGGAGGTCAAGGACGACGCCCCCGCCCAGGTCCAACTGGCCTGAAGGCACGCGGTCGCCGACCCGTCGCAGCACTCGCATGATGCGCGCCCGCAGCTCCGGGTAGTGGAAGGGCTTCGTGATGTAGTCCTCGGCCACCTCTTCCAGCGCCTCAGCCTTGCTGTCGCCGGCGTCGATGGCCGACAGCACGATGATCGGCAGGTCGGCCCGGGCCTTGACCTGCCGAGCCAGCGACAAGCCGTCCAGGCGGGGCATCAGCAGGTCGATGAGAAGGAGGTCGGGCCACGCCCCTTCGAGGCGGCGCAGTGCTTCCTGGCCATCGCGGGCCGTGTGGACCTCGAAGCCGTCCGACCGCAGCTGCCCGGCCAGGAAGACGAGGAGGTTGGGATCGTCGTCCACCAGCAGGATCCGCGTCGGGCCGGGCGCGTTCATCACGCGCCGAGGATAGCAGCGGGTGGCGGGCGCTCAGCCGCCCATGACGGCCCGTTCCGCCAGGCCGAGCGGGAGCGCCCCCGAGCCGGTCAGCGCGTCGTGGAAGTCGCGCAGGAGCGGGATCGGCGCCTCGCCAGCCGGGCCGCCATGACCGTGCGCGGCCAGCCAGCGGTCGCGGATGCGGAGGATCGCCAGGCAGCCCGTGAGGTAGGACGAGGCCTGCGTCGGCCAGGCACAGTACCGGCCCACTTCCGCCCGCGCCGTGGGTTCCGGCATGGCCGCCTTCTGGACCATGAAGGCGATGGCTTCCTCTTCGGTCATCTCACCCATGTGAAGGCTCGTGTCGACCACGATGCGGGCCGCCCGGAAGCGGGTCGCGTTGAGATGGAAGAGCTCCTGGATGGGCTCGTCGAAGAAGCCCTGCTCGCGCATGGCGCGCTCCGCGTAGAGGGCCCAGCCCTCGGTGAAGTAGGGCGTGCCGAAGACCCGCCGCACCCGGCTGGGCTGCGACTTGCGCATCACGAGGTGCCAGTGATGGCCGGGGTACGCCTCGTGGACCGCCGTGGTGGGGATCTCGGCGTCGTTGTTGTGCTCCAGCCGCTGCTGGATCTCGGCGGCGGGCGTGCCGTCCGGCGCGAAAGGCACGAAGAAGTGGCCCAGCAGGCTGCTGCTGAAGGCCGGCGGGCTGCTGTACGAGGCCACGCCAAGGACCGGCCGCTGGAAGACCGGTGACGGCTCGACGACGCAGCGCTCGCCCGGGGGCAGCGTCACCAGGCCGGTGTCCGCGAGGAAGGTCCTGGCACGCTCGGTCCACGTCTCGTAGCGCTGGCGCATGGCCTCTTCCGTGGGCGCATGGATCCGGTTGGCCGCGGCCAGCAAGCCCTCCACGTCGTCACTGCCCGCGGTGCGGAGGGCGAGGTCGCGCATCTCGGCGGCCAGCCGGTCGTACTCCGCCTGCCCCCGGACGCGCAGGCTCCGGGCGTCGTCGGCCAGCGCCTCCCGCTCGCGCAGCAGGCGTGTGTAGCGCTCCTCGCCGAGCTGCCAGGTGCCGGTGGCGCGGCCCGCCAGGTCATCCAGGAACCGGGCGAACGCTTCCAGGGCCTCGGCGGCCGTTTGGCCGGCCGCGGCCATGCGCTGACGGTCGGCGGGATCGCCCACCTCGGCCGGCAGGAGGTCACGGACGTAGCGGGCCAGGGCCCGCGCGGAACCGAGGGCGCGGCGCACGATCAGGGGATGGGCCAGCGTCGCCTGGAGGTTCGTACGCCCGTCCGCCAGGGCCCGCGGGGCCTGTTCAAGGCGGGCGACGGCCGCTGCCGCGAGCTCGTGGTCGGGCCGCAGGCGGTGCAGGAACAGGCCGAAGAGGCCGTTGGCGACCGGGTTCGTGTAGGTCAGCGGGTCACGCCGCCAGTTGGCCCAGTCGGCCAGGATCAGCCGTCCGCGCAGGACGGCCCGCACGAGGTCACGGTCGATCGCCTCGGCCGGCGTGAGATCCGCCGTCGCCACGTCGTCCAGGCGGGCCAGCCACCGCACCGCCGCGTCGTCGCGCGCTTCGAAGGCGCCCGCCGAGAGGTCGTCCAGCCGTTCGTCGTAGGCGGTCAGGCCGAGGCCGCTGGCGGCCACCGGGTTGGCTTCGAGCTCCTCGTCGAGGAAGGCGTCGATCAGCGGCTCAAGGTCGTTCACGGTCGGCTCCGGTCAAACTGGGTACGCGGCAAGGCTCGATCCGTACGATAGTCAGCCGGTGAGCCTGCCGCATGGCCCCGCTCCTGATGCGCTCGCCGCGGTCACGCGGGTCCTCCGCCGCATCCGCCGTGACGAGGCGGCGATCGGCGCGTTCGCCCTCGTGGCAGCCGAGGCGGCGCGGATCGACGCGCGGGCGGTCGACGCCAGCGGCGGCTCGCGTCCGCTGCGAGGGACGACCATCGGGGTCAAGGACATCATCGACGTGGCCGGCCTGCCGACACGCTGCGGCGTCCCGGCCCTGACCGACCTCCGCCCTGCGTTGACCGACGCGACGGTCGTGGCCCGCCTTCGGGCCGCCGGCTCGGTGGTCATCGGGAAGACGACGACGGCTGCCTTCGCCTACTTCGACCCACCGCCGACGCACAACCCATGGGACCTGCGGCGAACGCCGGGCGGCTCGAGCGCCGGGTCGGCGGCGGCCGTCGCGGCCGGGATGGTCGACCTGGCCCTGGGCACCCAGACCGCCGGCTCGCTCATCCGGCCCGCCTCGTTCTGTGGCCTCGTGGCGGTGCTGCCGAGCCCCGGCCGCATCCCCCGCGACGGGGTGCGGCTGCTCAGTCCGACCTTCGATCGGGTCGGGGTCATGGCGGCCACGCTGGCGCTGGCCCTGGCCGCCATCGACGCGGCCGCCGACGGTCCCCGCCCCGTGCCTCCGGCCCGCCCGGCCGTGCCCCGGTTGGGGGTCGCGGAGTGGCTTCTCGACGAGGCCGACCCGCCCATGCGGATGGCGGTGGAGCGCGTCATCGAGGGGGCCCGCCGTGCGGGTGCGACGATCCTCCCGGTCCCGGCGCCGCGGCCGCTCGAGGCGGTGCTGGCCGCCCACGCGACGATCCTCCGCGTCGAGGCGGCGGCGATCCATGGCGACTCGCTGGCGGCGGTCGGACCGGCCTACCCACCGCGCCTGGCTGAGCTCATCAGGCTCGGCCTGGCCACACCGCCCACGGAGGTCGCGGCGGCGCAGCGCTTCCGCCGTGATTACGCGGCGCGCCTGGCGGCGGCCCTGGAGCCGGTCGACGCGCTGCTGGCCCCCGCGGCGGTGGGCGTCGCGCCGCTGGGCCTGGGCGCGACCGGCGACCCCCGCATGAGCGTGCCGGGGATGCTGGCCGGGCTGCCGGCCATCGCCCTGCCGCTGGCGCGCGACCGGGACGGCCTGCCGCTCGGCGTCCAGCTGCTGGGCCGCGCCGGTGACGACGTCGGTTTGGCGGCGGTGGCGGCGTGGCTCGTCGCGGCCGCCGGCGCCCCTCGCGGCCGTCCGCCTCAGGCAGCCCGCGGATCGACGTAACGGCAGCGCGGCGCGACGAGGCACCGGTCGCAGGCCGGATTGCGGGCGTGGCACGTGCGGCGCCCGTGGGTGATGAGGTTGACGTGCGCCTCGTAGATGCGTTCCGCGGGGACGTCGCGCAGTACATCATCATGGGCGCGAGTCACGTCCACGGCCGGCCGGATCATCCCGATGCGACGGCTGACGCGCTCGACATGGGTATCGATGGGCATCAGCGGCAGGCCGTAGCAGAAGAGCAGCACGACCGACGCCGTCTTGGGGCCGATGCCCGGGATCCGCGTCAGCCAGTCCCGCGCCTCCAGGGCCGGCCACGATGCCAGGAAGTCCAGGTCGTAGTCGCCGCGCGCCTCGCGGATGGCGGTGAGGGCCTCCCGGATGCGGGGCGCCTTCTGGACGGCCAGGCCGCCGCTGCGGATGGCGTCGGCGAGGTCGGCCGGATCGGCCGCCTCGACCGCGTCCCACGAGGGGAAGCGTCGGCGCAGCTCGTCGAAGGCGCGCTCCGCGTTCAGGTCGCTCGTGTGCTGGCTGAGGATCGTCAGCACCAGCTCGGAGGTCCCATCGCGGCGCGGCTGCCAGGTGGGCGTGCCGTACATCTCCGCCAGGCGCTCGAGGACGAAGGCCATGAGGCCCGGGCGGCGCCGCTCCAGGAGCCACGGCCGGCGACGCCGACGCGGGCTCACCGGGGAAGCAGGCCCAGCAGGCCGACCAGCCGCGCGGTGCGCTCGGCGGCGCGCTCCACGGGCCCCGGCCCGGCCGCCATGGCCGCCTCGACCGTGGTCGGCGTTTCCACCACCGGGATGGCGATCGCGCCGGCCGCGGCGAGCACCGCCGCGCCCTCGGGCGTGACCCCGCCCCCGAAACAGAGGCAGGGCACGCCGGCGGTCCGGGCCCGTTCGGCGACGCCCTGGGCCGTCTTGCCGAACCGCGTCTGGGCATCGACGCGACCCTCGCCGGTCAGGACCAGGTCGCTGTGCTGGAGGGCCGCATCGAAACCCGCCAGCCCCATGACCTCACCGACCCCGGGCCGCGCGCTGAGGCTGGCGAACCGGTCGGCGATGGCGAGCAGGCCGGCCGTCGTGCCACCCGCCGCGCCGGCGCCCGGCACGTCGCGGACGACGCGGCCGGTGGTCGCCTCGAGCACGTCCGCGTAGCGCGCCAGGGCACGGTCGAGCCGCCGCACATCGTCCGCCGAGGCGCCCTTCTGGGGGCCGTACGTGGCCGCCGCACCGTGCTCGCCGAGCAGCGGGTTGGTGACGTCCGAGGCGATCGTGAGACTGACCTCGGCGAGGGCCGGCGACAGGTCGTCGAGGTCGATCCTCGCCAGGCGTTCGAGGCCGGCCCCGCCGGGCGGCACGTCGGCGCCCGAGGCGTCCAGGAAGCGGGCGCCCAGCGCGGTCAGCAGCCCGGCCCCCCCGTCGGTCGTGGCCGACCCGCCGACGCCCAGCCGGATCTCGCGACAGCCCAGGCCGATGGCCGCGGCCAGGACCTGGCCGGTGCCGAACGTGGAGGCGGTCAGGGCGTCGCGATCGTCGGGTGCCACGAGCGAGAGGCCGGACGCCGCGGCGAGCTCCACGACGGCTCGGCCAAGTCCGGCGTCGTCGCGCAGGAACCGCGCCTCCACCGGGCGCCCCAGCGCGTCCTGGGCGGCGGCCGCCAGGGCCTGCCAGCCGCCCGCCGCGAGCAGTGCGTCGAGCGTGCCCTCGCCCCCGTCCGCCAGGGGCACGAGGCGCAGGTCGTCGTCCGGCCGCGCGCGACGCCACCCTTCGGCCAGCGCGCGGGCGACGGCGACGCTGGTGAGCGAGCCCTTGAATGAGTCGGGCGCGACGAGCACGCGCACGGCGGCGCTCAGCCGCCCGAGGGCGGTCGCGCGGCGGCCGCGGCCTCGCGGCGGGCCACGTACTCCGGTAGCCGCAGCATCGGCGGACGTTCCGCGTCGGCCAGGTCGATGACCTCGAGCGAGAGATGGCCGGGCGAGGAGCGCGGCAGCTTCATGGTCGAGCCGAGCTCGGCGAACAGCCGCGCCCGGTGGCGCTCCTCGAGGCGCTTCATGACCGCCTGGAGGATGGTGAAGCTCATGCGGGAGAGGCCCTCCAGCTCCTGGTTGCGGTGCACCCGCCGCTCCAGGTCGACCTGGCCCAGGCCGTCCAGCCCGAGGCGCTCCGAGAGGTCGATGAGGTGGCCCATCTCCACCGCATAGCCGGTGAAGAACGGGATGGCCTCCAGGTGCTCGCGGCGGCCGGCGTACTCCCCGGCCAGCGGCTGGATCATGCCCGAGAGCTCGGGGAAGAAGAGGTTGATGAGGGGCCGCGCGACCAGCTCGGTGACGCGCCCGCCGCCGCCCTCCTTGAGGTGGCCGTCCTCCACGATGGGGCGTTGGTAGTAGCCCTTGACGTAGCCGATGCGCGGCTCCGCCAGGAGCGGGCCCAGGGTCCCGTAGGCGAACCGCGGGTGCCACTCGCGAACGTCCGCGTCGCACCAGGCGACGAGGTCGCCGCTCGTCTCGTAGAGGCTCTTCCAGAGGGCCTCGCCCTTGCCGCGGTAGCTGCCGTACCGCGGCAGCACGTCCTGGTGGAGGACCACGCGCGCGCCCTCGCCCTCGGCGATGGCCCGGGTGTCGTCGGACGAGTCGGAGTCGATCACCAGCAGCTCGTCGAGCAGGGTCACGCGCTCCATCAGGAAACGCCGGGCCTGGTGGACGATGGGGCCGATGGTGGCCGCCTCGTTGAGGGTGGGGATGACCAGGCTGATGGTCTGGCCACGTTGATGCTTCAGCTCCACGAGCCGGTCCAGGTCGGCGAACTCGACGTGGCCGAAGTTGGACTCGGCGAACCAGCGGTCGACGCGCATGGGGATCGAGCGAGAGGCTGCCGCCGCGCGCTCCGCGGCCTCGAGCGTCTCGGCCTGCCGGGCGCGCGCCTCGAACGTGGCCGGGCTCAGCGGCTCCCGCGTCTTGACCACGATGACGGTCGGGCGGGCCTGCTGGGCGACCGTCTCCGGCAGGGCCCCGAACAGCCCGCCCGACGCCGAGCCACCGGGCTCCACGCCCTGGGCGGACCCGGTCGCGCCCATGATCAGGACCTGGGCCGAGTCGGCCTCGCGAAGGATCGCCTGGGCGATGCTGCCGCCGTCCACGAGCCGCGGCGAGGCGCCCCGGGCGTGGCGGCGCACGAAGGCCGCCAGCGCGCGCTCCGTGCGCGCGCGATCGTCGGCGGCCAGGTCGGGCGGGACGACGTGGAGCACGGCCACCTCCGCGCCGAAGGATCGGCCGAGGGCCCCGGCGAAGCGCATGGCCAGCTCGGCGTGCGGGCCGCCGCGGACGGGCACGAGGACGCGCGTCACGCCGGCGATGCCCCGTTGCTTGACCACCGCGATGTCACACGGCGCGTCTCGCACGACCTCGTCGATGGTGGGACTGAAGACGGCCGCCCCCGACGAGCGTCCACCCCAGCCGAAGATGACCAGGTCGGCGTCCTCCTCGGCGGCCGCCTCCACGATGCCCTCGGCGGCGCGCCGGCCGATGCGGACCATCGTGCGGAGCTCCACACCCTCGGGCGTGAACTCCAGCACGCGCTGCAGCAGGCGCCGTGCCTGGCGTGCCCGGGTGGCACCCTCGCTGAGGGGCATGCCCTCGGGGACCTCGACGATCGACAGGGCGGTCAGGCTGCCGCCGTGGCGCAGCAGTGCGGCACCGATGCGCACAAGGTCGGCGGCCGTGCGCGGGTTGGCCAGCGGCAGGAGGATCCGCGCCGGTCCGCCCTCCCGGCTGCCGGGGGTCATGCGCGGCGGGCCGCGCGCCGCGCGGGCCGGGCCGGGCCGGGGGTGTGGGCGGCAGACGCGGCCGTCCAGCGCGCCACGAACGAGGGCTTGAGCAGCTCGAAGGCACGCGCCTGGCGCTCCACGAACGCCTCTGCCTCGTCGGTCGTCAGGTCGCGCGTCTCCAGGATGAGGCTCGCCACGCGGCCGAAGTAGATGGGCACGAGGGCCGCCACCAGGCGGTCCATCGCGACGGCCGGCTCGCGGGAGGCCAGGACCACGTCGTAGATGACGCGGGCCCACGTCTCGTCGGGGAAGGCGAAGTCGGCCGGGGCGCCCATCGGATCGCCCGTCGGCAGGCGCGCGGCCAGCTCGCCGGCCTGCGTCGCCAGCTCGTCCACCAGGGCCCGGGTCTCCGGGTCCAGCGCCTGCCCCCACGCCTCCGCCATGGCGTGGCGGCCCCGCCCGAACTCGTCGAGCAGCCGCCGCACGTCGACCGCCAGCGGGGGCGGGTCGATGACCCGCTCGAAGCCGTAGTCCGGCACATCGTGCGAGCCCTGCACGGGCAGCCAGCGGTCGGCGTGGCGGGCGGTCAGACGCAGGATCGTGGCCACGACCTGGGAAAACATGGGGCCCAGGTCTGCGCCGGGGTCCTTGGGGTCGTGGACCTTGGCTCCGAGGCGCGTCTGGCATACGGCGAAGCCGCCGGCGATGGCCGTCGTGGTCATCCAGATGTCGATGCCGAAGCGGCTGACGTCGGGCGTCCAGTCGTCCTGTTCGAGGTAGTGGGCGATGAGGTCGCCGCTGACGCCGAAGTCGCCGCCGATGGGCTGCCGGATGCGCAGGCCGTAGAGCGCCCGGGTCAACGGATAGGTGACCGTGTTGGTGATCGTGCCGTCCCACTTGTAGCGGCTGTACAGCGGCGCCACGAAGTCGAAGCCGCCCTTCAGGATGGGGCCGGCGAGCAGTTCGATCCATTCGGGCACGATCGAGCGCAGGTCCGAGTCGACCACCACCAGGGCGTCCACGTCGAGGGCGTGGGCGATGCGGAAGATGGTCAGCAGGGCGGCACCCTTGCCGCCCACGCCGTCCACCGGCGGGTAGGTCAGGCTGATCCGCTGCAGGCGGTTGCGCGGTCGGACGAGCAGGATCCGTTCGATGTAGTCGGGCGGTTCGGTCTCCACCACGACCCGCTGCGTGCCGTCGGGCGAGCCGGCGTCGGCGTTGGCCAGGACGGGCCGCAGGTCGGGGAAGTACTGCACCAGGCCGGCCTGCGAGGCCCGGGCCACGTACCCGATCGTGGCGGCGTTCTTGAAACTCGGGATGCCGACCATCAGGTCGGCCTTGCCCAACCGTTCGACCTCGACGCGCAAGGCCTTCGGCAGGGTCGCGCGTGCCATCCGCCCAACCTTACCAGTCGGGGCGGCCCTGTCGGGGGAGGTCTCGTCAGTCACCGGACCGGCGGCCGGGCGACCGGCCGCGGCGGATCGGCCAGCGAGAGGACGCCGGGCGGCTCCGCCTGGGGCACCGGCGCGTCCATGGTCAGGGCCATGATGTGGAGGGTGTGGTCGTGGGCGGTGAAGCCGTCGGCCGCCCATCGCTCGGCGATCCCCGCCCGCAGCATCGGTGGATCGGGGTCGGGCAGCCGCGGCCGCGGCGACCGGCCCGCCGCGCGACGCAGGTCGTCCAGCAGCGTGAGCGCGGAACGGCCGTCGCCCGCCACCAGGGCGACTTCTGGTCCCTCATCGTCGCCTTTCGAGGTGATGACAAGGGCGCCGCCGTCGCGCGCCAGGGCGACCTCGCCGCGCCGCACATGGGCCGCGAAGCGGTCGGCGTCCAGCGCCTGGAAGGCCCATCCGCGGGGTTCGTACAGGCGGTCACCGGCGGCGAACGTGGGGTCGTCCGCGACGAGGCGCCACCACCGCGCCACCTCAGCCGCCGGCGCAGCTCCGCCGAGCCAGTGCAGCGCGGACGCGTCAGGCGGCGACGCCTGGTCCGAGCCGCCGTCCCGCCGGGGGCCGTAGGAACGGCGGTCGGCCTGGCGCACGAAGCCGTGTCGCGCGCCGAGCCGGTGGGACGCCTCGTTGTCCTGGCCGGTCGTGTAGCGCACGACACGGACCTCGTGGGCCGCCGCCCAGGCCAGCTCGGCGACCTGGAGATTGGTCGCCACCTCTCGGCCGCGGGCCGCCGGATCGACGCGGATGCCCTCGACCCACGCCTCGCCCGGCGCCAGCAGGGCGAGGCGCGACATGGCCACGGGCTGCCCGGCGGCGATCGGTGTCCCGTCGAGGCCCCTCGCCGCACCCGCGGCGCAGGCCACCAGCAGGACCCCGTCGGTGGCCGTCAGCCACGTATCCCACACCTCGGGCACGTAGTCCCAGCCGTCCCACGTATGCGTCGCGAAAGCGAGCACGGCCGCCTTGTCGGAGGGCCGGGCGCGACGCACGGCGATCGGCAGCGGCAAAGGTCGCGCGATCGGCCGGGGTGTCGGCTCGCTCAGCGCTGCCGGCCCTCCGGGGCCGCGACGTAGGCCCAGTCACGGGCCACGCTGCCCGGCTCGTAGGATCCGTTGGCGGCCTTGAGGATCGCGCCGCTGAACCCCGAGGCCTTCCAGGTCGCCAGCCACTGGCTGAGCGGCGGGCGGGTGAAGGGGGAGACGCGCACGAGCGTGGACGGCCGCACGACCCCCTCCAGGAGCCGCTTGCGCTCGAGCAGCGGCACACCAAGGAGGTCCTGCCCGTCGACCCGCAGCAGGTCGACCGCCACGAAGGCCATGACCGGGTCCTCCGTGGGCTTCGGCAACTGCGCCGCCACGAGTGTGCCCGGCCGGCCCGTCAGGAGGGAGACGGCCGACGGCTTGAGGACGGGCGTGATGAGGGCGCCTTCGCCGCTGCGGGTGGCCTGCGTCGTGAGCCAGCCGTCGATCACCGCGTCGACTGCGAGGACGGCTCGCCGCAGCTCGGCGGCGACCTCTTCGTACGCCACGACCAGGTCGTCGCCGTCCTCGTCGATGAGGCGCAACCAGGGCCGATCGGCCTCACCGCGTTCCAGGTCGAAGTGGGCCAGGACCTGCATGCCGTCCCATGCCGGCTCCACGATGGGGTCCGTGATGGTGGGCAGGACGTGCGGCCGGCGGGCCTGCTGCGGCCGCCAGTCGAGCAGGTGGGCAGGGTAGGCGGCGGCGGCCGGGGTCGGCCGCGGGCGGGGGTCGGGCACGTCGGGCATCGTACGCTCGCCGCCGTTCTGGTGCTGGGTATCATCCCGGCCATGGTGGCCGCCAAGCCCACGACGGACCCCGCGACCGGTCACGCCTGGTGGGACCCGCGCGCGTGGCGCAGCGTGCTTGCCGCGGCCACGCCTTCCGGCCGCGCCCGGGTACCCGTCAGCTGGGCCCTGTACGACTTCGCCAACACGATCTTCAGCTACGCCGTGGTGTCGTACGCCTTCGGCCTCTGGCTGACCGACCCAGCGCGGCTGGGCCAGGCGCAGGGCCAGCTGTGGCAGAGCATCGCCATCCTCGGCAGCGTCGGGCTCAACGCCCTCGTCTCGCCGATCCTGGGTGCGGTCAGCGACCGGGGTGGTCGCCGCCTGCCGTACCTCCTCGTCTTCACCGTCCTGTGCATCGTGCCGAGCGCCTTCATCGGGGCCGGCTCGGCGGCTCTCGGGATCGTGCTGTTCGTGCTGGCCAACTTCGGCTACCAGGCAGCGCTCATCTACTACGACGCCACCCTCAAGACCGTCAGCCGTCCGGAGGCCAGGGGCGGCCTTTCGGGATTCGGCGTCTCCATCGGCTACCTCGGGACGATCTTCATCGCCCTCCTCCTGCTCCTGCTGCCCCTGCCGCTCGAGGGCGCCTTCCCGCTCCAGGCGATCCTCTTCGCCATCTTCGCCGTGCCCATCTTCCTGGCCGTGCGCGAGCGCGGCACGCCCGGCTACCGCTTCCGGGTCGCCGATGTGACCGCCTCGTGGCGGCAGGTGGCGCGCACCATCGACGACACGCGTGCCGTGCCCGGCCTGGGGCGCTTCCTGCTCGGGCGCTTCTTCTACTCCGACGCGGTCAACACGGTCATCGTGGTCATGAGCGTCTTCGCCGTGCGGGCCATCGGCCTCACGGAGAAGGAAGCCAACCTCGTGCTGCTGTTGCTGACCATCGTGGCCGTGCTGGCCAGCCTGGGCTGGGGCCGGCTGGTCGATCGCATCGGCCCCAAGCGCACCCTGCTCGTGGTCCTGGCCTCGTGGGCGGTGGGTCTGGCCCTCGGCGCGGCCTCCCTCTCGATGCCCTCGTTCGGCACGAGCGTGGCCGTCTTCCTGGTCGCGGGGGCCATCCTGGGGAGCGGCCTGGGGGGCGTCCAGGTGGCCGACCGTGTCCTCATGATCCGACTCTCGCCGCACGCCCAGCTGGGCGAGTTCTTCGGCCTCTACGGGCTGGTCGGCAAGGCCTCGCAGGTGGTCGGCCAGCTCCTCTACGGCCTCGTGGTGGCGACCTTCCTGGCCACGCTGGGCAACGCCGCCTACCAGCTGGCCATCGCCACCCTCTTCGGCACGATGCTCATCGGCCTCTGGCTGGTCTGGCCGGTGAGCGACCACTGGGCGGGCGCCGACGAGCCGACGGCGCCCGAGGCGGACCCTCAGCCCTCCGGAGCGATCACCGCCTCGTAGCCCTGCGGGTGCGCCTCGCGCCAGGCCCAGGCCGAGCCGAGCATGGCGGCCAGGGTGCCCCGTCGCGGCCGCCACCCCAGGACCTCCGCGGCGCGGCCGTTGGAGGCCACGAGGGCCGGTGGATCGCCCGGCCGACGGGCGCCGACGACGTGCGGCACCGGGCGACCAGTGGCCGCCTCGACCGCGTCGAGCACCTCCCGCACCGTGAAACCGCTGCCCGAGCCCAGGTTGCAGATCTCGACCCCCGAGCCGCCGTCGGCCGTCAGCTCGAGCGCGGCAAGGTGGGCGTCGGCGAGATCCTCCACGTGGATGTAGTCGCGCACGCACGTCCCGTCACGGGTGGGGTAGTCGTCGCCCATGACGGTCATGGGCCGGCCGCTCTGGACGGCCGTCAGGAGGTTGGGCACGAGGTGCGTCTCGGGCCGGTGGTCCTCGCCGTGCGCGGCGGTCGCCCCGGCCACGTTGAAGTAGCGCAGCGACACGGAGCGCAGGCCGTAGGCCGCGCCGTACCAGGTCAGGGCGCTCTCGAAGGCCAGCTTCGTGGCGCCGTAGGGGTTGACCGGCCGGAGCGGCGCGTCTTCCACGACGGGGATCGTCTCGGGCAGGCCGTAGACGGCCGCCGTGGAGCTGAAGACCAGGCGCCGCAGGCCGGCCTCGCGCATGGCTTCAAGGAGGGCGATGCCGCCCACCACGTTCTCGTGGTAGTAGAGGGCCGGGTCGCGCATCGACTCGCCGACCTGGGAGCGCGCCGCGCAGTGGAGGACGGCGTCGATCCCACGCACCAGCAGGAGGGCCACCACCGCCGCCGGATCGCCGACGCTGCCGACCACCAGCTCCGCCTCGGGCGGCACGGCCAGGGCATGCCCGGTGACCAGCGAGTCGAGCACCGTGACCTCGTGGCCGGCCTCCAGGAGCCGCTCCACGGAGACGCTCCCGACATAGCCGGCCCCACCGGTGACGAGGACGTGCATCAGTGGTCGAGGAAGCGGCGGAAGAGGCCGCGCCGGCGTCCCGGGGGCGGCGTGGTGCCCGCGGCGGCCTCGCTTGCGGGGGCAGGCGGGAGGTCGGGCTCACCGGGGGCGGACGGGGAGGGCCCGGGGCTCGGCTGGCGCAGGGTCCCTTCGGCGGCGTCCAGGCGTGCGCGCGTCCGCGCCAGGGCCGCCTCGCTCGCCGCCACGGCGAAGGGTGGGCGATGGACCGGCTCGCCCCGCGCGGCCATGACTTCGGCCAGGCGCGCCTCGAGGCGCAGGGCCACCGCGTCCTCGGGATCGATCCCCAGTGCCTGCACGGCGAAAGCGTACGCGGTGCGGTCGTCGCCGCGTTCGATGGCCACGCGCGCGAGACCCACCACGGCGATGGCGTTGCGGGGGTCGGCCTCGATGGCCTGCCAGTACAGGCGTTCGGCCTGATCGAGGCGGTCCATGGTCAGCTCGCGCTCGGCCTGGAGCAGGATCTCGATCACGTGGCGCTCGTCCAGGCGCGCGCGTCGGCGAGGAGCGTGGCCCGCGTGTTGCGGCTCGGATCGGCCAGCACCGACGCGAGCAGCCGTCCGAGGAGCCGGCCCATGGCCGGACCCGGCGGGAGGCCCAGCTCGAGGCGGAGATCGTCCCCGTCCACGGCCAGGTCGGCCAGGCTGAGCGGCACGTGGGCGTCCAGCTGGGCTGCCGCCCGCGCCTGCAGCTCGGCGGTGGGGTCGCGCTCCGGCACCTCGCCGCTGCCGATCGCGTCAGCCCGCCGCAGGAGCAGCAGCCGCGGCAGCGCCGTCCTGCCGACGCGCCGGATGAACCGGCGAACGGCCGCGTCGCTCCAGCGCGGCTCGTAGTGGAACATGTGCCAGCGCACCAGGAGCGCCACCGGGTCGATCTCGCGCCGCGGCAGCCCCAGGCCGCGCAGCCAGCGCGCGGCGAGCGCGGCCCCCGCCACCTCGTGGCCGTGGAAGTGGCCCTCTGCCTGGGTCGACGGCTTGCCGATGTCGTGCAGCAGGGCCGCCAGGAGCAGCGTCTCGTCGCCCGGCGCCAGCATCGCGGCGGCATCGACGGTGCGCAGCGTGTGGGCCCACAGGTCGTCGCCGGGCACCTTCGCCTGCGCGACCCCCCGTTGCGCCGCCAGCTCCGGTGAGAGCACCTGCAGCAGGCCCGTCTCATCCAGCAGCCGCAGTCCGCGCGAGGGCGGGTTCGCGGCGAGGAGTCGCTTCAGCTCGCGGCCCCGCCGCTCGGCCGAGACGTGGCGCAACAGGGGTGCGGCGTCCCGGATGGCGCGACGCGTGGCCGCCTCCAGCTCGAAGCCCAGGACGGCCGCCAGCCGGACGGCCCGCAGGAGGCGCAGCGCGTCCTCGTCGAAGCGGACGGCCGGGTCGCCGACCGCCCGCACGAGGCGACGCGCCAGGTCGGCGCGCCCGCCGTGCGGGTCGACCAGGCCCTCCGGCCCCAGGGCCATGGCGTTGATGGTGAAGTCACGTCGGGCGAGGTCCTGGGTGAGGCTCCTCGTGAACGTCACGTGATCGGGGCGCCGGTGGTCACCGTAACGGTGGTCGCGGCGGAAGGTGGTCACCTCCACCTCGTCCTGGCCGGCCGCGCCGGGGATGAGCACGGTGCCGAAGCGGGCGACCTCGTGGCTGCCCGGGAAGCGGGCCGTCACCTGGGCCGGGAGGGCGTCGGTGGCCACGTCCCAGTCGGCCGGTTGGCGATCGAGCAGCAGGTCACGCAGCGACCCGCCCACCACGTACGCCTGGTGGCCGTCCGCCCGAAGCCCGTCCAGGACGGCCGTCACCTGGGCGGGCAGGTTCAGTCGTGGCCCAGGAAGAGGTATGTCCGCCAGGGTTCGTTCCGTGGGTCGGCGAGGTAGGGCGTGAACAGCGAGTAGAGGTCGCTGCGCGGCTCGGCGGGCGGCCGCAGGAGGCGGAAATGCGCCTCGTCCAGTGTCTTGCCGCCCTTGCGGTGGTTGCACGACGTGCATGCGGCGACGAGGTTCTCCCAGGAATGGGTGCCGCCCCTGTGGCGCGGCATGACGTGGTCGATGGTCAGGTCGTGCGTCCGCGCCCCGCAGTACTGGCAGGTGTGGGCATCGCGGGCGAAGACCTCGCGGCGCGAGAGCTTGACACGGGGTCGCGGCCGCTTGATGTGGTACTGGAGGCGGATGACGCTCGGGGCGCGGAACACCTCGCGCGGGGTGCGCACCTCGTGATGGTCGTACTCCAGGACCTCGGCCTTGGCGCCGAACAGGAGACGGAACGCACGCCTCGTGTCGCACACGTTGAGCGGCTCGTAATTCGCGTTCAAGAGCAGGACGACGCTATCCATCACTCCCTGAGGCCGGCCGGGACTCGGCCGCGCATCGGGCGCATCATAACCAAGCGCCGGGCGCCGGCGCGAGCACGGACCGGGTCAGCGGCGGCCGGTCGCCTGACCGGTGCCGGCATCCCAACCGCCGGCCTGGCCGACCTTGGACGCGATCGGTCGGCCGAGCGCCTCGGCGATGGCGCGGGCTGCCTCCAGGACGCCCGCCAGCCGCACCCCGTGGTCGATGCCCAGGCCGTCGAGGAGGTAGACCAGGTCCTCCGTGGCCAGGTTCCCCGCCGCGCCGGGGGCGTAGGGACAGCCGCCCGTCCCGCCGGTCGAGGCGTCGAAACAGGTCACGCCCTCCTCCAGCCCCGCCACCACGTTGGCCAGGGCGGTGCCACGCGTGTCATGGAAGTGGTAGGCGAGACGGTCGAGGGGCAGGCCCGCAGCGACGGTGCGGCCGGTCAGCTCGTGGACCTGCGACGGCACGCCGACGCCGATCGTGTCGCCCAGGCAGACCTCGTCCACCCCCAGCTCCGCCAGGGCGCCCGCCACCGCCACGACGCGGGCCGGATCCACACGGCCGCTGAACGGACAGCCGAAGGCGGTCGACACGTACCCGCGCGTCCACCAGCCAAGGGCACGGGCTCGTGCCACCAAGGGCCGGAAGGCGACCAGCGAGTCGTCGACCGACATGCCGATGTTGGCCTTGGTGAAGGCATCGCTGGCGGCGGTGAAGACGGCCATGGCCCGGGCGCCGGCCGCCTCCGCCCTGGTCAGACCCCGCTCGTTGGCCACCAGCACCGGGTAGCGCACTGCCCCATCAGGTCCGGTCCAGGGCAGGAGCGGCAGGAGCGTGTCGGCGTCGGCGAGCTGGGGGATGGCCCGCGGCGAGACGAAGCTGGTGGCCTCGATCTCACGCAGGCCGGCGGCCACGAGCTGCTCGATGAAGTCCTGCTTGGCGGCGGTGGGCACGGCAACCGACTCGTTCTGCAGCCCGTCGCGCGGGCCCACTTCGTAGATGCGGACGTGCGTCGGCAGCGGCATCGCGTCAGGTTAGCCCGACGAGTTCGTCGCCACGCTGCACGGCCTGGCCGGCGCGGACGAGCAGCCTGGTGACGAGGCCGTCGGCCGTCGCCCGGACGGGGTGCTCCATCTTCATCGCCTCCAGGGTCAGCAGGACCTGTCCTGCGGCCACGGCCTCTCCGGGGGCCACGCGCACGGCGCCGATCACGCCGGCGAGCGGCGCCCGGATGAGGTCGCCGCCGGCCGCGGGAGCCGCATGGCGCACGGCGGCGTCGACCGACGGGGGTGGGGCCAGCCGCGCCCCCACGGCCCGCCCGCCGACGTCGAGCACGAGTGACCCGTCGGGCCGCACGGCACGGGCGCCCGGCCGGTCGCGGCTCGGATCGACCGCCACGACGCGCACCTCCTCGCCGATGGCCACGGCCACCCGGCGCGGTCCGTTGAGGCGGAAGCCGATGGGCGGTGCCAGGGGGGTGGCCTCCGGCGGGGCGGCCAGGGCCGCCGCCGCGAACTCCCAGGCGCCATCGGGGAGCGCGTCCGGGACCGCCGGCCAGCGTGCCTCCAGGGTGTCCGTCACGACGCGGCCCTGCCGCACCTCCGGCCAGACGAGGACCGCGCGCAGGAAGTCGCGGTTGGTCGTCACACCCACCGTGGCCGTGCCGGCAAGGGCGTGGTCCAGCCGGTCCAGGGCGGCCGAGCGGGTCGGGCCGGAGGCGATGAGCTTGGCCAGGAGGGGGTCGTAGCGCGTGCCGATGACGTCGCCCGCGCCGACACCCGCCTCGAGACGCAGGTCGCCGGATGGCGGGGGCCAGGTGACGACCTCCAGGCGCCCGCTCGAGGGGGCGAAGCCGGCCCACGGGTCCTCGGCGTAGAGGCGCGCCTCCACGGCGTGGCCATGCAGCCGGACGTCCCGCTGGCGCAGCCCCAGCGGCTCGCCGGCGGCCACCCGCAGCTGGGCCTCCACGAGGTCGAGCCCGGTCACAGCCTCCGTCACGGGGTGCTCGACCTGGAGGCGCGCGTTGAGCTCCATGAACGTGAAAGCGCCGTCCGCATCGACGAGGAACTCGGCCGTTCCCACGCCGACGTAGCCGGCCGATCGGGCGAGGGCCACGGCGGCGGCCCCCATCCGGTCACGGAGCGCCTTCGTCACGCGCGGCGCCGGCGCCTCCTCCAGCACCTTCTGGTGGCGCCGCTGCAGCGAGCAGTCCCGTTCCCCAAGGTGGATCGCGCCGCCGTGGGCATCGCAGAGGAGCTGGACCTCCACGTGACGCGGGTGCTCCACGTACCGCTCCAGGACCAGCCGGTCGTCGCCGAAGGCGGCTCGAGCTTCCCGGCGCGCCTGCTCACACGCCTCGTGGAACGCACCGCGGGAGCGCACCACGTGCATGCCAAGGCCGCCCCCGCCGGCACTCGGCTTGATGAGGACGGGCCAGCCGATGGCCGACGCCGCCCGGGCCAGCCGCCGGTCGGTCTGGTCCTCGCCGTCGTAGCCGGCCAGCACCGGCAGGCCGGCCGCCGCGGCGCGCTGCCGTGCCGCAGCCTTGTCGCCAAGGGCCCGCATCGCCGCCGCGGGGGGCCCGACCCAGATCAGGCCGGCCGCGACCACGGCCGCCGCGAAGTCAGCCTGCTCGGCCAGGAACCCGTAGCCGGGGTGGATGGCGTCGGCGCCCGCATCCAGGGCCGCTCGGATGACGGCCGGCCCGTCCAGGTAGGTCGTGGCCAGGGGCACGCGTTCGTCCGCCTGCCGTGACCACCAGGTCTCCCGCTGGTCCTCCGTGACGAGCGCCAGGCAGGTGATGCCGAGGCGCCGACAGGTCCGGGCGATGCGGGCGACCAGCTCACCCCGGTTGGCCACCAGGAGGCGGTGGATCGGCCGCGGTCGCGCGGTGACCGGCGCGCGTAGCACGAGCACCTCGTCGGGCCGGCCGGCGAGGGCGTCCGCCGGCACCTTCAGGCGGGTGCCGACGCGCACGGCGGGGAGGCGGCCCGTGCGGAGCCAGCGCTGCACCGTGCGGGTCGTGACGCCGAGCCGCCGCGCCGCCTCACCGGGGCCGACGAGCTCGGCGAGGTCGGCGGGTCGAGCCATCGTTCGTAATGTCGCGTTCGTCGTGTTCGTCGTCAAGTGGCTGCGCCGGTCGCTCAGGAGCCCTCGTCGCGCCACGCCGGCGGGCGGTGCTCGAGGAAGGCGCGCAGCCCTTCCTGGCCCTCTGGGCTCGTGCGCTGTGTCGCGATGCGCCGCGCGGTGTGCCAGCGGGTGGCCTCGTGCGGCAGGCCGCGGACCTCGCGGACGATGGCCTTGGCCGCGCGGGCGGCCGTCGGGCCGGCGGCGAGGATGTCGGCAAGGGCCGTCTCCACGGCCGCATCGAGCGCCTCGATGCCCTCCACGACCTCGTGGACCAGGCCGATCCGCAGCGCGCGTGTCGCGTCGAAGCGGCGCCCGCCGGGGAAGAGCGCGCGAGCCTGGCTCTCGCCGATCTTGGCGATGACGAAGGGGCTGATGACCGCCGGCAGCAGCCCCAGGCGCGTCTCGGTGAAGCCGAATCGCGCGCCAGCCTCGGCGATGACCAGGTCGCTCACCGCGCACAGGCCCATGCCACCGCCCAGGGCCGCCCCGTGGACGCGGGCGATGACGGGGACGGGACAATGGTCGAGGGCATCGAGCATCTCGGCCAGGGCCATCGCATCGGCCTCGTTGTCCTCACGGGTCAGCTCCAGGCTGGCGCGCATCCAGGCGATGTCGGCGCCGGCGCAGAAGGACGGCCCTTCGCCCGCCAGGACGACGGCCCGCAGCCGGTCGGGAGGTTCGTCCGCCAGCCGCCCGAAGGCTCGACGGAGCCCGTCGATGAGCTCGGCATCGAGGGCGTTGTGGACGTCCGGCCGGCCCAGGGTCACGCGCACGACCGCACCGGCCGGGCCCGCCCGCTCGAGCCGCAGCGAGCCGCTCACCGCGGGGCCGGCAGGGCCGCCTCCACCGCGTACGGGTAGTCGCGGCGGCTCCAGATGGGGCGGAGGCCCATGGCCGCCAGGTGGCGTGCGGATGGCGACCCCTGGCGCGCCTGCGCCACGAGGTGCAGGGTGCCCTCCGCTTCCGCCTGGCGAGCCCGCTCTGCGATCAGCGCCCGGTGGATGCCGCGGCCGCGCCAGGCGGGCACCACCTCGGCCGCGCCGAGCAAGGCGACGCCGCGCCGCACGAAGACCCTGGCCCATCCGACCGGCGACCCGTCGGCTTCGGCGAGGTAGAACGTGGAGCCGTGGCCGGTCGCCGTGGCCAGGAGCCCGTCCAGGAAAGCGCGCCGCGCGGCCGGGGCCATGGGCGGATCGAACACGTCCGCCGGCACCTCCATGGCGGCCTGTAGCCAGCGGTCGGCGTCCTGGCCGCCGAATCTGCGGATGACGATCCCGGAGGGCGACGGCAACGAGGGCACCGCCGCGGGGTGGGTCGCGAGCAGATCGCAGGTGGGACCCCCGAGCGCCCCCGGCCACGGCGGCTCGGCGGCCACGAGATAGCCGGTCGTCCCCTCATCGCGGTAGAAGGCCGTCAGCCGATCGAGCAGGTTGGGCAGCTGGCGCAGGCCGTAGGCGCGGTTGAAGGCGGGATGGTCAAGGCCTGGGGCGGCGGCCGCGGCGAGGTCGCCGTCGTCCAGGATCCGGATGTCGTGGCCGGCCGCGCGGGCGCCGCGCCACAGGAGGAGCGCCTCGTGCTGCTCGACCGACTCGACCAGGTCCAGCAGTTCATGGAGCTGGGCCGTGGAGCCGGGCGCCGGCGGCAGGACGGTGATCGCGTCGCCCGGCCGGACGGGACCCTCGGTGAGGACGCGGGCGTACATCCGCGAGTCCAGGGGATGGGTCGCGATGGAGATGCGGGCGAACCGCCCGTCGGTGAAGTTGGCGGCGATCGTCTTGCACGGGTTGGCGGGCTTGGACAGCTCCAGGACCAGGCGCTCGCCGATGGCCAGGCGTGTCCCCACCGGGAGCGCCGCCAGCTCGAGGCCGGTGGTGGTGAGGTTCTCGCCGGCCGCCCCGGGGCTGATGGGGTGGCCATCCGCCTGCACGCGGCGGATGGCCTCGAGAGCGTAGAGGGCCACCGCCCGGTGCGGGCCGCCGTGCTCGGTCTCGTCGTGGTGGGCGTCGCCGGCGAGCCCGAGGCGGTCGACCCACGCTTCGGCGACCGGCCGCTTGGGCACGCCGCCGGCGGACACGTTCACCTGGAGCACGCGACCTCGCGTCCCGTCGGGCTGGGCCATGGGGCGATGCTACACGCCTGCCGCGGCCGCGGGCATCACATCCGGAAGACGCCGAAGCGGGTCTCCGGGATGGGCGCGTTGAGCGCCGCCGAGATGGCCAGGGCGAGCACGTCACGCGTCTGGGCAGGGTCGATGACGCCGTCGTCCCACAGGCGTGCCGTGGCGTAGTAGGGGTGACCCTGGCGCTCGTACTCGGCCAGGATGGGCGCCTCGAAGGCGTCCCTCGCCGCCTCGCTGGCCCACTCCCCGCCGGGCAACGAGCCCTCGCGGACGGTCGACAGCACGCGGGCGGCCTGCGCGCCACCCATGACGCTGATGCGTGCGTTGGGCCACGACCACAGGCCGCGGCTGCCATAGGCGCGGCCAGCCATGCCGTAGTTGCCGGCCCCGAACGAGCCGCCGATGAGGACGGTGAATTTGGGGACCGCGGCCGTGGCCACGGCGGTGACGAGCTTGGCGCCGTCCTTGGCGATCCCCCCGGCCTCGTACTCGCGTCCGACCATGAAACCGGTGATGTTCTGCAGGAAGAGCAGGGGGATCCGTCGCTGGCAGGCCAGCTCGATGAAGTGGGCGCCCTTGAGGGCCGACTCGCTGAACAGCACCCCGTTGTTGGCGAGGATGCCGAGCGGCCACCCGTCCAGGTGGGCGAAGCCGCACACGAGCGTCGAGCCGTACTCGCGCTTGAACTCGTGGAACTCGGAGCCGTCGACCAGGCGGGCGATGACCTCGCGCACGTCGTAGCCCTGCCGCAGGTCGGCCGGCACCACGCCGTACAGGCCGTAGGGATCGTCGGCCGCTCCGCCGACGCCGAGCGGTGCGCCGGTGAGGGGCGGGCAGCCGACAGCCCGCTCCCACGGCGGATCCGGCTTGCGCCAGCTCAGGGAAGCCACGATCTCGCGCGCCAGGGCCAGGGCGTGCTCGTCGTCGAGCGCCTCGTGATCGGCCACGCCGCTGGTGCGGGTGTGGACGGCCGACCCGCCCAGCTCCTCGGCGGTGACCTCCTCGCCCGTGGCCGCCTTCACCAGCGGCGGCCCGCCGAGGAAGATCGTGCCGGTCCCCCGGACGATGACCGTCTCGTCGCTCATCGCCGGGACGTAGGCGCCGCCGGCCGTGCAGCTGCCCATGACCAGGGCCACCTGGGGGATGCCGGCGGCCGACATGCGGGCCTGGTTGTAGAAGATGCGGCCGAAGTGGTCGCGGTCGGGGAAGACCTCGTCC
>CAZFGT010000032.1:0-29120 GCA_964518505.1 uncultured Anaerolineaceae bacterium | reverse complement strand
CGCCGGGCGGGATCTGCTGGCCGATCAGCTGCGTGTCGATCAGCAGGAACCAGACCGGCAGGCCGACACGCGCCAATGCCGAGCGCAAAGGACCCAGACTCATGATTCGACCGAAATCAGAGGGCACCCCATCGACACCTGTGGCCTACACGCCCAGCCGGTCTACCAATAGCATTCGCCCGCGTAGTGTCGAGGTTCGCTGGGTCGGTGCGGCACGAACCCAAGGTAACCCTCGATTGGTACCAAGGGGTAGGTCATGTCAGACATGCTGCCACCATCGGAACCCGTGGCCCGGCCAGCGCGGCGCGCGCGCGATGTAGTAGCGGCACTGGCGGCTGTCGCTTCAGTCGCCGGGTGGTTTCTCTTCTTCCTGTCGCGATACCCCGCAGGCGATGCGATCGGCTACCTCGCGGCCGGCGAACGTTTGAATGCGGGCCACCTCCTGTACTCCCTGTCTGCGGGCGACCGACCGATACCAACGAACCCGCCGTTCTTCACCGCTCCGTTTCTCTATCCGCCTGCGTTCGCAGTTCCGTGGCGTCTACTTGCCGCATTGCCGTCGATGGCGGGGCTGGCGATATGGATGGGTGCCCTCCTGCTGGTCATGGCCGTATGGCTCGCCTGGCAGCTCGCTGAGGGTCGGATGGGGACAGCACTGCTGATGGCCGCGCTCGGCTACCCGATCGGCCTGACGGCCGTGACCGGCAACATCAACGGCTTTCTGTTGGTGGCATTCCTGTTCGTCTGGCAGCTCCGCGAACGCGATCTGGTCGTGGCAGGCCTCGTCGGGACCCTGGCAGCGTGGAAGATCTTCCCCGGCCTGCTCGTCATCTGGCTGATCGCGACGCGGCGGTGGCGCGCCGCGGCGTGGACTCTGGTGGTCATCGGCGTTTGGGGCGTCCTCGGCCTCGTCGCCGCTGGTCCCTCATCGACATGGACATACCTGACCCAGGTCGTGCCCGACACTCAAGCGATGGGCATCAGCTTGGCCTACCTGTTCGCGTGGGGACCGCTGACCTTCGTATTGATCGCGGCCGGAGTGGTCGCTGTCCTCGGACTTGGCCCGCGCCGACCACGAGCAGCCTATGTCACTGCCCTGCTGACGGCCGTCCTGGCTTGGCCGTCCCTGGGCCCCGCCTCACTGTCGATGCTCATGGCCGTCCCCGCCGTCGTAAGGGCCGAAGCTGTCAGCCGCTGAACAGGACACCCCAGGCGTTGATGACGATGCCAGCCACGATGAGCACCTTCCACCAACGGCTGAGCGGCGTCCGCGCGCCCGAGGCGACGACGACCAGCACGAAGGGCATCGCGTCAAGGAAGTAGCGGAAGCCGAACTGGTAGAAGCCCCCGCCGTAGTAGAGGAGGCTCGGCACGAGCACCGCGAGCGCGGTCAGCCCGGCCCCCAGGACGAGCGGATCGCGCCATCGCGCCTTGAACGCCAGCAGGATCGCCGGGCTCTGCAGCAGGAGCGGGAACCCGTAGCCGTCGGGCCGCAGGAAGAGCGGGATGGGCGCGGCGATCGGCAGCTCCAGGAGGAGGTACTGCAGGTTCTGGGGGATGTGCACGAGGGCGAAGAGGCCCTGCGCCCGCTCGGCGATGAGGACCGGCTCGGTCAGCGTGGCCAGCCCGTAGCCCGACTCGAATGGCGACCCGAAGCGCACCGCGTTGTACCAGGCGAAGAAGGCCAGGAATGGCACCAGGCCGGCCACCAGGAGGGCTCCGTCGCGCAGGGCCGGCCGCCAGCGGATCGATCGCCAGCGCTGGCCGTCGTGGAAGACCGCCACGGCCAGGAAGAACGGCACGGCGAACAGGATCGGCGCGCGGCTCAGGAAGGCCGCCCCGACCAGCAGGCCCATGACCAGTGGTCGCCGTCGGCCGGTCGCCTCCAGGAGCGCCAGGAGCAGCGAGGCCATCGCCACCAGCTGGCCGGTGTGCCACACGCCGCCCTGGACGGTGATCGACCAGAGATCCGTGCTGAAACCGAAGAACGCGACAAGGAAGACGCGGTCGCCCAGGCGGCCGTTGTCGAAACGGGCGATCAACCGCCACGCCAGGCCCACGCATGCACCGGCGAGCGCGGCGTTGATGACGAATTCGACCGACGCCGGTCCGGCCGCCCCGAAGACCGCGACCAGGGGCACGAAGAGGAGGGCCGGAAACGGCCCGAACGGCACGTAGATATGCCCGCCGATGGGCACGATGTCCTGCGGCCCCAGCCACGAGGCTGGCTCCAGCCAGGTCCGGCCGTGCAGGAATGCGTCGGCCAGGTAGAAGAAGTCCGGCCGGTCGCGCTGGACCTGGCTGGCCAGTGGCAGGTACAGCAGGAACGCCACGAAGCCCACCGCCAGGGGCGCCCACGGCGAGCGCAGCAGGCGCACGAGGAACGGGTCCGCCAGGTCGCGGGCAGGATCTCGGACGTTGGTCGCGACCGTCATGCGGGAACCTGGCTGGCGGCGGGGTGGCGCCGGCCTGCGGTGAGGGTCACCAGGCGAGCGCGCAGCCGCGCCGCCGGGCTGCGCGTGGCCCACGCCGGATCCAGCAGCGGGATGGCGCCCAGCAGCAGGGCGAAGCCGTGCGTCCAGAGGGTCGGCAGGCCGATCGTGGCGGCCACCACGACCGTCCAGCGGCGGTCCGTCCTGGCCCCCCAGATCACCACCAGCGCGGCCACCGGGAGGCGCACGAGCAGTGGGATCGGCACGTGGTTCGAACCGGTCGCGTCCGCCGTGCCGGCCAGGGAGGCGAACCACGCGTTCCAGGTGTCGGGGGCGAGGAGCAGCCCGGCGGCCACCACGGCCACGGTCGCGCCGACGGCGATCGCCAGCGACCGCCACTCTCGACGGACGGCGAACCACAGCAGCCCCACGCCGGGCGTGACCTTGGTCAGCAGCACGAAGCTCCACGTCACGGGGTAGCGGAAGCCGATGACGATGGCGGCCGCCAGCAGCAGGTGGATGTTGCCCATGTAGAACTCGAAGATGAGCGGCGGGAAAGCCAGGGCCAGGAGCCACCAGCGGCCCGCGAGCCACATGGACGTCGCCACGAGCAGCGCCAGCCAGAGCACGGCAAAGGTGCTCCAGTCGAGCCGGCTGAACAGCTCCAGCAGCGGTGCGAAGACGGGCGCGTAGCGGTAGACGCCCATGCCGTTGGCGGCCGCGGTGCCGGCATACAGGTCGGGCCGCGGGAAGCCCCAGTAGGAGTGGGCGTCGAACCCGAGCGTGTAGATGATCGAGGGGCACAGCACGAAGAACATGTACGCGCCGGCCAGGACGGCCAGGACCGTCAGGCCGTGCAGCAGCGCCCGCTGTCTCACGCCGCGCCTGCGGAGGCCACCATCGGGGCATGCGGCGCTCGCACCTCGCGCGGCTCGGTCCGCATGACGGCCGCCACGACCAGCGCCACCGCCAGCCAGACCGCGACCGGGGCCAGGATCGCCAGCAGCGACGCCAGCACCGCCGCGCCGAGCAGGCTCCGCACGGTCACCGCCTGGTCGGGCGCCGCCCGGAAGTAGGCCGCGATGGCGAACGGCATCAGCGCCAGCGGATAGTGGTACCAGGTGATCGGCAGCATCACCAGCGAGGCCACGGCCGCCAGGGCCAGGCTCGTCACCACATCACGGGAGCGCTCGGCCGCCCACACGGTGAGCGCGAGGCCCGCCACGGCCACGGCCACGCCGAGCACTCTGGCCGTGGCTTCGCTGGCCCCCAGCAGCAGAGCTATCTGCGGTGCCGGGCCCACGTTGACGGGGGTCAGGATGATGGCCCCGGCCTCCGCGCGGACCACGGTCAGGTAATCGGCCCACGGAGCCGCGCCGCCGATGGCGAGGCTGACCAGCACGAGGGCCGCGCCGGAGATGACGGTGGCGGCCAGCACCCCCCACATGGCCCGGTGATGGCGGCCGCGGACGGCCAGCCAGACGACGAGCGAGGCGGGATGCAGCTTGGCCACGATCGCCGCCGCCAGACCCACGCCGGCCGCGACCCGGGCTGGCCGGCCGCCACCCAGCGCGGCCAGGAGCAGGAGCCCGTAGACGAGCGGGAACCACGCGTCCAGGTTGCCGAACATGAGGGCCACGCTGAAGGGGAAGACCAGTGGCGCCACGGCCAGCACCGGGGCCAGGCCGGCGAGCACCGACGTGGCCGGGGCCAGGCGCCGCCGCAGCGCCTCGGTGACAAGGATCAGCCCACCCACCGACCCGACGCCCCAGAGCAGCAGCATGGCCGCGGTCGACAGCCCGGCCGTCACGCTCAGGAGTTGCGCCACCACGGGCGGGTAGGAATAGAAGAGGTCGCGCGCCTGGAGGGGCGTCACGAGGCTGGCCGGGTCGTACGGACTCAGGCCCTCGGCCACCCGTCGGCCGGCCTGCAGCAAGAGGTCAAGGTCGAAGCCGGCCTCCGGTGGTTGCACGCTGATGAGGCCCGCGGTGAGCGCGGCGATGCCCGCCCAGCAGATCGTCCCGAGCAGGAGCGAGGCGGCCAGCCAGGGCGCGGGCAGCGCGAAACGGCGGGGGACGGTTGCCTCCATCAGCCGCCAGCCTAGCAGCGGCGTCACGCACGCCCGTAGCCCATTGGTACCGGTCACAGGACGGGAGCCCGGTGCTAGATTGCACCGGCCTTGGCCCTGCCGATCCTCCTGTTCGCGGCCGCGCTGGCCGTCCGCGCCGCGGCCGGCCTGCTCTTCATGGGCCCCGGCTACCTTGACGCCTTCTATTACGTGGACGTCGCCCGCCAGCTCGCGGCGGGCCATGGCCTGAACGTCCCGTTCGTGTGGGCCTACCTGGAGGTGGGTGGTCATATCCCGGCCGTACCCGTCCTTCCGGTACCCGCCGACGCGCACTGGCTGCCCCTCGCATCGTTCATCCAGGTGCCGTTCATCTGGCTGCTCGGACCCACTGCGCTGGCCTCCGCCCTGCCCTTCTGGCTGGCCGGCGCGGCCGCGGCGCCACTCACCTATCTCATCGGTCTGGACGCCGGTCTCGAGCGCTGGCAGGCCCTCGTGGGCGGTGCCCTGGTCGCGGTCCCCGGCGCCGTCACGGCCTACATGGCACAGCCGGACAACTTCGGCCTCTACCTCTTCCTGGGGGCGCTCGCCCTGTGGCTCTGCGGCCGCGGGCTGGCCGGCGACCGCCGCGCCTTCGTGGCCGGTGGCCTGGTGGTCGGCCTGGCCAGCCTCGCCCGTAACGACGGGATCCTCCTGGGCGTCCCGTTCGGCCTGGCCTTCCTCGTCGAGCGCTGGCGGGCGTGGCGCGCGGGCGGAGGGGTCCTGGCGGCCGGACGCATCGGCTGGGCGGCGGCCATCGGCTGCGGCGTGGCCTTCGCCGTCGTGATGGGACCGTGGTACCTGCGCCAGATCGATGTCTTCGGCACGCCCCTCCCGTCGGCCGCCACCGGCCGCATCCTGTGGATCACGTCCTACGACCAGCTCTTCAGCGTCACGGGCACGCCCACCCTCAGCTCGTTCCTCGCGCAGGGCCTGGGCCCGCTCGTGCAGAGTCGGCTGCTGGGCCTGGTGGCCGCCATCGGCCTCTTCGCCTACCAGCCCTTCGCGGTCGTTCTCGCGCCGTTCGCCGTGGTCGGGGTGTGGCTGCGCCGGCGCACCCCGGCGCTGAGCCCGTGGTTCATCTACGGCCTCACCCTGCTGGCGTTCAGCAGCCTGCTCTTCGCCCTGCATGTGCCGTCGGGCAACTTCATGCATTCGGCCGTGGCCCTGCTGCCCGCGGCCTACCTGCTGCTCCCGGTGGGCATCGCGGCGGCCGTGGGCTGGGTCGCCCGCCGCCGCGCCGACTGGGACGTGCCGCGCGCGAGCCGGACGTTCAGCGCCATCGCCGTGGCGGTCGTGGCCGTCTTTGCGGCCGGGACCACGCTCATCACGAGCGGCGTCTTCCAGGGCGTCGCCGACGCCCGTGCTCCGATCGCCCTGGCCCTCCAAGGCCTGCCTACGGCCGACCGCCTGATGAGCGCCGACCCCGCCGGTTGGTGGTACACGACGGGCCGGTCGGGCGTCATGAGCCCCGCCGACCCGCTGCCCGTCGTGGAGCAGGCCGCAGCCGCCTACGACGTGCGCTGGCTGGTCCTGGAACGGAGCCAGATCGTGCCCTCCCTGGAGCCCGTGCTCGACGGCACGGCGCGCCCGGGCTGGCTGTCGGCGCCCGTCGTCACCTCCTCCGCCGATGGCCAGGTCGCCGCCGCCCTCTACGCCGTCTGCCTCACCCCGGGGGATGCGCGCTGTGGCCACTGACGCCGCGGGTCGCCCTGCCGTCGCCGGCTTGTCGCCCTGGCTGGTCGGCGCCGCCCTGGTGGGCCTGGCCCTCGTGGCGCGGGCCGTCGCGGTCAGCCAGGTGAGCTTCGTCCCGACCGTCGACAGCGCCTACTACGTCGGCGTCGCGGGCCGCCTCGCTTCCGGCCAGGGCCTGACCGCCGATGTCCTGTGGACCTACGCCAGCCCGCCGCTGACCCTGCCCCAACCGGCCTTCACCCTGTGGATGCCCCTCGCCAGCCTGCTGGCAGCGATCCCCATGGTGCTGGGTGGCACGACCTCCCTGCTGGCCGCCCAGGTGGCCATGATCGTGGTCGGAGCGGCCCTTGCGCCGCTCACCTGGTACGTGGCCGACCAGGCTGCGGCCGCCAACGGTCTCACCGGCCGCCGTCGGACGACCGTGGCCCTCGGCAGCGGGCTCGTCGCCGCGCTGTTCGGTCCCTTCCTCGTGGCGGTCACCGGTCCCGACTCGAGCGTCCCCTTCGCGGTCCTCGCGGTGGCGGCCTGCTGTGTCATGCCCCGGGCCCTGGACGCCGCCTCAGGTCGGCGCTGGGGCGTCGCGCTCGGCGCCCTGCTGGGGCTGGCCTACCTGGCTCGCCAGGAAGCGATCTGGGTGGGCCTCACCTACCTGCTGCTCCTCCTCCCCGAGTTGCGCCGCCGCGCATCCGGCGAGCGCGCCGCGTGGCTGGCCCGGACCCTTGGCCCGGTCGTCGTGGCCGGCGCGATCGTGGTCGCGCCGTGGCTCCTGCGCCAGGCGCTGGTCTTTGGCTCGCCGTTCCCGGGCCAGGCCATCCAGAACCTGTGGTTCACCCGCAACCAGGACGTCTTCGCCTTCGTCCAGCCACCGACCATGGCCGCCTTCCTGGCCCAGGGGCCCCTGGTCATCGGGGAGCACATCCTCGCCGGGATGTGGCACCAGCTGGTGGACGTGCTGCTGCTGCCGACCCTGCCCGTGGGGGTCTTCGGCCTGCTCGGACTGCTGTGGGCCTGGCGCACCCCGGCCCTCCGCAGCGCGACCGCCCTGCGCGCCCTGACCCTGGCCGCCGCCCTCATGTTCGTGGCCACCGGCCTCCTCTTCCCGGTCGCCACGTTGGCAGGGACCTTCCTGCATGCATCCGGGCCGGCCCTGGTGGCCCTGCTGGTCGTCGCCGCGCTGGCGACCGACCGGGCGGTCGCGGCCATCGGGGCGTGGCGCGGCTGGGACAAGCAGAACGCGTGGCTGGCGCCCCTCGTCACCCTCGCCCTGGCCCTGCCGCTGACCGGCCTGGAGGTATGGCTCACCGGCTCGTTCGCGACCAACCAGGCCGCGCGCGAGAGCGCCGCGGCCGTGGCCATGGTGGGCCAGCTGCCGGCCCAGGCCGGCGCGCCCGCGGCCGTCATCAGCGACGAACCGATCGGCCTTGGCCTGATCGCCGGGCGACCGACCCTGATCCTGCCCGACGAGCCTCCGGCCGACGTGCTCCAGCTAGCCCGCCAATTCGGCGCGCGCGCGGTCCTGATGTTCGGCGAAGTGGCCCGTAGCGCGCCCGGCTTCGACGGCGCCGCGTGCTTCAGACCGGGCACCCTGCCCGCGGCCGCCGGCGCGCACACGCGCCTGTACCTCATCGACCAGACGGCGGCCTGCGTGCCATGAGCGACCTGGATCGGCACGCCATGGACGTCCTGACCGAGGCCACGGCGCGCCTCCGCGAGCTGGCCCGCGGCGTGACCGACAAGGCCGCCGTGACCCGCCTGGAGGCGGCGCTGCGCGGCCTCGACGCGGACCGTCGCTTCCTGGCCCAGGGCGCCGAGGGCGCACCCCGCCGCCCTGCGATGGACCCGGAGGAGCGCCTGCGGCTCCTGGAGGCCCAGGAGGCGGAGCGCGCACGCCTGGCCCAGGAGATCCACGACGGGCCCGCCCAGGCCCTGGCGAACGCGATCTTCCAGGTCGACATCATCGGTCGCGCTCTGGAGACCCGCCCCGACCAGGTGCCGGCGGAGCTGCGGGCCCTGCGCGACCAGCTCCGCGGCGAGCTGGGGGACCTGCGCGGGTTCATCAGCCAGCTGCGGCCGCCGTTGCTGGAGGAGCAGGGCCTGGACCGCGCCCTGAGTGAGTCGGTGACGCAGCTCGCGGGCCGTGGCGGACCGGCCGTCGAGCTGGACCTGGCCGCCTCTGACGACCTCCTGGATGAGGCCCGCCAGACGGTCGTGCTCCGCGTGGCCCAGGAAGCGCTGCGCAACGTGCGCAAGCACGCGGCTGCCCATCACGTGCGGATCAGCACGCGCCACGAGGCGGCCACCGACGATCTTCCCGCCAGCTGGATCTTGGAGGTGACCGATGACGGCAAGGGCTTCCACCCGCCGGCCGCGCCCGATGAGGCGGGCAGCGGTGGCCACTTCGGCCTCCGCTTCATGCAGGAACGCGCCGCCATGGTCGGCGCAGTACTCGACATCCACGCCGTCGCCGACAGCGGCACGACGGTTCGGCTTACCATCATCCTGAGCTAGGAGAAGGAGCGGAGCGGCATGGCCAACGATTACAGCGGCGCGGACCGCCGTCGCGGCGGCCCCGACCGGCGCACCCCGGCCGACCAGCGGACCAAGATCCTCATCGTCGACGACCACCCCATGTTCCGGGTGGGCATCCGCGAGATCCTCCTGCGTGAGCAGGACTTCGAGATCGTCGGTGAAGCGGAGGACGCCCGCGGCGCCTTCGAGCTGGCGCAGTCCGAATCGCCCGACATCATCCTCATGGACCTCTCGCTGCCGGCGCCCGGCGGCATCGAGATCACGCAGCGCATCAAGCGCGAGCTGCCCGCCGTGGGCATCGTCTGCCTGGCCATGGCGGAAGACGAGGACCAACTCTTCGACGCCATCAAGGCGGGCGCCGCGGCCTTCATCCTCAAGGATGTGGGGCCGGACGACCTCGTGACCATCATCCGGCGCGTGAGTGCCGGCGAGTACCTCATCAACGATCGGGTCTTCGCCCGACCGAGCGTCGCCAGTCGCGTCCTCAAGGAGTTCCGCGACCTGGCCGTCTACGGTCAGTCCGACACCCCCATCTTCGCCCCGCTCTCACCGCGCGAGGTGGAGATCCTGGACAACATCGCCCAGGGCATGACCAACAAGCAGGTCGCCTACGCCCTGTCCATCAGCGAGCAGACGGTCAAGAACCACATGAGTTCGATCCTGCGCAAGCTGTCGGTCAACGACCGCACGCAGGCCGTCGTCTACGCCATGAAGCAGGGCTGGATCCGCATGCCGGAGGATTGATGGCCGCCGATGACCCTGCCGCCGACCTGCAGCCCCGCCTCGCCGCGGAGCTGGCCGACGAGGCCGGGCGGCTGGGCAAGGAGCTGGATGAGATCAGCCTGCTCATCGGGCAGGCGCGCAACGAGGCGGCCCGCCACGATGCGCGTCGGGCCACGGCGGAGCAGCGTCTGACCGAGCTCCAGCAGGCCCGCCGCGAGGTGTCCGCGGACGACTTCGCGCAAGCCCTGGCCGCGCTCCTGACGGCGACCCGCCGGGCAGCGCTCATGGAAGGCCAGATCGACGTCCTGGAGGGCAAGCAGAAGACGGTCCTGCGCATGCGCGACCGGATCACCGACCTGGCCCAGCAGTTGGGGGCGCTGCCGCCGGGCACCCTCGTGGCAGGCGGCTCGGCTTCCGGCGGCGAACTCGGGGCGGGCGCCGAACACGGCCACGAGGTCACCGCCGGAGCCGCGGCTGATCAGTCGGTCACCAGCGTGCTCGACGCCCAGGAAGAGCTGCGCCGAGGCATCGCGCGGGCGATGCACGACGGACCGGCCCAGAGCCTCACCAACATCATCCTCCAGGCCCAGATCGTGCAGCGCCTGATGGGCACCGACACGACCCGCGCCGGGCAGGAGGTGGACCAGCTGGTGGCCATGGTCGAGCAGACCCTGGAGGCCACCAAGTCGTTCATCTTCGACGTGCGCCCGATGGTGCTGGACGACCTGGGCCTCGTGCCGACCCTGCGACGGGCCGCCCGGGACCGCGGCCGCCGCAGCAAGGTAGCCATCGACTTCGACTCCGTGGGGGCCGACCGGCGCCTGCCCGATGACGTCGAGAGCGCGCTCTTCCGTTGCCTCGACGAGGCCATCACCGGCTATCTCGAGGCCGCCAGCCCGCACCTTGTCATGCGCATGGACTGGACCGACCACGACGTCACCACCCACATCACGGCCACCCCGCCGGCCGCGGTCGGCCCCGTGGCCGCGGAGGGCCCGGCGGCGCACGAGAAGGCCGCGCGCGAGCTGGAACCACCCTCCGCCGACATGCCGCCGGCCCTCGCGGCGATGATCGCGGAACGGGCCGAGGCGACCAGGGCGTCGGTGGCACAGGCCGCTGCCGCCGCGGCGGCACGGCCGCTGCCGCTGCTCCTGCCGACGCGCAACTGGCAGGCCATCCACGCGCGGGCCGCAGCGGCCGGCATCCGGGTGGTGCTCGCCGATGACGGGGCGGCCCTGACCCTCGTGGCGAAACTGCCCGCCTGACGGCGCCTACGCCGATCGGGGTATGGCCGAGTGGGCCATGGCCGCCAGTACCATCTTCTGGCCGGCCGACTCTAGCAATCCGGGTAGGGCACGCGTACGATCGTGTCGCTCAAGCCCGTAGTGGAGGTCAGAAAGGAGCACACGATCATGTTTCGGCGACTCGTTCGCTCGTTACAGAGCGACGAGGGCCAGGGACTTGCCGAGTATGCACTCATCCTTGCCCTGATCGCGGTGGTCGCGATCCTTTCTCTCGTCTTCCTCGGCACGGCGGTCTCGACACTGCTTTCCATGATCGGTCACAGCGTCCAAACCGCCACGTAACACCCCCCGGCCCGTTCGTTCATCCACGGGGGATGGAGTCCAACCACTTGTCTCTTTCGTCCGATCGCTTCTCGCCCGCTGTTTCCGCGACGCACCATCAGGCATCTCGCCTGATTGACGCTGCGGGTGGCGCGCGGTATCTTCCGCAGCCGGTCCGCACCGCGCGACCGTCCGGGGGGACCTCCGCGATCGGTGGTACGCAATTCCTACTGGACCCTGCCTGAACCCTGAAGCAGACTGCGGTCCGCGCCCGGCATCGCTGCCGGAGCTCCGGTGGAAAGGAGGTGAATCAAAGACATGACCAAGTTCGTCCAGTTCCAGACGTGGCTGGCGTCCCTGCTCGACCGTGAGGAGGGCCAGGGCCTCGCCGAGTACGCCCTCATCCTTGCCCTTATCGCGATCATCGCCATCCTGGCCCTGATCTTCCTGGGCAGCCAGATCCGCGGGATCCTCTCCAACGTGGGCACGTCCGTCTAGTTCCCACACCGCACACTCGTAAGGCGCCGGCCGGGTCTTCCCGGTCGGCGCCTTCGTATTTGCCCCTGATTTCCTCACATAACCTGCCAAACGTACTAGCCCATTCGTATGATCGCCGGTCTGTAGCCCGGTGCTACAGTGGTGCGAGCTGTCACACCGCTACGTGGGAGTCCACCTTTGAAACGTTCCAACCGACTCATCGTTCTGGTCGGAATCATCCTCGCCGTGCTCGTGGCCGGCGGCGTGTTCATCCTGACCCAGGGCAACGGCGGAGGCGGAAGCGGGAGCACTGGGCCGACCCAGGCACCGACCACCGTCACCGTGCTCGTGGCCAGCCAGGACATGCCCCTTGGCACCGTCGTCGCGGCCTCGTCCATGGTCGGCACCAAGCAGGTCGATGTGACCGCCGCGCCGATCGGCTACTTCACCGCCCCGAGTGACGTGGACGGCCTGGTCATCCGCAAGGACGTCCACACGGGCGACGTGCTCGTGGAGGACGACTTCAACGGCACCGGCCTGGCCACCAGCGTCGAGATCGAGAAGAATCTGAAGGCCGGCTTCCGCGCCATGACGGTCCAGGTGGACCAGGTCACCGGCGTGGGCACCCTCATCCAGGCCGGCGACTACGTGGATGTCGTCCTCTCCATGGAGAACGCGGACAACAAGTTCCCCGTCGACCTGGAGCAGGCGCCCACGCGTGAAGGCAACCCCCTCACGACCGTCCGTCACTTCGCGACGATCAACGGCGTCATCAACTCGACCTCCGTCAAGGTGCTGGTGCAGAACGTCCAGGTCCTGGGCACGCTGCTGCCGCCGCCAACGGCCAGCAACAACCAGGCCGCTCAGGCGAGCCCCGGTACGCAGGCCAACGCGGGCACGGCCCTCAATGGCCAGCAGGAGATCGTGGTCCTCGCCCTCACCCCGCAGCAGGTGGAGCTCGTCCGCTTCACCCAGCTGGACGGCAACCTCTCGCTGGTCCTCCGCTCGACGGCCGATCAGCAGGCGCCGCCCGACATCACCAGCGGCATGACCCTGCGGATGCTCGTGGACAAGTACGGGGTCCTCGTGCCCCGCCTCGTCCTCGGCACCGTCCCCTAGAGAACGGCGGTCGGCCGTTCGCGGCCGGCTCCACGTAGCGATAGCGTGCCCCGGGCGCGCGACACGACCCACATCGCGTCGCGCGCCCGCGGTGCCTACCCCACACCATCCCTCGAACCGACCACGTTTAAACCAACAGTAGCGACGGATACGAAACAAGAGCACTGATGGCCGATCGCATCGCAGTCCTCATCGTCGACGACATCCAGGAGACCCGCGACCACCTCACGAAGCTGCTCGGATTCGAGAGCGACATCGAGGTGGTGGGCGCGGCGGCCTCTGGACCGGAGGCGCTGGAGCTGGCCCAACGTCTGCACCCGGCGATCGTCCTCATGGACATCAACATGCCGGGCATGGACGGCATCGCGACCACCGAGCAGATGGCGGCCCTGGAGCCGTCGGCCTCGGTGATCATGATGAGCGTCCAGGGCGAAGCGGATTACCTGCGTCGCTCGATGCTTGCGGGCGCGCGCGAGTTCCTGGTCAAGCCCTTCAGCAGCGACGAGCTCGTCTCGTCGATCCGCCAGGTGCATGACCGCGAGAAGGACAAGGCGACGCGCCTGGCCGAACGGCCCGCCGGGACCGCCAGTGACACGGGCCGTGAGCCCGGCCGCATCATCACCGTCTTCTCGCCCAAAGGCGGCGTGGGACGGACCACCGTAGCCGTCAACCTCGCCGTCGTGGCCGCCGCCGAGATGGGCAAGAAGGTGGCCCTCGTGGACGCCAGCTTCCAGTTCGGTGACGTGGGCGTCCTGCTCAACCTCAACCCCAAGAACAAGTCCATCGCCGACCTCATCCCGGACATGGCCGAAGGCGATCCCGAGATGATCGACCAGGTCCTCGTGACCCACAGCTCGGGGCTGCGGGTCATGCTCGCTCCGCCAAGCCCCGAGATGTCAGAACTCATCACCACGGCCTTCCTCCGCCGCATCCTTGAACGTCTCCGTGACACGCACGACCTGGTCATCGTGGACTCCTGGCCGTGGTTCCACGACACGACCCTGGGCCTCCTGGATCTCTCCGATGAGATCCTCGCCCTGCTGACGCTGGAGATCACCAACATCAAGAACATCCGCCTCTTCCTGGAGGTCGCCGACCAGCTCGGCTACCCGGCCGGGAAGATCAAGCTGGTCCTCAACCGCGCCGACTCGGCCCTTGGCATCCGTGTCTCGGACGTCGAGCACTCCATCGGCCGGCGCATCGATGAGACGATCGTGAGCGACGGTCGAAGCGTGGTCTATGCCTTGAACCGTGGCGTACCGTTCGTCACGAGCAATCGCGAGGCCCAGGTCAGCCAGGACATCATCCGGCTGGCCAGGTCCGTCATCGGCGAGGCCGTGAAGCCCGCCGCACAACGAGAGAAACCGGTCCAACGAAAGTCGCTGTTCGCATGGCGCTGACAGCCGATCGTGGTCCCGCGAAGGGCGGAAGGGGAGAGCCATAGATGTCCCTGCTGAAGCGGATCGAGAGTGCCCGGCCTGGGGCCGGCGAGGTGCCCAGCGCACCGGGCCAGCCCGGCGCGCCAGGCGGCGCACCGCCGACCGGTGGTGGGCCGTCGCGGATCATGAGCCAGGCGCCGGTGCGCGAGTCCTTCCGGGACGTCAAGTTCCGCATCCAGTCGCGCGTCATCCAGGACCTGGATCCCAAGCTCGACCTGTCCAACCAGGTGGAGGTCCGGCGCCAGATCGAGGAGATCTTCGGCCGCGTCATCGACGAGGAGGGCCTGGCCCTCACTCGCGCCGAGCGCGTCCGGATGGTCGAGCAGATCACCGACGAGATCATCGGCCTGGGGCCGCTCGAGCCGCTGCTGCGTGACGAGAGCATCACCGAGGTCATGGTCAACGGCCCGCGCCAGGTCTACATCGAGCGCGCGGGCAAGCTCGAGCTGACCAACGTGGTCTTCCAGAACGACGACCACGTGATGCGCATCATCGACCGCATCATCGCCCCCATCGGCCGCCGCGTCGACGAGTCCAGCCCGATGGTGGACGCCCGCCTGACCGACGGTTCGCGCGTCAATGCCATCATCCCGCCGCTCTCCCTGGTGGGCCCCGTCATCACGATCCGGAAGTTCTCGGCCTCCCCCTTCACCGTGGACGACCTGATCCGCTTCGGCACGGCCACTCCGGAGATGTTCGACTTCCTCAAGGCGTGCGTCGAGGCCCGCCTCAACCTCTTCGTCTCGGGCGGGACCGGCTCGGGCAAGACCACCACCCTCAACGTGCTCTCCTCGTTCATCCCCAACGACGAGCGCATCGTGACCATCGAGGATGCCGCCGAGCTCCAGCTGCGCCAGGAGCACGTCGTGACCCTCGAGTCCCGGCCCCCGAACATCGAGGGCAAGGGCGCCATCCCCATCCGCGAACTCGTGCGCAACTCGCTGCGCATGCGGCCCGACCGCATCATCGTCGGGGAGTGCCGTTCGGGCGAGGCGCTGGACATGCTCCAGGCCATGAACACGGGCCACGATGGCTCGATGTCCACCGGCCACGCCAACAGCCCGCGCGACATGCTCTCCCGCCTGGAGACCATGGTCCTCATGGCCGGCGTGGACCTGCCCCTGCGGGCCATCCGCGAGCAGGTCTCGTCCGCCGTCGATCTCATCGTCCACCAGTCCCGCCTCAAGGACGGCACCCGCAAGGTGACCAACATCACCGAGGTCCAGGGCATGGAAGGCGACGTCATCGTCATGCAGGACGTCTTCGTCTTCGAGCAGACGGGCATCGTCGACGGCAAGATCCAGGGTCGCCTCAAGCCGACCGGCATCCGGCCCAAGTTCGTCGAGAAGTTCGAGATCATGGGCATCCAGCTCCCGGCCGGCATGTTCGGCTTCAACTACTAGGCCGCGGGAGAGACGAAGCCATGAACCTGCTGCCCATCGTCCTTGGTGCCCTGGCCGGGGCGGCCGTGCTGCTCATCATCGTGGGCCTCACGACCTCCGGTGGCTCGGGCATCAGCGCTCGCCTTGACCGCTACGCCTCCGGGCGCAAGCCCGATGCCGACAAGCAGGGCTCCGGCTCGATCAGCGACGCCATCTCCAGCTCGGTCGCCCTGGCCAGCCTGAACAAGGTCGTCGAGAACCGCGACTTCGGCGCCAACCTGGCGCGCGACCTCGCCCGCGCCGACCTGCGCCTCAAGACCAGCGAGTTCCTCGCCATCTGGGGCGCCTCCATCGTGGGCCTGCCGCTCATCTGCCTGGCCCTCAGCGACTTCCTGCCCACGCTGGGCAACCCGCTCGTGCTGGTCATCGCCGCCATCGTGGGCCTGTGGCTGCCGCGCTGGTACATCAACCACCGCAAGGCCGGCCGCCTCAAGGCCTTCAACAACCGCCTGGCCGACACGATCACGCTCATCGCCAACGCCCTGCGCGCCGGCTCGTCGTTCCTGCAGGCCGTGGAGTTGGTGGTGCGCGAGACGCAGCCCCCCATCTCGACCGAGTTCGGCCGCGTCATCCGCGAAGTCAACCTGGGCCTCGCCTTCGACGACGCCCTGGCCAACATGGTCCGCCGCGTCCGCTCCGACGACCTGGAGCTGATGGCCACCGCCATCACCATCCAGCACCAGGTGGGCGGCAACCTGGCCGAGATCCTGGACTCCATCGCCTTCACCATCCGTGAGCGGGTCCGCATCAAGGGTGAGATCCGCACCCTGACGGCGCAGCAGCGCCTGTCGGGCTACGTCGTGGCCGGCCTGCCCATCGGCCTGGTGGCGGTCCTCTTCGTGATCGCCCCCAGCTTCATGTCCCCGATGTTCCTCAAGCCGCCGGATTTCCTGGGCCTGCCCCTCGGCGTCTGCATCATGGCCGTCGGTGGCTTCTTCATGCTCATGGGCTTCCTCGCCATCCGGCGCATCGTCGACATCGAGGTCTGAGCCATGCTGCCGATCGTCTTCGCGGTCGTCGCCTTCGCGGCGATCATGCTCATCGTCCTGGGCCTGGCCGGGGGCCAGTCCGTGGACCCGGTCCAGGCTCGCCTGACCCAGCTGGGTTCGATGCAGGCCAAGAACCTGGAGGAGCTCGAGCTCCAGCAGCCGTTCTTCGACCGCACCGTCCGGCCGTTCATGGCCCGTCTCACGGCCTACGCCCAGCGCATCAGCAGCCCGGCGTCCGCCAGCCGTACCGACCGACGTCTCGCACAGGCCGGCAACCCCGGCAACCTCAAGGCCGCCGAGTTCACGGCCCTCAAGCTCGTCTCCGCCGTCGTGGTCGGCGCCCTGGCGCTGCTCATCTTCGGCGTGCTGCAGGGTAACTTCCTCTTCGGGGTCATCTCCGGCGTGGTCGGCCTGGGGCTGGGCTTCGTCCTGCCCGAGTACTGGCTGAACCGCCGCATCCGGGCCCGTAACAAGGCCATCCTGCTGGCCATCCCGGACACCCTGGACCTGCTCACGATCTCCGTGCGAGCCGGCCTGGGCTTCGACGCCGCGCTCGGCCGCGTGGTGGAGAAGACGCAGGGTCCCCTCGCCGACGAGTTCCGCCGGGGCCTCGCGGAGATCCGCCTTGGCTCGGCCCGCCGGGATGCGCTGCGCGGCATCGTCGCCCGCACGAACGTGCCGGCCCTGGCCAACTTCATCGGCGCCATCATCCAGGCCGAACAGCTCGGCGTCTCGATCAGCAAGGTCCTCCAGGTCCAGTCCGAGCAGCTGCGCATCGAGCGCCGCCAGCGGGCGGAGGAGCAGGCGGCCAAGGCCCCCATCAAGATGCTGTTCCCGCTCGTGGGCTGCATCTTCCCCTCGCTCTTCATCGTCATCCTGGGGCCGGCCATCATCCTGCTCATGGTCAACCTCAAGACCTAGACCCGAGCCGGCCGGATGGCTGAGCTGCTCCAGCTCCGCAACACCACACGCGGAACGGCCGTCGCGACCCAGGTCGTGGCGGCCGATTCGTTCTGGTCGCGCTTCATGGGCCTGATGGGCCGCCGTTCGCTGGCGCCCCAGGAGGGCCTGTGGCTGCCGGGCACCAACAACATCCACATGTTCTTCATGCGCTTCGCCATCGACTGCTGCTTCGTCGGCCGACCCGCCGAGGACGGGTCGCGGACGGTGACTGGCGTGCGGCGGGCCCTGCCGCCGTGGCGCGGCATCGTGTGGTACGAACGCGGCGCGCACGGGGTCATCGAGCTGCCGGTCGGCGCGCTGGAACGCAGCGGGACCCAGGTGGGTGATCGCGTCACGCTGAGCGGGCGCAACGGCCGCCCGGCCTGAGCCGCCACCCGTGGATGGGGACGGCTCGCTGAGCCAGCGGAGGCTGACCTCGCGCGAGCTCGTGCTGTGGGCCGGCGCCATCACCGGCTACCTGTTCGGCGCCTTCGCCTTCGTGACGATCGAGGCCAGCGTCGGCGGCCAGTGGTTCCGCACCGGCCCCGACCTTGACGCGTACCTCCGAGCGGGTCACGACCTGCTCAACGGCGCGCCGGTGTATGTGGGCCAGATCGGCGAGGCCACCAACTTCCCGTACGCGCCGCCGTGGGCGGTCATCGCGGCCGGACTGGCCCTCCTGCCGCCATTGCTCGTGCAAGCCGTCATCGTCGGGCTGGACCTGCTGGCGATGCGCTACGTCGCGGGCAGCTGGCGCGGGGCGGGCCTGATCCTCCTGTGGCCACTGACGGCGTTCGAGCTGTCCGCCGGCAACGTCGACCTCCTCATCGCCGCCGCCATCGTGCTCGCCTGGTCCGGCCACCTCGCCGGGGACCCGGCGCCCGGCACGGGCACCATGGCGCGGGTGCTGGACCAGCTCCGGCGCGTCGGCCTCCTGGTGCTCGTGTCGCTGGCCAAGCTGGCGCCGGCCCTGGCCCTGCCACCCGCTCGATGGCGCGGGGCGTTGGTGGCCCTCGCCGTGTGCGCGGTCGTGACCCTGCCCGTGCTGTACCTCTGGCCGGACTGGTTCGCCTACCTTGCCCGCCAGCCCTCCAGCATCGCCATCTCGCTGCCGGTGGGGCCGTGGTACCTGCGCCTGCCCGTGGCGCTCGTCCTGGCCGCGCTGGGCAGCGTGGTCCTGCGCCGTCCGTGGCTGAGCGCCCTCGCGGTGGTGGTGGCCATGCCCTCGCTGTACCTCTCCACCACGGTCATCCTCATCGCCCCCATCCGCCTCTGGCTCGACGGCCGGCAACGCGGCGAACCGACGCCGTCCGTAGAGGTCCCGGCTCCTGAGGGCGCCGCCACCGCCTGAGGGCGCGGCCCCCGCCCGGCCTTTCGGCTGCCGGGCGACCTCGTGTCGGGTCGAGCTTCAGGCCTCGGCCGACGCGTGCGACCGACGGGAGGCCAGCAGCGGCAGGTACGCCCCGGCGATCGCGGCGAGGGGCAGCAGCGGCTCGGGCAACCAGCCCAGGAGCGGCAGCAGGATGGCCCACCGGTACCCGCGCGCGGCCAGGAGGGCGGCGGGCAGAGCCAGGACGACCAGGTAGTGCACCCAGATGAGCGGCGCCAGCAGCAGCGACGCGACGGTGACCATCACGAAGCCGATCTCGTGGTCCTGCCGCAGGGCCAGCCCGATGGCCCCCACCCCGAGCGCGTACTGGACGATGAGGGCGGGCTGCACGATGCCCGGCCCCATCCCGACCAGCAGGGCGGCAGAGGCCAGGTCCACGTTGTGGACGACTCCGGTCACGCTCGACAGGTTGCGCACGACGGTCAGGTAGTCGACATAGCCGCTGATGCCCACGAAGGGCAGGGTCACGAGGATCAGCACCACGCCCGCGCCGATGGTCCATGCCAGCGGCTGCCACCGGCGCCGGATGGCCCACCAGAGCGGCACCACGATGAGGGTCGGCCGCAGGGCGAGGGCGAGAGCCGTGGCGACGCCCGATGCGGGCCGGTCCAGCCAGCGCCAGGCCAGGCAGCTGGCCACCAGCACGAGCAGGCTGACGTTGCCGAGGTTGAGGTCGATCAGGGTCGGATAGCTGACGGCCAGCACGAGCAGGACGCCGCCGCGGACCCAGCGAGGGACGGGCAGGCTCGCGCAGCCGACTACCAGGAGTCCGACCCGCACGATCCACCAGCCCGCCTCCACGGTCCAGGTCGCCACGCCCGTGACGGCGGCGAGCAGCACCGCGAGGGGCGGCGGATAGAGGTACAGGCCGGCCGGACCTGGGTTGAATGGACCGCTGAGTGTCTGCGGCTGGTAGGGCGTGCCGCCGGCCGCGACACGTGCGGCGGCCGAGAGATAGGCCGCCAGGTCGTAGCCGTAACCGGAGCTGCTGCTGAATACCGCGAGCGCGACCATGAGGAGCGCGGCGCCCGCCACACCCATCGCCAGGGCGACCGCCGTCGAGCGTCCGTCGCGGTCCATCGTGGCGATGATAGGGGGCGGCCTCACGTAAGCGGCAGCCAAGTCGCCGTGGCGATGATGCGCTCATGGCGGTCCTGCTCGACCTGCTCCTCCCGCCGACGTGCCCTGGCTGCGGGCACGAGGGCACGCTCCTGTGCCCCACGTGCGTGCGCCCGCTCCGCCGCCGCCTCGCCGAGCCGCCGGGCGTGCCCCTGGGTCTGCGCAGCCGGCTGCCGGCCGGCGTGGCCCAACTGGAATGGCTCGCCTCGTACACGGGCACGACACGCGCCGCGCTGCACGCCTTGAAGTACCAGGGGGTGCGATCGCTGGCCGAGCCGCTGGGCATCCTGCTCGCCGCCCGGTGGGCGCGCGCGGGACGTGGCGGGGACGTGCTGGTGCCGGTACCGCTCCACCGCGACCGGCTCCACGACCGCGGCTACGACCAGGCGGAGCTCCTCGCGGTCGCGGCCGGCCGTCGTCTGCGCCTGCCGGTCGTGTCGGCCCTGGGGCGCGGGGAAGCCACCTCCGCGCAGCACGCCCTCGGCCGCGGAGCGCGGGCCGCCAACGTGGGCCATGCCTTCGTCGTCACACCCCACGCCGCTCCCCTGATCGATGGCCCCTGGGTGGTCATCGTGGATGACATCCTGACCACCGGCGCGACCACCGGCGCATGTGCCATGGCCCTGCGGGCGGCCGGGGCGCGGGCCGTATCGGCCCTCGTCGTGGCCCGCGACCGATGAGCGCAGCCTCGGCCGGATGCCCATCCGACCGGTCGCTGGAAGTCGGGGCTAGAATCGGCGGCAGAAGGGAGCGCCCATGCGAACCATCGTCAGGGGCCGTAACTTCGAAGTCCCGGAAGTCGACCGGAAGTACGTCGAGGGCAAACTCCACCGCCTCGATCGTCTCCTCGGGGAGCGTGCCGAGGCCACCGCCGAGTTGCGGGTGGAGCGCCACCGGAGCGCCGCGACCAGCCACGTCGTGGCGGTCAAGCTGGACCTGGACGGCCGGCCGCCGATCCACGGCTCGGCCAGTGCTTCCACGCATCGCGCCGCCGCGGACGAGATCATCGACCTCCTCGAACGGCGCGCCGTCGACCAGAAGGAACGGCTGCGGGAGCCGGACCACCCTGGCGCACCATCGGCGCGATCGCCCGTCGCATCAGAGACCGCTCCCGCTTCCGACGAAACGCGCCGCGTGGTCAAGGTCAAGCGCTTCGCCCTTGAGCCCATGTTCGAGGAGGACGCCGTGGCCCGCATGGAGGAGCTTGGCCACAGCTTCTTCGTGTTCGTCAACGCGGAGGACGAACGGCTCAACGTGCTGTACCGGCGACGTGACGGTGACTACGGCCTCATCGAGCCGGTCGTGGGCGGCGAGTACGCCGTCGGCAAGGTGCGCCGGCGCGCCTGAGACGTCTCAGCTCGGCCAGGCGCTGGCCGGCTCGAGCCGGTAGATACCCTTCGTGCGTGACATGAAGTGCAGGTCGACCAGGAATCGCCGCAGCGACGCGACGTCCGGGTGGACCAGGGCAAGGCGCTGGTTGACCTCCTTCTCGGGGTAGGCCGCGCCTGGTTGGAAGACCGTCTCGGCCAGGTAGCGCAGCAGCACCAGGCGCTTCTTCTCCTGCGCCGGGATCGCCACCAGCCGCCCGTCCTGGATGAACGCGCGCAGGACCTTGGCGTCGAACGCAGGACGTGGCTTGCCGTCCGGCCCGGCCTCCTCGAGCGACTCGGCGGCGCCGGGCCGGGACGCGGCATCCAGGCGACGACCGATATCGTGGAGGGCGTCCAGGCGCAATTCGTACTCCACGTACGGATGGCGGGGCCGCGACGTCACGAGGCCGGCCTCCCGCAGGCGCTGGAGGTGGTGCGCCACCGTCGGTGATGACAGGCCCGTGGCCTGGGCCAGCTCCTCGACGGCCATGCGTCGCGACGCCAGCAGGCCGATCAGGCGGAGGCGGGAGGCGTCGGCCAGCGCCTTCAGCGTTGTGAGCAGCTCGGGATCCATGCGTCGATGATAGCCGAGGATTAGATGGTGGTCTAATCGTGGCCAGGCGCCACGTGCCGTACCATGGGCGCCCATGCCCAGCGACCTGCGCGCGGCCCTCGGCGGCCGAACCATCGGGATCCACCTGCCCCTCGGCGCCGGCATGGTCAAAGCGGCCGACCGGGCGGACGCCATCGGCGCCGCCGCGCTGCAGGTCTTCGCCGACAACCCCACGGCGTGGCGCCGCCGGACGGACCCGCCGCGCGAGCTGCCGGCCTTCCGGGCCCGCCTGGCGGAACTGCACCTGGAGCCCACCGCCACCCATGCCGCGTACCTCATCAACCTTGCTGGCGGCGACGAGACGTTCTGGGGCCGCTCGGTGAGCGCGCTGGCGGCGGAGCTGCGCATGGGCGCCGCGTACGGAGCGGCCTTCGTCAACGTCCATGTCGGCTCGCATCGGGGCGACAGCCCGGAGGCGGGCATCGCGCGTCTGGCGCGTGGCATGGCGGCGGCCCTTGGCGAGGTCGCGGCCCTGGATGCGGCCGCCCTGGCCGCCGACGAAGGAGCCCCTCCGTCCGCCGGCTCCTCCGTGACGCCGCTGCTGGTCCTCGAGAACAGTGCAGGCGGTGGCGATGGCATCGGTTCGACCCTGGAGGAGTTGGCCGCGATCGCCGAGGCCGCGGTACGCGCCGGGGTCCCCGAGGGCGCCTTCGGCTTCTGCCTCGACACGGCCCACCTGTGGGGCGCCGGCTACGACCTGTCGGATCCCGCCGCCCTGGACGACCTGCTCGCGCGCTTCGATGTCCTGCTCGGCCCCCGGCGCCTGGCGATGCTGCACCTCAACGACTCCAAGGTCCCCCTGGGATCGCACGGAGATCGTCATCAGCACCTGGGCGCAGGCGCGATCGGGGAACGAGGCATGCGCGCCCTGCTGTCTCACCCGCGCTTGAGCCTCGTGCCGGCCTACCTGGAGACGCCCGGCATGGATGACGGCTGGGACGCCCGGAACATGGAGCGGGCGCGCGCCCTCATCGCCGGCGAGGCGCTGCCGCAGCTCGATGAGGCCGCCCTGGACCTGCCCGGCTCGCGGGCCCGGCGCGATCGCGCGGCCCCCGCCCTCGAGGGCGCCTGAGGGCGCTGTCGCACGTTCGACCCGCCGTCCGATCGTGCGTGAACGGCTCACCGTTCGGCGCGGAATGCAGGGTACCAAGGACCTATATCGGCTCCCTGCCGTGCCTCGGATGATGCCCCTGTCATCCCGGTCCGCTCGAGGGTCATAAGCCGCGCATGAGCGTCCAGAACGGTCGAGCCTTCAACGAATGGCTGCGTTCGCAGCTGAAGGCCAAGAAGATGTCCCAGCGGCAACTGGCCCAGCAGTCGGGCGTTGACCATTCCACGATCTCGCGCCTGATCCGAGGCGACCGCACGCCGTCCCTGGGCACCGCCACCAAGCTGGCCCGCGGTCTCCGCGAGATCCACGACGAGGCCGACACGCCGCAGTACTTCGGGCTCGTCGCCACTGCCGCCACCAACCCCACGGCGCGCGTCGAGTACTCGCTCCGGTCGGACGACTACCTCTCCGAGGCGCAGGTGCGCCAGGTCATGGAGTACTACCTCGCAGTGCGCATGCGGCGCCTCGCCGCGCGCCCCTCACAGGTCGCCGTGACCGTCGGTGCGGCCAGCCTGACCCGCTTCCCGAAGCGCAACTAGCCGACCTCCCGGCCGACGTCGCGTCGGCCACCTGACAACCGAATCGATCTCTTCCGGGTGCCGGCCGCTGGGGGCCGGCACTCGGCGTTTCCGGGCCCGAACGCGGCGGCTGGGCGGCGCCCTCACCGTTCCGCTGCGCGCCTCACCTGCGTGAACACCCCGCGTTCACTGCGAGGACGGAGGACGGCCGCCCTGCCCTTCCACCTTCGGATCGTGCACGGGAGGTTCAAGCCAGCGGAGGGATGCGACCCACGTGGGCGTCCTTCCCTGCAGTGAACGTCGGGCGTTCAGCTCGAGGTTGATCAAACCGGCCGACCAGGTACGCATCCACCAAGTGGCCGCCAAGAGCGGCCCATCAAGATTCACCGATGGCCGTGCGCGAGGGTTCGGTGGCTCGTGCGAACGCGCGGATGCAGGCCGACCTGCGTCTTGCCGGGGAGGAGATCCGGCGGGCGAGGGTTTCGGGCGGGCTCAGCCAGGCGGCGGTGGGCCGGCGCGCGGGCATCTCGGGCCAGGAGGTCGGGCGGCTCGAACTCGGGCGGGTGGCCGAGCCGCCGCCGCGTGTTCTGGCGCGAGTCGCAGCCGTGGTCGGGCTCGATCTCCGGCTGCGCGCCTACCCGGGCGGCTCGCCGATCCGCGACGCGGGTCACGTGCGGTTGCTCCTGCGCTACCGCCGCCGCCTCCATGCCGGGTGGGCGTGGCACATCGAAGTCCCCGTGGACCCGCTCGACCACCGGTGGTGGGACGCGGTAGCGAGCAAGGACGGCGTCGCCATCGCCTGTGAGGCGGAGACCCGTCTCCACGACATCCAGGCCCAGGCCCGCCGTGCGCACGCCAAGTTCACCGCCGGCACGGTCGACCGGCTGGTCCTGGTCGTCGCCGATACGGACCACAACCGGCGGGTGCTGCGGGACGCGCGCGAGGTCCTGCGCGGCGACCTCCCGCTCGACACGCGGGCAACCATGGCCGCTCTGGCCATCGGCCGCGACCCGGGTGCGAACGGGATCGTCGTCCTATGAACCCTGGACGTTCACTGCAGGGAAGGAGCCGACCCGCAGCGGGGCTCCGTCGCTGATCAGTGCGTGGGGCGTTCGATACGGCCGAGGAGGCCCGACCGGCGGGGCTGGACCACCCTTTCAGCCTGCGTTACGAACATCCGGCGTTCAAACTGCCGGGGGCGGCCGGGCTTGGCGCGGCGGACGGGCTTGGCGGCGGCCGGGCTTGGCGCGGCGGCGGGGCTCGGCGCGAGCGGCCACCGCGGCCACCGCGGCCACCGGGGCCGGGACGCGGCTACGGGCTTGGCGCGGCGGCCGGGGCGATCGGGCGGCGGATGACCTTGGTCTTGCTCGAAAGGACGTAGACGATGGCGCCGATCACGACGACCGAGAGGATGCTGATCGATCGATCGATGAGGGCGATAGTGAGCGCCTCGCCCTGCGGCACGCCGTAGATGTAGGTCAGGATGCCGACCATCCCGGCCTCCACGACCCCGAGGCCGCCGGGGGTGAGCGGCACGGCGGTCAGCAGCGAGGCGGCCAGGGCCACGAAGAACGCTCCCGACAGGCCCAGCCGGACGTCGGAGTAGCCGAGCGCCGCGATGACGAACCAGAGGCGCATCGCTTCGGTCGACCAGATCAGCACGGTCAGGGAGCCCAGGCGCGGGAGGCTGCGGGCCTTGAGGGCGAAGAAGCCCTCCTCGAAGCGGTCGTACAGCTCCACGACGGTGTGGGGCACGGGCAGGCGGACGAGGATGCGCCGTCCGAAGTTGCGCAGCGTCAGCACCGCCACGGCCAGCACCACCACGACGGCGACGCCCAGGCCCAGGACGAACGTGACGTAGGGGTCGAAGCCGGCACGGAAGCTCCAGAAACCGGCCGCCAGGCCGAGCACGGCGATGGCGAAGAGATCCAGCACGCGCTCGATGAAGACCGTACCCAGGGTCCGGCTCGTCGAGACGCTCTGGTTCATGCGCAGCAGGTAGGCGCGGTAGACGTCGCCCAGCTTGGCCGGCACGAGGCAGTTGACCATCCAGCTGATGAACACGATCTCCGTCGAATCACGCGTCGACAGCCGCGTCCCGGCGCTGCGCAGGAGGAGCGTCCAGCGATACCCGCGGATGGGGAAACCGATGTAGTAGATGAGGAACGCGGCGAGGAGCAGCCACGGGTTGGCGGCCAGGATGCGCGACGGCAGCTGGTCCAGCTGGAAGCCGGGCAGGGAGCGCGCCAGCAGCACGATCAGGACGATCGGCACGGCCAGGGAGATGATCGTGCGCGGGCTGCGCAGGCGGCGCACCAGCGAGAGTTGGTCGGGCGAGACCTCGGTCGCGGGCTCCGCGGACCGATCAGGCGTCTGGTCGGGCGTCGGCGTCTCGGACGAGGGGCTCATGGGCGCGCCGCCGCGAGGGGGCGGGGGCGCTCAGCGTCGGGGCGAAAGCGGACCCAGTCGGCGGTTGCCGCGGGTCCGGTTGATGAGCTTGGCAAGCGGTGTGAGGCCTCGAACGAGGTATGAGGCATGGCCAGGCATCAGCGTGGCCTGTGCCAGGGCCGCCCGCAGCTGGTCAGGGGTCTCGATGGGACCCGGGACGATGGTACAGGCGACCCCGACTTCGAGCAGCGAATGGGCATCGCTGGAGGCCACGCCGGGGAGGCCGTTGCGCAGGGCGAACTGCGCCGCGCGCTCGTTCGCGTCGCCGAACGCGACCCGCGCGTTGTACGACTCGATGAAGTCGAGCTTCTGGGCCAGCGACGCCAGGGCCACCTCCCGGTCGCCCTTCAGGCCGGAGTTGCGGTAGTGGTCGAAGGGGTGGGGCAGACCGGCCAGCCCGCCCTGGGCGTGGATCGCGTCGACCGTCGCCTCCGCCGACATCCCCGGGCCCACGGCCTCCTGCAGGAAGAGGCCCAGCACGTCACCGTCGGCGCTGCGGATCTCCTCCCCGATGATGACCGTCAGGCCCGCCGGCGCATGCGCCCGGCCCTCCAGCGCGCCGTCGAGGCGTTCGTGGTCCGTGATGGCCAGGTGGGTCAGGCCGCGCTCCGCGGCCACCCGCACCAGGTCAGCCGGCCGGCTCAGCGAGTCGAACGAGGCCGAGCTGTGGCAGTGCAGGTCCACGAAGGCCTGCCCGGGGGACGGCGCGAGGGGCTCGCCCAGGGCGGGCATGCGGCCGCCCCTAGACGCGCTGGACGAGCGACTTCTTGAAGAAGTCGAAGTGTTCCAGCGCCAGCCCCGTGCCGAGGGCCACGCAGTCGAGGGGACTCTCCGCGACGTGGCAGGGCACGCCGGTGACCTGCGTCAGCAACCGGTCGATGTTGCGCAGCAGGGCCCCGCCACCGGACATGACCATGCCCTTGTCGATGATGTCGCTGGAGAGCTCGGGAGGCGTCTCCTCCAGCACGTGGCGCACGGCCATCACGACCTGCTGGAGCGGCTGCTCGAGCGCCTCCATGACCTCCGCGCTGGTCAGCGGGATGGTCCGCGGGAGGCCAGCGATGAGGTCGCGGCCGCGCACCTCCATGTGCAGCTCGCGCTCGAGCGGCAGGGCCGCCCCGATCTGGATCTTGACCTCCTCGGCGGTCCGCTCGCCGATCATGAGGTTGTACTTCTTGCGCACGTAGTTGGCGATGGCTTCGTCGAAGCGATTGCCGCCGACCCGCACGGACGAGCTGACGACGATGCCGCCGAGGGCGATGACGGCGATCTCCGTGGTGCCGCCGCCGATGTCGATGATGAGGTTGCCCGACGGGCCGCTGATGGGCACGTTGGCCCCGATCGCCGCGGCCAGCGGCTCCTCGATGAGGTACGCCTCGCGCGCGCCCGCCTTGAGGGCCGCGTCGCGTACGGCCCGCTTCTCCACCGACGTCACGCCCGAGGGCACGCTGATCATGACGTCCGGCTTGGTCATGGAGCGGCCGGCCTTCTTGATGAAGTAGCGCAGCATCGCCTCGGTGATGACGTAGTCGGCGATGACGCCGTCCTTCATGGGCCGGATGGCGCGGATGTTGCCGGGCGTGCGGCCGATCATCTCGCGCGCGTCCTCACCCACCGCCACGATGTGGTTGTCGTCGCTGACGGCGACCACCGACGGCTCCTGGATGACGATGCCACGGCCCTTGACGTAGACGAGGACGTTGGCCGTGCCGAGGTCGATGCCGATCTTCATGCGCTGGCGGGGGATCCTTCCGTGGGAGGCCCTTCGGGCAGGCGCGTCACATGAGCGCCGAGGTCGTGGAACTTGCCCTCGATGTTCTCATACCCCCGCCGGACGTGGTGTTCGCCGTGGATCAGGGACGTGCCTTCGGCTGCCAGGGCGGCGAGGATGAGGGAGGCGCCGGCCCGCAGGTCGCCGATCTCCAGCTCCGCCCCGTGGAGGCTCGTGCGGCCGCGGATCCGGGCATGCTGGTCGTCCGCCAGCGTCACGTCGGCGCCCATGCGAACCAGCTCGCCGATGTATTCCAGGCGGTCCTCGAAGATCGTCTCGTGGACCTCGCTGATGCCCTGGGCCTGCGTCAGCAGCACGCACGTGGGCGGCTGCAGGTCCGTGGCCAGGCCGGGGTAGGGCGCGGTCGCGATGTCGCGCGCGTGGTACGGCTTGAGGGCCGGGTCCACGCCCCGCACCTCGATGCGGTCGTCCTGGCAGGTGAAGTCCACGCCCACGTCGTGGACGACATCGAGGAACGAGCCCAGCTGCGCGCAGGGTGCCTCCTCGAGCGTCATCTGGCCCCCCGTCACGGCCGCCGCGACGACGAACGTGCCGGCCTCGATACGGTCGGAGGCGACGCGGTAGTCAGCCCCCCGGAGGCGTCGCCGGCCGACGACCTCGATCGTGTCGGGGGCCGTCCGCGAGACCTCGGCGCCCATGGCACAGAGGAAGCCCATCAGGTCGTCGACCTCCGGCTCCTGCGCCGCCGGCTGGATCGTCGTGGTGCCGTCGGCCAGGGTCGCCGCCAGCATGGCGTTCTCCGTGCCCATGACGCTGACCGCGGGGAACGTCACGCGGGCGGCCCGCAGGCGGCCCGGCGCCCGGGCGAAGTAGTAGCCGTTGCGGTACTCGATCTCGGCGCCCAGCGCGCGCATCGCGTCGACATGGAGGTTGACTGGCCGCCGCCCGATCCGGTCGCCGCCAGGGTTGCTGATGATCACCCGCCCGAACCGGCCGAGGAGCGGTCCGAGGAGGATGAACGAGGCACGCATCTTGGCCGCCGCCTCGAGGGGCACGAACAGCCAGTCGACGTCGCCCGAGGCGACCTCGTAGACGTTCGGCGCGGGATGGTCGACGACGACCCCCAGGTCGCGCAGGGTGTCGGCCATCACCCGGACATCCTCGATCTCGGGCACGTTCGTGAACCGGCAGCGCTCGCCGGTCAGGGTCGCGGCCGCGAGCAGCTTGAGGGCCGCGTTCTTCGAGCCGCTGACGAAGACGGCGCCGTTCAGCGGCCGACCGCCCTCGATCCGGAAGACCTCGCGGGCCACCGGCTCGGGCGTGAACTCCCAGAGGAAGGGACGAGCGTCGGCCATGGGCCCTA
>CAZFGT010000031.1:0-29806 GCA_964518505.1 uncultured Anaerolineaceae bacterium | reverse complement strand
TCAGCCCGGATCCCCCAGCCGCTCCCGTGCCCGCGCCAATTCCGCCGCGACGCGGTCCGGGGCCGTGCCCCCGATCACGTCCGCGCGGGCCAGCGACGCCTGGACCGTCGCCGCGCGCCGCAGCCGCTCCGGCACCGCGCCATCGGCGGCCAGGCCGGCCGCGGCGGGATCCTCGGCCGCGGCGAGCGCCGTCCGCCAGACCTCGTCCGGGGTCGCCTCAAGGCTCGTCGCGCCGGCCGACTCCTGTTGACGGACGACCTCCCCGACGACGTGGTGGGCCACGCGGAACGGCAGGCCCATCTCCACCAGCACGTCCGAGACGGCCGTGGCGGTCGTGAAGCCGGTCGCCGCGGCGGCCGCCATGCGCGCGGTGTCGAACCGCAGCGAGGCCACGAAGCCGCTCATGACCGCCAGGCTCGCCTCGAGCTGCGCGGCCCCGTCGAGCAGCGGCCCGACCGTCTCCTGCAGGTCCCGCTGGTAGGCCAGCGGCAGGCCCTTGAGGATGCCCAGCACCGTGGCCAGGTCGCCGGCCACCCGGGCCGCCTTGGCCCGTACCAGCTCGGCCGGATCGGGGTTCCGCTTGTGGGGCATCATCGACGAGCCGGTGGAGAACGCGTCGGCCAGCCTGACGAAGCCGAAGGCGGGGTTGGCCCACCACGTCAGCTCCTCCGCCAGGCGGGAGGCGTGGACGCCGGCCAGGGCCGCCGCGGCCAGGAATTCGGCCGCGAAATCGCGATCGGCGACCGCGTCAAGCGAGTTGTGCGTCACCCCATCGAAGCCCAGGTCACGGGCGGTCGCCTCCCGGTCCAGCGGGAAGCCGGCGCCGGCGAGTGCGCCCGAGCCGAGTGGTGACACGTCGGCACGCCGGGCCGCGTCGGCGAAGCGCCCGCGGTCGCGCTCCAGCATCTCGACGTAGGCCAGCAGGTGGTGGGCGAGGAGGACCGGCTGCGCCGGCTGGAGATGGGTCGTGCCGGGCAGGACGGCCGTCGGGTCGGCCGCCGCCTGGTTCACGAGGGCCCGCTCGAGGTCGGCCAGGCGCACGTCCAGCGCCGCACAGGTCCGCCGCAGCCACAGCCGCAGATCGGTGGCGATCTGGTCGTTGCGTGAGCGGCCGGTATGGAGCTTGCCCGCCACCGGTCCCACCCGTGCCGCGAGCGCCGCTTCCAGGTTGAGATGGACGTCCTCGAGCGACGGATCCCAGGTCAAGGTGCCGGCGGCGATCTCTTCCCGCAACCCGGCCAGGCCCTGGGTCAGCGTGGCGGCCTCAGCCTCGGTCAGCAGGCCGGCCCGGTGCAGGCCCGCCACGTGGGCGATCGAACCATTCAGATCGTCCGCCGCCAGCGCCCGGTCCAGATCGACCGAGCGCGTGAAGTCGCCCACCAGGGGGTCCGTGGCCGCCTGGAAGCGGCCACCCCACAGTCGCATCGGCGCTCCTCCATCCGTCATGGGCCCGGTCCCGGAGCGTACCATCGGCCGCATGACCCCGAGACGCGCCGCGCCGGTGGCGCTGCGCCTGGACCACGCTGATCAGCTCGACGCCCCCGCCCGCATCGTCGAGGGCATCGGCGCCGCCGGCGGCCGCCTGCGGACATGGTCGACGGTCCGTCACGTGGGTGGCCCGGAGCCGCTCGTGGAGGTCGAGCTGGAGACGGAAGGTGTGCCCGAGGCGGACCTCGTGAGGGCCCTCTCGGCCCTGCCCACGGTCAAGGCGGTGCGGGTGACGCGGGCGCTCGACCGGGTCTTCGGCAAGCGCATCATCGTCATCGGCGGCGGGGCCCAGGTGGCCCAGGTGGCGCTGGGCGCCGTGAGCGAGGCGGACCGCCACAACCTGCGCGGCGAGCGCATCAGCGTCGACACCATCCCGCTCGTGGGAGAGCAGCAGATCGCCGAGGCGGTGCGCGCGGTGGCCGACCTGCCGCGGGCGCGCCTGCTGGTCCTCGCCGGATCCCTCATGGGCGGCCAGATCTCCCGCGCGGCCGATGAGCTGCGCGCCCTCGGCATCCCCGTCATCGCCCTGCACATGGCCGGCTCGATCGGTAAGCACGTCGACCTGGTCGTCTCGGACCCGGTGCAGGCCGGCACGATGGCGGTCATGGCCATCGCCGACACGGCCTCATTCGACCTGGAAAAGCAGCGCGGCCGCCGCTACTAGGCCGCTGCCGCGGCGCGCCACCGCAGGCGCATCGTCGCCCGCAGCGTCTGGCCCGGCTCCAGGATCCTGACGCCTGACGCGGCCGTCATCGCCCCGAGCGCGTTGGGCCAGGCGGTCTGCGGCTCCAGGCACAGGCCCCCCGGCGGCGTGAAGACGACGAGGGCCTGGATGGGCCGACCGAATTCGACGCGCAGCTCCAGGTCGGGCCAGGTGGCGACGACCGGTGAGCGCGGCGCCACATACGTGTGGTCCAGGCGCCGGTCGCCGAGCCGTGGTCCCGCCCGCAGGTCGGTCGGCCCGGCGACCGCCAGCGTGCGTCCGGTCGGGATCATCCGTCGCGTCTGGAGGGTCGCCGCGGCGTCCACCCGGAGGTGTGGCTCGCCGCCTGTTCGCCGGAACCAGGGATGCCAGCCAAGGGCGGCCGGCATGGCCCCCGACCCCGCGGTGATCACGGCGTGGAGCTCCAGGTGGTCGGGCGCAAGGCGGATGCGCTGCCTGATCCGGCCGCCGAACGGCCACTCGGCGGGATCGAACCTGCAGCCCAGGACCGCCTGGTCCTGCCCGGCGCGGTCGAGGGACCAGGCTCGGGCGTAGACGACGCCGTGCAGCGCATCTGGTCCCCGGGTACGGCGCAGCTGGACGGGACCGTCGCGCCAGGCCACACGCCCATCCGCCAGCCGCCCGGGCCAGGGCGCCATCAGGAAGCAACCCCAGTCGACCCCGCGATCGTCCGCGTCCGGCGCCGTCACCAACAGCTCGCGCCCGGCCACGATCAAGGACGCGAGGCGGCCGCCGCGCGCAAGGTCCAGGGTGGCCTGGCTGTCGCCGGCGCCGAGCCGGATCAGAGGGACCGCAGGCGGTACGCCGCGTCCTCCGGGCTCAGGTCGCGCTGGACCTCCGCCAGCAGCTCGTAGCCGACCATGAACTTGCGCATGGACGAGCTGAGGAGCGGCGGATAGAAGTGGGCGTGGAGTTGCCAGTGCGCGCCGGAGCCATCGCCGTTGGGGGCCTGGTGCCAGCCCATGGAGTAGGGGAACGGCACGCGGAAGAGTTCGTCATAGCGGCGCAGCAGGTCGATCAGCGTGATGGCGAGGGTGTCGCGTTCCGCCGCGGCCAGGTCCGGTAGGCGGCTGACCGGACGCCGCGGCAGGACCAGCGTCTCGAACGGCCACGCGGCCCAGAAGGGCACCACCACGAGCCAGTCCTCGTTCTCCACCACGACCCGCGGCCCATCGTGCTCCTGCGCCGCGTAGGCCAGCAGGAGCCGCTGCCCCGTCCGGTCGCACCACCGCAACTGGGACGCATCTTCCCGGGCGGCCTGCACCGGAAGCGCCGTACCCGCCCAGATCTGACCGTGCGGATGCGCGCTCGAGGCGCCCATCGCCTGGCCGCGGTTCTCGAATACCTGCACCCACCGATACGTCCGGCCCAGCTCATCCGAATGCTCTGCCCACAGATCGATGATGCGACGGACCGCAGCCGGCGCCATGCGACCGATCGTCTGGTCATGACGGGGCGAGAAGCAGAGGACCCGACACGTGCCGCGCTCACCTTCCGCCCGCAGCAGCTCGCCCTCCTCGAAGCGCGCCGGGGCGCTGTCGGGCCGCAAGGCGGCGAAGTCGTTGGTGAAGACGAAGGTCTCCTCGTAGCGGGGGTTGGCCTCGCCGTTCGCCCGCGTGTTGCCCGGACACAGGTAGCAGCTCGGGTCGTAGCTGGGCAGTGGGGTCGGCGCGTGGTGGTCGCGGCGGCCCTGCCACGGCCGGCGCGTGCGTTCCGCCGACACCAGCACCCATTCGTCGGTCAGGGCGTTGTAACGCCGATGGGGCTCCGCAAGCACCACGGGCACGGCCGAGGCGTCCTCCGGGCCGGCCGCATCCGTCACGGATCGCGGGCGCCGGCACGCCCCGACGACACGGTCTCGGTGGCTCCCGGCGAGGCCACGATGAGCTCGCCGACGATGGAGCTCAGCATCTCGTGGACCTCCGGGCTGAGGCCGGGATCGGTGATCAGCACGTCGGCCTGGCTGAGGCCCACGATCGTGCTCAGGCCCACGACGCCCCACTTGGTGTGGTCAGCCACGACGACCAGGCGTCGGGCAGCCTCGACCAGCACGCGGTCGGTTTCGGCCTCGAGCAGGTTGGGCGTGGTGAAGCCCGACCGCGCGTCCATGCCATGGACGCCCATGAAGGCCATGTCCAGGTGCACGCTCTGCAGGGCTGCCACGGCGAACGGGCCGACCAGGGCGTCAGACGGGGTGCGCACGCCCCCGGTGAGGATGATCGTCTGATCCGCTCGGCCGGCCTGATGGAGGACGTCGGCCACCGGCGGCGAGTTGGTCACGACCGTCAGGCCCGGCAGCGCCACAAGGCGCTGGGCGATGGCATACGTCGTCGTGCCGGCTGAGATCCCGATGGCCATGCCGGGCTCGACGAGCGCCGCCGCAGCGTCCGCGATGGCCTGCTTCTCGCCGAGCTGGAGGGTCGACTTGGCCACGAACCCGGGCTCGAACATGGCCGAGCCCGCGACCGACGTGGCGCCCCCGTGGACCTTCTCCAGCAGCCCGCGCTCGTGGAGGTATTCCAGGTCCCGGCGGATCGTCATGTCCGAGACGGCCAGGTCGCGGACGAGGTCGGCCACGCGGACGCCGCCGTCTTCGCGGACGCGTTCCACGATGTAGGCCTGACGCTGCCGGGCTAGCATCTCGCCTCCGTGTCCCCTCGTCCCACCGACCATGTCGTCGGATTCCCTCAAGAGTGCCCACGTCGACATCCGAAGTCAACGCACAAGCCAGCAATCCGGGCGTTCCTGTGCGAAGATATTGACAGGACCAGCAGAAACTCTACCATACGTAGTTGGTCTGTGTCTGGTAATGTTTGATCCGATAGCAGAGGCACACACAGTGGCTCAACAGGAGGAGGACATGGCGAACCCCATGACGCCCCAGCGATCCTCGCCGCCCGAGACCGCCAAGACCGGCCTCTCCCGACGGGATGTGCTGAAGGGCATGGCTGCGGTAGCGGGGACCGCTGGCATCGCCAGCTTCCTGGCTGCCTGCGGCACTTCAGGCACCGCGACACCCACGCCCGCCGCGGCCACCTCGACGCCCGGCGCTGGCACCCCGACCCCGCCCGCCTCCGTGGCGGCCGGCTTCGTGACCCTCGGCAGCAACCACTCGGACGCCAGTGAAGCCAAGGGCATGGCGGCCATCGACACCGCCTTCACCACGGCGACCGGCATCACCACCAAGCTCAACACGGTCGACCACGACACGTTCCAGAACCAGCTGACGCCGTACCTGAAGGGCACGCCCCAGGACGTCTTCACCTGGTTCTCCGGGTTCCGCATGCGGTTCTTCGCCGCCCAGGGCCTGGTCACGCCGATCGATGACGTGTGGGCCTCGGTCAAGAGCAACTACACCAGCGCCTTCGCCACGGCCGTGACCGGCGACGACGGCAAGGTCTACGGCATCCCCGTCGACTACTACCCGTGGGCGGTCTTCTATCGCAAGAGCCTGTTCGCGGACAAGGGCTACACCGTCCCCGTGACCTGGGACGACTACACCAAACTGTGCGCCAAGATGCAGACGGACGGCCTGACCCCGATCACCTTCGGGGACAAGGACGGCTGGCCCGCCATGGGCACGTTCGACATCCTGAACCTTCGCCTCAACGGCTACGACTTCCATACCGGCCTGCTGACCGGCAAGCAGAAGTGGACCGACGCGAAGGTCACCGCCGTCTTCCAGAAGTGGGCCGAGATCATGCCGTACCACGACAAGGCCTATGCCGGCCTGACGTGGCAGAAGGCGTGCGACACCCTCCTCCAGAAGAAGTCGGGCATGTTCACGTTCGGCCTCTTCCTGACCGGTGAATTCTCGACCTCCGGCACCCAGGCCGACCTGGACGACCTCGACATGTTCCCCTTCCCCACCCTGGGCACGCAGTACGATGCCGAGGCCGCGCTCGACGCGCCCATCGACATCTGGATGATGAGTGCCAACTCGCCGACCCTCCAGCAGGACATGGACAACGCGAAGGCGTACCTGGAGTTCTTCTCCAAGGGCGCGACGCAGACCCTCATGTTCCAGAACCAGCCGGGCTTCATCCCGACGGCCACCGATGCCGACACGAGCAGCTTCAGTGCCCTCCAGAAGAAGGCCGTCCAGCTGGTCAGCTCGGCCCAGAAGATCACCCAGTTCCTGGATCGGGACTCGCGGCCTGACTTCGCCGGCGCCCAGGGGATGCAGGCCTTCCTGCAGACCTTCCTCAAGAACCCGACCGCCGACACCACCGCCCTGCAGACCCAGATGCAGGCCTACTGGGATCAGCTGCCGCCCTATCTGGGCTCCTGATCCGATCCGGCACGGTCCCGTATGACCGACTTCGCCCCCGCCTCGCCGGCCAGCCCCGGTGGCGCGGGGGCGAACCATGTCCCCGCGCGGCGCAGCCGTCTGAGCCTGCTGTCACGCCGGGACAAGATCGTCCTGGGGCTGATGATCGGCGTTCCCACGTTCCTGGACGTCGTGTTCATCTGGTTGCCCACGCTGGCCTCGATCGGCCTGTCGCTGACCAACTGGAACGGCGCCACCGCCCTGACGGCCAAGAACTTCGTCGGCCTCAAGAACTACCAGTTCCTGTTCACCGCCTATACGCCGTTCTGGCCGGCCGTCGCCCACAACCTCATCTGGCTGCTCTTCTTCGTCTGCGTGGCGACGCCGCTGGGCATCTTCTTCGCCGTCCTGCTCGATCGTGAGCTGCGTGGCAGCGTCATCTACCAGAACGTCTTCTATCTGCCGGTGGTCCTCTCGCTGGTCATCGTCGGGTTCATCTGGGAACTGCAGTACGCGCCGACGGATGGCTTCATCAACGGCATCCTGGGCCGGACCGGGCAGAGCGACCTGATCGACTGGCTGGGCAACCCCGGCATCAACATCTGGGCGGTCGTGGTGGCCGCCAGCTGGCGCCATGTGGGCTACATCATGGTGCTCTACCTGGCCGGCCTGAAGAGCGTCGATCCGGGCCTGCGCGAGGCCGCCGCCATCGACGGCGCCGGCGAGCGCCAGATCTTCTTCCGGGTCGTCTTCCCGGTGATGGCGCCCATCAACGTGATCATCGTCGTCGTCACGGTCATCGAGTCACTGCGGGCCTTCGACCTGGCCTTCATCATCAACCAGGGCACGAACGGCCTGGAGCTGCTGTCGACCCTCATCACCAACAACAGCCTCAGTGAGGCCAGCCTCATCGGCTTCGGCTCGGCCATCGCCGTCGTGCTGCTGACCATCTCCCTGGTGCCGATCGTCATCTTCCTGACGCGCGTGATGCGGGACCAGACCACGTGAGTGCGTCGATGACGGCGACCACGACCGCCCCGCCGCCCCGCCGGCGGCGGGTGAAGCGCAGCCGGGTGGCCCTGCACGCGTTCCTCATCACGGTGTGCTCGATCTGGATCTTCCCCCTCCTGTGGGCCGTCTACATCTCCCTGCGGCCGCTGGGGGACACCGCCCAGCATGGGGACTTCTCGCTGCCCTCCACGCTCAACTTCCAGAACTTCATCGACGCGTGGACCCAGGCGAACCTGCCGTACTACTACCTGAACACCCTGATCGTGGCCGTGCCGGCCGTGGCCATCACGCTGCTTCTCTCGTCCATGCTGGCGTTCGCCCTGACCCGGGCCGCCTCGCGCTTCAACCTGTTCATGCTGTTGCTCTTCACGGCCGGCAACCTGCTCCCGCCGCAGGTCATCATCGTGCCGCTCTACACGCTGTACCTGCATATCCCGATCCCCCATCCGCTCAGCGACAACGGCATCCTGTACGACCAGTACATCGGCATCATCCTGATCCACGTCGTCTTCCAGACCGGCTTCTGCGTCTTCGTCCTGAGCAACTACATGCGGACCCTGCCGCGTGAGCTGACCGAAGCCGCGATCGTGGACGGAGCAGGCATCGCCACGATCTATCGGAGCGTCATCCTGCCGCTCTGCCGGCCGGCCCTGGCGGCCCTGGCGACGCTGGAGTTCACCTTCATCTACAACGACTTCTTCTGGGCCCTGCTGCTCATCGAGACGGGCTCCAAACGGCCCATCACGAGCGCCCTCAACAACCTGCAGGGCCAGTTCTTCACCAACAACAACCTGCTGGCCGCGGCGTCCCTGCTGGTGGCCATCCCCACCGTCATCGTCTATCTCATCTTCCGGCGCCAGTTCGTGCGCGGCCTGACGCTGGGCGCCACCAAGGGGTGACGCGGCCGGCGGTCCGGCCGCCCCCGGCCGTCAGGGGTCAGGCGGCCAGCCAGCCCGCGCCGGCGACCGGCTCGATGGGGATGAGCCGGGCCTCGCGGCCGGTGAGCGGCCCGTACGCCCGGTCGATACTCGCCTGCAGCCGCCCGACCGCGTCGCGCGCCACGAGGTTGATGGTGGAGCCGCCGAAGCCGCCGCCGGTCATGCGCGCGGCAGCCACGCCGGGGGTCGCGCTGGCGATGCCCACCAGCGCGTCCAGCTCGGGCGTGCTCACCTCGAAGTCGTCGCGCAGGCTGGCGTGACCGGCCGCCCACAGCTCGCCGACGGCCGCCAGGTCATCGGCGGCGAACGCCTCTGCGGTGGCCAGCACGCGCGCATTCTCGGTCACCACGTGGCGCGCGCGGCGAAAGGCCACGGCGTCCAGGCTCACCCGGCCGCGGGCCAGGAGATCCAGGTCGACGTCGCGCAGCGTGTGCACGGCCGGCTCCAGCTCCGCCAGGACGGCCACCGCCCGCTCGCACTCCGCCCGGCGATCGTTGTACGCCGACCCGGCGGCCAGCTCGTGGGGCATGCCCGAGTGGATGACGACCAGCTGGTGGGTCGCCAGCGGCAGCTGGATCTCGCGCCAGGTCAGGTCGCGGCAATCGAAGAGGAGCGCCGCGCCGGCGACCCCGTGGGCCACGGCGAACTGATCCATCAGGCCCGAGCGCACCCCGACGTAGCCGTTCTCCGCGCGCTGGCAGGTACGGGCCAGCGTGAGGGGGTCCACCTGCGGCCCCGCCGGCCCGGACAGGGCCCACGCGGCGGCGAGTTCCAGCGCGGCGGACGACGAGAGGCCGGCGCCCTGCGGCAGGTCGGATGCCAGGACGCCGGTAAAGGACGTGAGCGGCTGGCCGGCCCGCTCGAGCTCGAGGGCCGTGCCGGCCAGGTAGTCGATCCAGTCGTGCTGGGGGCTGCCGATGTGGCCCAGGGTGAAGCGCCCCTCCCGCCCGTCCGCGGCGAGCGTGACGCTGACGTCCCGGCCGTCCGCGGCGATGAACGCGAGGCGGATCTCCAGGTCGATGGCCACGGGCATGACCAGGCCGGCGTTGTAGTCGGTGTGCTCGCCGATCAGGTTCACCCGGCCCGGCGCGCGCACCACGGCCGCGCCGGTGAGGTCACGGCCAGGGCCGGCGGCCTGGGCAAGGCGGGCAAGGAGCGCGGTCCGATCCATCGCCGCAAGCGTACGGTGCGGGTCGACCGCCCGTGGGGGGCACCAGCGTGAACCCACCATCGTGGACCGACCCCGAGCTGACCGGGGCGGGGCGTGTGCCCATGCACAGCGTGCCGCACCTCGACCGCGTGGACCTGGACGGCCGCTGGCGCTTCCAGCTGTTGCCGCGCCCTGATGCGCCGCTGGCCGAAGCGTGGTCGGAGGCACAGGTCCCCGGCTGCTGGACGATGCAGGGCTTCTTCGACAAGCCGCAGTACACGAACGTCCAGATGCCGTTCCGCGGGCTTCCGCCGTCGATCCCGACCGACGACCCGACCGGGGTCTACGAACGGGACGCCGAGGTGCCGGCGGCCTGGACGGGCCGGCGGATCGTCCTCCACGTCGGTGCCGCGGAGAGCGTCCTGCTGGCCGAGGTCAACGGCCACGAGGTCGGCTTCAGCAAGGACTCGCACCTCGCCGCCGAGTTCGACGTGACGGCTTTCGTGACGGCCGGCCCCAACCGCATCCGCCTGACGGTCGTGAAGTGGTCGGACGCCTCCTACATCGAGGACCAGGACCAGTGGTGGCACGGCGGGATCACGCGGTCGGTCTTCCTGTATGCGACCCATGCCGTGCACCTGGCCGACATCCGGGCCGTGCCCGGGCTGGCCCAGGACCTCACCACGGGGACCCTGGACGTCGCGGTGCAGGTCGACTGGGGCGGCACCGCCGCGGTCGAGGGCTGGCAGGTGGACGTGCGTATCCGGGCCGGCCGCGCGACGCGGGCGCGCCTGACCGCCTTCGTCCCGGGCGGTGAGGCGCCCGACGAAGGGCCCACGACCTCTGCGGAACGAGACCTGGTGGGCCATCGGGCCGCCGGCGGGCGGATCTCTGCGCACCAGCGCGACGTGCTGCTCCCGTCGATCATGGCCCGCCTCGTGCCCGCGACCCCCGGACGGGTGGCCGGCCGTCTCACGGTCCCCGGCATCGAGCCGTGGACGGCGGAGATGCCGCGGCTGTACGGCGTGCACGTCACGTTGCGCGCGCCGGACGGAACGGTCGTGGAGGAGGCCCGGCTGCGCGTCGGCTTCCGGCGCGTGGAGGTGGTGGGCCGCGACCTGCTGTTGAACGGTCGACGCGTGCTGCTCCACGGCATCAACCGCCACGACTTCGACCCGCACACGGGGCGCGTGGTGACGGCCGCGTCGATGCGTGCTGATGTGATCCTGATGAAGCGCTTCGGTTTCAACGCCGTGCGCACCTCGCACTACCCCAACGACCCCGCGTTCCTGGACCTGTGCGATGAGCTCGGCCTGTACGTCATCGGCGAGGCCGACATCGAGTCGCACGCCTTCTGGGGCTCGCTCTGCGACGACCCGCGGTACCTGGAGGCCTGGGTCAGCCGGGTCGCGCGCATGGCCCAGCGCGACAAGAACCACCCCTCGCTGGTCATCTGGTCGCTGGGCAACGAATCGGGCTACGGCACCAACCACGAGGCGGCGGCGGCGTGGCTGCGCCGGTATGACGACTCGCGCCCGCTCCACTACGAGGGGGCCATCCGCCTCGACTGGGGCAGCCCGCAGGACGTGAGCGACATCACCTCGCCGATGTACCCGCCCATCAGCGCCCTGGCGGAGCACGCCGCCAGCGGCCTGCAGCGCCACCCCCTGATCATGTGCGAGTACTCCCACGCCATGGGCAACAGCAACGGCACGCTGGCCGAGTACTGGGACCTCATCGAAGCCACGCCCGGGCTCCAGGGCGGCTTCATCTGGGAGTGGTTCGACCACGGGCTCGAGCAGCGACTCCCCGACGGGTCCATGCGCTGGGCCTACGGTGGCGACTTCGGCGACCAGCCCAATGACGACGACTTCTGCCTGGACGGCCTGCTCTTCCCCGACCGCACGCCGAAACCGGCCCTCTGGGAGCATCGCTACCTCGCCGCACCGGTCCGGGCACGGGCCACGCCGGAGATGCTGGCCGCACGCCGTGTGGAGGTGGAGAACCGCGCCGAGGCGCTCGCGCTGGACTGGCTGACCGCGGCGTGGGACCTGGCAGTCGAGGGGCGCTCCGTGGCCTCCGGCGAGCTGGCCCTCCCGCCGCTCCCGCCCGGTGGGAAGGCGGCCGTCCCCGTGGCGTGGCAGGCCCCGCAGGACGCCGGCAACGGGGAGCGATGGCTGACCATCCGCTTCCGGACGGCCGCTGCCTCGGCGTGGGCGCCGGCGGGCTTCGAGGTCGCCTGCGACCAGTTCCCGTTGGACCGGCCGGCCGTGCCCCACCGCCGGCGGGCGGCCCGCGCCGCGGCCGTGGGTGAGGTCGACGTGGATGCGGCGGGCCTCCTCGTCCACCCGTACCTGGTCACGGCGCCGACGCTCAGCCTGTGGCGTGCGCCGACCGACAACGACCGCATCGGCGGCGTCGCCGCGCGTTGGGAGACGTGGGGCCTGGATCGCCTGACACGGGAGCTGGTGGTCGTCGAGCGGGCACGCGGCACGGTCGTCGTGCGCAGCACCTACATCACCGCCGCGGGCCATCGCGTGGCCCATCTCCAGACGTTGATCGCCCGGCCGGGCGGCGCCATCGAGGTGCGCGAGGAGGCGACGCTCCCGGTCGCCCTGGAGGATGTGGCCCGCGTGGGGACCGTCGGTGAGATCGCGGCGGGCCTGGAGGACCTCACCTGGTTCGGGGCGGGCCCCCATGAGACGTACCCCGACCGTGCCCGCGGCGGGGTCGTCGGCCGCTGGCACGGCACGGTGGATGAGCAGACAGTGCCCTACATCCGGCCGCAGGAGAACGGCGGCCACGCCGGCGTGCGCTGGCTTGAACTGCGCGGGGCCGCCGGCCGCGGACTGCGGCTGGTGCTGGACCGGCCACGCCAGGCTTCGGTGACGCACTACCGCGACGCGGACCTGGCGCAGGCCCGCCACTTCAACGAGCTGGTGCCGCAGGCGGCGACCGTCTTCCACCTCGACGCCGCCCACCGCGGGCTCGGCACGGCCAGTTGCGGGCCCGACACGCTGCCGGGCTACCTGGTCGGGCCTGGTCGCTATCGCTGGTCGTGGCGCCTCGAACCCCTCGAGCCGGCCTAAGATGCCGATCGAGTGGCGCGCCGCGACCCGCGAGCTCCTCCTGGGCAACGGCCGCCTCACGTACGGCATGCGCGTCCTCGACGACGACACGCTGGGTCACCTGTACCTGGGTCCGGCCCTGCACGGCGGCCGCTCCTACGCCCATCTCGGCGCCCCGGACTTCGCCGGCTTCACGAACCGCATCGGCACGCCCGTCGCGCTGGAGTGCCCCGTCGGCGGCTCGGGCGATTTCCGCGTCCCGGCCGTGGCCGTGGCGTTCCCGGCCGACGGCTCGGGCGTCCTGCACCTGCGCTACGTCGAGCATCGCGTGATGGCCGGGAAGCCGCCCCTGCCAGGCCTGCCGTCGACCTACGTGGAAGCGGGGGACGAGGCCGAAACGGTCATCGTCACGCTGCGGGACGAGCCGAGCGGGCTCATCGTGGAGGTGGCCACCACGATCTTCCGCGACCATCGCGCCCTGGCTCGCAGTCTGCGCCTGCGCAACGAGGGCGCCGCACCGATCGACCTGCTCGGCGCCGCGAGCTGGAGCCTTGACCTGCCCGACGCGGCGTGGCAGCTGACCACCCTGAGCGGCACCTGGGCCCGCGAACGCCACGTCGTGGCCCGCCCGCTCGTGCCCGGTCGGCAGGGGGTGGGCAGCACGCGCGGCGCCTCCGGCCACGAGCACAACCCGTTCCTCCTGCTGCGCCGCGCCGACACCACGGAGGCGCACGGCGAGGCGATCGGCCTGAGCCTGGTCTATTCGGGCAACTTCCGGGCGGAGGTGGAGGTCGAGCCGTTCGGTAGCGCGCGCGCCCGGGTGGGCCTGGACGCGGAGGGCTTCGGCTGGCGCCTGGAGCCAGGCGCGGAGTTCGTGACCCCTGAGGCGGTGCTGGTCTACTCGGACGACGGCCTGGGGGCGCTGAGCGACACGTACCACGAGCTGTACCGCGAGCGGCTGGCCCGCGGGCTGTGGCGAGACCGCGAGCGGCCGATCCTGGTCAACAGCTGGGAAGGGGCGCACTTCCAGTTCGATGAGGCCCGTCTGCTCGGCATGGCGACGGCGGCGAGGGACCTCGGGATCGAGTCATTCGTGTTGGACGACGGATGGTTCGGGGCGCGGGATGACGACACCTCATCGCTCGGCGACTGGACCGTCGATCGCCGCAAGTTGCCGCAGGGTCTGGGTCACCTGGCCCAGGCAGTCGAAGCCCTCGGCATGTCATTCGGCCTGTGGATCGAGCCGGAGATGGTCAGCCCCCGCAGCCGGCTCTTCGAGCAGCACCCCGACTGGGCCATCGGCGTGCCCGGCCGTCCCCGCACCGAGTCACGCCAGCAACTCGTCCTTGACATGGGCAACCCGGCGGTCGTCGACCACCTCGCGATGGTGCTGGGCGACCTGCTCGGCAGCGCCTCCATCGCCTACGTCAAGTGGGACATGAACCGCAACATCACCGAGATGTACGGCCGGACGCTGCCGCCCGACCGCCAGGGCGAGGCCTTCCACCGCTCCATGCTCGGCGTCTACGAGCTGTATGAACGCTTGACCTCGCGCTTCCCGGCCATCCTCTTCGAGTCGTGCGCGGGCGGCGGCGGGCGCTTTGACCCGGGCATGCTGGCCTTCGCGCCGCAGGCCTGGACGAGCGATGACACGGACGCCTTCGAGCGCCTGCGCATCCAGTGGGGCACGTCGCTCGTCTACCCCCTCAGCTCCATGGCCGCCCATGTGACGGCCGTGCCCAACCTGCAGGTGGGACGTGGCACGCCACTCGCCACCCGCGCCGCCGTCGCCTTCTTCGGTGTCTTCGGATACGAGCTGGACCCCACCGCGCTCAGCCCGGATGAGCGGGCCCAGGTGGTGGACCAGGTCGCGTTCTACAAGCGACACCGGACCCTGTTCCAACGGGGCCACTTCGTCCGTCTCCACGGACCGTTCGACGGTGACGGCAATGAGACCGCCTGGATGGTCGTGGCGCCCGACAGGGAGCAGGCGATCGTCGGCCTCTACCAGGGCCTCAACCACCCCGAGCCGGGACCGCGCCGGCTGCGGCTCCGCGGCCTGGATCCCGCCGTCACGTACCAGGTCAGCCTGTGGCCGGCCCGGGACGACGACCTCAGCCGCCGCAACGAGGGTCCGCGCGGCGGGGACGAGCTCATGGGCGCCGGGCTGAGCCTGGCCGCCGGGCGCGAGGAGATCGAGTCGCGTGGCGACCACTGGGCGCGGCTCTTCGTCCTCGAGCGCCGCGGCGGGTGACGGGCGCAACCGCATCGCAACCTTGACGACTCCGGCCGGCGACCGTCGTGGGCGGCGTGCGGCGGTACCGTCATGGCACGAGGCGCCGTGCAGGCGCGCTCGCCTGCCCGAGGAGCGACGCCATGATCCACCCGTCCGGTTCCGATCCCGCCCATGCCCGCGGCGTCCGTGACGGCCAGCAGGTCCCGGTCACCTGTGTGACCTGTGGCTGCCGGCTGCAGGGCTCGACCCTCGCGGGCGAGACGCTCTGGCACCACTTCAGCCCCATGGCCGGCCGCGACGCGCGCGGTTGCCGTATCGCCTGCGCCGACGCGCCGCACGACATGCGCGGCGAGCCGATCGCCTACGTGGCGGCCTGACCGACCAGGCGGTAGCCCACTCCCCGCAGCGCCTCGATCCCCGGTCCACCCGCCTGCGCCAGCTTGGCGCGGAGGCGCGCCAGGTGGGGTTTGAGCCACAGCACGTCGGGGTCGCGTTCCATGGGCCAGCCGGCCCGCGCCAGGCGCTGGTGCGCGACCGGGTCCCCGGCGCCGCGGGCCAGCGCCTCAAGGAGGCGGAACTCCGTGGGCGTCAGCACGAGCACGACCGGTCCGACGCTCGCCCGGTGGCGGGCTGGATCGACCTCCAGGGCGCCCATGCGCAAGGGGCCGCTCGCCGGCCCGGCCGACGCGGGTTCGGCGCGCCGCATGAGCGCGGCGATGCGGGCCAGCAGCTCGCCCTTGCCGAACGGCTTGGTCAGGTAGTCGTCGGCGCCCATGCCCAGGGCGCGCACCTTGGCCGCCTCGCTACTCTCGCCACTCACGACGAGGATCGGCGTCGGGCCCGCGGCCCGGATCTGGCCGGCCACGGCGAACCCATCCGGCCCGGGCATGGCCAGGTCGAGCAGCACGATGTCCGGCGCATCCTCGCGCATGCGCCGCACGGCCGTCAGGCCGTCATAGGCGGTGATGACCTGGTGGCCCTCGGTGCCCACGAGGGCCGTGATGGCCCCGACCATGGCCGGGTCGTCGTCCACGACCAGGATGCGCAGCGGGCGAGTCATCGGCGCCACCTACAGCGACGCGGCCGCCGGGAGAGCCAGCACGAAGCTGGCCCCGCCCGGCTCGGCCGGCTCGCACCACAGGCGCGCGCCCATCGACTCGGCCAGGCGCTTGGCGGCGTAGAGGCCGATGCCCGATCCGCGCGCCGTGTGCGTGTCGCGCCGCGCGTACGGCTCGAAGATGCGCTCCCGCCACGCCTCCGGGATGCCCGGCCCCTCGTCACTGACGATCACGCGGGCGACGCCCTCGACCAGGGCCCACGAGACCCGCACGGTCGTCTCGGGGGGCGCGTACTTGGTGGCGTTCTCCACGAGGTGCTCCACGATCTGACGCAGCCGCGGCGCGTCGGCCAGCGCGTGGAGCTGGGGCGGCCCGTCGACTTCAAGGTGATGGCGGTGCAGCAGGGGGGCCAGGATCTCCACCGTGTCGCGCACCTCCCCGGCCACGTCGACCGGCGCCACGTCGGCCGGCTGGTCGGGCACGACGCGGACCGACGCCAGGATCGAGTCCACCAGCCGGTCGAGTCGCTCGACCTGCTCCAGGGCCGCTGCATGCCAGGCAGCCCGCTGCTCACGACGGGCGATGTCGCGCGACGAGCGGCCCTCCAGGGCGGGTTCCTCGGCCAGCAGGTCGGTGTAGGCGCGGACGACCGCCAGCGGCGTGCGCAGCTCGTGGGTCACGAGAGCGACCAGCTCGCTGCGTGCCTCATCGATGGCCTGCAGGGCGACGACGCGCGCCTCGGTCTCCGCCTGCTGGCGGCCCTTCTCGACGATGCCGGCCAGGAGGTCGGCCACGGCGCCCAGCTGGGCCACGTCACCGGGCGTGAAGTCGCGTCGCTGCTCGGTCTGCACGTTGAGGACGCCGACCACCTGGTCGTGCCAGGAGAGCGGCACCGACAGCATGGAAGCGATGAAGCGCCGCTGGTCCAGGCCGCGGACCCACAGGAACCGCGTGTCGGAGCGGACATCCGGGATGACCAGCGGCTCACGGGTGGCGGCGACCCGGCCCGTGACGCCCTCACCGAACGGCACACGGGCGCGGCCGATCTGGAAGCGATCCAGCCCGTTCGTGGCCGCCAGCGTCAGGTTGGCCCCGTCGCGGTCCAGGAGGTAGAGCGACGATACGTCAGCATGGAGGGCGTCGCGCGTTTCGTCGATGACCGTCTCGAGCAGCTCGTCCCAGGTCCGCGCCGTGGTGGCCAGCCGCGCCACGCGGTGCAGGAAGCGCAGCTGCTCGAGCTGCTCCACGCGCGGGGTCGGGGGGCTGACAGGATCGACCATCATGACCACGATACAAACGGTACGAAAGCGAGGTCGCATCTGACGTTGCGGCCCGGTCGCGCGCGGAGGACGCCACGGTGACGAAGGATCCCTTGGCGGGAGAGGTCCGGCTCCTGGGGGCCGTGCTTGGCGACACGATCGCCGAGCAGGCCGGGGCTGACCGCTTCCACCTGGTCGAAGCCACGCGCCGGGCCATGGTCGCACGCCGCGCCGCACCTCCGGGCAGCCCGGCGGGCCCTCGCTCACCGGGACCGGCGGACCTGGCCGATGCGGAGGCCGTGGCGCGGGCGTTCGCCATGTTCTTCCAGCTGGTCAACCTGGCCGAGGAGCGCCAGCGGATCCGGACGCTGCGGGCCCGCGAACGCGAGGTGCACGGCGGCCTCGTGCGCGACTCGGTGGTCGAGGCGGTGACCGCGCTGCGGCAGCACGGGCTCGACGAGGCGGCCATCGATGCACGCTTCGAGCGCCTGCGCCTGACCCCCGTGCTGACCGCCCATCCCACCGAGGCCCGCCGGCGCACGACGCTCCTCGCCCTGCGCCGCTGCGCCCGGCTCCTGGAACGGACGGAGGATCACAGCCTTGGCCCCGCCGAGGACGCCGAGGCGCTGCGCTCGCTGCGCGAGGAGCTGGCGCTCCTGTGGCACACCGCGCCGGTGCGGCCGCACGCCCTGGAGCCGCTCGACGAGGTCCGCACGGCGATGGCCTTCTTCGACGAGACCCTCTTCAGCGTGGTGCCGCAGCTGTACCGCACGGCCGACATGGCCCTCGACCCGGATAGCGGGGCGCGCCCCCCGCGGGTGCCTGCGTTCCTGCGCCTCGGGTCGTGGATCGGCGCCGATCGCGACGGCAACCCGTCGGTCACGGCGGACCACACGACCCGGACGATGCGCATCCAGGCCGACCATGTGCTGCGCGGCTACGAAGCGGTCGCGACGCGGCTGATGCAGGTCCTGGCCGTCGCCGGCATGCCCGCCGGTGACGCGGCCCTGGCCGCGCGCCTCGCGGCCGACGCGGCCGCCTTCCCCGCCCTCGCCCGCCAGCTCGTCCGGCGCTTCCCCGATGAGCCGTACCGCCGGCGGTTCGGCTTCATCGCCGAACGACTGCGCCGGACGCGCGCGCACCTCGTGGACGACGACCGCGCCGGCGACGGCTATGTGTCGCCGGCCGCCCTGGACCAGGAACTGGTGGAGATCCAGGCCGCGCTGGTCGCCGACGGCCTGGTCCGCGTCGCCTTCGGCGAGGTCCAGGACCTGCGCTGGCGCCTGGCCACCTTCGGCTTCCACCTGGCCAGCCTGGAGGTCCGCCAGCACGCGGCGGTCCACCGGGCCGCGCTGGAGGCGATCCGCGCCGGCGCCGCCGGGACGGTGGAGGTGGCCCCGGGCGTGGCGCTCGATGACGTGCTCGCCACCTTCGGCGCGATGGCCGCTATCCAGGGCGACCTGGGGCCCGAGGCCTGCCGGCGCTACATCGTCAGCTTCACGAGCGCCCCGCAGGACCTCCTGGACGTGCTGGATCTGGCGGCGGCTGCGGCATCCCGGCAGGCGCGACCGGCGGCTCTCCCCGAGCTGGATCTCGTGCCTCTCCTGGAGTCGCCGGCGGCGCTGGAGGGGGCGGCCGCCCTCCTGGGTGGACTCCTGGCCGATCCTCGGTACCGCGCTCACCTGCGCGGCCGGGGCGATCGCCAGGAGGTGATGCTGGGCTACTCGGACTCCAACAAGGCAGGCGGCTTCCTCGCCGCGAACTGGCAGCTCTACCAGGCGCAGGCGGCGCTGGTGGCGACGGCTCGCCGCCACGGCGTGGAGCTGACGCTCTTCCACGGACGGGGCGGTGCGATCGGACGCGGCGGTGGGCCGGCCAACCGAGCCATCCGGGGGCAGGCGCCGGGTTCGGTGGATGGACGTCTCAAGCTGACCGAGCAGGGCGAGGTCATCGCCGCACGGTATGCCGATGCCCGCATCGCGAGACGGCACCTGGAGCAGCTGACCAACGCTGCGCTCCTGGCCCCGGTCGAGCCCGTCGAGGCGGACCGCGCCACCGACCCGCACGGCCCGGCCGGCCGCCTCATGGACGAGCTGGCCGCGGACGCCCTGGCGAGCTACCGAGCCCTCATCGACGACCCCGGCTTCGCCGCCTGGTTCCGCCGGGTGACCCCCATCGACGAGGTCATGGCGATGCGCCTGGGCTCGCGGCCGGCCTCGCGCGCGCGGACCGATCCGCACGAGGCCGCCTGGCTGGAGCGCCTGCGGGCCATCCCGTGGGTCTTCGCCTGGGCCCAGGCGCGCATCGAGCTGCCCGCCTGGTATGGCCTTGGCACGGCCCTTGAGAGATATGAGGCCCGTCACGGCGGCGATGCGCTCCAGGAGGTAGCCGCGCTCTACCGCCGCTGGCCGTTCCTGGCCAGCGTCATCGACAACGCGGAGGCCGGCCTGGCGCGCGTCGACCTGGCCGTGGCGCGGCGGCATGCGGAGGCGGCGCCGGCCGGTCTGGATGACCCGCGCTGGCGAGCCGTGGAAGCGGAGTTCGAGCGCACCGCACGGCTGGTCCTGCGCCTCAAGGGCGAGTCTCGGCTGCTGGGCGACGCACCGGTCCTGCGACGGGCCATCGAGATGCGCAACCCCTACGTGGCGGCCCTCTCGGAGCTGCAGCTGGACCTCCTGGGCCGCCTGCGCGACGGCGAGGCGGGGCCCGACACGGCGAGGCTCCGGCGACTGGTCCAGCTCACCATCAACGGCATCGCGGCCGGGCTGCAGGGCACGGGCTAGGGGCGGCCAGGTCAGCTGCCCTCGAACCAGGCCTCGAACGCGGTCATGGATGCGGCAAGCGGACGGGCCAGGCCAGGTTCGCCGGGGCGGACCGAACGGGCCGCCAGGCCGGGGTTCGCGTCATTGTCGGGCTGCCCGAACGACCGGGCGTCGGGCGTCTTGAGGCCGTTGCCCGTCAGCAGGACGACGACCTCGTCGGTCGGCCGGACCACGCCGCGGGCGATGGCCTGCTGCAGGGCGGCCACCGTCACGCCACCGGCCGTCTCGGTGTAGATGCCCTCGGTCTCCGCCACGAGGCGGATGGCCGCGGCCGTCGCGCTGTCCGGGACGCTCTCCAGTGAGCCGCCGCTCTCGCGTGCCAGCTCGAGAGCGTACGGGCCGTCCGCCGGGTCGCCGATGGCCAGCGACTTGACGATCGTGTCCGGTCGGCGGACCGGCTCGATGACCGAGGTGCCCGCCCCGAAGGCGCGGGCGATCGGGGCGCAGCCGTCCGGCTGGCCGCCGATGAAGCGCACCGGGCGGGATTCGACCAGGCCGACCTCGACCAGCTCGTGGACCGCCTTGCCGGTCTTGACATAGAGGGACCCGGAGGCCAGCGGCGCGACGATGACGTCGGGCAGGCGCCAGCCCAGCTCCTCCGCGATCTCGAAAGCGAGCGTCTTGCTGCCCTCCGCGTAGTAGGGCCGCAGGTTGACGTTGACGAAGGCCCAGGGCACCTCGCCGGCGACCTCCAGGGAGAGGCGGTTGACCTGGTCGTAGGTGCCCTGCACCGGCACGACCGTCGCCCCATAAGCCAGCGCGTGGGCGACCTTGGCCGGTTCGAGATCGGCGGGGATGAAGACGACGCTGCGCAGGCCGGCCACCGCCGCCGCGGCCGCCGTGGCGCCGGCCAGGTTGCCGGTGGAGGCGCAGGCCAGCGTGTCGAAGCCGAACTCGACGGCGCGAGCGGCCGCCATGGCCACGACCCGGTCCTTGAACGAGAGGGTCGGGTTGCGACTGTCGTCCTTGAGCCAGAGCGTCCGCACGCCGAGGGCCCGGGCGAGGCGATCGGCCCGCACGAGGGCGGTGCCGCCCACGGCCAGGGCGCGCGCCGGCGGCGCGTCCACCGGCAGCAGCTCCAGGTACCGCCAGATGCCCGCCGGGCGTGCCGCGATCGTCGACGCGTCAAGGGCCGCGCGGGCGGCGGCCAGGTCGTAGACCACCTCGAGGGGCCCGAAGCAGGCGGGACAGACAAAGGACGGCCCGATCGGCTGCGCCTGGCCACAGCGGCGACAGCGCAGGCCCTGCACGTGGCTCGAGGGGGCGGTCGGTGCGCTGGTCTGGGTCGTCATGGGTCGCTCCACGGACTGGCGTGGGCTGGGTGCCGGTGTGTCCGCGAAGCCTGGCCGGAAAACAGAAGACCCTTCCTGTGAGGAAGGGTCGGGACGATCCCTTATCTCGCAGGCGCTCCTGCCCGGATTTGGCACCTTGCCGGCGTCGCCGCCGGTAGGTTGTCGGGCTTCACAGGGCCGGTCCCTCCACCACTCTTGATAAGGCTCTTCAGTTGTGGGGCGGATAGTAGCATCTGCCGATGAGCAGGCGGATCGTCTTCATCCATGGGGCGTGGGTCACGCCGCGCTGCTGGGACCCGATGGTCGGCTTCTTCCAGGCTCGCGGCTACGAGTGCCTGGCGCCGGCCTGGCCGGGCAAGGACCGGCCCGTCGAGGCGGTCCGCGCCGACCCAGCGCCGCTCCTGGGCCTGGGCGTCGGCGAGATCGCCGCCCACTACGAGCAGTTGGTGCGGGCGCTGGACGAGCCGCCGATCCTGATCGGCCATTCGTTCGGCGGCTTGATCGTCCAGCTGCTCCTGGATCGCGGGCTGGGCGCAGCGGGGGTGGTCCTGGACCCGGCGCCGCCGAGTGGCGTGTGGGCCTTCGAGCCGACGGCCTTCCGCTCCCTCGCCTCGGTCATCCTCACCTGGCGCGGCTGGCGCAAGATCGTGCGCTGGACGCCGGCCCAGTTCGCCTATGCCTTCGTCAACGGCATGCCCCCGGCCGAGCAGCAGGCCGCCTACGACACCCACGTCACGCCGGAGACCGGGCGTATCTTCTTCCAGGGGGCGCTGGCCAGCATGACGGCCGGCAGTCCCTGCCGGGTCGATTTCAAGAACGCCAAGCGGGCGCCCCTCCTCTTCATCGCGGGCCTGAACGACCACATCGTGCCGCCCGTGATCGTCCGCCGCACCTACCGCCGCTACGCCGCCTCGCCGGCTGTCACCGTGCTCCAGGAGTTCCCTGGCCGCACCCACTGGCTCATCGCCCAGGACGGGTGGCAGGAGATCGCCGAATCGATAGCGGCCTGGCTCGAGGCGCCGACCGCGAGGTAGGGACGCGGGTGCGCCACCTCGCCGGCGCACTCGTTGCACGCCATGGCGGAATCGATGGCGGAGCGGCCCGGGGATGCTGGCTCAGCCGCCGAATGCCGCATCACACGAAAGGAACCGCACGTCAGCAGGCCGATGCCCGTCAGATGCGCCACGGCATGCAAGATGCGCGCCCGAGCGACACGTGCGGAGGCATCTGCGGTCGTTGACAGGTCACGCTTCCGGCCGCAGACTGACCCGAATGTTCGCGAGCCTGATCGCTGCCGCCCCGTGCCGCGTGACCCGCTGCTGTCCAGCCGGGTATCGGTGCTCCTGTCGAGGCGCCGGCGCGATCTGAACCTCCCCGAGGTGCGCGCCGGTGGTCCCCGATGCGCACCCAGTACCCGGAGGTTCCCATGGCTATCGCCACCGCACCCACGACCACACCGGCTCTCGCGCCCGCCATCCCCGACGCGCTGACCGACCTCGTCCCGCAGGCTGCCGCGACCGCTGAACCACCCACCCGCGAAGGCGTCACGATCGTCGTCTTCTCCGGCGAGTTCGACCGCGTCCAGGCCGCCTTCAACATCGCCGTCGGCGCGGCCTCCAGCGGCCTGCCGGTGACGATGTTCTTCACCTTCTGGGGCCTCGACGTGATCACGCGCCCCGACGCCCGGCGGATCGGTCGCGACCCGCTGCGCACGGCGTTCCGCATCATGAAGCCGGGCGGCGCCAACCGGCTGCCCCTGACCCGCTTCAACTTCCTGGGCCTGGGCCCCAAGTTGATGGCCCATCTGATGGGCCAGTTCAAGATGCCGACCGTGCCGGAGATGCTGGAGCTGGCCCGCTCGCTGAACGTCAAGCTCGTGGCCTGCACGATCACGATGGGCGTGATGGGCCTCACGAACGAGGATCTCGTGCCCGTCGACTCGTACGCCGGCGTGGCCACCTATCTGGCCGACGCACAGGCGCGCGCCACCAACCTGTTCATCTAGGAGCCATTCGTGACCGATATCGCTGAACTGCCGCGGGCCGCCGTCGTGGTCGACGCCACCGGCCTGCTGTGCCCCATGCCCATCGTCAAGCTGGCCGAGGCCGTCAAGTCGGCCGAAGTGGGCCAGGTCATCGAGGTCACCGCGACCGACCCGGGCCTGCTCGAGGACGCTCCCGCGTGGGCGCGCATGACGCGCCACGAGATCGTGGGCCAGTACTCCAAGGGCGACCGCCACTCGTTCTGGTTCCGCAAGCTGCACGCCTGACGAGCGTGGGGCCGCCGCGCCCGTGACCGACCGGATCTTCTCGCGGCAGTTCCACGCGGAGCAGGGTGCCGAGGCGTGGCGGGTCCTGCCCGAGGGTGCCTGCGCGTTCTTCCGGCGGAGCGCCGGCCCTAGCGGAGCGTGCGGTCCTGGATCTCCCACGCGTGGTCGAGCGCGTGCCAGGCGACCCGTCGGGCGAAGTAGCGGGCCGGCCACCGCTTGCCACCGCGCGGTCCCGGCGGGGGCACGCCGAGTGGCGCCACCGCGGCCATCGCCTCGAGGAGCGTCGGGCGCCGGGCGGCCGGATCCGATGGTGCCTTCCACCCGATGGCGGACAGATAGCCGACCTCCGCGTCGGCCACGTGCGCCCGGATCGCCTCGACGGATCGGCCGCCACCCCGCGGCCCCGCGGCGAGGCCCTGGTTCGTGACCTCCGCGGCGGCCCGGTCAACGGCCGCCCAGCAGGCGCGCAGCACGGCCGCCAGCCGTTCCAGCTCCGTGCCCGCGACGGGGTCCTGGTCGCCCGGTGCCAGGGCGCCGGGCACGCCGAAGTCAGTGGACGCGTCACCGGGGACGCGACCCGCGATGACGAACGCCTCAGGACCGGCCGGCGCGTCAAAGGCCAGGTCCGTGCCGGCCACGACCGCCTCGTAGCGCGACCCGTAGGCGGCCAGCGCGGCCAGCGCCGCGGCCTCGTCCCGCCCGGCCCGGCACCAGCCGGGCCATGCCATGGCCCCGGCGAAGGTCCGCTTCGCCCCGACCTCCAGGTACACCTCGATCGCACGGCCGGCCATCGCCGGCGACTCTAGCATCGAGCTCCCCTCAGGCGCCGAGCGTCATCAAGCGGCAGGGTCGCCACCAGCTCCTCCGGCACGCGGCGTATGACGACGTCCACGGTCTCCTCGGATCCGGACCCGCCGGCCCGATCGAGCTCGATGCCGAGGAGGGCGGCCAGGCGGCGTTCGACCTCCGCGCGTTCGGCCCGCAGTTCAGCCTGACGCTCCTGCAGGGCCCACGGCCAGATCGGCCCGGCCGCTCACCAGCTGGGCGATCCGAGGCAGGCTCATGCCAAGGTCGCGCAGGGCCAGGATCCGGCGCAGCTCGGGGAGCTGGGCCGGCGACTAGAAGCGGTAGCCGCTCGCCGGGTCCACCCACACCGGGCGGAACAGGCCGCGCGCGTCGTAGGCGCGCAGCATCCGTGCCGAGACCCCGGCGACGCGGGCGAAGGCAGCGATCTGGAACACGTCCCCAAGCCTACCCCTTGACCTTCCCTCGGGCAGAAGGTTCAGGATGACCTCACCGACCGAAAGGAGCCCATGACGCCTGCCATCCGGATCGCCGCCCAGCTCCACCCGCAGCACGGCAGCTACGCGTCCTTGCGCCGCGCGGCGCTGGCCGCGGAGGACCTGGGTTTCGACCTCCTCTACACGTGGGACCACTTCTTTCCCCTGTATGGCGATCGGGACGGGGCCCACTTCGAGGCCTGGACGATGCTGGCCGCGTGGGCCGAGGCGACCTCGCGTATCGAGCTGGGCCCGCTCGTCACCTGCAACTCGTATCGCAACCCGGAGCTGCTGGCCGACATGGCGCGCACGGTCGACCACATCAGCGGCGGGCGGGTCGTGCTCGGGCTGGGCGCCGGCTGGTTCCGGCGCGACTACGACGAGTACGGCTACGCGTTCGGGACCGTGGGCGACCGGCTCGGCGCGCTCGAGGCGTCGCTGCCCCGGATCGTCAGCCGCCTCGCACGCCTCCAGCCGCCGCCGGTGCATCGCCTGCCGATCCTGATCGCGGGCACCGGACCGCGCCGCACGCTGCGCCTCGTGGCGCGCTTCGCCGATGGCTGGCACGCCGGCTTTCCGGAGCGTCCGGAGGAGCTCGAGCCCGCCGTTGCCGCGCTCGGCGAGTGGTGCCGCGTAGAAGGTCGCGACCCGGCGTCGATCGAATGGGGCGTGGGAGTGGAACCGGAGGACCTGGACCGGTTCCTGCGCCGGGACGCCGACCGCTACGTGGCGATGGGCTTTCGCCAGTTCACGCTCGGCTTCAACGGCCCCGCCTGGGACGTGGAGGCGGGCCGCTCATGGCTCCACTGGCGAGATGGGCGGTAGCGGGCCGAACGGGCCCCTGAGCGGGCTATGCCCGGCTCAGCCCTCGCGAGTCGGCGGGTCCACGGCCGGGCGGGCGCCCTCGGGCCACTCGTTGAAGGCCTCGGTGAAGCGGTACCAGAAGGTGCCGGCGGGCGGTGGGACGGGATCCGGATAGCCGGCGCACAGGGCGTGCAGGGCCTGCCACGTTTCACTCGTCAGCGCGTGCATGTCCTCGCGTGACGCATGCCCGGCGGTGATGATCGGCGCGCCGATGCGCACGCGAAATCGCCGGCCGAAGGCGAGCCAGCTCGTGCCATTGAGGGCCACGGGGACGATGGGGACACCGGCGCGCTGGGCGAAGAACGCCGCCCCCTCGTCGAGCGGCAAGAGCGCCGCTTCACCGGCGTGGATGCGGCCCTCGCCGGCGATGGCCAGGACGCCACCCGCGGCGAACACGGCCTGCACCCGCCGCGTCGCCCCCAGCAGGTCGGTCATGTCGGGGCGGTAGGGGAGGGCCATGCCGCTCCAGGCGATGAGCCGGTTGCGTCGCCCGACACGCAGGTCGGCCTCCTTCGGGCCGAAGAAGGTGAGCCGCGGAAGCCGGGGCATGAGCGCCAGGAGGACGAAGGGGTCGGCCCACGACTGGTGGTTGAAGCACAGGAGATAGGGCCCCTCAGGCAGCCGCGCGAGGCCTTCCATCCGCCGCCGGAACAGGACCCGGACGGCGATCGACGAGACCAGCCACGTCGCCATGTAGTGCCATCCGCGTCCGGACGATCCACCGGCCGCCGATGCCGGGTCCTGCCGCGCCTGCCGAAGCTTCATGCCGCCCTCGCGTCCCTCCGAGTGGCCAGAGTGTGGGGGGTCCGAGTGGCCCGGTACACCGTGACAGCGCGTTCGGCGGTGCGTGCCGTTCGGCCCGCTGCCCGGTGACGACGGGCCCTATGGCGGGACGGATGCGGCGACTAGGTTGACCGTGACACCCGCGGCGGTCGGTTCTCCCGTCGGGCGGGGCCCAAGAGTCAGGAGCGCATCCGATGAAGAAGATCTTGGTGGCCTACGACGGGACGGAACCTGCGCTTCATGCCCTCGACGAGGCGGCCGAGTTGGCCGATGCCTTTGCCGGGGCCGTGACCGTCGTGAGCGTCGTGCCCGTCCATCCCGGGCGCGTGCCGGTGGATCCGTGGGACGATCATCTGACGCACCAGCGCGAGCTCGACTCCGCGGTCGCCCATCTGGCGAAGCGCGGCGTGAAGGCTGACCGACTCGAGCCGGCTGGCGACCCAGCCCCGACCATCGAGCGCATCGCCCTCGAGGGCGGCTTCGATACGGTCATCGTGGGTGCGCACGGCAAGGGTGCCGCGACCCGTTTCCTGCAGGGCAGCGTCTCCGAGCACGTCGCGACCCACAGCGGCGCGACGGTGGTCATCGTCCACTAGTGGCTTACCGGGGCCGGCTGGGGGAGCCGGCCCCGGGCGCGCCCGCCCCCGGAGGCATCGCCATGGCGACCGTTCGCGACGTGATGACCCATGACGTCATCGTGGTCAGCGCCGACACCCCCCTCAAGGACGTCGTGACGCTGCTCCTCTCCCGCCGCATCAGCGGGCTGCCGGTCGTGGAGGCCGGGCGCGTGGTCGGCGTCATCTCCGAGGCCGACCTCCTCACCAAGCAGTACGCGACCGCATCCGAAGCGCCGACCGGTCCCCTGGCGTTCACGTCACGCCGCCATCGCTCCGACGAGCGACGTGATGCCAGGACGGCCGGCGAGGCCATGACGGCACCGGCCCTCACGGTCAGCCCGGATGCCTCCCTCTCGGAAGCCGCGCGACTGATGATCGAACGGCGGGTGAACCGCCTGCCGGTGATCGACGGCGAGCGCCTGGTGGGTATCGTCACGCGTGCCGACGTCATCAAGACGTACCTCCGCCCGGACGCGGAGCTGGCCGATGCGATCCGCGGCGACGTCCTCGTGGATGCCCTGTGGCTCGACGCGGCGGACTTCTCCGTCCACGTCACGGACGGGGTGGTTCACCTGGCCGGCAAGGTCGAGCGGCGCTCCACGGCGACCTTGCTCCGCGACCTGGTCTTGCGCACCCCCGGCGTGGTCGGTGCCTCGTTCACGATCCGCTGGGACCTGGACGATCGCGAGCCGCGGCCGGAACCGGCCGACTACGTCGCCGCGATGGGCGTCCACTAGGGCCCGTCCCCGGCGCGCGGCGCCTGGCAGCGCGGACACCACCACACCGTCCGCGGCAAGTCGCGGCCCAGGCTCGCGGCACGGATCGACGTGCCGCAGCGCCGGCACGGCCGGCCCGTCCGCCGGTAGACCCACAGGGGAGCTCCGGCCGCCTCGGGTGCGCCGCCGGTCGTGGAGCGCTGCGCCCGGCTGCGCGGCCCGATGTTGGCCTGCAGCAGGCGGTGGGCCGCCGTGACAAGGCGCTCCAGCGTCCGGTCATCGAGTGAACCGACCGGCGCGAACGGGTCCACCCGCTCGAGATACAGGATCTCGCTGCGAAAGACGTTGCCCACCCCGGCCATGACCCGCTGGTCGAGCAGCGCCTCCCCGATGGCGACCCCGGCCTGTCCCGGGTCGCGCAGCCGGGCGACCACGTGAGCCACGTCGAGTGGCTCGTCGGTCAGGTCCGGCCCGAGGGGCGCCAGGCCCGGATGGATGGCCTGGGCGCGCGTCTCGAAGACCTCGACCACCGGGGCATCGAAGCAGACGGCCACCGCGCCCTCGACCTCCAGGACCAGGGCCGCCCGGGAGGCCGGCAGTCGCCACCGCTCGGCCGGCCGGTAGCGGTGCCATGTGCCGTTCATGCGCAGATGGGTCCGCACGGTCAGGCCGTTGGAGGAGCGGATCAGCAGGTTCTTGCCCAGCGTGTCGACCGCGGTGACCGTGGAGCCGATGAGCCGGCCCACGTCCGCGCCGCGCGTGGAGCTCGCCGCCAGGACGGCACGTCCGACCAGGTAGGGGCGCAGGCCGGCCGCCGTTCGATGGATCGTGTCGCCCTCAGGCATGGCCGCATCGTGCCATGCCAGGACGGCGGCAGGACGGGTCGCGGATCAGTGGCGGACGGTGAGCCGAACGGCCACCGTGTCGCCCACGGCAAGCCCCTCGGCCCTGCGGACGACGTCCTTGACGGGCACGACATAGCGACCGTCCTTGGGGAAGAGCGCCGTGTCCCACTCGCTGTTCCCGATCTGGATGCTCGCCGGGATCATGCCCCACCCGTAGCTCACGAGGGCCGCCATCGCCCGCAGGCCGACGGTGGCCTCCTCGGGGACGGTCACGAAGTGGTACGGCGACGGCCCGCGCCAGTACCACAGCTCGCCGCTGAACTCGAGTTCCAACGGGCTACTTCCAGGGCGACGGCAGGTGCGTCAGCGGCTCCCGGTCCGGCAGCACGTCAGCCTGCAGGGCAGGGTCGGCCGCCGGCACGTAGCGCTCCTCCAGCCCCAGTTCCTTGAGCACGATGTTGCGCGCCTGGGCGATGGCCGTCGCCTTGTAGAACGCCACGGTCCGGTTGAACCCCTGGCGGCCGAAACCGCAGTCGGTCGAGAGGATGAGCTTGTCGGCCGGGATCACCTCCAGCGCGCGCCGCACGCGCTTGGCCACCACCGGCGCCATGTCGGCCTGCAGCGTGCGGTGGCTGACCACGCCGACCGCCACCTTCTTCTTGAGGTTGGCGGCGTACGGCTTGAACAGGTCGATCTCCGCCAGGTCGTTCTCTGTGGCCTCCACGGTCCACACGTCGCCCTTGAGGCGTTCGAGGTAGATCTCGATCGAGTTGGCGTACGACTCGCCGGTATAGACCTTCTGCATGTTGGGGTTGCCCCAGCAGGTGTGGATCCACAGCTCCACGTCGTCGAGGCCATCCACCTCGTGGTTGAAGGCGTCGACCATGAAGTCCAGCAGCTCCTTCTCCTCCGGGTGGAAGGCCGCCGTGAAGTGGATCGTGGGCTCCTCGATCTGGATGACCTTGGCGCCGGCCGCCGCCAACTGGCGGAGCTCCAGGTTCATGGCCGTGGCCATGTCCCAGATCAGCTGCTTCTTGTCGTCCAGGTCGTACTGCGCGGTGTGGCTGTCGAGGAAGATCGCCAGGACCTGGGACGAGCACGTCCCGAACTTGATCG
>CAZFGT010000030.1:0-30342 GCA_964518505.1 uncultured Anaerolineaceae bacterium | reverse complement strand
CTTAGCCGCCTCGCCTGCTAGCCGACCAGCTGGGCGAGCTGCATGCGCGCCAGCAGGGCCGCCGGCGTCGTCCCCGGTGTGACCCTCAGCCGCGGGACGGCATAGCGGGTGGACCAGGACGCTCGCGCCCCAGGCTGCGTCGTCAGGGCCAGCCCGAAGCCCGCCTGCGCCACCTGCGCTTCCACATCGGTGCTGTAGCGGCCGTCGGGGTAGCAGAAGGTGACCGGTGCCTGCCCGACCGCCTGGGCGATGCGGTCGGCGCCCGCGGTGATCTCGAAGCGGCGCATCAGCGATGGGAGCGACGGGAGGGCCTGATGGTCGAACGTGTGGTCGCCGATCTCCATGCCCGCCGCGGCAAGTGCCTGGAGTTCGCTTCCACCAAGGAACCTCCGGGCGCCGATCCGCTTCCCGATGACGTAGAAGGTGGCTCGGTAGCCGAACGCCTGGAGGACGGGCAGCGCTTGGGTGTAGCCATCCCGCCAACCGTCATCGATCGTCACCGCGAAGGTTCGCGGCGCGACCGCAGTCCCGTGTTGCAGCGACGACGCCAGTTCAGCCGCGGTGATCGTCCGCCATCCTGCTGCATGCAGGACCCGCATCTGAGCCGCGAACAGGGCGGGCGGCACCACGAGGCCGGGCAGGCTGTCGCCGGCCTGGGTCGGATCGACGATGCGGTGGTACATCAGGATCGGCACCCCGAGCGTCAGGTCGGTCGACGGCGCCAGGCCGGGCGTGGGCACGGGCCACCGGGCCAGCTGGATGGCCTGCGGCTCGCCAACCGCGGCGGGGGCGGGCATGGTCGGATGGGCCGCGGCGGGAGCAGTCGCTGGCGCGATGGGCTGCCCGGAACCCTGCGGCCGTGGTGGCACGAGCACCCCCGCGACCGACCCGGGCGACGCTGCCTCGTCGATCTCCGACAGGAACTCGCGCAGAAGCGATGCGCCACCGGTCGCGCCGATCATGAGCCAGGCACCCAAGCGCAGGAATTCGCGGCGTGTGACCTGCCCCACGTGTCTCCTACCGACCGGGCCGTCCCGAGGTGACCGAGGCTCAGTGTATGGAGCGCACGGTGTCCTGCGAAGCGACGTTGCCGAATCTCAATGCCGCCCTAACCGCCGCCGAGCCATCCGTCCATAGGCTGGCCACGGTGGACGCTGGAAGCGAGCTTCAAGCTGCGTGGACGATCCTGCGCGAGGTGTTGCCGGACGGCTGGCGCGTACGGCAGCCCGCGTACGACCCCGACAACCACGGACGGCTCAGGCGCCTACGTGCAGCAGTCGCACGGGCAGTCGGGGTCGCAGCAGCAGCTGGACACGCCCACAGGGATCCTCCTTTCCAGGTCGAGGCTGTCGGACGGTTCGCCCGCCTGGAGACTGGCCTCCAGCCGGGCCAGCTCGCGGTCGAGGTGATCGAGCTCTACGCGAGCGGCGGCGACCTCGGCGCGGCGGGCCACCAACCGCGGCAGCAGGCCGGTGGCCATCTCATCGCAGCGGCCCATGGCGCACTGGTCGGCGAGCCGGCCGCTCTCATCGAGCGCCAGGCCGAGCGCGCGCAGCGACACCAGCACCCGCAGCCGGCAGAGGTCGGGCTCCTCGTAGCGGCGGTAGCCGTTGGCCTGGCGCGCGGCGCCGGGCAGGACGCCGGCCCGTTCGTAGAAGCGGATCGTGCCGGGGGCCACGCCGGCACGTCGGGCGAGCTCTGAGACGTTCATGGCGCAACCCTAGACCTTGTCGTAGCTACAAGGTCAAGAGGGTTCTTGGCACGTCGCCGTCGCGGGCGGATGGGCGGTCCTAGTAGCCGGCCGCGCGCAACGCCTCGCCCATCGCCCGGGCCGCCTTGGCCCGGTGCGACACAGCGTTCTTCTCCGCGGCGGAGAAGAGCCCCACGGTCCGCCCGCCGGGTGCCTCCGTGGCCGGCTCGAAGATGGGGTCGTAGCCGAAGCCGCCGGTCCCCCGGGGGGCGTCGGCGATGCGGCCACTGAAGGTCGCCGTGCGCGCCAGTGGCGGCCCACCGCTTAGAGGATCAGCCAGAAAGACCAGGCTGCAGACGTACCGCGCGCCACGACGTGCCGCGGGCAGCCCGGCGAGAGCGGCCAGCAGCTTGCGGTTGTTGTCCTCGTCGGTGGCCTGCTCGCCGGCATACCGCCGCGTCCGGACGCCCGGGCCGCCGTCCAGGGCCTCCACCTCCAGGCCCGAGTCGTCGGCCAGCGTGGGCAGGCCGGTGAGACGGCCGTAGAAGCGGGCCTTGAGCAGCGCGTTGGCGCGGAAGGTGTGCCCGTCCTCCACCGGCTCGTCGGCGACACCGAGCTCGTCAAGGGTCAGCAGCCGGGTGTGCGGCAGGTCCAGGAGGGCGACCAGCTCGGCGCGCTTGTGGTGCGAGCGGGTCGCCAGGACGAGGGTCCGGGGCGCTTCCCGGGCGCTCACGCGGCCGGTTTGACCAGCGCCTGGCGCTGCGCCGCGAACAGCGTCTGCAGCCCGTCGTCGGCCAGACCGAGCAGGTGCTCGAGTGCGGCCCGATCGAAGGGTTTGCCCTCCGCGGTGCCCTGCAGCTCGACGTAGGCTCCGCCGTCGGTGCCCACGACGTTGAGGTCGACCTGGGCGTGGGAGTCCTCGCCGTAGTCCAGGTCAAGGCAGGCCGTCCCGTCCACCAGGCCGACACTGACCGCCGCGACCTGGCCCACCGCCGCCGCCTCGAGACCGCGCGAGCGCAGGGCCAGGACGAGGGCGACGTAGCCCCCCGTGATGGAGGCCGTGCGCGTGCCCCCGTCGGCCTGGAGCACGTCGCAGTCGATCACCACCGTCCGCTCGCCGAGGCGGGCCGTGTCGACGATGCCGCGCAGCGACCGGCCGATGAGACGCTGGATCTCGTGCGTCCGACCGCCGGGGGCGCCCTTCACGACCTCGCGCTGCGTCCGTTCGGCGGTCGCCCGCGGCAGCATGCTGTATTCGGCGGTGACCCAGCCCGTCCCCTTGCCCCGCAGGTGCGGCGGGATGCGGTCCTCGACGCTCGCCGCACACAGGACATGCGTGTCGCCCATCCGGATGAGGCACGACCCTTCGGCCCACTTCTGGACGCCGAGTGTCATCGACACGGCACGCAGCTGTGCCGGCCGGCGGCCGTCGGCCCTGAACCGCGTGGCGCCGATGCTCATGAGTGGTCCTCGCTCCTTCCCTGTGCCGGATGGTCACGGTCGTCATGGTGGGCGCGCTTGGCGATGACCCATAGCTCGTCGAGCTCGTCGAGCGACAGATCGCGCAGGACCAGCTGCCTGGCTTGGGCCAGCCGCTCGACATGGGCGAAGCGCGCCGCGAACTTGGCACTGGCGCCCCGCAACGCGGCCTCGGCGTCCACGCCCAGCCGGCGCGCCAGGTTGACCAGCACGAGCAGCAGGTCGCCGAACTCCTCGGCCTGCTCGGCGGGCAGCTCGGCCGCCAGCAGTTCGGCGGCCTCCTCGCCGACCTTGTCGATGATGCCCTCGAGGTCGGGCCAGTCGTAGCCCAGCGACGCGGCGCGCTCCTGGATCTCCTGCGCATAGGCCAGGGCGGGCAGCGAGCGTGACAGGCCGGCGAACGAAGCAGGCATGCGCGGATCGCCATCGGCAGCGGGGCGAGGCCCCGACGCCGCCCGCTCGGCCGCCTTGATGGTCTCCCAGTTGCGCAGCACGTCACCGACCGACTCCACGTGGGTTTCGCCAAAGACGTGCGGATGGCGGCGCACGATCTTGGCCCCGATGGCCGCCTGCACGTCCGCCAGGTCGAAGACGCCCGCCTCGGCCCCGTACTGGGCGTGGAGGACGATCTGCAGAAGGAGGTCACCCAACTCGTCGGCCAGCGCCGGCGTCGAGCCGGCGTCCAGGGCGTCGTAGACCTCGTAGGCCTCCTCGAGGAGGTGCTTGCGCAGGCTCTGGTGGGTCTGCTCACGGTCCCACGGGCAGCCGTCGGCGGCCCGCAGGCGGGCCACCAGCCACGGCAGGTGGAACGGCGAGGTGGTCGCCGCGGCGGGGGCCAGAGATGGCAGGAGCCAGGCCCCGGCCGCCAGGTCGACCTGGGTCAGCGCACCGACCGTCGTATCGGGCGCCTCGGCCAGGGAGAGCGCAGGGTGGTCGGCCGGATAGAGGCTCCGCAGCAGCGGTAGCGCCTCGGTCGGGTGGGCCCCCCGCCCGGGCAGGGCCGTCGGGCGGAATTCGCCCTCGGCAAGGCCGGCCAGCGCGGTGGGTTCCGTCCCGCCGTCGGCAGGCAGCAGCAGCACGGGCCACTGCGGGTCGATCGGTCGCGCCGCCAGCGCCGACGGACCGGCCACCTGCAGCCCGTCAGACACGCTGATGTGATGACGCCGCTCGATCGTGGCGAGCAGGTCGGGCCGCATCGCCCGGTCTACTGGCTTCCCTGCTGGCCCGACAGGATCACGCTCGTCATGGACGGGTCGGTGGTGATGGTGTGGTTGGCGCCCGCTGCGTCCTTCTGCGGCTGGTACCAGTCGGTGAACGCGTTGGCCCGGATCGAGGAGACCTGCGTCCCGAACGGTGTCCGCTGCTCGATGGCCGTGACCGAGTAGAGGTAGAACCCGTCGCTCAGCTGGACCGGGCTGCTCACGCCGCCCGGCTGGAGGCCGAAGAGCGCCTGCTCGGTCCGGTAGTCGGCCGATTGGCCCTTGGCGATCCAGCCCATGTCGCCGCCCTGGGACGCGTCTGGCGCGTCCGAATCGGCCACGGCGAGGGACTGGAAGGTCACGCCCGGCTGGTCCTGCTTGAGCTGGTTGGCCAGGTCATCGATGCGCGTCGCGGCCGGGGCATGCAGCGCTTCCCAGAAGATGACGTGGTAGCCGTACTGCGACTTGACCGGCCCGATGATCTCGCCGTACGAGTGGCTGCCGTTGAAGATGGCGCCCCCGAACTCGGGCACGAAGCTGGCCTCGGTCTGGAAGCCCAGCTCGCCGCCCGAGGCACCGCTCCCGGTGTCGCTGCTGTCGGTCTTGGCGATGGCCTGGAACTGGGCCCGCCGGGTGGGCAGGTCGGGGATCGCGCGCAGCTTGGCCGCGGTCGCGTCCGCCTTGGCCTTCGCCGCCGCCCAGGCCGGGTCGTTGGCGTCGAGGTTGGAGGCCGCGGAGGCATCGCCGTTGGGCGAGTACAGGATGTGCATCACGTCGACCTTGGCGACGGTCGCGTCGCTCGTGCCCGTGGACTGATCGGTCGTGGTGGCCAGCTGGATCTCCGAGCCGCGCACCTGCTGGACATCGCTGGCCAGCGCGTCGGCGGTCACCTTGGCCGTGACCTTGTCCTGCAGCAGCTCACCCTTGAGGGCCGCCCGGTAGGCGTCCACGGTGGTGTAGTTGGTGAGGGTGCGCTGGAAGCTGCTGTCCGGCGTGGCGGGGCGGATGTCGGTCACCTGGGCGACCCGGTAATAACCGTCCTGGCCGGTCACGACGTCCGTGTAGCCGTCCTTGGACAGGGCGAAGATGGCCTGCACGATATTCGGGTCGTCGCTCGTGTCCTGCGAGGTGATGTAGCCGTAGTCCTGGGCGCCGGTGTCATCCGCGCCGTCGGCCTTGGCCACGGCATCGATGTCCTTGCCCGCCTGGAGGTCCGTGAGCGCCTTCTGGGCGTTCGCCTGCGCGGCGGTCTTCTGCGCGTCGCTGGGCAGGCCCGTGACGACATCGACCGACGGCTTGAAGGTCAGGACGGTCACCCGCCGCTGCTCCGGCGCCGTGGCGTCCTTCTGGAACTGCGCGTCGATATCGGCCGCGGTGATGGTGATGTCGAACGGCGCGGCGACCTGCGCCAGGAGAGCGTCGTCGATGAGACCCTGGAGGGCCTCATCGGGCAGCGTCGAACGGCTCTGCTCGAGCTGGCTGATCTCCTGCTGCTCGGTGGTCGAGTCCAGCTGGCCGGCGCCGACCGCCTCCCGCAGGCGAGCCTCACCCTCTTCCAGGCGGAACGTCAGGACGTTGACCCGGTCCAGCCACTGGTCCCGCGAGATCGGCTGGCCGCCCACCGTGGCCACGGCCAGCAGGTGCGCGTTGTAGTAGGACAGCGCGACCGCACCGCCCAGGATCAGCACGCCGATGGCGATGACGGCGGCGAAGATGATCGTGACGACGACCTGCAGGCGTCGCTCGCTCTCCCAGGCGGAACGGCGAGGCTTGGTCTTGACGGACTTGGGGCGGCTGGTCATCGCGGCTGCTGGATGTCCTCACATCGGGTGCACGCCCCGGGATCGCGACGGGCGCGGGGAGGCGGCGACGTATGGTACCCCAAGCCTCGCGAGGGCCCGTCCGGCGCGCGCGTCAGGTCCGGATCAGCGCGGCGCGGCGCGGCCGGCCAGGCTCACGCCGCGGGCCGCTCCATCCTCCGCCCGCACGGGTGAGACCCCGACGCCCAGATACGTCACGCCGGGGTGGGCGGGCATGCCGCGCAGCACGTTGCGGCCGTCGTAGATGACGGCCAGGTCGGGCAACCACGCGAGGTCGAGGTCGCGGAAGTGCGGATCGGCGGTCTGGAGGATGACCGCGCGGGCGGGCGAGGAGGAGCCCCAGGCCCAGGGGGTGACGCCCAGACGCGTGACCTCGGCCTCCGAGAGCAGCGGGTCGTAGGCGGCCACCACCGCGCCGTGGAACCGCAGCCGCTCGATGAGCGGCATGGCCCGGGTGTAGGCCAGCTCCTTGACCCCCTCGCGATACGTCAGGCCAAGGACCAGCACCGACACGCCTTCCAGCGAGCCCAGCTCGCGCTGCAGCTCGCCGACCGCCACACCCACCTGGCCGTCATTGACGCGCCTGGCCAGCTCGGGGATCTGCAGCTCGGGCGCGCGGCTGATGAGGAAGTGGGGGTACACGGGGATGCAATGGCCACCCACGCCGATGCCCGGCTGGTGGATGTGCGAGAAGGGCTGGCTGTTGGCGCCCCGGATGGCCTCGAGGACATCGACCCCGACGCGCTCGGCGTACCGGGCGAACTCGTTGGCCAGCGCGATGTTGACGTCCCGGTAGGTGGTCTCGGCCAGCTTGGCGAACTCGGCCGCCTCGGCCGTCGTGAGGTCCCAGACAGGGGCCGGCAGCACGCTGCGGTAGAAGGCGAGGGCCCGCTCCGTGCTGGCCGGGTCCAGCCCGCCGACGAGCTTGGGGTAGGTCTGCAGGTCGTGGAAGATGCGGCCGCTGAAGACCCGCTCGGGACTGAAGGCGAGCAGGAACCCCGCCTCACCGTCACCGGAGGCGAGGCCGCTGCCCCGTTCAAGGGCCGGCCCGAACCGTCGCCGGGTGTCGCCCACCGGGACCGTCGTCTCGTAGATCACGAGCGTGCCCGGCCGCAGGCCGCCGGCCACCGCGTCGGTGGCGGGGTCGATCATGCGGTAGTCGGGCAGCTGCTCGTCGGACAGCATGAGGGGTACGATCATGACCACGACGTCGGCGCGCGCCGCCGCCTCGGCATGCGACAGCGTGGCCTCGAAGCGCCCGCCGCTGTGGGCCGCGGCGATGCGCTCGGCCAGGCCCGGCTCCTCGGCGAAGTGGACGCGTCCGGCGTTCAGGGTGCGCACCACGTCCGGCAGCACGTCCACGCCGATGACGTGCCACCCGGCCTCCGCGTACTGCGCTGCCAGCGGGAGCCCGATCTTGCCCATGCCGACCACGGCGACGGTGCCGGCCGTGTCGGGCACGCCCCGCCATGGCTTCACGCGTTGCGCGGGCCGGTCTTCCCAGGCCGTTGGATCGGAGACCATCAGGGCACCTCCAGGGGCACGATGTCGATGGGACGGTGCTCCGTCGCCGACCGGAGGAGGGCGTTGGCCAGGGCGACCGCCCACAGGCCGTCCGCACCGCTGATGGCGGCGGGGGATCCGCCGCGCACGGCTTCGAAGAACGCGTCCAGCTCGCGGCGCAACGGCTCGGCCGGTTCCACGGGGATGGCCGCGGTCTGGCCGGCAAAGGTCGGCGCGTAACCGTCCAGGTATTCAGGGGCCAGTTCGAGGGCACCGCGGGTGAAGGTCAGGGTCTGGCTCAGGTAGTCGGCCCGGAACATGCCTTCCTGGCCCAGGACCGTCACGTGGCGCTGCTTCTCCGGCGTCAGCCAGTTGACGTCCAGCTGGCCGACCACGCCGCCGGGGAAGGCCAGCAGACCGTAGAGGAGGTCCTCGTGGGCGGTGTGGACGTGCTGGGTCAGCTCGGCATAGGCGCGGATCGGCCGCTCGCCGGCCAGGTGGCAGATGACGTCCACATCGTGGGTCGCCAGGTCGACCGTCACGCCGACGTCGCGGATGCGATCCGGGAGGGGCCCACCGCGCACCGTCTTGATGCTGTAGATGCGCGAGAGGGCGCCGTCGGCGAGGCGCCGGCCGAGCTCTCGCACGGCCGGGTTGAAGCGCTCGATGTGGCCGACCTGGAGGATGACGCCTCGCGCCGCGGCGGCGTGCACGATGTCGCGCGCCTCGTCGACCGTGCCGGCCAGGGGCTTCTCGATGAGGACGGCCGCGCCTCGGTCGATGGCGGCCAGGGCCACCACGCGGTGGAGCGTCGTGGGCACCGCCACGATCACCGCGTCCAGGCGCTCTTCCGCGAGCATCACCAGCGGATCGTCGAAGGCCCGCGCGTCCGGCGCGACCGACAGGGCGTGCTGCTGGGGGATGGGGGCCGGGTCGGCCACCGCCACGAGCGTGACGTCGTCGCGCCCGACCAGGTTGCGCAGGTGGTTGCGGCCCATCGTGCCCAGGCCGGCCAGGCCCACACGCAGGCGGGCAGGACTCATGCGGCGGACGTGGCGCCGACGGGCGTGGCCACCTCGCGGACGGCCTCGATGACCTGGTCCAGCTCCTCGTCGGTCAGGTTGGGGCGCACCGGGATGGAGAGGACCTCCTCGCTCAGGCGGTCGGTGACCGGCAGCGGCAGATCGGCCGCGCCCGGCATGAAGGCCTGCAGGTAAGCCTGCCGGTGGGTCGGCACGGGGTAGTAGATGAGGGTGCCCACGCCGCGTTCCGTCAGGCCGTCGATGACGCGCTGGCGCTCACCCGGGAAGCGCATCGTGTACTGGTGCCAGACGTGCTCTCGCCCCGCCGGCACGGTCGGCGTGAGGTACCCGGCGAGGCCCGCCGTGAGGCGGGCCGCGTTCTGCCGCCGGCGGGCCGTGCGCTCATCCAGACGCGGCAGCTGGGCCAGACCGAGGGCGGCGGCGAGGTCGGTGGGCTTGAAGTTGGTGCCCAGGCTGTCGTGGTAGTAGCGCACGTGCATGCCGTGGTTGCGGTAGAGGCGGATGCGGTCGGCCAGGGCGTCGTCGTCGGTCGTGGCGAAGCCACCCTCCCCGGTCATCAGGTTCTTCGTCGCGTAGAGGCTGAACATGGCCGGCCCGAAGGTGCCGGCCTTGCGCCCGGCGTACGTCGCGCCATGGGCCTGCGCGGCGTCCTCGATGATGGTCAGGCCGTGCCGCGCCGCGATCGCCTCCAGGGGCGCCATGTCGGCCATCAGGCCGTACAGGTGGACCGGCATGATGGCCCGCGTGCGGGGCGTCACGGCGGCCTCCACCTGGTCGGGGTCCATGGCGAAGTCGTCCGCCCGGATGTCGACGAAGACAGGCCGTGCCCCGACCTGGAGGATGACGCTGGCCGTGGCGTTGAAGGTGAAGCTGACGGTGATGACTTCATCGCCCGGCCCGATGCCCAGGCCGCGCAGGACGGCCTCCTGGGCCACCGTGCCGTTGGCCATCAGGATCGCGTGGCGCACGCCGCAGTAGGCCGCCCAGGCCTCCTCGAACTCCTGCGTCTTGCGGCCCATGGCCAGCATCCCCGAGCGCAGGACCTGCAGGACCGCCTCCTCCTCCGCCGGTCCGATGTCGGGGCGGGAGAGCGGGATCACGCGGCCACCCCGGCGAGCGCCGTGCAGCGGGCGGCGGCGATGCGGTAGCGACGGCCATCGCGGCCGCAGGTCGCGTCGCCCTCGAACCCGGCGGCCACCGGTTCACCGGCCGCGAGGAGCCGACGCCCGCAGGCGCATACCCATCCGAGGAGGCGCGCCGGGTTACCCGCCACGAGGGCATGGTCGGGGACGTCGCGGGTGACCACCGCCCCCGCCCCGACGGTGGCGAAGCGGCCCACGTCCGAGCCCGCGACGACGATGGCGCCGGCCCCGACGGAGCTGCCGAGGCGCAGGTGGATCTCGTCGACGGTCCAGTCGTCGGCCGTGGCCAGCGCCCCCTCGGCGGTGATGGCGCGGGGGAAGCGGTCGTTGGTCAGGATCGCCCCGGGGCCGATGAAGACGCCGTCCTCCACGGTCACGCCGTGGTACACCAGGGCCGCGTTCTGGATCTTGACGCGGTCGCCGATGCGCACGCCGGCGTCGATGTAGGCGTCCTTGCCGATCACGCAATCGGCCCCCACGACGGCACCCTCACGCACCTGGGCCCGGTTCCAGATGCTCGTGCGCTGGCCGATCCGCGCGTCGGCCGCCACGTCGGCGGAAGGATGGATCACGAGTGGCTGCGTCTCCGATGCGCGCTGCGCAACCTGTCTGGGCTGTCGCTCGGAGTGTACCCGAAGCCGCTTTGCGGCCTTAGGCGCGGCCCCTGCCGCGACCACCCAGGAGGAGCCGCACGAGGCCCAGCGCGGCGCCGAAGGCGAGGGCGCCCCGCCAGTCGATGACCGGCCGCACGTCGCCGTGGACCTCACGGGCGATCACCACGAGGGCCAGCGAACCGGCGCCGATCTCCACCTCATCGCCCATCACCGCGCCGACGGCAGACTGCTCCAGCCGCACGTGGGCGCTCGACTCGACCAGGGCCACGGCGCCCTGACGGACCGCCAGGTCCTGGACATGGGCGTGCGCGATGGCCCCCTGGTTGACCTCGGCGTGCTCGGCCGTCAGGTTGGCCAGGCTGGCCTGGTCGACGACCGCGGTCTCGGCCGGCGGGGGCGCCTCGACGGGTCGGGCGCGGCGCTTCCGGGGGGCGGCTGCTCCTTCGGACGGGGTGGGCGTGTCGGCCATGACGGGGCCTCCTGCTGCGTGCCCGTAGCCTAGCCGACCCTCGCTGGTAGGATGCCGCGCATCGTGACGAGCACTCCGCCCCCCGCGCCGCGACCGCGGCGACGCCTGATCGTCGCGGTGCTCGCGATCACCGCGGCCATCGTGGTCGTGGGCGGCGCGCTCCTGGCCTCGGGCGCCCTGGGCACGCCGGGTGCCAGCTCCACGCCCAGCCTCCTGGCGGTCGTCTCACCTTCGGCGCCGCCCGCCTCCGCCTCCCCCGCGGCCACGATCCCCCCGACCGCCAGCCCGGTCCCGACTCCCAGCCCGACCCCCACGCCGCCGCCCGTCGCGGCGACCACCGACGGGGTGTGGCTGCCGGCGAGCGAGGCCGCGCTGGCCACGCGCCATCCGTTCGCCGTGATGATCGACGACCAGGCGGCCGCTCGGCCGCAATCCGGGCTAGCCAGCGCGAACATCGTGTGGCAGGCGCCGGCCGAAGGCGGCATCCCCCGCTACATGGCCATCTTCCAGACGACCGACGCGCCGGCTATCGGCCCCGTCCGCAGCAGCCGCCTCTACTTCGTCGCCTGGGCCACCGAGTGGAAGGCCATGTACGTCCACGTGGGTGGCGCGCCGAACGCCCTGGCCTACCTGCAGGCCAACAACAACAAGACCATCTACAACGCCGACGAGTTCCGCTGGGGTGGCGGGGCCGGGTACCTCTGGCGCATCAAGACCCGATCCGCACCGCACAACGTCTACACCTCGACGGTCAAGATGGACCAGCTGGAGGCGCGGCTGAAGGCGACGGCCCCGCAGACGACGTCGCCGTACACCTTCGAGGAGGACGCCCTGCCCTCGCAACGTCCCGTCAGCGGCTCGATCGTGGTGCCCTACCTGGCCAACCGCATCAGCTATACCTACGACCCGGCCACCAACCGCTACCGCCGCGCGGTCTCCGGGGCCAAGGTCCAGGTCGATGCGGGGACCAACCAGCCGGTCGCGCCGGCCAACGTGGTCGTCCTGATGATGTCCGTGGGACCCCTCGTGAACGCCCCGGGCGCCAGCACCAACCAGGAGAAGCACCGCCTCGAACTGGGCTACGTGGGCCACGGCAACGCGCTGGTCTTCAACGACGGCCAGGTCGTCAAGGCGATCTGGTCCAAGGCCAGCACGACCGCCCCCACGCTCCTGACGTACGCCAGCGGGCCGCAGGCCGGCCAGCCGGTGCCCCTCGTGCGCGGCCAGATCTTCTTCCAGGTCGTGGCCACCGGGACCACCATCACCTACAAGATCGGCAGCCTGCCACCGCCACCACCGCCCGGCCCGGGACGCGACTGAGCCGTCAGGCGTCCTGAGCGGCGCCTCCGGCCGGTGCCTCGGCCGCAGCCGCGGCGTAGACGGCTCGCGTCTCCTCGGCCACCTCCGCCCAGCTGCGGCGCGGCCCGTGGGCCCGCGCCTGCGCGGCACGGGCGATGGGGCCCCGCACGCGTTCGTCGGCCCACATGACGCGCAGGGCGGCGGCCAGCCGGTCGGGGTCGCGGGCTTCGACGACGATGCCGGCCTTGCCCACCAGCTCGGGCAGGGGGCCGACGCGCGAGGCCACCACGGGCGTGCCCACGGCCAGGGCTTCCTGCACCACTAGCCCGGTGCCCTCACTGACGGCCGGGAACACGACCGCCCGGGCGCCGCCTTCAAGGCTCGCCAGTTCGGCCGGCCCGAGGCGCGGGACCTGGCGGACGAGGTCCCCCACGCCATGGCGAGCGGCGGCGCGAGCCAGGCCGACCGAGTCCGACTCGTCCGAGCCAAGCGCCCCCGCCAGCACGAGGACCGGCGGCCACGCCTCGGTGCCCCGGATGGGCCCTTCGTCACGCAGGGCGCCGAGGGCACGGAAGAGGGTCCCCAGGTCCTTGCGCGCGTCGTAGCGGCCAGCGAACACGAGGTAGCGCTCCGGCAGGGCCAGCCGGGCGCGCAGGGCCTCCACGCGATCGGCACTGGCGGCCGCCGGCTGGAACGCCTCGTCGGGGGCCAGAGGCACCACCGCGATCCGTTCGGCCGGGATGCGCAGCAGACGCCGCGCGCTCTCGGCCGTGGCCCGCGAGCACACGATGAGGCGGACGGCGTCGTGCAGGACGCGGGCCCGCAGCCGATGGCCGAAGCGCGCCGCCGGGCTGGCGGCGTAGACATCGGGCAGTTCCCAGGGCGCCAGGTCCAGCAGGGTGGCCACGAGGGGCAGCCCCGACGCGAGGGGCGCCGCCCCGCCGGCCGTGTGGTAGATGGCTCCGGCCGCGCCGCTCTCCGTCGCCCGCCACGTCGTGCCGACCTCCGCCCCGCGGAGCAGGAACGAGTCCAGGGTGAGGCCTGCCGAGCGGAAGACGCGCGCGGTGGGCGGCACGCGGCGGCGGCCGGCCATGGGCAACCCGGCGGCCTCGAGCGCGTCCGATGGATCCTCACGCATCGTGCGCAGGACGGCCACGAAGGACTCGTGCTCGAGCGGCCGGGCCGCGAAGGCGTGCAGCAGGCGGTCCAGGTAGGCCGCCGTGATGGGCGTGCGCTCCGGCTCCTGGAGCGGGCGCAGGTCGATGACGACGCGCGTGCCCGCCGGACGCGCAGGAGCCGCCGCGCTGGCAGCCGCCGACGAGCTGAGGCGGGGCACGCCGGCGGACTCAGCCCGGGCCGACGTCGGCCGGGCCGCGGGCGCGGGCGCGGGCGGCCGCGAGCGTCCCGCGGCCCCGCAGCTCGTCCCAGCGCAGACGAAGGACGACGACGAACGCCTCGCGCACGATGCCCCGCGACATCTTGCTGACACCCACGCGCCGGTCGGAGAAGACGATGGGGACCTCCACGATGCGCGCCCCCAGGCGGCTCGCCAGGTACGTCATCTCGATCTGGAAGACGTAGCCGCCGGCGTGGATGCCGTCGCGCGGCAGACCTGCGAGAGTGGCCGCTCGCCAGGCCTTGAAGCCGCCCGTCAGGTCATGCTGGTGCAGCGTCAGGACGGTCCGCGCGAAGAGCGAGCCGCCGCGCGAGATGAAGCGGCGCATGACGCCCCAGTCCCGCACGCCGCCGCCCTTCACGTACCGTGACCCGATGGCCAGGTCGGCGCGGTCGAGCGCGTCCACCAGGGTGGGCAGGTAGGCCGGGTCATGTGACCAGTCGGCGTCCATCTGGACGATCCGTTCGGCGCCCGCCGCGAGCGCCACCCCGAAGCCCTCCAGGTACGCCGGCCCGAGCCCGGCCTTCGTGCGCCGATGGCAGACCGACACGCGAGGGTCGGCCGCCGCCAGGGTATCGGCGAGCCGGCCCGTACCGTCGGGCGAATCGTCGTCGACCACCAGGAGGTGGGCGCCGGGCAAGCGGTCGAGGATCGCCGCGGCGATGGCGGTCAGGTTCTCGGCCTCGTCGTAGGTCGGCACGACGACCCACGTGCCGGCATACGGATGGAGCACCGGTTCGGGCATGGCCGGGAGTGTACCCCGCGCTCACGGCCTGACCGACGGCGGCGCCGTGCGCCAGGCCCGGCCGCTCAGCCCCCGAGCGCGGCCTGGAGCGCGGCGAGGGTCGCCGCCGACACGCCGGAGGTGCTCCCCAGGGCCACGACGCGCACGGCGTGCCGCGCGACCGCCGCCTGGACGACCGATGCCGGCACGCCGCCGGGCGGCACCAGCAGCAACGGCTGGCCCAGGGCAGCCGCGGCCAGGGCGTCGGGGAACGACAGGCCGCCGGCGACGTACACCACGACCGACGAGCCGAAGCTGGCGTTGACCACGGCCGCCGCCGTGGCATAGCGATCGGCGCCGCCGAGGCGCGTGACCGGGACGTGGGTCAGCGACGCGAGGGCGTTCGCCACGGCGGGCGAGATGGCCGTACTGCCGCCGACCACCACGATGCGGGCCGGCTTGAGGCGCTGCAGCTCCGCGATGGTCGCTGGCGAGAGGGCGTCGGGGCGGCTCAGCAGCAGCGGCCCGTGGGCGTGCGCGGCAGCCGCCGCGGCGGCCACGCCATCGGCGAACGAGAGCCCGTCGGCGATGTAGGCGACGGGCACGCCGGGCCTGAAGACGGCCGCCGACACGGCTGCGGCGGTGGCGAAGCGGTCGGCGCCGCTGAGGCGCGTGACGCCGCCCGCGGTGTAACTGGCCAGCTCGCGGGCGACCGACGCCGCGACCGACCCCGTGCCCCCCACGATCACGATGCGGCCCGGCTGCAGACGTGCCAGCTCGGCCGCGGTGGCGGCCGGGATGGCGCCGGGCTGGACCAGCAGCAGGGGGGCGTGCAGCGCGGCGGCCGCGGGAGCGGCACCCAGGCCGTCGGCGAAACCCGCCCCGGAGGCGACCACGACCACCGGCACGCCCGGGTGGGTGAAGGCCGCGCTGACGGCGACGGCGGTGCCGTAGCGATCCCTGCCGGCCAGGCGCTCGGTGCCGACGTGGTGCAGCGTCACGCCGTAGAGGCTGAGCTGGGCTGGGGCGACCGGCGTCGTGGTCGGCGCATGGTGCAGGCCGTTCGTGTCACGGCCGACCACCTGCAGGGCGTATCGGCCGCTCGGGAGCAGGGCCGCGCCGACCCGCCCGTTCCAGGCGAACGACTGCGGGCCGGCTCGACGGGCCCCGATGGGCACGCTGCCGGCCAGGCTGCCATCGGGGCGGAAGACGTTGAGGACCATGGAGCCCAGGGCCGCCGTGTCCGTCCAGTCGATCAGCAAGGTGTCGCCGTGGCCGTCACCGTTGGGGCTGAAGGTGCGGAGCGACGCCCCGGCCGGTCCCAGGCTGGAGGCGCCGGCGCTGGCGAACGAGAAGCCGGTGATGAGCGCGGCGACACGCGTCGCATTGGGCGCCTGGATGGGGGTCAGGTACGTCGTCGTGCCGACCGCGGCGGCGATCCACACACCGGCCTGCTGGTCGGCCGTGGGCCCCCAGGTGGTCACGGGCAGGGCCACCTGGAACCAGCGCAGGCCGCCGGCGCTGACCGGGCCGGCCATGATGGCCACGTCGGTCCCGGCCGAGGCCTGGAGGACGATCGCGGCGCCGGTGCTGGGGGCCGCGCGCACGTTGACGCCGTCGGCCACGACCTGGGCGAACCCGCCCGCCCGCAGCGTGGGTGTCGGCGTGTACACGCTGCCGACGTTGTACGGGCTCACGTTGCCGCGCCCGTCGGCGGCCCGCACGCGGAACGCGTACCCGTGGCCCTGCGCGCCCTGGAAGGTGGCGCTGGTGACCTTCACATGGGTCAGCCACGCTTTCCAGGCACCGCCATCGACCGAGACCTGGACGTCGAACCAGGCGATGCCGCTGCGGTCATCGGTGCCGCGCCAGGCCACCTGGAAGCCCAGGTCGCCGGTCGTCGCGGGCAGCGCCATGAGGCCGACGACCGGGGCCGTGGTGTCGTTGATGAACTTGGCGCGCAGCTCCGCGGCCAGCTCGGGGCGCGTGCCGTCGTAGCCAAGGGCCCAGATGCCGGCCCCGCGCAGGCCCTTGCGGTTGATCATGTCGTAGCGCTGACCAAGGCTGACCGCATCGTCGTAGTACAGCTCCCGGGTGACCTTGGCGCAGCCGGAGCACGGCGCCATCGAGTAGGCCGTCCACGGGCTCTGCTCGAGGCCGTCGTACTGTCGCCCGTGGGCCCCGGCCAGGGCCACGGCCTGGGCGTAGGTGGCCGAGACCGAGTAGCCGTCGTGGCTCGACGGGGCCAGGGTCGGGGCGTGCGGGCCGCTGCCGCTGGTGCTCCAGGCACGGCCGTAGTACGGGACGCCGAGGATGATCTTGCCGGGGCTGGTGAGGGCGAGGTAGGCGTCGATGGTGTCGGTCAGGTCGTAGGTCGGCCCGGCGAGCGGATCGATCGACCCGGCGGCGGAGCTGCCGGCGCCGCGGTAGTCGTAGCCCATGACCATCACGGCATCGGCGGCGCCGGGCGCGGTGAGCCCGCTGATGTCGTAGCTGTCCGGGCGGCCGGTCGCGTCGAACGTCAGCTCGTAGCCCGCCCGACGGGCGTTCAGATCGGCGCGCAGCAGGCGCACGAAGGCCACGTAGTTCGCCGCCTGGCCGGCGGGGATGGGCTCGAAGTCCAGGTTCACGCCATCGGCGCCGCGGTCGTGGACGGCCTTGGTGATCTCGGCCGCGAGGCGTGCCCGGAGCGTGGCGCTGGAGAGCAGCGTGATCGTGTCGGCAGCCTGGCCGCTGGTCCAGGCGAACCGCTCGACGGTGAGGACCACGCGGGTGCCATGGCGGTGCGCGGCGTTGATCACGGCGGTCATGGCCCGGCTGGTCCAGCCGGCCCACCCCACGCTCGAGGTGCCGTCGGGGTCCCGCGTCTGGAGGTGGCCGTCCGGGCCGGCGCCGACGGCGAAGTAGGCGATCGTGGAGAGCGTCGTGTAGTCGAGCCGCAGGTCACGACTGCCGACCGTCCAGTAGGGCAGGAAGCCCAGCACCTCACGCCGCAGGCCGGCCGTCGTGGAGCGGGTCGTCGAGGACGTCAGGGCGGCCGTTCCGCTCGTGGCGGCCGGCGCGGCCTCAAGAGGCGTCGTGGCCGGCCCACCGGGGGTGAAGGCAGGGCGGTCGGCCGCGTGGGCCATCGCATCCAGGTACTCGGTCGAGGGCCCCACGTCCGGCGGAGCGGCCTGGGCCGTGCCGTCGTCGACGGGCAGGGGCGTGGCGACGGGACCCGGATCGACCGGGCCGGTCGTCGCCGCCTGGCCGGCTTGCGCCGCAGACGCCTGCAGCGGGGCGGCGCCCTGAAGCGGGGCGGCGGGCACGATGGGTGCCGCGAGGGCGATCGCCGCCAGCAGGCCAACGGTGACCCGGAGGCGGCGGTGCGTCAGCAGGTTGGCCATGCCGACCTCCTGGGACTGGTGACGAGACGCACCATAGGCATCGGCCGCGGTGCGCCCCACCCCACGATGGTCCTGGTACGAGGCGTTACGCCTGCGTGTGGGTCCCGCCGGATCTCGGCGAGGGGTCAGGTCGCGCTGGGCGCGGCGTCCCTGATGGCGAGGACCACTGAATAGCTGATCGATCCCGGTCCGCCAAGGAACACGATGCGACCGGGGTGCAGGCGGGTCACCTCCGCCAGTACGCTGGCGGCCACGGTCCGGCCATCAGCCAGGACGAGCGGCTTGCCGAGCGCGGCGCCCACGAGGGCGTCGGGGAAGTTCGACCCGCAGGCGACGTACAGGGTCGCCACACTCGGGGGGCTGCCGGGGTAGGTGTCCTGTGAGATGCGGACCGCCGTCGCGTAGCGATCGGCGCCGGCCAGGCGCGTCGGGGTGACCTTGGCGGCGGCGCCGAGGGCGCCCAGGACCGCATCACTGACGCTGGCCGTGCCGCCCAGGACCTTGATCGCCTTGGGGGCGAGCGTCTTGAGGGCCTGTGACGTGGCATCGGGGATGCTCGTCGGGGCAACGAGCAGGATGGGCGCCCCGAAGTGGCCCGCGGCGGCGGCCCCGGCCAGGGCGTCGGGGAAGTTGAGGCCGTCGGCGACGTAGAGGACATCGACGGGGCCCGTGAAGAAGGTGGTGGCGATGGCCCCGGCGGTCGCATAGCGGTCGCTGCCGGCGATGCGGCTGACGTTGCTGGCCGGGTCCGTGACCATGGCGTCGAGTTGGTGCTCGACGGCGGTCGAGACGCTGCTGGTCCCGCCCAGGATGACGATCTGCTGCGGCTTGAGGCGGTCAAGCTCCGCCGTGGTCGACGAGGGCAGGCTGCCGGGTGCCGTGATCACGAGCGGCGCATGCTCCTTGGCCGCGGCGGCCGCCCCGGCCAGGGCATCGGGGAACGCGGCCCCGCTGGCCACGAACACGACCGGCGTAGGGCCGTTGGGGAAGCTCTTGTCGTCGATGGCCTGGGCCGTCCCGTAGCGGTCGGAGCCCGCCCAGCGGTCGGGGTCCGGAGCAGGGGCGGGCCCGCCGAGCACCTCGTCCGTGGTCACCGTCAGCCGGCCGACGACCGATCGGTAGTACGGGTCGGCGCCGGCGGACTTGGCGTGCGGGTCCATGTGGACGTCGCTGTCAAGGGTGCGTGACGAACCGAAGCGGATGTCGGACGTGCCGTAGTAGCCGGTGCTCATGAAGACGTCGTCGAGCGTCTGGTGGGTGGTGAAGATCGCGTCGATGACCCCCGACACATCGGACATGCCATAGGCGAAGACCGCCGCCGCGCCGGCCTTGAGGAAGCCCGTCCCGTAGTTGTCTGCCCGTTGTTCGGCCACGCCCACGGTGGGCGTCCCGTTCTGGGGCTCGCTGTCACCACTGGCGTAGCACAGGTGGTTGAGGAGCACCACGGCGTTGGGATGGGGGTGCAGGCTGGCCCCGATGGGCCCTTCACCGCAGTAGTTCTTGGACCCGCCCCTGGCGCACGGCGTGCCCGAGCTGTAGTCGAGGACGAAGCCATCGTCGCGGTCGGCCATCAGGTAGCCAGGCGGATAGGGGTTGGGGTACCCGTTGCCGTGGCCCATGTAGGCCACGATCGTGGCCGGGGGGCCGCCGTCCGCGCCGTTGACGTACGTGACCACGTTCTGCCACGTGGCGCCGAGGATCCCCGACGTGCCCGGACGCGCGTGGGTGTTGTCGGAGGCGGTGGTGTAGAGCCTGACGACCGCCATGCCGTGGCCGGCCGCGTCGGCGGCCACGCCCTGGGCGTCATCGATGTAGCCGTTGGTCTGGCCTTCGGTGGGACCCACGATGATCACGGCGCGCGGAGCGGCTGGTGCTCCATCCGCCCGTGCCGGCGACGCCAAGGCGCCCGACCAGCCGGTCGCCACAAGCGCGAGGAGCGCTGCGGCGACGAGGGCCGGCCGCATTCGGCGACCCGTGGGTTCGGCCAATGCTCTGCCTCCGGTATGCCCGGTGATCGCAGGTCGGCTCTGGGCCCGGCTGCTGCGACGGGAAGGACAGGGTGGGCCCTCGCCTCACCCGCGGCTATGCCGAGATGGTCCCGCACCCCATGGCCCCATGGGACCACGGTGGTATGGCAGCATGGCGGCCTCACCGCATCGCACCGTCCGATGGGAAGGTCACGTGTCCCAGGAACCAGCCGATCCGACCGCGTCCTCGGCACCGCCGGAAAGCACCTCCCCGACCATACGCTCCGAGGGCGCCGACGTCCAGCCCGAGCCGCTACCCGCCGACGGCGACGCGGCGGCCGGCGACGATGCCGCGGCTGCTCCGGTCACCGAGGCAACGGCGGCGACCACCGACGCACCCGCTCCCGACGCGGCGATGACCTCGGATGAGACGAGCGCCGCCATCCTGGCCGCCGTGACGGCGGCTGCACCGGTGGCTGAGGCAGTAGCCGGAGCCGAGGCGGTCGACGCCACGCCGGCGCCCGAGGCCGCGGTGCCCGAGGGCGCGGCGCCCGTGGGAGAGGTCCCGGAGCCGGGGGCTGAGCCCCTGGAGCCGGTCGCCGAGGCGGCATCGCAGGGGTCCTCGCCTCCCCGACGCGGCCCGTGGCGCGCCATGGCGGGCGTCCTGCTGCTGGTGCTGCTGGCCGCCGCGCTCGGCTTCGGGGGAGCGTTCCTCGTGCCTGCCCTCGTCGACGTGCCCGTGCCGAACGGAGCGCTGGCGCCCACGCCCACCGCCTCGCCGACCGCCTCGTCGACCGCCGCGCCGACCGCCACGGGCACCAGCACACCCAGCCCCGCCAGGTCACCGCAGAGTTCCGCGTCGGCCGGGGCCTCGTCGACGCCACGGTCATCGAGCACGACCTACGTCGTCCAGCGGGGCGACATCCTGTCCGCCATCGCGGCCCGCTTCGGCGTCACGGTCCAGGCCATCGTGGACGCCAACGGCCTCAAGGACCCCAACCACATCGAACCCGGGCAGCGGCTCATCATCCCGCTGCCCTGAGGGCTCAGGGCCCCAGGCTCGGGCTCGGCAGCTCGATCGGCGTGTTCCCGCCCGCGGCGCCCGATGGGCTCGGGCCGGGTGTCGACGCACCCGGTGAGGTGCTGGCCGCCGGCGAGGCGCCCGGCAGGGAGGCGTCGTAGTCGGTGATGACGAGCACGAACTCCAGGGCGTCCAGGTCGGCGGCGGGGGCCACCACCGCGGACTGCACGACGGCGTTCGGGTCCGTGTGCAGGTCCACGATGCGGCCGATCAGGAGGCCCTTGGGGAAGGGCGAGCGGAAACCGTTGCCCAGGTCGATGCCCGCCGTGACCACGAGATCCTCCGGCACCACGGTCGCCGTGGCCGAGATGTCTTCCATGGCGAGGGTCGAGCCGAGCTGGCCCACGACCTCGCCGGTCGCCCGGGTCGACTGGGTCATGCCGGTCACGGTCAGCCGCGTATCGCTCAGCAGCAGGACGCGGCTGTAGTCCGGCCCGATGTCGTAGATCTGCCCGACGAGGGCGCCCCCCTGCCCCAGGACGCTGTCGCCGACGGCCAGGCCCGCCTGCGTGCCGCGATCGATGGTCATGACGTGCTCGGTGGCGGTGATGCCGCGGCCGACGACGGTGGCGGCCACGGTCTGGTGCTGCAGGGTCGACTGGACCTTGAGCAGCGCCGCCAGCTGGTCGTCCTGCGTGCGGACCGTCTGCAGCTGCGCGTTGGCCTCGGTCAGGGCCTCGTTCTGGGCCCGCAGCTGGTCGTTCTCCTGGCGCAGGCGATCCAGGTCGGCGATCGCCCCGAAGACCGAGGTGATGCCGTGCGTGAACCCCGACAGGGCGGCCTCGACGGGCGTGGCGGCGTAGCCAAGGCCCTGCCGCAGGCCCTGCACCGGAGCGGTGTCACTGAGCGCCAGGAGGAGCAGCGAGACGACCACGAGGACCGTGAACGTGACGGCCCGGCGGCGCGCGACGCGGGTGGCGAACACGGGGCTCCCTAGCGCGGGGGCCGGGCGTAGGTCTCGGCCACCAGGGTGCGGGACATCGAGTCGAGCTCCTCCAGCACCTTGCCCGTGCCACGGGCCACGCAGGTGAGCGGATCGTCGGCCACGTGGACGGGCATCTGGGTCGCCTCAGCGACGCGCCGGTCCAGGCCCTGCAGGAGCGCCCCGCCGCCGGCCAGGACCACGCCCTGGTCCATGATGTCGGCCACCAGCTCGGGCGGCGTCTCTTCGATGGTGTCCTTGATGGTGTCCACGATCTGCTGCACGGAGCCCTCGATCGCGTCGCGCACCTGGTCGGCACCGATGTCCACGGCGCGCGGCAGGCCGGTCAGCAGGTCGCGCCCGCGAAGCGTCACGTGCTGCTCGTCGTGGTCGCCGGGATAGGCCGAACCGACCGCGATCTTGATGTCCTCCGCGGTGCGCTCGCCGAGCAGCAGGTTGTACTCGCGGCGGGCGTAGGCCACGATGTCCTGGTCCATCTCGTCGCCGCCCACGCGGATGCTGCGGCTGACGACGATGCCGCCGAGCGAGATGACGGCCACCTCGGTCGTGCCGCCGCCGATGTCGACGATGAGCGACCCCGAGGCCTCGCCGACCGGCAGGCCGGCGCCGATGGCGGCCGCCATGGGCTCCTCGATGAGCCGCGCCCAGCGGGCCCCGGCGTTGAGGGCCGCGTCACGTACGGCGCGCTTCTCCACCTCGGTCACGCCCGAAGGGATGCCCAGCAGCATGCGCGGACGAGGGATGAGGCCCACCCGGTCGTGCACCCGGTGGACGAAGTACTTGATCATCTGCTCGGTCACGTCGAAGTCGCTGATGACCCCGTCGCGGAGCGGGCGGACGGCGATGATGTTGGCCGGCGTGCGGCCCACCATGCGCTTGGCCTCGGCGCCGATGGCCAGTACGCGCTTGGTCTTGGCGTCGATGGCCACGACGCTCGGCTCGCTGATGACGATGCCGCGGTCGCGCACGTGGACGAGCGTGTTGGCCGTGCCGAGGTCGATGCCGATATCACGCGAGAAGAGGCCGAGGAAGGCGTCGAGCATCTGGCGGGCGGGTCCTGCAAGCGGGGATGATCGATTGGCCGTCGCGCCGGGCGGAGGCGGCGTCGCGGCTTCGCGGGTCGGGACGGAAACCCGTCGACGCGCCGGGGCGCGGGCGCCGGCTCGGCCGGCCGTACGGGCGTGGGCAGTATACCTGCCGCCTCAGCGTTGGCCCCCTCGATCGAAGGGGATGCCGCGGTCGCGAAGGCTGACGAACGCCTCGTGGCCGATGATCAGGTGGTCGAGCACCGGCACATCCAGCAGACGCCCCGCCGCGACCGCCTCGGCGGTCAGGTGCAGATCGTCAGGGCTCGGCGCCGGGTCGCCGGAGGGATGGTTGTGCACCAGGATCAGGCCCGCGGCGTGCTGGCGGATGGCGTCCCTGAACAGCTCGCCGACGCGCACCAGGGCCGTGGAGACGTTGCCGCGGTAGACGGTCTCGATGGCCAGGACGGCGTTGCGCGTGTTGAGCACCACGACGCGCAGCTCCTCGCGCTCGAGGCGCCCCATCTGGAGGATCAGGCGGTCGGCCAGGTCGCGCGGCGCCCGGACCGTCAGGCGGCCTGTCGGCCAGTCCGCCAGCAGCCGGCGGCCGAGCTCGAAGGCCGCGGCAAGCTGGGCCGCGCGCGCCCCGCCGATCCCGGAGATGGCCTCCAGCTCCGGCGGACTGGCAGCGGCGAGGTTACTCAGGCTGCCGGCTACGGCCAGCGCCTCCGTCGCCACCTGCACCGCGGACCGGCCGGGTGAGCCGCTGCCCCACACGAGCCCGATCAGTTCCGCCGCCGAGAGCCCCGCGGCACCCCGCCGGGCCAGCCGCTCACGCGGCCGCTCCTCCGGTGGCAGGTCGCGCAGGCGATGCGGTGGCGAGGCCACGGTCGTCCTCCCGGCGAAGAGGGGTCTCAGCACGCCGGGAGGGGCGCGCCGTGCGACCCTCGTCGGAGCTCTCGGGCCCGGACGACGAGCCCGCCGATTCCCCGCCCTCCGGACCCGAAAGCCCAGCGATCGTAGGCGGGGCCACTCGCCGGCGGCTCACGCGCCGCTTAGCGGGGCCTTTGTCGCGCGGCCCGGCCGGCCGTTGGTGGGCTCAGGCGCCCTGGACCGCCCGCGTCGCCAGCGCGGCGAGGAAGAGCAGCCCGCCGTTGTAGGCCATGTGGGCCCCCAGCGACGCGGCGAGGCCTCGCCGCTCGTACATGAAGGCGAGCAGGAGCCCCGCCGGCACGATGACCAGGAACTGGATCAGCAGCTGCGCGCCGATGCTGGTGAGGGGGTCCTGCGGACTGACGGCCACGTTGAGGACATGGACCGCGGCGAACAGGATGGCCGATCGACGGATGGCGGCCGTGACGCCGAGGTCGAGGCGCCATGCGCTGTAGACGAAGCCGCGGAAGAAGATCTCCTCGCCGAACGGCGCGATCAGCACCGCCCCCACGGCGATGACCAGGCCATCCACGTCCCCGGTGAGGTGCGGCAGGCTCGAATCGGGCACCGTCCCCAGGATCGCCGTCAGGGCGGCCGAGCCGATGAGCACCGGCAGGACCAGCGAGATGCCCGCCGCGGCACCGACCAGCCAGTCCCCCAGGCGACGGACCGGGGGGCCAGGTCGCAGGCGGGCGAGGCCGGCCCACGTGAGGGCCCCGCCGCGCACGGCGAACAGGTGCACGGCGGCGAGGTACACCGCGGCCGGGATGAGCACGGCCAGCAGGAAGGTCAGGGTCGGGCGTGCGTCGACCAGGCCGGTCAGGCCCACCCCCAGCTCCACCAGGGTCGAGAGGGCCAGCACGAACCCCAGCAGCAGCAGGGGCGCCGGGCCGCGGTACGCGCCCTCCGGCCGACTCGACCGGGCCACCAGCTGGTAGCCACACGCGGCGGCGAAGGCCATCACGAGGGCGACCAGCCCCGCCCCGGCGAAGACGACGGCCGCCGCGCCCGACGCGTCGAACACGGCCAGGACGATCAGCAACGCCCCGACGAGACCCAGGAACCAACCGCCCACATAGAGCCCCGGGGCGGCCCGGCCCTCGATGGAGAAGGTCCTTGCCCCGGGCGGTCCGATCAGCGCCGGCAGCTCAGGTCCGGGTCCCGGGGCGCCGGATGGCTCCTGTTCGTCGGCCGCTGGCGGGCCTGCGGTCACTGCGCCTGCGGGCCAGGGTTACGTCGAGCCGGCCCGTCGGCGGCCGCCTTGAGCCGTGGCGCTCGGGCCCGCCCGGTGCGGGCCGCGGGCTGTTCCGGCGCGGCCGCCAGCGGCGTGGTCGCCGGTGGCGTCGATGGCGCGGCCTCCACTGGCGGCAGCGCGGCCTCCACTGGCGGCGGCGCGGCCGCCAGGGCCGCCGTCGTTGCCTCGACCGATGGCGCGAGGGCGGGACTGATGTCAGGCTGCACGACCGCGGCCGGCGGCATGAACGGCTTGGCTGCGACGGGGACGGTGGGCGCCATCGGTGCAGTGGCCGCGGGAGGCGCGACAGCGACCGCCGGTGCGGCCACGGCGGGCGCTGCCACGGGCGCGGGGGCGGTCGTGCGGGGGGCAGCGGCGCTGGCCGCGGCGAGCACCTGGGCCGTGGTCACGCTGCCGGCCGGGACGGTGCCCGGCCGCGCGGGCCGGCCGGCGCGCACCCGCTCGGGCAGCTGTTCGGGCCGCTCGAAGTCCTTGCCGCACCACGGGCAGAGGCTCCAGTCCAGCTCGACCAGGTTGCTGCAGTTGGGGCAGAACCGGCGCAGCCGGTTGCGGCAGGCAGGGCAGATGATCCAGTCGGCGTGGACCGCTCGCCCGCAGTTGGCGCAATGCGCCTGGCGCTCCACCTCGACCAGCATGGCCTCCTCCGCCAGGGCACGCTCCTGCGCATCGGCGACCGTCTCCTGCGGGCGCAGGATGCGATAGAGGACGAAGGCGAACACGAAGAGGATGGGCGTGAAGAGGATGATCAGCGCCGCAGCAAGGTAGGGCGCGATCGGGTTGGTCGTGCGATGGCTCATGTCGCGGTAGGCGTAGTAGGCCGTGGCGAGCCAGATGAAGACGATGTAGAAGCCGATCGCGCGCAGGATGAGCTGGATGGTCGGATCGGCGAAGAAGGTCCCGAAGGCGCCGCTGATCGCATCGAGGATCTGGTTCATCGGGGCGGGGCGAGAGCCTCCCAGGTAGCGGCCAACGGCCGAGCAGCCGCGCGTCGCGGCGCCGACCGCCCTCCAACCGGGGCCGAGTGTAGCAGAGGGCCCCTCGTGCTCAGGTAGGACGCGGCGGCTCGACGAGCCGTGACGCGACCGCGACCCCGCCGACGGTGCACAGGACGGCGCCGACGATCAGGATCCAGATGCCGAGGCCCAGGGACTGGCTGCCCACCCACTCCCAGAAGAGGCCGACCTCGAAGGCGCCCAGGAGCAACGGGATGAGGCCCAGGCGGACGAGCGGCGGGACCCGGAAGGGCAGGATCGCCAGCAGGGCGACGCCGATGACGATGAAGAACGCCAGCACGTGGCTCGGCTTGTAGAGGCCCCACGACTCGAGGTAGCCCAGGCCGTTCGCCGAGGCCCACGGCAGGACGAAGGCGGCCGCCGAGAGCCACGTGCCGACCACGACCAGCCAGCCCACGGCGACGGGCGGGGCCTGGAAGGGGAGGTCGCTGAAGAACCCGGCGACGCTGGGGCCGGCGGGGCCGCGCGGCGACGCAGCAGGATCCGGCTCGCCACTGGCGACCGCGCGGAAGCGGTCCGAGTACCACTGGTTGGGGCCGGGGGGCCGCAGGTCGGGCCGGGCTTCGGGCGTCACCTTGGGCCATCCCGCTCCGCCATCGGCGGGCGAGGCGGCGGTGCCGGCGCTCGAGACCGGCGCACCGCATTCCTGGCACGCGGCCCGGCCGGCCTGGAGAGGCGCGCCGCAGGTCGCGCAGGAGCCGGCGAAGGGCACCGCGCCGGAGGGGTCCATCAGGCGAGCCCCCGTCCGCCGAGGGCAGCCCTGGTCAGGAGCGCGGACCGCATCGCCGCGGTCGCGCCAAGCACGACGAGCGCGGCCCCGAGGAGGCTGACCAGCACGGCCGTCCCGGCCGCCGCGGCCGACCACGCCGCCACGGTCGCGAGCAGCGTGGCACCCGCCGGCGGCGACAGGTAGACGACCTGCACGATGGTCCAGCCGAGGGCGATCAGGGCCGCGGCGAGGATGGCGCCAAGGATGCCCAGGGCCCACACGACGACGCTCGCCGCCACGGCCCGCAGCGGCCGCCGGAAGAGGGCCCCCGCGGCCGCCAGGACGCGCCCGGCGACGCTCGACCTGGTGGCGGGTGGCAGCAGGCCCGCGTCCCGGGCGAGCAGGTCGCGGCCGACCACGGAGTAGATGTGGGTCGCCAGCAGGGCCGTCACGCCGACGAGCACCAGCCACGGCCAGGTCCCCTCGATGACGCGCCACGCAAGCGGCAGGCTCTGGTCGCTGGGCAGCAGCACCTCCTGGCGCACGACCCCGGCCATCACCACGACCGTCGGCACGAGGGCGACCAGGAGCGGCAGGGCGGCCACGAGCTGCAGGGCCAGAAGTCCTGCCACGAGTCGGGCGGTGGGCCGCCGGGCCCGCGACGGCACCCCCACGCCTGTCGCACTCAGGCCGCCGTCGAAGGCGGCGACATCGGCCAGGGCCGCGATGGCGAGCCCGCCGGCAAGCGCCAGGACGACGAGGCCGCCGGCCAGCAGCAGCAGGGCCGCCACCCGCGCCGAGAGGCCGTTGGCGTCGACCAGGTCCGGGCCGATCAGCACGCTGAGGCTGACCGGGCTGGGCAGCGCCAGCATCGGCAGCAGGATGAGCAGGAAGCCGCCGCGGGCCAGGAACCCGACGAGGCCGACGCTCCACAGGGCGGGCGTTCGGCTCGCGGCTCCCACGCTGGGCATCGGGATCGCCATCACGCGGCCCTGTCGGCAGCCACGACGGCCCGGCCGAAGGCTTCCTGGACGGCGGTCGCCAGGTCCTGGGCGGGCATGGTCGCGGCCCGCACGGGATCCCATTTGATGGCCACCTGGACGAGGCAGGGACGCTCCCAGCTGCGCGCCTCATCCGACGCTGGGTGCAGCTTCAGCCGCACGAGCTGGCGGCCGCCTTCCTCGGCGATGAGCCCCGCCAGCGCACCGGCGAAGGCCGGGCCGATGACCGCCTGGGGGGGCGTGGGGGGCGGTCCGGCGAGGGGCGCCAGGTCGATCATGTCGACGAGGCCGTCCGCGTCACTGGCCCATACGTGGCCCAGCCACCAGCCGTCGTCAGTCGTGCTCGGCGGCGCCATGCCGACCTCGACCGCGCGCCCTGGGCGGCCCACGCCGCCATGCACATGCACCGTCGCCGGGCGCAGGAACGATGGTCCGGGGACCCGCATGCGAGCCGCCACGGAAGGCAGTCTAGGCGCCGGCCGGCGGGCCTGCCGTGGAGGCATCGGCGGTGCTCCCGCCCGTCTCCGCCGCCGGCTCCTGGCCGCCGTCGGGCGCCGTTGCGCCACTCGCGTCGGCGACGATGGCGGCCGGTTCGATGCCGCCCGGCACGACCCCCGGGGCCTGCGCCCTGAGCGCCTCGATCTCCAGCTGGAGCATGGCCCGGCGGACGGCATCGTCGGGCGGGCGGATGGCCTCCTCGATGGTGGCGTCATCGAGCTGCAGGCCCTCCGGCGTGACCACGACCGACGGGGTCGGCGGCGTGGCCGCGCGGCCGGTCCCCAGGATCGAGCCGGCCGACCGCAGGATGCCGCCGGAGGCGTTCGAGGTCGCCTGTTGCTGGGCCTCCGCACGGCGGCGAGCAAGCTCCGCCTCGAGGCTCATCGTGGTCAGGCCGGGGATCTCCTGGTCGGGCTCGAGCGGCTTGAGGTTGGCGCCGCAGGACGGGCACTGGGCCGCGTCCGGATCGGACAGCGGACTGTTGCACCACTCGCACACGCGCACGGTGTTGCGCGTGCTGCCGAAGTCGCGGACCTCCGGATCCAGGTCGGCGGCGAAGGCGCGGTCGCCACCGCCATCGGGGGCCAGCAGCACCTTGGGCGACAGCTCGTACGCGGTGAGGGGTTCGAGCATCGGCTGGCCGTGTTCGAGGAGCGGTTCGTCGGCCACCCGTTCGGGCGGCAGAGTTGCTGCGGCCGGAGGGGGCTCGGGGGCGGCCGGCGACGCGAGGGGTTTGGCGGGCGGCGCGACCGGCTCGGGATCCGGCGGAGGCGCGGCCTGCGGGGCGGACGGGCGGGTGGGCTTCCTGGGCATGGCGGCGACTCTACTGCCTCCGTTCGTCCGGGGGGACTCCCCCGATGGTCCGGGGCGGCCGGGCCGCCTCCCGTGCTACTCCCATTCGATGGTCGCCGGCGGCTTGCTGCTGATGTCGTAGACGACGCGATTCACGCCGGTCACCTCGTTGACGATCCGGCTGCTGATGCGGCCCAGGACCTCGTACGGCAGCTTGGCCCAGTCGGCGGTCATGCCGTCCTCGCTGGTCACCGCGCGGATGGCCACCACGTTGGCGTACGTGCGCCCGTCGCCCATGACGCCCACGCTGCGGACGGGCGTGAGGATGGCGAAGCTCTGCCACAGGCTGCGGTACAGGCCCGCCGCCTTGATCTCGTCGATGACGATCCAGTCGGCCTCACGCAACGTCTCGAGCCGCTCCGCGGTGACTTCGCCGATGATGCGGATGGCCAGGCCCGGTCCCGGGAAGGGCTGCCGCTGGACCATCGCCTCGGGCAGCCCAAGCTCGACCCCCACGGCCCGGACCTCGTCCTTGAACAGATAGCGGAGCGGCTCGATCAGCTGGAAGCGCAGGTCGGCCGGCAGGCCGCCCACGTTGTGGTGGGTCTTGATCTTCTGGGCCGCCTTGGTCTCGGGGGCGGTGGACTCGATGACGTCAGGGTAGAGCGTCCCCTGGGTCAGGAAATCGATCCGCCCCAGGCGGCCCGCCTCCTCCTCGAAGACGCGGATGAACTCGTCGCCGATGATGCGCCGCTTGGCCTCCGGGTCCTCCACGCCGGCCAGGCGGGCGAGGAAGCGCTGGCGGGCATCGACCATCACGAGGCGCATGCCAAGGTGGGCCTCGAAGGTCACCCGCAGGAGCTCGGATTCCTTCTTGCGCATGAGCCCATGGTCGACGTAGATACAGGTCAGGCGGTCGCCCACGGCCCGATGCACGAGGGCCGCTGCGACGGCCGAATCGACCCCGCCTGAGAGGGCGCAGATGACCCGCCCCTCGGAGCCCGTGGCGGCGGCGTGGGCGTCGACGCGCTCGCGGATGGCGGCCACGGTCGAGGCGATGAAGTCGCTCGTGGTCCAGGTGGGACGGGCGCCGGCGATGCCCAGGACGAAGTTGCGCAGGATGTCGCGTCCGGCCGGCGTGTGCACGACCTCGGGATGGAACTGGATGCCGTACATCCGGCGCTCGGTGTCGGCCAGGCCGGCAAAGGGCGTTGACGCCGTTCGCGCCAGGGGCATGAAGCCCGGCGGCGGACTGACGATCGAGTCGCCGTGGCTCATCCACACCGGCTGCTCGCGGGCGATGCCGGCGAAGAGGCCACCGTCCTGGGTGATCGAGATGACCGCCGGGCCGTACTCGCGCT
>CAZFGT010000029.1:3684-30545 GCA_964518505.1 uncultured Anaerolineaceae bacterium | reverse complement strand
GGTCGTCCGGCCGCTCGGCCACCTCCGGATCCAGGTTGTTCATGAGCATGCGCAGGGCGGCTTCCTGCTGCCAACCACGGCACGTCAGGGCCGTCCCGCGCGGGGCGCGGACGGGTCGCGCGCCGGCGCTCACAGCTCGCGCCGCATGACCGGGAAGCGGGCGTCGGCCACGGCGACGGTGAAGCCCAGCGCCTCCCAGAACGCCGGCGTCGCACCACTCTGCTGGTCGGCGCCGCGGGTCAGGTCGGGGTAGGCCTCCACGGCGGCGAACCCACGGGCCGCGAGATCGTCACAGACGGCGGCCGCCAGGCGTGCGGCATGGCCCTCGCGGCGTGCCTCCGGCGTGGTCGCGACGCAGGTGATGACCGCGGGCAGCGGCATGACCGGCAACTGCGGGTACAGGTCACGCAGCCGCTGGGCTCGTGGGTACGCCGACAACGGCCCGAACTGCACGTACGTCGCGGGCGTCTCGTCCACCAGGAGCACCTTGGCGTACGTGCCGAAGATGCCGCGCCCCCGGTCGAGCAGAGCGAACTTGCGCGGCACGCCGCTCGTCCGGCCGCGCTCGATCCGGTGGGTCGGCGCGAAAGGGTTGTCGGGCGGTTCGTCGTCATCGTCGGCCAGGAAGGGGTTGACGAGGGCCCGGTCGGCGGGGGGCGCAAAGGGGTTGTCGGCGAGAGCCGGTCGCGGTCGAGGTGCCACCGGTGCCTCCAGCCAGGCCGATCGGGCGGCCCGGGACCCGCGCTCGGCGTCCTCCCAGTAGTCGCACGTGCGATGGTCGAAACCGGGGTCGGCGCACGGCGGGATGAGCCGGAACGTGGGCTCGTCATCGACGTCGACGATGCGGATGCTCGCCACGTCCCGATTGTCCCACGACGCCCCGACATGGAAGAGCCGGAGGCGGCTCGGCGCCTCCGGCTCTGGAGCTGCGGGACGAGGTCAGGCGACCGAGCGGGTCGCCTTGACCACCTGGGAGTGCGCCATGACGTCGTGGAAGCCCTGCTTGGTCGGGCTTTGCGCCGTCGTGTACAGAAGGTAGATCTCGTAGATGAGGCCGACCAGGGCGACCAGCAGGCCCAGGAAGCCGAGGACGTTGGTGATGAGACTCACCAACGAGATCCAGCCGCCGACATACAGCCAGCGCTTGATGGCCTGGTCCATGGTCAGGGTCTTGCCATCGCCGGCATTACCGATCTGCATCCCCAGCACCTTCATCCCGATGGTCCCGCGCATCGCGGTCCACGTGTAGATGAAGTAGCCGGCACTGATGATCAGGCTCACGACCACCCAGATCAACCAGCCGATGCCGATCGTGGCGGTTCCGAGGCTGACCGCGACGAGCACAGCCCCGATGATGAACTCGACGACGGCCACGATGATGACATCGATCACGTAGGCGATGATCCGGTTCGGGACATCGGCGTAGACGAGGCCGGCCGGTCCCGCTGCGGGCGCGCTCGGCATCTGGAACCCCATAGACCCTCTCCTTCCGGTGGCCCGATCGGAGTGCGCCGGGCACGTTGCGTGCACTGTAGCGAACCTGCGCCGCGACGCAAGCACGATTCTGCGGTTCAGGCGGGGACCAGATCCAGCAGGGCGCCGGTCGTGACAAGATCAAGGGCGTTCGCGATGTCGGGCCCCTGGTCGCGATCGGCGCCCAGATGGGGGATCCGTGCCCGGATGCGAGCGTGGGCCGCGGCCACGCCTGCCCCCGGCGCCGTGCCGTCCGCCGTTCGGAAGTCGAGCCCCTGTGCGGCACACAACAGCTCAAGGCTCACGATCCGCTGCACGTTGCCCACCACGTCTCGCGCGTGGCGCGCCGCGATCGAGCCCATCGACACGTGGTCCTCCTGGTTGGCGGACGTCGGGATCGAGTCGACCGAGGCGGGATGGGCCAGCACCTTGTCCTCGGAGACCAGCGCCGCGGCGGTGTATTGGAGCAACATCAAGCCGCTGTTCAGACCGGCCGCCTCGACCAGGAAGGCCGGCAGCCCGGAGAGGCGCGCATCCAGCAGGAGCGCCGCGCGACGCTCACTGATCGAGCCCAGTTCGGCGATGGCGATCTTGGCGAAGTCCATGGCCAGGGCCACCGGCTGGCCGTGGAAGTTGCCGCCGGAGATGACGCGGCCATGCGCCGTCGCCGTGGCCGATGCGTCCGCGTCTGGCCCGGCGCCGTCGGGGAAGACCAGCGGGTTGTCCGTGGCGCTGTTGATCTCCACCTCGAGCACACGCCGCGCGTACGCCAGGGCGTCGCGGGACGCCCCATGCACCTGGGGCGCGCACCGCAGCGAGTACGGGTCCTGCACTTTGTGCGTCTCGCGGTGGTGACTGCGCTGGAGCTGTGAGCCGCGCAACAGGTGGCGCAACTCGGCAGCGACCTGGCGCTGGCCTTCGTGCGGGCGCGCCGCGTGGTAGGCCGCGGCGAAGGCCACGTCCGTGCCAAGGAGCGCCTCGATGCTCATGGCCGCGACGACGCTCGCGGTGCGTGCCAGCCGTTCCCCATCCAGCAACGCCAGGGCGCCGACGGCGGTCATCATCTGGGTGCCGTTGAGCAGCGCCAGGCCCTCCTTGGGCTGCAGCTCCAGGGGCTCCAGGCCGACCGCCTCCAGGGCGGGGGCGGCGGGCATGCGCCGGCCTTCGTACTCGACCTCGCCACGGCCGATCAGCGGCAGCGCCAGGTGGGCCAGGGGGGCCAGATCGCCCGATGCCCCCACGCTGCCCTGTTCGGGCACGACCGGATGGATGCCTTGCGCCAGGAATCCCAGCAGGCGCTCGACGACCTCCGGACGGCAGCCGCTGTGGCCCAACGCCAGGGTGTTGGCGCGCAGGAGCAGCATGGCGCGCACCGTCGCCGCGTCGAACGGAGCGCCGACCCCCACGGCGTGGCTCACCAAGAGGTTGCGCTGGAGATGGGCCGTCTCCGCCGGCTCGATGCGACGGTCGGCGAGGTCGCCGAAACCGGTCGTCACGCCATAGACGGCCTCCCCGGACGCCACGATCGACTCGATCGTCCGCCGGCTGGCCAGCATCCGGTCGCGCGCCTGCGGATCCAGGGTGACGCGCGCCCCGTGCCGGGCCACCGCCTCGACGGCCTCGAGCGTGAGGTCGTGGCCGGTCAGGACGACGGGCGACGGGGTGGGCACGTCGGCAGGATAGGGCAGCCGCGGCCTGGCGCTCGGCCGGTCCTGGCCGCGGTCAGTCCCAGGTCGCGCCGGCGAGCCCGCGCAGGTGACCGATGTCGTTCAGGACGAGGGCCTGTGCCCCCGTGCCCCACGGCCCGGCGAACCGGATGACGGTCAGGTTGGCCGGGTCCTGGACGAAGCGCCGCCTGAAATCGCGGACGGGCACACCCAGCGAGACACACAGCAGGATCCGGTCGGTCGTGCTGTGGCCGACCACCAGGATGCGGTGGTCCGCCGTGTCGGTCCCTGCCTCGTCAGTGGCGATCCCGTCGATGGCGGCCTCGAGGAACGAGCGGACACGGGCCGCCACGTCGTTGCCGCTCTCCCCGCCGGGGCAGGCCAGGCTCGCCGGATCCGCCTCCCACAGGAGTCGGGCCGGGCCGTCACGAGCGGCCACCTGCTCGTAGGTGAGCCCCTCCCAGGCACCGTAGTCCATCTCCAGCAACCTGGGGTCCGTTTCCGGTTCGCGTCCGGGCGCGATCAGGCGGGCCGTCTCCACCGCCCGCCGCAACGGGCTCGCCACCACACGGTCGAACCCCACGCCGGCCAGCCGCCGGCCGAGCGCGGCCGCCTGCGCCCGGCCTTCATCCGAGAGCGGCACGTCCAGGTGCTGGCCCAGGTGCTGCTCGGGGTGCGAGCGCGGCGTCCCCCCATGCCGCGTCAGGACCACGGTCAACACGTCCGGAGCGTACCAGCGTGGCCGCGGCCGGCCAGTGCGAGCGGACGCCACTCCCTAGATTCAGCGCGTGGAGACACCCCGCCCGGGCGACGCATCGGCGACGTCGACGGCCATGCAGGGCTTGCCGGCCCGCGCCATCGAGGCGCTCGTGCCGCATCGGCTCGGCCTGAGCTTTCGCTGGCTCCTGGCGGCCACCTTCATCAACAATGCCGGGGACGGTGTCGTGGTCGCCGCTGGGCCGCTGCTCGTCGCCTCCCAGACCCATGACCCGTTCCTGGTCTCGCTGGCCCTGCTGAGCGAGTACCTGCCGGTCCTCCTGTTCGGGGTGATCGGGGGCGTCGCCGCGGATCGGTTCGATCGGCGGCGGATGGTCGTGGTGGTGAACCTGATCCGGGCGGCGGTCCTGGCGGTCCTCGTGGCCACGATGGTGAGCGGCACCGTGACCATCGCCGTGGTCCTGATCACGCTCTTCGCACTGGGGACAGCGGAGACCTTCGCCGATTCGGCCAGCAGCACGCTCATCCCGAGCCTCGTCCAACGGGCAGACCTTGGCCTCGCCAACGCCCGCATGCAAGGGGCGTTCCTGCTCGTGAACCAGCTGGTCGGCCCACCCATCGGCGCCTTCCTGTTCGCCGTCGGGATGGCCCTGCCCTTCACCACCAACGCGGCCGCTTTCGCGCTCGGGGCGGTGCTCATCTCGCGCGTCACCGGGAGCACGAGGCAGCTGGCCGGCGAGCGGCGTGGCTTCCGGGCGGAGATGGCCGAGGGCATCCGCTGGCTGGCCGGGCACCCGCCGATGCGGACGCTGGCGCTGACGATCCTCACGTTCAACGTGACGTTCGGCGCGGCCTGGTCGGTGCTGGTGCTGTACGCGACCCAGCGCCTGGGGATGGACGCGGTCGGATTCGGGCTGTTGACGACCGCCGTGGCCGTCGGCGGCATCCTCGGCGCGTTCATCTATGGCGCCCTGGAACGCCGCTTCAGCCTGGCCGACATCATGCGGGTGGGGCTGCTCATCGAGACGTTCACCCATCTGACGCTGGCCCTGACCACGAGCGCTGCGGTGGCCCTCGCCGTCCTGGTCGTCTTCGGCGCCCACGCCTTCGTCTGGGGCACCACCTCCACCGTGGTCCGCCAACGGGCGGTGCCGAATGAACTCATGGGCCGGGTGTCGGGCGTGTACCGGGTGGCCATCGTGGGCGGGCTGGTGGTGGGCACACCGCTCGGCGGGCTGCTCGCGACTGCCTTCGGGATCACCGCGCCGTTCTGGTTCGCGTTCGTGGGTTCGGCGGTCCTGGTGACCCTGCTGTGGCGCCAGTTCGAGCACATCACCCACGCCGAGGCGGTGGAGCCGTGACCTGTAGGCGGCCGCAGTACACTGCTTGACACATCACCAATAGCCTCGCCTTCGGGGTCGGGTGGAAGTCCCGACCGGTGGTCGGCGGAGCGCGGCGCCAGCCGTGCGGCCGCCAGCCCACGACCCGCACGCCGTGTCGATCCGCGGCGGCGGTGGATCCCCTCGCAGGGAGCCGACGGTCACAGTCCGGACGGGAGAAGGCAGGACGAGCCCGCCTGAGGGCACCGCTCGAACGACGCGAGTCGCGCCGGGGCAGCGGGCCGTCACAGCGAGCTGGCACCGCGACCGCTTCCGCAAGCTCCCGAGTGCAGGCGCCGCTGCGCTCCGGTTCCGAGCGCCCCTCGGGAGGTCGCGTCACGACCACCGCCCGCGTCGAGTCGACCGGGTCCATCCGCGTCATGCGGTTGGGCAAGCGCTTCCGCGCGCCCGCCGACGCGAATGGATCGGCCCCTGCCGGGATGACGCTGCGCGCCCTGGACGACGTCACGTTCGAGGTCGGCGCCCGCGAGATCGTGGCCATCGTGGGCCCCAACGGCTGCGGTAAGAGCACGCTCCTGCGGCTCATCGCCGGCCTGCTCACGCCCGATGAAGGCACGGTCGACCTGGGCGGGCAGCCCGTCAGCGGCCCCGACCCACGGGTGGGCTTCGTGTTCCAGGAACCGCGCCTCCTGCCGTGGGCCACGATCCGCGACAACGTGGGCTTCCCCCTGCGGCTGGCGGATCGGCCGGAGGCGGAACGACAGGCGCGGGTCACCGAGTTGCTCGCACAGGTGGACCTCGCCGGCTTCGCCAACGCGCGCCCGCATCAGCTCAGCGGTGGCATGCGGCAGCGCGCGGCGATCGCCCGTGCCCTGGCCCTGGAGCCGTCCGTCCTCCTGCTCGACGAACCATTCAGCTCGCTCGACGCGCTGACCCGCGAACGGTTCGGCCTGGAGCTGCTGGACATCTGGGAGCGCACGGCTACCACGATCGTGCTGGTCACTCACAGCATCCCCGAGGCCGTCTTCCTGGCCGACCGCGTCGTGATGCTCTCGCCGCGTCCGGGCCACGTGGTGGCCGACATCCGGGTCGGGCTGCCGCGGCCGCGCCGCCCGGAACAGGTCGACACGCCGGCCGGCAACGCGGTCGCCCTACAGATCCGTCGCTGGCTGGCGGACGGCGCGGAGCCCCTTGCCTCTGCTCACCTGGAAGCGGTGACGCCGTGAGCGCGCTGGACGAGCGGGAGGTCGCGCTGGGCGGGGTCGCCCAAGCGTCTGACCGACCATCGCTCCCCCGGCGGCTGCCCGGCTGGCTGCTGGCCGTGGGCGGGGTGGCCGTCCTCCTCGTGGCGTGGAAGGTCCTCGTCGTGGTGGCCGGCTACCCCACGTTCGTGCTGCCGGCCCCGGAGGTCGTCGCCGCACGGTTCATCCGCGCCTGGGCAGATGGCACCATCGAGCCGCACGCCGCGGCCACGATCGAGGAGATCGTGGGCGGCCTGATCATCGGCGTGGGGGCGGCCCTGCCACTCGGTGCGCTGCTGGGGCGCTCGCGGCTCGCGGAACAGGTGCTGGCCCCCTACTTCGTGGCCGCGCAGGCGACGCCCATCCTGGCCGTGGCGCCGCTCATCGCCCTGTGGTTCGGGACCGGCCTGATCAGCATCGCCGCGATCTGCGCCGTCGTCCTCTTCTTCCCCGTCACCGTGGCCACCATGGTCGGCGTCCGATCGGTCGATCCACGCCTCGTGGAGATGGCCGCGGCGTTCCGCGCCACGCCGCGCCAGCGACTCCTGTGGGTGGAGGTCCCGGCTGCCCTGCCGGCGATCCTGGGGGGCCTGCGGGTGGGGGTCACGCTCGCCGTGGTCGGCGCCATCGTCGGTGAATGGGCCGGCGCGAATGCCGGCCTGGGGGTCCTCATCAACCTCGCCCGCGGCAGCCTGTTCGACACGCCCCTGCTGTTCGCCACCCTGCTCACGATCGCCCTCCTGGGGATCGGCCTCTACCTGCTCGTCGTCCTCGCGGAACGCCGGCTCGTCGGCGTCCGCGCCTGAACGCCTCGGAGGTCCGCATGCGCCCGTCCGTCCACCGCAGCCTGGCCGTTCTGGCGACCGTCCTGCTGGTCGCCTGCTCGGGCGGCCCGAGCGCGTCGGCGCCCCCGGCAAGTACGGGCACACCGCCGGCGTCGGTCTCCCCGTCGCCCAGCGCCTCGCCGTCGGGCCCGCCGACCCCGCTGGTGGTCGGCCTGGGCTACATCCCGAGCGTGCAGTTCGCCCAGTTCTACTACGCCCAGCAGCAGGGCTACTACCGCGCGGCCGGCCTGGACGTCACGTTCCAGAACAAGAACGACCCCGACCTCGTGACGCTCGTTGGCCAGGGCAGCATCGACGTCGGGGTAGCCGATGGCACGAGCGTCATCCCCGCCGTCAGCCAGGGCATCCCGGTGACCTATGTGACGACGCTCTACGGCCTGTTCCCCAACGTCGTCTTCGCCAAGACCAGCGCGAACATCAGCACGGTGGCGGACCTGAAGGGCCGCAAGGTCGGCACGCCGGGGCGGTACGGGTCGAGCTGGATCATGCTGGAGGCGCTCCTCGCCTCGGCCCAGATGACCGCCAGTGACGTGCAGGTCGTGTTGTATCCCGACTACGGCCAGGCCGTGGCGGTGCAGCAGGGCGCGGTCGATGCGGCGACCGGGTTCACCAACAACGAGCCGGTCCAGCTCCAGCTCAACGGGACACCGACGACCGAACTCCATGTGGACCAGGCCACGCCCCTCCCCGGCCCGGGCCTCATCGTGGGCACGTCGACGCTGACCAGGAAGCACGATGCCCTCAGGGCATTCGTGGCGGCCACCCTGCGGGCGATGAACGAGGTCATGGCCGACCCGCAGGCCGGCCTCACCGCCTCGATCGCCGCCCAGCCCACCCTGGCCGGCTCCGATCCCACGCAGCTGGCGATCCTCAAGGCGACGATCGCTACGTGGCAGAGCCCCTACACTCTCGCCCACGGGCTGGGGGCCATCGACCGTGACGCGTGGAGCCGGTCGATCGCCTTCATGCAGACACTGCCGGAAAAGCCGGTCGCGGGACCCGTGACCGTGGACCAGGTGGTGAACGAGGGCCTGCTGCCATGACCGACCCACACGCCACGCCCGACTCCGCCGAGGGGCACGACGCGCATGGCGCGCCCGCCGGCCACGCCTCAGCAGCCGGTCATGGGGCGGTCGCCCACGACGACCACGGTGAGACGCCGCTGGGGCCCGTCGACGCGCAGGCCTGGGGGGCTGGGATCCTCGGCGTGGCGGTCGGCGCCCTGGTGGCCGTCCTGCTCTACGCCGTCTCCTACCACTGAGACCGGACTGGATCAGTCCCCGGGCGGGATCCGCTCGATGATCGTGGCGATACCCTGGCCGACCCCGATGCACATGGTGGCCAGGCCGTAGCGGCCGCCGCGAGCGGCCAGCTCGTGGGCCAGCATCGTCACCAGCCGCGCGCCGCTCATGCCCAGCGGGTGACCCAGGGCGATCGCGCCGCCGTTCACGTTGACCCGCGAGGGGTCCAGGGCGAGCTCGCGGATGCAGGCGATCGATTGGCTGGCGAAGGCCTCGTTCAGCTCGATGAGGTCCAGGTCGGCCACGTCCAGGCCGGCCCGAGCCAGGGCCTTGCGGGAGGCCGGGATGGGGCCGAGGCCCATGACCGCCGGATCGACCCCCGCGACCGCCGTCGCCACGACCCTGGCGAGGGGTCGGAGGCCCAGCTCGCGGGCCAGCCCGGCCTCCACGAGGACCGTGGCGCTGGCCCCGTCGTTGATGCCCGAGCTGTTCCCGGCCGTGACCGACCCATCGCCGCGGAAGGCCGGTCGCAGACGAGCCAGCGCCTCCGGGGTCGTGTCGGCGCGCGGATGCTCGTCGCGCGTGACGAGGACCGGCTCGCCCTTTGGCTGGGGCACCGGCACCGGCACGATCTGGCCGTCGAAGCGGCCCCCATCGGCCGCCGCGACCGCTCGCTGCTGGCTTGCCAGGGCGAACGCGTCCTGCTCCTCGCGCGACACGCCGCAGCGGGTGGCCACCTCCTCCGCCGTCTCGCCCATGGATAGCGGCGGGTGCATCGCGGCGAGCGCCGGGTTGACGAAACGCCAGCCCAGGGTCGTGTCGACGAGGGGGCGATCCCCACGCGCGAACGCCGTCTCGGGCTTCAGGGTGACCAGCGGAGCGCGGCTCATGGACTCGACGCCGCCGGCCACGAACGCGTCACCGTCGCCGACCATGATGGCGTGGGCCGCGGTGTTGATGGCCTGCAGCCCCGAGCCGCACAAGCGGTTGACGGTCAGGCCGCCGACCTCGACCGGGAGCCCGGCCAGCAGGCCGGCCATGCGGGCGACGTTGCGGTTGTCCTCGCCGGCCTGGTTGGCGCAACCCAGGATGACGTCCTCGACGCGCTCCGGCGGCAGGCCCGAACGCTCCACGGCGGCGCGGATGACGAGCGCCGCCAGGTCATCAGGCCGCACCCGCGACAGGGCCCCGCCGTACCGCCCGACGGGCGTGCGCACGGCGCTGACCAGCCACGCCTCGCGCGTCGCGCGCGTCAGGTCGCGGTTCATGCGCCGGGGTCCTGCATGCGCACGATCGTAGCGGTTCGAGCGCCCGGGCTCAGACGGCGGCGATCTGCCAGAGCGCCGGCGCCACGCGGTAGCGTTCGCCGTAGCGGCGTTCGAGAGCCGCCAGGCCGCGCACGACCGAGCCCAGGCCGAGCGCTCGTGCGCGCTCGAACGGGCCGTATGGGTGACCGGCCCCGAGCCGCATCGCCAGGTCGATGTCGGGTGGATCGGCCACCCCATCGCCGGCCGCGCGATACGCCTCGTTGATGATCGCCAGCTCCAGCCGGGCGACGATCTCGTCATCCGGCAGGACTCCACCCGAGGACCCCACGAGGTCCAGCGAGGCGGGCAGCGGCGCGACGCCGATCGGACGGCCGTCCGCGCCATACCGATAGAAGCCAGCGCCCGACTTCCGCCCCAGGGTCCGGGCTTCCACGAGCGCGGCCTGGATCGGCGAGGGCCGGAAACGCTCGGCCTCCTCGAACGCCCGCCAGATGGCGTTGGCCACAGCGAAGTTGATGTCGACGCCGACGAGATCCATCAGCGTGAACGGGCCCATGGGGTAGCCCGCCATCACGATCGCCTCGTCCACACGCGCCACGTCCGCCTCGCCGGCCTCCAGGATGCGCATCGCCTCCAGGGTGAACGGCCGGTTGATGCGGTTGACGATGAAGCCCGGCGCATCGGCGCACTCCACCGCTGTCTTGCCCAGGCCGGTGGCGAAGCCCAGGCCGGCCTGCATGGTGACCGCGGCCGTGCGCTCACCGGCCACGACCTCCACGAGCGCCATGCGCGGCGCGGGGTTGAAGAAGTGCAGCCCCAGCACGCGCTCGGGGTGGGTCGTCGCGCTGGCGATCGCGTCGATCGAGAGGGCACTCGTATTCGTGGCCAGGATCGCGGTCGGCTCGACCACCGCCTCCAGGGCCCGGAAGACGGCCCGCTTGAGCTCCAGATCCTCCACGGCGGCCTCGATGACGATGTCGACGGGCCGGCCCCTGGCCGGTGCTCCGGATCCGCTGGCCCCGTGCGCCAGCGCCGCCAGGTCCGCCGCGTCGTGCAGCCGCCGCAGCGCCCCCGCGCATGCGGCCGGGGTGAGGTCGCGACGCGCGACGAGCCGGGCGAGGCCATCGGCGATGCGGGCACGCCCGCTCGCCACGGCCTCCGGCGAGACGTCGTGCAGCCGCACGGTGTGGCCCGCCTGCAGGCAGACCTGGGCGATGCCGGCCCCCATCGTGCCTGCGCCGACGATCCCGACGACCAGCGGCCCTGTGGCCGCCGCCGTCGCGCGGGCCGGGATCCTCACCGATCGGCGAAGCGCGGCGGCCGCTTCTCCGTGAAGGCAGCGATGCCCTCGGCGTGATCCCCCGAGCGGCCGGCCGCCGTCTGCAGCTGTGCCTCTGCTTCCAGCGCGGCCTCGAGGTCCAGGGAGGTCGCCGCCAGCATGGCGCGCTTGGTGAGCCCCAGGGCCAGAGGCGCGCCCGCGGCCAGGCGGGCGGCGAGGGCCGCCGCCTCCGTGGCGAGATCCGCCGCGGGCACGGCCCTGGCCACCAAGCCGATGCGCTCCGCTGTCGCGGCGTCGACCGGATCTGTCGTCATGGCCAATTCCAGGGCCCGTCCCAGGCCCACGATGCGGGGCAGGAACCACGACAGGCCGCTGTCGGGCACCAGGCCGACCCGGCCGAAGGCACACGTGAAGCTGGCCGTGTCGGCCGCCAGGCGGATGTCGCAGGCCAGGGCGAGCGACATGCCAGCCCCGGCGGCGACACCGTTGACCGCGGCCACGACCGGTTTCTCCAGGTGGGCGAGGGCCAGGATCAGGGGGTTGTAGCGCTCGCGCACCTCACGGCCGATGCGCGCGCCGGTGATCCCGGTCTCGCGCAGGTCCTGGCCGGCGCAGAAGGCACGCCCGGCGCCGGTGAGGACGATGGCCCGCACCGAGCGGTCGCGCGCCGCGGCCTTGAGCGCGGCGAGGAGACCGGCTTTGAGGGCCGCATCCAGGGCGTTGAGCGCCTCGGGCCGGTCGAGCGTGAGGGTCAGGACATGGTCGACCTGTTCGCTGCGCAGGGGCTCCGGTGCCGCCATCGTCGCTAGCCCGTGTACTCCACGAGGTCATCGCCCTGGAGCTCGAACAGGCGGCGGTCGATGGGCTGGTCGGCGGACGCCGAATGGTCCATCACGAAGTCGTGGAGGAGGGCCGCGAATTCGTGGTCGGCGGGGCGCAGGGCTCCGGCGACGAGCAGCTCGCGGTCCGGCAGGCCCACCAGGACCCGCGTGCCGGGCGGTGCGCCGCGTTGCAATTCCGCGGCCAGGCCCGCGCGAACCGCGGGCAGCAGGATGCGGGCGGCGTCCCTGCCGGTGCCGCTCTCCGAGCTCCGCAGCCGGCGATCCCCGGAGTCCTCGTCGATCCAGCCGACGCCGTCCGACCACGCCCCAAGGTTCTGGCCGGCCGTGACCGCCAGCTCCTCCGCCGTGATGCCCCAGTCGTGCAGGTGCTGGGCGTTGACCAGGACGTCGAAGCCGCTGCCCTGGAGGGTGAACGCCACCACCAGCCCGCAGGGCCCCTCGGTGATCAGCGGCTGGGCGTGCGTCTGGATGCCCTCGGTCGACCAGTCCCGCTCGCGCTCGGCTGGATCACCCTGGCTACCCGGCGGCAGCAAGCAGGGGAAGACAGCGTCCTTCGTGCGCTGCCACTCATCCGCCACGCGTCAGCCCTCCCGACATGCCCCATCCCACGCGCCGTCAGGCGCGCGCTCCAAGCCTACAACCTCCCCATGACCGCGGAACCGTCGAGGAGCTCAACGGCCGCGCCAGACCGGCGGGCGCTTCTCCGTGAAGGCGTGCATGCCTTCCTTCTGGTCGGCCGTGGCGAAGAGCTGGAAGAAGTCGTGGCGTTCTGCCGCGATGCCCTCGCTGAGGGGCGTCTCGAAGGCGCGGTTCACGGCGGCCTTGGCCGCCCGCACGGCGAGGGGCGGCATGGCCGCGATGCGGCCGGCCAGGACGAGCGCCTCGGGCAGGGTCTCCTCCCGGGCGACCACCCGGCTGACCAGGCCGCGGGCCTCCGCCTCGCGCGCTCCGAACGTGTCGCCGGTCAGGATCAGCGCCATGGCCCGGGCCTTGCCGAGGGCGCGGGTCAGGCGCTGCGTCCCGCCCGCGCCGGGCATCACGCCGATGCGGATCTCGGGCTGGCCAAAGGTCGCGTCGTCGGCGGCCACGACGATGTCGCACGTCATGGCCAGCTCGCAGCCACCACCCAGGGCGTAGCCGCGGACGGCCGCCACGAGCGGCAGGCCGATCGACCGGAACTCGTCCCAGTAGCGGAACCGGCCGCTGGCCTCGAGCTCCTCCGGCGTCGCGTCGACCATCTCCTTGATGTCGGCCCCGGCCGCGAAGGCGCGGTCGCCCTGGCCGGTGATGACGACCGCGCGGCATCTCGGGTCGGCGTCCAGCCGCCGCAGGACCTCCGCGAGCTGGCGCAACGTCTCGCCGTCGAGCGCGTTGAGCACCTCCGGCCGATCGATCGTGACGAGCGCGACCCCGTCCACCGCCGCGCCATCGGCGTCGACGGCGGGATGCTGGACCAGGAGCCGATGCGCCTCGCCCGATCCGGTCACGACCCGCCCTCCGACCCCGAGTCGCCCCCGCCCGCCTCGAGGCGCAGGCGCAGCTTCTCGTAGTCGACGGGCCGCTTGCTGGCGAAGGCGTCCAGGCCCTCGCGCACCTCGTCCGAGGCGGCGTGGAGCGTCAGCCACTCGCGGGCCATGCGGATGGTGAGGGACCAGGAAAGGTCGCGCCAGAAATCCAGCTGGGCCCGCGTGGCGCGAGAGATCTCGGGCATCTTGGCCAGCAGCTCGGTGCAGTAGTCGTCCACCGCGGCGTCCAGGTCGGCCCGGGGCACGATGCGGTTGACGAGTCCCCAGTCGAGTGCCTGAGGGGCAGGGATCTCGCGGTTCAGGAGCAGCATCTCGCGCGCCCGCCGGTCGCCCAGGAAGATGGGCAGCCACTGGGTGGCGCCGCCGGACGGCAGGCTGCCGTGCGACGGGCCGACGTGGCGGATGTAGGCGTCGTCGACCAGGACGGCCAGGTCGCAGGCCAGGTTCAGCTCGTTGCCGCCGCCCACGACGATGCCGTTGAGGCGCGCGACGACGGGCTTGGGGCAGGCGCGGATGGCCTCGATGGCGGCGATGAAGCGGCCCATCCAGGCGTAGTAGTCGTGGGGCCGGCGCAGGAACGCCTCCTGCTCGCGGAGGTCCGCGCCGGTGCAGAAGGCGCGTTCGCCCGCGCCGGTGAGGACGACCACCCCGATCCGGTCGTCCGCAGCGGCTTCGCGGAACCGGGCGGCCAGCGCGTCGATCGTGGGTCCGTCGAGCGCGTTGAGCTGCGCCGGCCGCTCGAGCCGGATGGTGGCGCGACGGCCGTCGACCGCGTAGTCGACGGTCATGCGTCGCCCACCGCGCCGAGCTCGGTGTCGGGCTCGACGACGACCATCGTGACGAGGCCGGGGGCGATCTCGCGCAGCGTGCGGCCGGCGGCGCGCATGGGCTCGCTGACGAGCGCCGCGTCGAACGTGGCCCGGTCGGGGAAGACGAGGCGGGCGACGAGCAGCAGATCGCTGTCGTCGAACGTCCGGACCACGTCCGCCACGTGCAGGCTCTGCAGGCCGGGGACCTGGCGGATGAGCGGCAGATGCTCGGCCGCGTAGCGACGCCGGAAGGTGGCCACGGCCTCCTCGCCGCCGGCGGGGCGGCGGTAGAGGGCCATCAGGGTGGTGGTCATGGGTGCGCCTCCTCGGAGATCTGCTCGGTCTGCGGCAGCGACGTGGGGATCGGGGCGCGATTGCCGCTGCGGTTGGTCGACGCGGTGGGGCCGGGCTCGCCCGAGGCCCGCGCCCGGGCGACCGCCTCCGTCTCACGATAGAACGCGGCGGCCGCATCGTTGAAGAGAGCCGGCCGCGAGACCATCACCTGGTGGTCGCAGTCGGGCGCCACGAGGAGCCGCGCGTCCGGGAGCTGGCGGTACAGGGCGACCACGTGCGGGAGCGGCGCGAACACGTCGCGGTCGCCGTAGGCCAGCAGCGTCGGCACGCGGATCTCGCGCAGCTCGGCAGGCGTCAGGAGCGGCTGGGTCGCCACGTCGTTGGCGATGGCGCGCATCAGATCGCGCCACGCGCCGGGTCCCTGCACGGGCCCGTGCCGACGGTCCAGCTGCGCCGCCCAGGCCGACTCGTCGCGCGCGATCCGATCGGGGTCCATGAGGTGCCGGGCGACGCTGGTGCGCGGTTCACGTTCCGCGTCGATGCCTGCGATGAGCAGCGTCCGCAGCCGCTCGGCGTGGCGGGTCGCATACGTCAGGGCGGTCATGGCGCCCAGGCTGAAGCCGACGAGGTGGAAGGTGGTCAGACCCAGGGCGTCGACGAAGGCCGCCAGGTCGGCCACCAGGAGCTCGGTGGAGAAGCCCCGAGAGGTGTCCCAACGGGTCCCGCCGTGGCCCCGAGCGTCCGGCAGGTAGACCCGGAAGGCCTTGCGGAACGAGGGCAGCTGGGCCGACCAGTCCTCGCGGGCCGAGCTCGACGCCCCGTGGAGCATGACCACCGGCGGCCCCGCACCCTCCACGGAGTAGGCCACGTCGAGGCCGTTGGCCTGCAGGGTGGGCATCCTAGATGAGGCTGTCCCGACCTTCGGGGTACCGCTCGTCGGGCTTGCCAAGCAACTCCGAGCTGGCGGCCCGCTCGATGCGCAGGTAGCGGCCGCGGTAGTAGAGGAGCGGCAGGGGGTGGACTTCGCTGACGCCGAGTTCGACCACCCGGGCCAGGTAGATCGTGTGGTCCCCCGCGTCGAGGACCCGCTCGACCGCGCACTCGAGGTGGGCCACGGCTGCCTCCAGGATCGGCACACCGGTCCGTCCCGTCGTGTAGGCCGCGCCGCAGAAGGCACTCCGGGGCAGGTCCGATGGCGCGCCGGAGAAGCAGTCCGAGAGGCCCTGGCTCTCCTCCGCCAGGATGTTCACGGCGAAGCGGCCGGCGCCGGCGATGACATCGTGGATGGATCGCTCGCGACCGATGCACACCAGGACGAGGGGCGGGTCCAGCGAGACGGAGGTGAACGCGTTGACGGTCGTGCCCCAGGGGTGCGAGCCGGCCTGCGTCTGGATCATGCTCGTGACGACGGTCACGCCGGTCACGAACCGGCCCATCACCTCGCGGTAACGCTCCGCGTCAACGGGCGGCAACGTGACGCGGGTTCCGGTGGCGTCGGACATCGCGGCCCAGTCTAGGACGGTAGACTCGTGCACGGGGCGGAGGGCCAAGGAGGCGTCATGGCGGCGCACGATCGTGCGGGCGAGACGGACCGCGACCGGCAGCCGTGGGCGCTGGTCCTGGGCGCGAGCAGCGGCTTCGGGGAGGCGACGGCGCGCGCGCTGGCGGCCGACGGCTATGACATCGCCGGCGTGCACCTCGACCGACGCCAGGGGATGGCCCACGTCGCGCAGGTGACGGCGGCCATCGAGGCGGCAGGACGAACGGTCCACTTCGCCAACATGAACGCGGCCGACGACGAGCGACGGGCCCAGTTCCTGGCCGATCTCCGCACTCGCTTCGACGCCCAGCGCGAGCGCACCGGAAGACGCCCGTACGTCCGGGTGCTGCTCCATTCGCTGGCCTTCGGGACGCTGAAACCGTTCCTTGCGCCCGACCCGGAAGCGGCCATCAGCCGCAAGAACATGGAGATGACGCTGGATGTGATGGCCAACAGCCTCGTCTACTGGGCGCAGGACCTGTGGCGCGGCGGCTTCCTGGAGGCGGGCTCCAAGATCTATGCCATGACCAGCGAGGGCTCCAGCCGGGTGATCGACAGCTACGGCGCGGTCAGCGCCGCGAAGTCGGCCCTGGAGTCGCACTGCCGCCAGCTGGCCATGGAGTTCGCGCGGCGGCAGGCCGACGTGGCCGTCAACGCGATCCGCGCCGGGGTCACCGTGACGCCCGCGCTGATGCAGATCCCGGAGCACGATGCGCTCATCGACCACGCCACCAAGCGCAACCCCAGCGGGCGCATGACGACGGTGGGCGACGTGGCCAGCGTCATCGTGCGGCTCTCGCAGGACGGCACGTCGTGGGTGACCGGCAACGTCATCGGCGTGGACGGGGGCGAGTTCATCAGCGGATGAGCCGGGCCGCCCGATGAAGCGCCTGGTCGTCCTTGGCTCGCTGAACGTGGACCTGGTCGTGGCGGGTGTCCGTCTCCCGGCTCCGGGAGAGACCGTCACCGGGGGCCGCTTCGAGCAGCACCACGGCGGCAAGGGCGGGAATGCCGCGGTCGCCGCGGCGCGAGCCCTGCGCGGCGGACCGCTCGAGGGTCGGGTGGCCCTGGTGGGGGCGGTCGGCGACGACGACCACGGTCGGGCCGCGCTCCAGGCGTTGCGCGAGGAGGGCATCGACGTGGCGGCGGTCCGCGTGCTTGACGATGCCGCCACCGGTGTCGCCCTCATCGTCGTGGCCGCGGACGGCGAGAACCAGATCGCGGTCGCCTCCGGCGCCAATGCGCGACTGGAGGCTGCCTCAAGCGAGGCCACGATCCGCTCGCTGCTCGCCGGCGGCGGGGTGCTGCTGAGCAGCCTGGAGGTGCCGGCTGAGGTGGTCCAGGCCGGCGTCCGAGCCGCCCGGGACGTCGGTGCGACCATCGTCCTGGTCCCCGCGCCGGCCGGTGGCTTCACCCCCGGACTTGCCGACCTGGCGGACGTGCTGACGCCGAACGAGGTGGAACTCGAAGCCCTTGGCGGGGTGACCGGGCTCCTCGCCGACCGACCCGGGATGCGGCTGGCCGTGACCATGGGCGCGGCCGGCGTGCGGCTCGTCGGCCCGGAAGGCGCCGAGACCCAGCTGCCGGCCTACGCCACGGGCGTCGTGGTCGACACGACCGGCGCCGGCGACACGTTCAGCGGCGTCCTCGCCGCGGGTCTGCTGGAGGAGCGGCCGTGGGGGGACGCCGCGCGGCGGGCCACGATCGCCGCCGGCCTCTCGGTCGCGGTGGCCGGCGCCCGCGAAGGCATGCCGCCGCGCGCCGCCATCGACGCTGCTCAGGCGGCCGTCGCCGAGGGTTGACGGCGGACCGCTGGTCCTAGGCGGGCGCCGCGCGCCCCCGCCCACTTCATGCGCGCAGCGGTTGTCCTGACCGCTGGGATGCCGGGGCCGCAGCCATACGGGCCCCTCAAGCGGTCGCCCCACGCGCGCCGCGGATGGAACAGCCGCTCGGCCGTCTGATCAAGGGCCTCACCGGTCCGGACAGTCGCGTGATGCATGGGCCGGGGCGCCGGGGCCTGCCGCCGGGGCTGAGAGCGTCAGCGCCCCGCGGCATAGCCCGTGAGTTCGACGTAGGCCTCCGCCGCGATCGGTGAGCCGTCACGGGCCGCGGTCACCACCTGCGAGCCCTCCCAGTAGACGACGCCCGTGGTCGCGCGCGTGTCCAGCTCCTGGTCGGGGACCGTGGGGCGGAGCGTGATGACGAGGCCCGCCCTGGGTATCTCCACCCGCCAGCCGGAGGGGTAGAGGGCACCCGTCTGGGGGCTGGTCCAGTGGTCGGTCACGGTGACCGTGAAGTCGGTCGCGGCGAGGTGGACGACCGTGCCGTCGCTCGTGACGTAGGTGCCGTAGGCGAGCGGGTACGTGCCGTCCGCATCGCGGATGAGCGACAGCGTGACGGCCGAACCGGCGGGCAGGTTGACCGCGAACCAATCCCAGCCGCCGCCGCCCACGGTCACGAAGTCGCCCCACTGGTGGTCGAACCAGGCCTCGCCGGTGACCGCCACGGCCTGGCCGCCGACGGTCAGCGTGCCGGCCGCCTGCATCGTCGGACGCGAGTAGTAGTACGACCCGCCGGCCGCGCCGAACGGCACGTAACCGATCGTGTCATGCAGGACGGGGGGCCGCGCGCCAGCGTCGAGCGTGAGCTGGAAGCCGAAGCCACCGGCCGTCGAGGCCACCCCGAGCATGTCGTGGCCCAGGTAGCCACGCATCACCCACGGGTCCGCGAGAGTGCCTCCGGGCGCAGCGGGCGACCCGGAGATGGCCAGGAAGAAGCCATTCGGCCCGCTCGACACGGCCTGCGCCATGTCCACCTGCGGCCCGACTTCTGAGCGCTGGTCGTACAGGAAGCGGTGGCCCTGTTCGTCGGTGACGGCGACATGCGAGGCCCACGTCACGGGGAAGGCGCCCCGTTCGGCGCGGAAGATGACGTCCTCGAAACCGTACGTGGCGCCCGTCGCCGTCCGCAGGTGGCCTGTGTAGTACCACCATTCGGTGAGGCGGTCGTGCGGCCCGTCGTCGCGCGGGAAGGCCAGCGGCTGTGGGTCGGGCGCGGTCGGGGGGGTGGCGCTGGCCCGCGGAACCTGGGGATGCGCCGCCGGAGCATTCGCCAGCAGGGCCCCGTTCGCCGAACACGCCCCCAGCACCAACGCGGCAAGCACCGCCACCACGACGGCCTGGACCAGGGTCGCCCCTTCCACGACCGGCAGGCGGGCCGCGATCCAGCGGGCCAGCCGGGCCGGCATCCACCAGTTCCAATCGCCCAGGAGGCGCATCGTGGCGGGCACCAGGAGGGCCCGCACCACGGTGGCGTCGAGGGCCACCGCGATGGCCATGCCCAGGCCGAGCGCCTTGATGAGGACGACCTGCGAGAAGACGAACGAGCCGGCCACGATGACCACGATGAGTGCCGCGCTGGTGACGATCCGGCCGCTCCGCTCGAGGCCCCGCGCCACTGCCGTGCGGTTGTCCGCCCCGGCGTCGTAGGCCTCCTTCATGCGGCTGAGCAGGAAGACCTCGTAGTCCATCGACAGGCCGAACAGGACGCAGAACAGGATCACCGGCTGGGTCGTCTCCACGTACCCCAGCGGCTGGAAGCCGATGAGGGCCGACAGGTTCCCGTCCTGGAAGATCCACACCAGCGCGCCGAAGCTGGCGATGATCGAAAGGCTGTTCATGACCAGCGCCTTGAGCGGCAGCACCACCGAGCGCAGCAGCAGGAACAGCACGAGGTAGGTGGTGATGAGGATGAACAGGGCGGTGCGGGGGAAGTCCTGGCCCATCCTGGCCACCACGTCGGTCACCTCGGCCGCGCCGCCGGCGACCTGGACCGTGAGGCCGGCCGGCGGCGCCAGCGCGGAGGCTGGATCGCGCAGCGCGGCGACCAGGTCGCGGCCCGGTGCGGCGTTGGGCCCATACGGCGTGGTCACGGTGAAGACCGTCAGGTCGCCCTTCGTCGTCGCCGCCAGGGCGGCCGCCGCGAACCGGTCAGGCGGGCCACCGCGCGCGGCGTAGAGCAGCTGGTACTGGGCACGCGTCAGCCGTGGGTCCACGTCCACCAGCCCGTCGACGCGCACCACGCGCGGGTCGGAGGCGAGTTCGCGGGAATAGTCGTAGAGCTTGCCCATGACCGTCGGGTCGGTGATGGGAGCGGTGGCCTGGATGGCCAGCTCCAGTGGTGCGAACGTGCCCTCCCCGAACGTCGTCGCCAGGACGTCGTAGGCCTGCCGGGACTCCAGGTTCGCCGGCAGGATCGTCTCGTCGGGCGCGTCGAACTCGACGTGCAGGAACGGCACGCCCAGCAGGACGAGGATGCCCAGCGTGGGCACGAAGACGCGCCACGGGCGCTGCATCACCCAGCGCGCCAGCTGCGCCCAACGACTCTCCGCGGCAGGCGCGGCGGGGTCGGGCGGCGGCCGGCGCAGCAGGCTGCGCACGGAGAGCGCCCCCAGCCGAGGGCCCAGGACGGCCAGCACGGCCGGCAGCAGGGTCAGCGCGGCGAGCACGGCCATGCCCACGACGATCGCGCCTCCCACGCCGACCGAGCGCAGGATCATGAAGTCGAAGAGCACCAGGCCGATGAGGCCCAGCAGGACCGTGAAGCCGCTGAAGAAGATGGCCCGGCCGGCCGTGGCGACGGTCACGCCGACCGCCTCGTCCACCGCCGCCCGGTCGATGGACCCGTCGGCAAGGCGTCCCCCTCCACGCCGGCCCAGCTCCTCACGGAAGCGGCTCGTGAGCAGCAGCGAGTAATCGACACCCAGGCCCAGCCCCAGGAGGGTGGCGAGGTTGAGCACGAAGATGCTCATCGGCGTGGCACTGGCCAGCAGGAAGATGGCGGCAAGGGCGAGCAGCACCGCGGAGCCGCCCACGACGAGGGGCACCCCGGCCGCCACGATCCCCCCGAAGATCAGGACCAGGGCGATCGCGGCCAGCGGGAGGCTCACCAGCTCGGCCCGCCGCAGGTCCTCTTCCGACGCGGTCTGGATGTCCCCATAGAAGGCCGGCGCGCCGCCGATCAGCGTGCGGATGCCTGGTTCGTCGTGGAGGGCCGCCTGCACCGGCGCCATCGCCTGGGGCGAGTCGTCCGGCGACAGGTCCAGGTCCACGATGTCGTAGGCGACCTTCCCGTCGGGGCTGACCTGGCGCGGCGCGAGGAGGTGGCTCTGGATGCCGGTCACGTGCGCCGCGTGCGTGACGTCGGCGACGGCCGCTGCGGCCGCTGTCTCGAACGCCGGCTCACCCGCCCTCGCCGACCCGGTGGACTCGATGACGACGGCCAGGACGGATGGCGGCACGCCGAGTTGGGCGAGCGTCGCGCGGGCCTCCTCGGACGGCAGGTCCGGCAAGGTGAAGCCACCGGCGCGCAGGGCCGAGCCCGCGCGTGGCGCGAACGGCAGCGCTGCCAGGAGGACGATGGCCCACGTAGCGATGACCCACCATCGGCGGCGGGCCATGAGCAGGCCCAGGCGCTGGAATCGCGGCAGGCCGCCTGGCCCGCCGCGCCGGGAAGGGGTCATCGGTGCGCTCGTCATCGCGGCGGCTTCAGGCCGCCGCTTCGGCGACCTCGGAGCGGCACGTCACCTGGGCCACACCGCGGATGGTGGCGATCACGGAGCAGTAGCGCTCCTCGCTCATGGCCACGGCCCGCTGGACCTTGACCGGGTCCAGGCCGTGGCCGGTGGCGCGGAAGACGAGGGCGACCGCGGTGAAGGCGAACGGCGGTCCTTCGCTCTGCCCACCTTCCACGCTGACCTCGAGCGCCGTGAGGTCCTGGCGTTGCTTGCGCAGGATCTCCACGACGTCCCACGCGGAGCAGGCGCCGGCCGCGGCGAGCAGCAGCTCGCTCGCGGAGAAACCCCCTGGGCGGCCTTCGTGGGGGGCGTTGATGTGCACGAGGTGACCATGCAGCCCGCCCTCCGCCTCGAATCGGTCGGCCTCCGGCTGCCATCTCACGAGGACCGTCTTCACGGCCTCATGATGCGCCCTCGACGGTCCGGCGGCTGGCGCGACCGACCGCCAGCGGTCCCACGATCCAGCGTGCCACGAGGTAGCCGGCGAAGCTCAGGCTCGTGACATAGACGCTCACCGGCAGGTTCGTGGCGAGCGCCAGCAGGATGCCGCCCTCCACCGCCACGAGGGCGATGACGACGCTGTAGACGGTGGCGCGGATGGGGCTGACCGTGAGGCGCTCGGCCGTGGCGCCGGGGGTGATGAGCAGGGTCAGGATCAGCAGGACGCCGACCACTTGGATGGCCTCGGCCACGGCGGCGGCCATGACGAGCAGGAAGGCGATGGCCAGCTGCCGGACGGGGACACCGCGGGCCTCGGCCACCTCGGGATCGACCGTCGCGAACGTCAGCGGCCGGTACATGACGGCCAGGGCGATGAGGGTGACCACGCCGATGCCCACGAGCAGCACCACGTCGCCCCGGCTGACGCCGGTGATGGAGCCGAAGAGGATGCTGAAGGCCTGCGTCGCGTAGCGCGGGTAGAGCGACAGGAAGAGCACGCCCAGGCCCAGGCCGAAGGCCATGGCGATGCCGACCACGGAATCGCGCTCGCGGACCCGCACCCCAAGGGCGCCGATGAAGAGCGCCGTGATCGTCGTGCCGGCCATGAGCCCCACGACCGGCGAGGCCCCGATGAGGATGGCGCCGGCCGAGCCGGTGAAGCCCAGCTCCGAGAGGGCGTGCACGGCGAAGGCCATGTTGCGCATCACGACGAAGCGGCTGACCACGCCGCACACGATGCCCACGACGAGCCCGGCGGCGAGGGCGTTCTGGGCGAAGTCGTAGCCCAGCAGGTGGACGAGCTGGTCGATCATGCGGTCGGACGATTCGGGTGGCGGTCGTCGTCCGGGATCGTCGGGAGGTGGTGCGGCTCCTCGACCTCGAAACCGGAGCCGCTGGACTCGCCGACGACGAGGATGCGCCCGTGGACGCGCAGCACGTCGACGTGTGAGCCGTAGAGGGCTGTCATGCGCTCGGAGGTCAGGACCTCATCCGGCGTGCCCATCGCCCAGCGGCCGTTGACCACGAACAGCACCTGGTCGACCAGCTCCAGCACCGGGTTCACGTCGTGCGTCACGAAGAGGACGGTGCGCTCGCCGCCCCGCTGCCAGCCGCCGATGAGGTCGGTGATGCCCTGCTGGTAGCGCAGGTCCAGACTGGCCAGCGGCTCGTCGCAGAGGAGCAGGCGCGGGTCGCCGACGAGGGCCTGGGCGATGCGCAGGCGCTGCTGCTCCCCGCCCGAGAGCCGCCCGATCGGCGCATCGGCGAACGGCTCGGCCGCCACCGCCTGGAGGGCCGCGTCGACGCGGCGGCGCGACGCGGCGCTGGGCCACCCGATGCCCCAGCGATGGCCGTCGACGCCCAGCTGCACGAGGTCCCGACCGCGTAGCGGCAGGTCCGCGTCCAGGCTCTGATGCTGGGGCACGTAGCCGATCCCCGGATCGCCCCGCCGCGGCGCGTGGCCCAGGACCTGCACGTCGCCGGCGCGCAGTGGCGCGAGGCCCAGGATGACGCGCAACAGCGAGGTCTTGCCCGATCCGTTGGGGCCCAGGATGGCCACGAATGAGCCGGCCTCGAAGGCCAGCGACATGTCCGACCAGATGCGCCGCCCGTGGTACTCGAGCGTGGCCGAATCGAAGCGGACGGCCGGGTCGGACACCCTCAGGTGCCCTGCGCCAGGGCGGCCTGGAGCGCCTGGAGCTGCGCCAGCTGCCAGTCGGCGTAGTGCACGTAGGCGGGCGGCATCGTCTCCGCTACGCCCACGACGGGGATCCCGTTCTGGACCGCCAGCGCCTTGACGCGCTCGGTGATCGGCGTGGTGACCTGGCTGTTGTAGATCAGCACCTTGACCTGCCGGCCGTTCAGGAGGTCCTCCTCGGCGGCCACATCAGCGGGCGCCGGGTCGGTGCCCTCCTCGATGGCCTTCTGGAAGCCCTCGGGGGTCAGGACCCGCAGGCCGACCGCTGCCGCCACATAGCCCGCCACCGGCTCCGTGAAGGCAACGGGCGCGCCGTTGTACTTGCTCTTGAGCAGGGCGATCTCGTCGTTCAGCGGCTGCAGCGAGGCCAGGTAGGCCTGTTCGTTGCTGTCGAAGTCGGCCGCATGGGCCGGATCGAGGTGGCTCAGCGCGGCGGCCGCCGCCTGCGCCACCCGCGGCATCGTGGCCGGGTCATACCAGATGTGCACGTTGACATCATCTCCGACGCCCAGGAGCTGCTGCACGTCGATGACCACGCGGGACGGGTCCGGGGCCGCGCCCAGGAGCTGCTGCATGAAGTCGTCATAGCCGATGCCGTTGACGATCACGAGCCTCGCATCGGCCACCAGGGCCGCATCCTGCGGGCTGGTCTCGAAGGCGTGCGGGTCGGCGTTGGGGTCGTTGAGCAGGCTCGTCGCGCTGACGTGCGAACCGCCGATCTGGGCCAGCAGGTCGGCGTAGAAGTTCTCCGTGCCCACGACGGCCAGCTGCGTGGCGGCGCCTCCGCTGGGTGACGCAGTCGGCCCGGCAGCACATCCGGCCAGGGTCAGGCCGAAGGCCACGACCAGCATCACCGTGCCCAGACTGCGTCTCATCTGATCAATCCCGTCACCGCGATCCGTACCACGAATCCCGCCGAGGCATGCTCGATATGATACCGAGTCTCATGCAACGGTCAAGGCGCCGGCCGTCTGCTACCCTGTCGCGGCCCAAGGAGAGGAGGCTCGATGGCCGCCCGACCACCGACCGAGGGTCGGATGTCGAGCGATCGACACGTCATCGCGTTCGGCCTCGGGGTGCTGCTTGTGGCGGCCCTCGTCGTCTTCCTGCCCGACCTCACGCCGCCGGCAGGCGTGGGCCTGATCTCGGACCAGGCCCACGGCGTCATCGTGACGATCGCACCTGCCACCGGGCCCCAGGGACCGACCGGGACGGTCAAGTTCCTCGATGGCCCGCAGGCCGGCCAAACGGTCCCTGCCACCATCGAGGGTCCGAGCGGCGCCCTCCAGATCCCCGACTATCACGTGGGCGACCAGGTGCTCGTCGCCATCGACCACCTGCCTGACGGGACGGCCCAGGTGTCGGTCGTCGACCGGTGGCGCCTGCCGCTGGTCGGCGGCCTCGTCGGCCTCTTCGCCCTGGTGACCATCGCGGTGGCCGGCTGGCGCGGCCTGCGGGCCCTCGTGTCCCTGGCGTTGACCCTGGTGCTGGCGATCCGCGTCCTGATCCCGCTGCTGCTCTCGGGTTGGCAGCCGGTCGGGCTGGCCATCAGCCTGGGCGTCCTCATCACCGCGGTGTCCTTCCTCCTGACCCAGGGTTTCACGCGCACCACGCTGGCCGCGCTCCTCGGCACATCGATCGGCCTGGGCCTCACCGGCCTCCTGGCGGTGCTGGTCACGGGCCTCGCCCAGTTCACGCCGGCCCAGGGCTCCGAGACGGTCATCTATCTGCAGCAGATCGTGGGCGACAAGATCGACCTCTCTGGCCTGCTGCTCGCGGCAGTGATCTTCGGCGCGCTCGGAGTGCTCAACGACGTCGCCATCGGCCAGGCCGCCACCGTCGAGGAGCTGGCCCTCGCCGACCCCGGCCTCACCCGTCGCGAGCTGTACGGCCGCGCCATGAACGTCGGGGTGGCCCACCTCGCCGCCACGGTGAACACCCTCGTCTTCGCCTACCTCGGGACGGCCCTGCCCCTGCTCGTCCTGTTGTCCCTCCAGCTGCAGCAGTTCAGCCTGAGCGTCAACCAGGAGCTGGTGGCCGTGGAGATCGTGCGTGCCGCGGTGGGAAGCATCGGCATCCTGGCGGCCGTGCCGGCCACCACAGCGATCGCCGCCTGGTGGCACGACCGGCCGGAGCCAGCGCCGTTGAACCGCGCGACCGCCGGCGTGGTCGCTCCGGCGGCCACGGCCGACCGCTGACGACATCCGATCAGGGCAGTGGCACCGTGAAGAGGACCGTCCCGTCGCTTGCGGCATACGTCAACAACGGGCCCTGCGCCGCGGTCGGGAAGTCCATCTCGAACCACGCCTCCAGCGACCCGTGGGCGGCCAGGGTCGCAGCCCGGAGGGCCGGGCTGCGACCGCCGACGTACCCGGTGAACGTGCTGCCGTCGACGCTCATGCCACCCCAGGCCGCCGGGTCGACCGACCAGCTGCCTGCGCCCGCGAGGTACCGCACCCGGATCTCGACCCGCTCCGTCTGGCCCATGGCGAATGGGTCCATCTCGACGACGGTGACCGTGCCTCGCGAGATCCCGCCATCGACGATCCGCACGGCCTCACCACGGGAAGCCGTCAGCGGTGAAGCCGTCGGGACAGCCGGCGTCAGGGTCGCGGGCGCCGTGGTCGGCGGTAGCAGCGCGGTCGGGGGCTCGGTCGTGTCGGACGCCAACGAGTCGCCAGTCGGCAGCGACGTGAAGGCGGCAGCCGTCTGCCGGGCGGCCGCCCCGGTCGCGCCAGATGGGAGCTCGTGTGGCTCGGAAAGGACCAGCAGGACGGCGACCGTGACAAGCAAGCCGACGGATGGGCCGATCAGGCGCCAGTCAGGGACGCGGCGCGTGCTGAACCTCCTCTCCTGGGCAGGCGCAAGCCTAGCAGGGGCAGGCACGAGGAAGCCCAGCGCATGAGTCTGCACGGCCCAGGATCCCTTCCTGGTCTTCCAGGCCGCGGATGGGACCGAGCTCTTCGTCGTGCCTCTCACGTGATCCTGTGCTGACGTACCTCCAGGCGATCGTGCTCGGGCTCCTGCAGGGCGTGACCGAGCTGTTCCCCATCTCGAGCCTCGGCCA
>CAZFGT010000029.1:0-3584 GCA_964518505.1 uncultured Anaerolineaceae bacterium | reverse complement strand
GACACGCTCGAGTTCCGGGAAGCCGGCCTGATCGGCATCGCCCAGGTCCTGGCCCTCTTCGCCGGCATCAGTCGTTCCGGCATCACCATGGTGGCCGGGCTCGTGCGGGGCCTCGATCATGAGGACGCCGCCCGGTTCTCATTCCTCCTGGCGACCCCGATCATCCTCGCCGCTGGGATCTACAAGCTGCCCGATCTGCTCGGCCCGAACGGCGCTGGGGTGCAGGGCCAGATCCTTGCCGGGAGTGTCGCGGCCGCCCTGGCCGCGTACGCGTCGGTGCGCTTCCTCAGCCGCTACTTCACGACGCGGACGCTGCTGCCGTTCGCCGCCTATTGCCTCATCGCGGGCGCGCTGGCGATCGTGCGCTTCGCCTGACGGAGCACCTGGCCTGACCGGCGATCACTCGCCGATGACGGACCAGATGAAGCCCAGGAAGAGGAACGCCCCGGCCAAGAGCCCGATCAACGCAAGGCCGCCCTCGGCGGCCGAGGGCGCACCGTTGAGGGCCGGCTGCCACGCCTGGGCGATCGTCGGGAGCATGAACATCGCGCCCGTCCAGAGCAGCAGCAGGATGAAGAAGAAGATCCGGCCGTTGGGGCTCGTCAGACTCTTGACCCAGCTCGTGTGGCGCTGGCTGGAGGTCAGGATCGAGCGCCAGATGATGAGCACGGTGACGCTGGCGATGACGATGCCCGAGACGAGAGCGGTCGGCACGAGGATCGCGTAGGGGATGCCGTTGGCCGATCCGGGTGGGATCTGCGGCACGAACTGGCCCACCAGGCCGGCCAGCATCGTCACGACGAGGACGGTGATGAACAGGCCGCGGACCGCGCTCAGCATCGGCAGGAGTCTAGCAAAGCGCGCGGCCGCGGAGTCGGCTTTCAGTCGAGGCCAGGCCATTTCCGTTTAGTCGCTGGGGGACTGGTATGCGCCAAACCGGCGCCCGGCGTCGTCCCCCGTCGCGTGTGGAGCACGCGGTGGACTAGAGCGACAACGCAGGGCAGCGGGTCGGCGCATACCGATCCAGGGAGCACTGGACGACAACCGGGGGCCTGCCTGGAGGACAACCGGGGGTCTGCCTGGGCGGACGAGCCGCCAGCTCAGCCGAAGCGCTTGCGGGCCTTCCAGACCTCCTCGCACGGCCAGCTCTGGGCCCAGGCGAGCGATGCGTACGGGTAGCGGGTGGTGGAGCCGTCCGGCGGATAGACCTCGATGAGGTCCTCCACCTCGAAGCCGTTGGCGCGCAGCAGGCGGATCCAGTCGCCCGGGCTGATGTGGAACTCGACGCCAGGGTCGTCCGGCCACTCGAACCGATGGATGCCCCGCTGGGGGCGCAGGAGCCGGTCCGTGGCCGGTCGGTCCTCTTCGTCGGGCGCGCTGAGCATCATCAGCGTCGAGTTGCCCAGGAAGATCAGGCGACCGCCCGGCCGCAGGATGCGGGCTGCCTCGGGGATCCAGCGGTACGGGTCGCACCAGATGGCCGCGCCGTACTCGCTGATGGCCAGGTCAAAGCTGGCGTCGGCGAACGGCGCCGCCTCGGCGTCGCCGAGATGGAGCGGGAAGTGCAGGTCGTGCTCCGCCTGCATGCGACGGGCGGTGGCCAGCTGCGCCGGCGAGTTGTCGATGCCCACAGGACGGGCGCCGCGGCGCGCCAGCCAGGCCGAGACGTAGGCCGTGCCACAGCCCAATTCCACGGTGTCGAGGCCGCGCACGTCGTCGGGCAGGACGTGCAGCTGGGCCTCCGGGACGCCCCAGATCCCCCACGTGATCTCGTCGGCGGCCCAGTTGCGCTCGGCGGACGGGACGTACTCCGCGGCCAGGGCGTCCCAGGTGGCTCGGTTGCGTGCGACGTGATCCGAGGCGCTCATCGCGGCGCAGCGTAGGCCGTTCCGGCGACTGTTGGGACTCAGACGCCGCTTGCGGCCAGCGCTGCGGCGCAGACCGGACAGGCCCAGCCGGAGGGGGCTTGCGGGTCGTGCCTCGGGTGACGGCCTGACAAGGTCGGCTTCGTGAAGCTGAACCAGTCGCATTCCGGGCAGGCCCAGCCCGAGGGCGACCGGGAGTCATGCCTCGGGTGGCGGTCGACGGTGCGACAGCGGGTGCAGATGAGGGCGACACTGGCGTTCATGCGCGCCTCCAACTCGTAGGCCGCCAACGGTCTAGCGTCGAGCGGCGATGGTGGGCTGCTAGACCAACCTACCCACCGTGGGTGCGCCCGAGTAACCGGTCAAGGGCCGAAGGGCCCGGTAAGGGATGAGCCGGGCGGCCCAGGCAACACGGGCCCGCCAAGGGTCCTGTTGTGGGGGCCGCTACAATCATGCAGACTGCATAGAACTTATGCACTCGGCGCATGGTGAGGGTCCCTTGGACGAGCAGCAGATCAAGGCAGCGACGCACGCTGCTGCCGCCGAGGCGGCCGCCGCGCAGCCTCCCTTCATCAACCGGCGTGACCCCGCGCGCGCCCTGGGACCCGACGGCAAGCCGGCCGTCAGCCGTCGCGCCCCACTGTGGGCGGACGTGCCCGACGAGCAGTGGAACGACTGGCGCTGGCAGCTCAGCCACCGCGTCAACGACGTCGACGAGATCGGCGCCGTCCTGGAGCTCACCGACGAGGAGCGCGAGGGCCTCTCGGCGCCGGAGAAGTTCCGGGTCGACATCACGCCCTACTTCATCAGCCTGATCGACCCGCACGACCCCGACGACCCGATCCGCCGCCAGGTCATCCCCCTGGGCCGCGAGAACCAGCCCTTCACCGCGATGATGGAGGACTCCCTCGCCGAGGACCGCCACTCGCCGGTGCCCGGCCTGGTCCATCGCTACCCGGATCGCGTCCTGATGCTGGTCACGACCCAGTGCGCCAGCTACTGCCGCTACTGCACCCGGTCGCGCATCGTGGGCGACCCGTCGCAGAACTTCAACCGCAAGGACCATGAGGCCCAGCTGGAGTACCTGCGCCGCACGCCGCAGGTGCGCGACGTCCTCATCTCCGGCGGCGACGGCCTGACGCTGGCCCCCAAGCTGTTCGAGTCGATCCTGCGCGGCATCCGCGAGATCCCGCACATCGAGATCGTGCGCATCGGCAGCCGGGTGCCGGTCTTCCTGCCGCAGCGGATCGACGACGAGCTGTGCGACATGATGGCCCAGTACCACCCGATCTGGATGAACCTCCACTTCAACCATCCCAACGAGATCACCCCCGAGGTCAGCCGCGCGGTCGACAAGCTGACCCGCGCCGGCATCCCCGTGGGCAACCAGTCGGTGCTCCTGGCAGGCGTGAACGACTGCGTCAACATCCAGCGGGCCCTGGTCCACAAGCTGGTCGAGAACCGCATCCGGCCTTACTACCTCTACCAGTGCGACCTGGTCGAGGGCTCGGGCCATTTCCGGACGCCGGTCGGGAAGGGCCTCGAGATCATGGAAGGCCTCCGCGGCCACACCAGCGGCTACGCCGTTCCGACCTATGTCATCGACGCGCCCGGTGGTGGCGGCAAGATCCCGGTCATGCCCAACTACCTGGTCAGCTACTCCGACCACAAGGTCGTGCTGCGCAACTACGAGGGCTACATCACGACCTACGAGGAGCC
>CAZFGT010000028.1:25850-31845 GCA_964518505.1 uncultured Anaerolineaceae bacterium | reverse complement strand
CTCGACCTCCCGACCGCCGACGTCGATGGCCGCCTGCTCGGCGAACGTCACGGTCGGCGGCGTGATGACGACCTCGCGCCACTCATCCGCCTGCTCGGGGATCTCCCGGATCATCCCGGCACGCATCGCCTCGCCGCGCTCCAGCAGACGCCCCGGGCAGCGGTCGTGGCCCCACATCTCCGTCCCGGCGAAGGCCGCGTTGCCGAAGCAGTGATCGTGGTGGTAATGCGTGTTGACCATCCAGCGGGCGGCCCCGGGCAATTGGCGCAGCTCGCTCAGCAGCTCGTGCCCCTGGACATGTGACGAGCGGGTGTCGATCACCAGGAGACCCGCCTCCCCACCGATGACCCCGATGGTCTGGTCGAAGAAGTCGTACCGCCGCACCCAGATCCGGTCCGCGATCTCCTGCCATACCGTCATGGACGGCATGCTATCCGGGCGTGGGCTCGCCCGGAACATGGCAGCACCGTCATGACCGGGGATGCGCGACCGCGACGGCCGCGCGCAGCGACCGCGCACGAGTCGCTGCACGAGCTCGATCGGCCGAGCGGCTCTTCGGCTACCGGGCCGCCCCGGGCCCACGTTTCGGCCGGCTGCGCGGTGCGGGATCCGGAGAAGCCTACGGCTGAAGCGTTGCTGCAGGTGGCCGACGTGGGCCTCTTCATGGCCAAGCGAGCGGGGCGCAACTGCGTCGTGGCCGCCTAGGCCGGGCGGCCGTCCGGCGGCGGCGCAAGCCGAGCGAGACGCTCGGGATCGAGGAGAATGTCGATCTCGGTGATGCCCTGCGGTCCGAAGGTCATCCCCAGCACCGCGTAGGGTCGACCGGCGGCGGTCACGTAGAGCCCGGCGCCGCCATTGACGAGGACCCGCCGAGCGCCAGGGGCGAGGTTGCGGAACATCATCGCCTGCCGGGAGACCTCGGCGGCCCCGTGGTAGGCGCGGCTGGCACCGAGGGCCGCGGGTGGCGGGCCGAAGTCGGCACGGGCCACGACATCCGGGTCCAGGACCCGCATGAGCCCCTCGATGTCACCCTCGCGGGCGGCGCCGAGGAAGGCATCGATAAGCTCCCACTGCCGCTTGAGGGGCACATCCGCGGCGGGACGCGCCGCGCGCACGCGGCGCCGTGCCCGGCTCGCCAGCTGGCGGGTCGCCTCCACGTTGCGCCGCACGATGGGGGCGATCTGCTCGAAGGGCAGGCCCAGGGTGTCGTGGAGGACGAAGGCCAGGCGTTCGGCCGGGCTGAGGGCGTCGAGGACGACGAGCATCGCCAGCCCGACCGAGTCGGCCAGGAGCGCCTCCTGCTCCGGCTCGGAGGCTTCGGGGCTGGCGAGGACGAGGTCCGGCAGCACGACCTCGAGCGGATCCTCGCGGCGCGAGCGACGGGTCCGCAGGCGGTCCAGGCACAGGCGCGCGACGATCGTCGTGAGCCACGCGCCGACATCGTTGACGTCGGCCATGCTGGCCTTGCTCGCCCGCAGCCAGGCGTCCTGGACGACGTCGTCCGCCTCGGCGAGCGAGCCGAGCATGCGGTACGCCGTCCCACGCATGCGCGGGCGGTGCTTCTCGAATGTCGTCGCCAGGTCTTCGGTCACGTTGCACCCCATCGGATCCGTCAATCACATGACGTACCTGACGGCACCGCATGTGACCGGCCTACGCCCCTTGAGGGATCCAGACGATGACACCAACCTTGCCACAGCCCCGCTCCCGAGCCCCGCTGTTCGTCCGTGGCTCCAATCCCCTGACCCGACGCTTGCTGCGGGCCGGCCTGCCGATGGGGCCCAACACCCTCCTGACGGTCCGCGGGCGCACGAGCGGCCTGCCGCGCAGCGCCCCGGTCGCGATCGTGGCGGTCGACGGCCGACGCTACGTCATCGGCGCGTACGGTGACGTCCAATGGGTGCGCAACCTGCGTGCCGCGGGCGCGGCGGTCGTCCGCCTGAACGGTCGTGATGTGGCCGTGTCGGCCCGGGAACTGCAGGGCGCGGATGCCGTCGCCTTCTACCGCGTAACGCTCCGCGGCTATGTCGAGCGCTTTCCCTGGTTCGGGCGGGCCTTCGCCCGGCTCCTCTTCGGGCTCGTCGGGCCGGAGGTCCTCGACGACCCGGAACGTGCCGCCGTGACGCGGCCCGTCTTCGAGCTCACTCCAACGTCGATCGGGTAGGCCCACGACCGACCCCATCCCGACAGGTGGTGCGTAGCGGCGACGCTGGTACCAATGGGGCGTGTTTGCGGCCACGCGAGAGCGCTTCACTGCGGTAACGGGAGCCCGAACACCTGACGGAGTCCAAGCGCAGCGATGTACAGCGCGAACGAGCGGTCGGTCCAGCCGATCCACAAGCTGGCGGAAGGGCGCAGCGCCGCGCCCACCCTCCGCCAGCGGGGCCAGGTCCTGGCCATCTTCGCGGCCGCCACGATCCTGTTCGTGGGCATCCTGGCCATCGTCATCGACGTCTCCTGGTATTGGGCCAGCAGCCTGAGGGTCCAGCGGGCGGCCGATGCCGCAGCCTTGGCTGGGGTGGTCTGGCTCCCGGGTAACGTCGGGAACGCTCAGCAGGCGGCCTACGACGAGGCGACCAAGGATGGTTATACGGCAGGTTCAGGCATCACGGTCAGCGCCCAGCAGGACTCGGCGGCCGTCGCCGCTGGCAACCCGGACCAGCTCGATGTGACCGTCACGGCGCCGGTCAAGACGTTCTTCATGCGCCTCTTCGGCATCAACTCGATCACGGCCCAGCGTTCGTCGAAGGCCGTCTACATCCTGCCCGTGCCGATGGGCAGCCCACAGGCGTACTACGGCATCTACCCCTTGTCCTGCGTGACCGGGGCGACCGGATGTCCAGCCGGGGGTTCCAACACGATCCCGGATGCTGCGGGTGGGACGGCGCCATCGTCCCAGGGCTTCTTCGGCGCGGTCATCTCGAGCGGTGGCCAGACGGGCAACGGCGACATGCTCGATCCCACGGCCGACAGCAGCTTCGGCAACCCGCGCTATACCGCCGAGGGCTACGACTACACCGTCGTGGTGCCCAGCGCGGGTGGGGCCGTCTACGTCTTCGACCCGACCTTCTGCGGACTGGGTCCGACCCCCACGAACGCCACCTATGGTGAGGGCGACCACTGGATCGGCAGCAGCGGGGTGGCCATGAACACGTATTTCCGGCTGTACAACACCCAGAACACCCCGTCGACGACCAGCGATGACGTGCTCGTGGCCTCGTCGGGCTACATGTTCACCGCGGAGAACCAGACTGACCAGAGCGGCACCTACGGCACGCCGCAGACCAGCTCAGTGACCAACTGTGCAGCAGGCAAGATCGCCAGCTCGGCCGTCGGTGGGTACTGGCACAACCGCTGGTGGGCCGTCGGGCAGGGCGTGCCGGTCGGGGCGGCGGTCAACCAGACCCCTGGCGTGGCGACCGGGCTGGCGGCCGGGACCTATCGCCTCGAGATCACCACGACCGACCCCGCCAGCCCGGCCCCGGCCACCTCCAACGCCAACGTGAGCGCAGAGAACATGTTCTCGATCGAAGCCACGGGGACCGGTTCGCCGCAGGTCTACGGGTCGGGGGCCATGGCCAACTGGTACAACATCACGAGCGGTACCTCCACCTTCTACCTCGCCAAGGTCGGCGCCCAGTACGCCGGCAAGACCCTCGAGATCAACCTCTTCGACGTCGGCGACACGCAGGGCAACACGTACCTCAAGATCAAGTCGCCCGACGGCGGCAGCCAGGCCTATACCAGCTTCACCTACACGTCGGCCTCGCTCGAGGGCAGCGCGGGCCCCAGCGGCAGCGTCTCCGCTGGCTCATCGGGCCTGCAGGCCACGAGCTGCAGCGGCTCATGCACCCAGCCGTTCAACGACAAGCTGCTGACGATCGACATCCCCCTGTCGTCCATGTACGGCGCCTCCGGCCTATGGCAGGGCGGCTGGTGGCAGGTCGAGTACGACGTCAGCAGCGGCAACGACACCACGACGTGGCAGGTCAACGTCCTGGGCAACCCCGTCCACCTCGTGGTGCCCTAGGGGACGGACCCGTGGAGCACACCCATGGACGGCTCGCCTCGGCTGCCGCACGGACGGAGTGCGCCGCGCTCCCTACCGACACCGCGCGTTCGCAGTGGGTGATGCGCACGGCCCCTGCCCCTCTTCTATCTCCCTGGGGCGGGGGCCCTTCCTTGTGACGAAAACCTAACCTCGCGTCGACCATGCCCCGGCGTACAGTGCCGAGGGCCCGGCGGCCAAAGACTCCCTAGCTCCTTCCAACCCTCTCACGACCGCCGGGCCCCGCCCTCATGGCCCGGCGCATCGGATTACCCCCCCCACCGTGCGCCGGGCCGCTCTCGGAGAGATGCCATGTCGCTGTCACCGGGCCGGAGCCCATCGCAGTACTTCGTGGTGCTCATGACCACGACGTTCGCATCGCTCGACGAGGTGCGCCGCAAGGCCCCGGCCCAGATGGCCGCCCACCTGGCACGCTCCCGAGAGCTGCATGCCGACGGCGTACTACTGATGGCCGGAGCCTTCCTCGATCAGCAGGATCAACCCGTCCAGACGATGGGGGTCCTCGCCACGCGGGAGGCCGCCGAGGACTACGCTCGGCACGATCCATTCGTCGAGGCCGGCATGGTCGCCGAATGGGCCGTCCGCGTCTGGGCGAACATGTTCGCGTGACGGCCGTGGCGGTCCGCAGCGCGTGATCTCACCCACGGGGATCGGCCGACCCGACGGCCGCGCGACGTGGCCACCGGGAGCGATCAACGAGTCGGAGCAATCTAACGGGAGGGCGGGTCTTGGGCACCATCGCAGTCCACGAGTTCGTGTCGCTCGACGGCGTGTTTGAGGATCCAAGCTGGACGGTCGACTACGGCTTCGACCCAAGGATGGGCGAGGCGATCGGCGCGATCGTGGGTTCGGCTCGGGCGATCCTGCTAGGACGCACCACCTTCGAGATGTTCGCGCCGGCCTGGTCGACCCGCACGGTAGGGGATGACCCCGGCGCCCCATTCTTCAACGACACCCACAAGTACGTCGTCGGCTCGCGGGAACCGAAGGTGGCGTGGAGTCCCTCGACTCGCCTCGGGCCGTACGACCCGGACGTGATCCGCAGGCTGAAGGACGGGATCGACGGCGCCATCTACGTCAGCGGCAGCGGCACGCTCGTCCGCGCTCTGCTCAGGGACGGACTCATCGATGATCTCCACCTGTTCGTATACCCGGTCGCCATCGGCAAGGGCAGGAAGCTCTGGGACGAGGGCGCCGACCCGACCAGGCTCGCGCTCAAAGGACACGACGCGTACGAAAACGGGGTTGTCCACCTGACCTACGGACCTGCCTGACCCGGCGCAGGGTTCCAAGGTCGGGGCGACTAGGCTTGAATCGCGCCGAAGCCCGTCGCGATCGGCCCATGGCCGGGCGGGGAGCCCGGAGGGACAGCCCAGGCGTCCATTGCGCCAGCGTAGGCTGTTCGCGATGCCACGTCGTGTGGCATCGGGGAACCAGGGGACCCGGGAGGTACTGACGTGACCGAGGGCGGCCAAGCAGCGTTGGAAACGGCGCTGGCCTATCACAGGGCATGGACGAGCCACGACTTCGAGCGGGCGATGACCTACGTGGCAGAGGACATCGTCTGTCAGGCGCCGGCGGGCCAGCTCGACGGGGCCGCCGCGTTCCGTGACTTCATGGGTCCATTCGTCCAGATCGTCACCAGTTCGAAGCTCCTTGCGGCCTTCGGCGACGACAAGATCGCCGTGCTCATCTACGACACCGATACCGTGCCGGTCAAAGATGCCCCTGGCGCTGAGCTGCTCACGGTGACGGACGGCAAGATCAGGCACATGCGGATCATCTTCGACCGTGCGCCATTCGACGCCGTGCGCAGGCTCCCGCCTCCGGAGTGACTTCGATTCGGGCGTTCGGACGCGGGGCCCCGCTCCGGTCCGCGTCAGTAGCTGGCCCGTCAGAGGGTCACGAGGCGCGGCCGACGGGGCG
>CAZFGT010000028.1:16723-25750 GCA_964518505.1 uncultured Anaerolineaceae bacterium | reverse complement strand
GGTCCGCGTCAGTAGCTGGCCCGTCAGAGGGTCACGAGGCGCGGCCGACGGGGCGCAGGGCGACGTCGCTTCTCGGGATGACCTTGACTCGCCCGCGTTCCATCGGGTGTCCGCCTACGCTGCGCGGCCCCCGAGATCTCCACCATACTGCGCCGAGCCCTACGGGCTCCCGCGTTGCCTCTAGGGCGGGCGCTGTCTAGAGCGGGTGCGGCTGGAGCGGGCGCGGGTCCGCGGTCGACACGAGGGAGGACTGGTCATGCGGTTGAGGGTCCTACGGAATGCGGTCCTTGCAGGCGTGGTGGCCATGCTGGCGGTGACCGGATCGGCGGCTGCGTCCACAGGCAGCGCCACGGACTACCAGGTCCGCGGGTGTGCCGGGGTGTACCCATGCTGGACCGGCGACTTCTTCGCGAGGTGGACCTATGTCAAGGCGAACCTCGCCGGCACCTACTTCTGGGAAGTCACCCAACTCTCGATGAGCGACACGGTCGAGCTGGGACAGGACTGCTCGCCGGAGATCTGTGCCTCCTGGAGCGCAGGCGCCCACATCCTGTTCCTCAACGCGTCCGGCCAGCAGGTCGGCGTGGAGTTGTCACCGCCCCAGGTGGGCACGTGTAATCCGACCGTCGGGAGTCCGCGCTCGGAGTACTGGGGCTACTGCCGCCCCGGCCCCTACTTTGCGCCCATCACGGCCACGAGGGTCGAGGTCCTGTGGGACGTCTACATGGAGGCGGCCTCGAACGGCTTCGACTACCCCGTGTTCACCCTCGTGAAGTACGTGCCATTGTCCTAACGCTGCGACGCCCCGGCCTCGTGACCCTATCGCGGGGCCCGTTGCTGACGGGAGCGGAGCCAAACGACAGGCCCCCCGGAGGTCATCCGAGGGGCCTGTTTCGTGCTCAGAGGAGTGGTGAGCCGCCAGGGACTTGAACCCTGAACCAGCTGATTAAGAGTCAGCTGCTCTACCATTGAGCTAGCGGCCCACGGGGTTTCGGGTCGGTTCCCGCCGCCAGGCGACGCGCTCCGATCGACGCCCGGGATGATACCGCAGCCCTGCCTGCCAGAGCCTTGCGGTCGCTTGGCGCGCTCAGGGGCGCCGGGCCGGTCAGTCGACCGGCTGCCGCACCAGCGTTCGCAGGCGCGCCGGCGCCGAACGGCGCGGATCGCCCAGGTAGAGCTCGTGGTGGACGTCGCGCGCACGCAGGCCCGCCGCGGCGATCGCCGCGTGGAGCCGCCCGATAGTTGGACCTTCGGCATCGTACGGACCCAGGTGCATGATCTGGGCGGTGCGTCCCTCCTCCAGGGCCTCGATCCGCAGGTTCGCCGCGTACGGCTCGACCAGCTTGGCCCGACCGGCCGTCAGGGCCGCCGCCAGCTCCTCCGGGCAGGCCTCGCCGGCCAGGCCGATGAGCAGGGTCCAGTGCCAGCCGCCCTGATCGACGCCGGCGGCTATGTCCTGCCCAGCGGCGCCGTCAGCCGGCCACCAGAGACCTTCGAGCGGCCCGATGCGATCCACCGCGCCCCGCCGCTTGAGGGCGAAATGCAACGTGTAGGCGGTGGCGTACAGGCCGGGCATGCGCGGCGCGAAGGTCGCGTCGCCGGGCGCGCCCTGGCCATCGATCATCACGAACCGGTGCGACGGCACGTCCACGAAGCGCACGGTGCCAGGGGACGCGCCGAACTCGTCCGCCCGATCGGTCGGACGCGCGAAGGCGACAGCCGCCGGTCGCGCCATGGCGCGACGGTAACGACGTCCGCACGCCCCGGCCAGGGCCGTTCGAACGTGATGCGCAGGACCGTTGGGCCCGTTTCGCGGGTCTAGCTGCTGATCCCGCAGGTGTCGTCACCCGCGACGTGCACGGTCTGGGTCGACGGCGTGGCCCCGGCCGCTACCGACACGCTGATGTCGGCCGCGATGTGGGCGCCGTTCGCGGTCAGCGTCGCGAGGCCCGGTTCGGTGCCCGAGTAGAAGCTGCCGGCGCTGCTGGTCTCGACCGAGACCTGGAGCGAGCCACTGCTCGCCGTCACGAAGACGAGGACCGGTGTCGTGCCGGCCGTGCTCAGGCCGACGGCGCCCACGAAGAGGCCGCTGGCAGTGCTGGTGCAGGTCACGTCGACACTGGTCAGGGGCGTTCCGGAGAGCTGCCCGAAAGGCGTGGACCCGGTCACGGTGAGGTCGGCGGTTCCCGCCGTCTCGTCGCCGCAATCGATGGTGCCCGAGATGGATGACAACGCGCCCAGGTCGCCGGTGGCGGTCGCCGCGTCGGTCGTCTCGGTCAGCGGTGAGTCCACCTGGGCCCCCGTCGCAGCGTTGAAGTCCTTCACGCCCGTGCCCGTGAACTGGCGCAGGCGGAGCGTAGAGGCCGACCCCGTACCGACGCGCACCTGCATGGTGGCGGCCTGCAGGAAGATGATGATCGACGGGCCATTGGCACCCGCCTGGCCGATGAAGAAGATCTCCGGACCGCCGGTGAGCGCGGGCCGGTTGCAGGTGATGGTCTGCGCCGTGATGGGCCCGGTCAGGCCGGCTGTCCCCACGATGCCCAGCGAGGCCGTCGCCGGGCCCTTGCTCGCCGCCGGCGTCGCCGACTCGGCGGGGGTCGTGGTGGCGGGCGCCGGTGTCGCGGTCGCGGCCGGCGTCCCCGTCGAGGCCGGCGAGGTCGCCGCGGTGCCGCCACAGGCGGCGACGAGGAACGCGGCCGCCAGCACCAACAGGGCGCGTCGTGCGAGGCGGGGGGTCGGGCGGGCGATCGGTCGTGTGGTGGGCATCCCGCGCACGATACACGCCACAATGTGGCCATGCCCCTCAGCGGCGAATACGAACCCAGCACCGCGGCCTGGGCCCGCAAGCAGGCCGAGCTGTACGAAGCGACCGATGGCGAGCAGGGCGGCGACCTGCGGGGGAAGCCCATCATCGTGCTCACCTCGATCGGCGCCCGGACCGGCAGGCTACGGAAGACGGCCCTGATGCGCGTGGAGCACGACGGGGTGTACGCCGTGGTGGCCTCCAAGGGCGGCTCCCCGAAGCACCCGGTCTGGTACTACAACCTCAAGGCCGACCCGCACGTCGAGCTCCAGGACCGCGCGGTCAAGCGTGACTACCTCGCCCATGAGGCTGCGGGCGACGAGAAGGCCCTCTGGTGGACGCGTGCTGTCGAGGCTTGGCCCGACTACGCGGCCTACCAGACCCGCACCGACCGCCAGATCCCCGTCTTCGTCCTCGAGCCTGCGCCGTAGGACGGTCGGGTCAGTCCTGCGCGTCGGTCGCGTGACGGCCATAGAGGCGGTTCACGACGACCAGCGCGACGAACATGGGGATCCAGCAGAACTCGGCGACGATGAGCGAGACGGCGGCCACCGGGATCGACAGGAGGAACATCGCCGGCTGGATGAACGCACGGACGGCGTAGTAGCGGCGCAGCCGGGGCGTCACGCCATCGGCCAGGCCGTGATCGCCCGACCCGTACCACCACAGCGCCGTCGCGGCCAACCCGATCGCCGCCATCGCGGAGGCATAGACGACCCATGACGTGACGTAGCTGCCGTAGTGGCCCAGCACCGCGGTCGGCCACGGGATGAAGACGATCGTCATCAGGAAGACCAGGTTGAGCAGCAGCAGCCGGCCGTCGTAGCGGTGGATCAGCACGAAATGGCGATGGTGGGTCAGCCAGTACGCCGCCACGACCCAGAACGTGAGCAGGAACGCCTCGACGTTGGGGAACTGGGCCTCGAGCGCCCGCCGCAGGTCGGCTTCGCTGAACCCTGGCGCGAGATCGGGCACGGCGAGGTCGACCACCAGCAGCGTCAGGGCGACCGTGAAGACCCCGTCGCTGAACTGGACGACGCGGTCGACCGTCCGCGGGCCGCGGACGGCATCCGGCGGCGCGGGCGGCGGAGGCGTGCCGGCCACCCGGCGACGCCCCGATCTGGTCGGTTACTTGCCCCCGGTCCGCCAGTAGAGGACGGCGCCCCAACCCATCAGCACCGCGCCGGCCCAGCGGCACAACTCCCCGAGGAGCGTCACCCCACCGCCGAAGCCGCCGCCTGCGATGGTCAGGCTGTGCAGCCAGGAGAGGAAGCCATCGAACTCGGGGACGACCACGGCGAGGGCCAGCGCTGACAGGATCAACCCGTATGACGCCGGCCACTGGATGCTGCGCCGGTTCTTGAGCCACACCGCCAGGATCAACTCCGCGGAGGCCAGCAGCGTCGAGATGGACCCGCCCCCGCCGCCAAAGAGGGAGCCGATGAGGAACTCGCCGGCGATCAGCGCGAGGAGCGCCCCGCCGACCATGAACTGCTCGGCCATGGAGAAGGACTTGAACATGCCTTCCATGGCTGCCGCCGCCGCGCTGGCCGCCTGCCCCGCCGCGGCGCCCGCCTGGCTGGCCGCCTGGCCGGCCGACTCGCCCGGACGCGCCGGGGGTGGGGTCTGGGGCGCGGGGGGCGTCTGATCGGGCGCGCCGCCACTGCCGCCGAGTTCAGGTCCTGACATCGGGTGCCTCCGCGCCGCTCACGTGCTCAGGCTGGGTCATGGTGACCCATCGGGCCTTCACGATAGCGAGCCTGCGGCCCCAGCGAAAGGGGTTTGCGCCGCCGCTGTCAGGCGGGCTGGTTGTCGATCTGGGCGCGCTGCAGGCGCCCGCTGTAGTCGACGTAGATGGACTTCCACTCGGTGAACGTGTCGAGCGCCGCGTGGCCAGCCTCGCGGTGGCCGTTACCGGTGCCCTTCGTGCCGCCGAACGGTAGGTGCGTCTCGGCCCCGATGGTGCCGGCGTTGATGTAGACGAGGCCGGCGGCCATGTCATGCATGGCCCGGAAGGCCAGGTTCGCGTCCCGCGTGTAGATGGCCGCGCTCAAGCCGTAGGGTGTCTGGTTGAGGGCGGTGATCGCCGCGTCGTAGTCGGGCACGCGGATGATCGACAGGAGCGGTCCGAAGACCTCCTCCTGCCCCAGCCGGCTCATGGGCTGCACGTGGTCCACGATGGTCGGCGTGAAGTAGTGCCCGTGCGTGAGGCGGTCGACGCCGCTGGGGGCCGACCCACCGGTGACCAGTCGCTGACCGTCGCGGTCGGCCAGCGCAGCGTAGGCGCCGACCTTCTCCACGGCCGGGCCGTTGATGAGCGGGCCGACGTCGGTCTCCGGGTCCAGCCCCGACCCGAGGCGCAGTGCCGCCGCCCGCTCCGCGAGGCGGTCGACAAGGGCGTCGGCGACCGAGTCCTGGACGATGACCCGCGAGCAGGCCGTGCAGCGCTGGCCGGTCGTGCCGAAGGCGCTCCACACGATGCCGTCGACGGCCAGATCGAGATCGGCATCGGCCAGCACGATGATGCCGTTCTTGCCGCCCAGCTCCAGGGAGAGCCGCTTCAACCGGCGGGCCGCGAGCGCGGCGATGCGGCGGCCCGTGTCGCCGTGGCCGGTGAAGCTGAGGACCGGGACATCGGGACTCTCGACGAGTGGTTCACCCGCCTCGGCACCGGAGCCGGTCACCAGGTTGACCACGCCGGCCGGCAGGCCCGCCTCGGCCAGGAGCTCGACGAAGAGCACGGCGCAATGGGGCGTGTCGCTGGCCGGCTTCCACACGACCGTGTCGCCCGCCACGAGGGCCGGCATCATCTTCCAGGCCGGGATGGCGATGGGGAAGTTCCACGGTGTGATGAGGCCGGCCACGCCGATCGGTTCGCGGACGCTCATGGCCCACTTGTCGGGCAGCTCGCTGGGCACCGTGTCGCCGAAGAGGCGACGCCCCTCCCCCGCCATCAGGTAGGCGATGTCGATCGCCTCCTGCACGTCACCGCGCGCTTCCGGCAGCACCTTGCCCATCTCCATCGTAAGCGCCCGGGCCAGGCGCTCCTTGTGCTGCGCGAGCAGCGCGGCGAATCCATACAGCAGCTCGCCGCGACGCGGCGCAGGCGTCCGCCGCCAGGCCGGGAAGGCCGTCTCGGCGGCGCGCACCGCCTCCGCCACGTCGGCTGCATCCGAGGCCGCGAAGTGCCCGATGACGTGCCGCTCGTCGGCCGGGTCGTGGGAGGCGAAGGTCCGACCGGAGTGGCTCGGCCGCCACGCGCCGTCGATGTAGTTACCGAAGCTCGGCGGGGTCGTCCCCGTGTCAGGCACCGACGCCTCCCAGCAGATGCTCCAGGCTGCGCAGCCGGAAGAGCGGCAGGAGAGCGATGGCGAGCATCAGCAGGGTCGCCACGAGCAGCCCGTCGATGCCGCGCATGTCGGCCGCCACCCCCCCCACCAGGCTGCCCACGATCTGGCCGACGGCCAGGAAGACGCTGTAGAGGCCCATGATGGCGCCACGATCGTCGGGGAAGCGTTCGGAGATGTCCGCCAGCAGACCCAGGGCGGCGGGCGTGGCCCCGGCGAGGACGAAGAGGCCCGCCGCGGCGACCCCGGCCGAAGCGATCGGCACGAGCAGCGGCATGTCCGTGCTGTGGTTGATGACGATGCAGCTGGCGACCACGACGGCGCCGCCGATGACGCCATAGAGGATGATCGTGCTCCGGCGGAGGTTCTTGAAGCGACCGCCCCAGTAGAACAGGCCCGCGCCGAAGACGGCCAGGATGAGGATCGCGGCGAGCGTGATCTGCGTGGCGTCGAAGCCCCGGTGCAGGAGCTGGTTGGGGAAGCGGTCGTCACGGCGTGCGAACTGGAAGATGGACTGGCTGAACCACAGCCCGATGGCCGCGTTGACGGCGATCCAGGTCGGCGCCAGCAGGAGCACCTGCGCGTTGCCGAGGAGGTGGCGATACCGGCGCCAGCCGCCCTCCGGCGACGTCGCGCCGACCACGTCGGCTCGCGGGTCGGAGACGCCGAGCCGGAAGATCAGCAGGGCGATCACGTAGACCACGGCGTTGGCGAAGAAGGCGGTCGGCCCGATCCATTCGAAGAGCTTCGGCGCGACGATGAAGCCGGCTCCAAGACCGCCCAGGGTGGCCGCCTCGAAGAGGGCCGCCGAGCGGCCACGCAACGCCTCGTCGCCCTCGGTGGCCGCCGCCACGTAGCCCAGGATCGACGGCACGCTGGCCGCCGTCGAGGTACCCTCCAGCGCCCGCGTCAGGGTCAGGACCGGCACCAGCAGGAACAAGCCGGCCGTCACGAGGGCACGGCTGAGGCCCGTGACGATGGCCGCGGCAAAGCCGAAGACGGGCCCGGCCTGCATCACCCGGTGGTGCCCCAGCCGGTCCGACAGGATGCCGAAGGGCGTCGCCAGGACCAGCTCGGAGAGATAGAAGCCGGCCGACATGAGACCCACCACGAGCGCGTCGATGTGGGTCCCCCCCAGGTCAGCCAGGTGGGCCAGGTAGAAGCCCAGGAGGGCGCCGGTGAGCCCGGTGGCGAGGCGCAGGGTGAAGATGCCGGCGAAACAGGCCGCCAGCGAGCGGCTCATGCGGGTCAGCCCACCCGCAGCGCGGTGCCCAGGGCCAGCCCTGCGCCGATGACCGCGATCAGGGCGATGACCGCCGCCCCCTGGAGGACCGGCGCCAGGCCGGGGTTGCGCGACGCCGGCTCACCCGCCCGGCGGAAGGCGCCGCCCAGGGTCTGCACGCCGCGTGGCGCGATGACCAGGCCCAGCCAGATGCCTGCCAGCAGGCCGCCGATGTGGGCGAAGATGTCGATGCCGACGCCGCCCGCATCCAGGCCCACGTCGAGGACGAGGTTGATGATCACCAGGATGGCGATCTGCTGGGCCAGGCCGCGTGCCTGCGGCACCATGGGCCGGTAGAACCAGAGGGTCGTGCCGAGGACGCCGAAGAGGCCGAAGATCGCGCCGCTCGCGCCGACGGCGTCGTCGGGCACCAGGATGTAGCTCAGGACGCTCGCCGCGGCCGCCGTCACGAGGTACATCACGACCCACAGGCCGTGGCCGAAGATGCGCTCGACCATGGGGCCCACGATCAGCAGGGCGTACATGTTGAAGCCCAGGTGGACGATCCCGGCGTGCACGAGCACGACCGTCAGCAGGCGCCACAGCTCGCCCTGCGCCACGGCCGCCTTGTCCAGGCCAAGCGTCTGGGTGAACACGTCGGCCGGGAAGTTCAGGGCGATCTGCGCCAGCCCGATGCCCACCGTGACGGCGATCACCAGGTAGGTCACCCACGGCGTGAAGACGCTGCCACGCGCCCGGTTGAAGTAGCCGCGGGCGCGGCCCGTGTCGCCGCTCTCCTTGTACAGCCAGCCCAGCCGGGAACTGATCTCGGCGCGCTGGTCGGCCGGCGCGCGACGCTCGGCCTCGCGATAGGCGTCGATGGCCGGCCGGATGGCACCGGCGCGCACCAGGGCCGCGGCGTGCTGCTTCCAGGCCAGCCAGCTGAAGGAGTTCTCGGGTGCCTGGGTGGCAGCTTGCCAGGTGGCCTGGGCCCCGGCCTCGTCGTCGAGGCGGTAGCGCGCGTCGGCCAGGCCAAGGAGGGCCGCCGTGTGGATGTCGGCATCCGCGTGGCCCACGAGGCGCTGGTAGGCCTGGGCGGCCTCGGCGTACTCGCCCGACGCCGCCAGCACATCCGCCTCGCGCATGAGGTTCATCGCCGAGGCACGGTCCAGCGGCCCCGGCACTCGGGGGTCGCTGCCGGGTGAGGTCGACGCTCCAGTCACTGGGCAGAGAGTCTAGCCGCCCGAACGTGGCAAGCTAGGCGTGGCCCACGGGGGTGCCAGGAGGTATGAGCATGGACGACGCACAGCTCCTCGGACGGATCAACGATCTGGCTGAGGAAGAGGAGCGGCTGTATGGCGCAGCCGGGGACGGCAGCGGCCTGAGCCCTGCCGAGGTCAGCCGCCTGGAGGCCATCCGGGTCGCGCTCGACCAGTGCTATGACCTGTTGCGCCAGCGCCAGGCACGTCGCGCGGCCGGACTGCCCGACGAGGCCGCGAAGCTGCGCCCGCCGGTCATCGTCGAGGGCTACGAGCAGTAGGCGACCGCGCGTCAGCGCTTTGGCGTCGGCGAGGGCTTCTTCTTGGGCGATGGTGCGGGCGACGGCTGGAGGCTGCTGCCCGACGGCGAGGCGGATGGGCTGGCCAGCGGCG
>CAZFGT010000028.1:0-16623 GCA_964518505.1 uncultured Anaerolineaceae bacterium | reverse complement strand
GGCGACGGCTGGAGGCTGCTGCCCGACGGCGAGGCGGATGGGCTGGCCAGCGGCGCCGTCGAGGTCGGGCTGGCGGTGACCGATGCGGTCGGCGTGGCGAAGGTGATGCCGCCTACCGCGCCGCCCACCTGGCCCATGAACCACAGGGCCACGACCGCGGCCACGACCACCACGGCCAGGCCGATCGATCGCCACACCCAGGCTTGCGGGTCCATCTTGCGCTGGTCGACCCCATGCGCGGCGCACTGCCGCCTGGGTCCACCTTACCGCAGGCGCGCCGCGATTCCCATGGCCTGATCGGCGCGCGCCGACCCGCATCAGCGCGCGGCTACGGTCCGGGCGCCCCCAGGTCGGCCACCACGGACGCCACGTACGAGTCCGACAGGAGGCCCGCGCCGCCGATGACGTACACCTGCGACGGATGGATCTGGCTCAGCAGCGGCAGCAGGTCGGTGGGTACCGTCTTGCCATCGAGGAGGAGCAGGTTGCCCTGCATCGCGGCGATGGAGACGGTCGAGCCAAGGGCGTCGGCGAAGCCGCCGCCATAGGCCAGGAACAGGGGTGCGGTCGGCCCGGCATTGCACGCCTGGAGCAACGTGACCTCGACGGTGTAATCGTCGGCACCGGGGAGATCCTGCACCTGGTCGGGTGAGGAGAAGTAGGTCTTGACCTTGGCCCGCTGGACGGTGCCGATGCGATCGCCGACGATCCCGCCGCCTTGCGGCGCAAGGGTCGTGAGCAGGGTCGCGATGGGACCCGGGATCAGCGGCGCGCTGGCGCGGGGCGCGACCGGCACGATCGGGATCTGGCCAAGGGCCCCGCAGAAGGCCGCATACAGGTTGGCATGCCAGTCGTCATCGGCGACCACGCCGGCGACCTGGCTGGTGGTGTAGGCAGCCCCCAGAGCGAGCGCGGCGGTGGCGTATCGGTCGGCCCCCTGGTACACCGTCACCGGGTGAGACGTGTAGTGGCGCAGGGCCGCCAGTACGGTCGGTGACAGCACGCTGGGACCACCCAGGGCGTAGAGATGGGTGGGCAGGAGGACAGCCAGGCGAGCGGCCGTGGCCGGCGGGATCGCGTCGCGGGTGACCAGCAGGACCGGGCCGCCGAGCTTGGTCGCCACGGACCCGGCGATCGTCATGTCGGGCCAATCCGTGCCATTCACGACGACCGCCGCCGGGACCTGCCCCGGAAAGGCCGCGCCCACGACGGCGGCATTGGTCGCGTACCGATCCGCGCCAGTCAGCCGCGTCACGGTCGGCCCGGTCGGGACACCGGCCAGGACGGTCCCGGCGGTGAGCGACAGCACGACGGCGACGAGGGTCGCCAGGGCGGCGGGGGCGATGACGGCGGCCGGGGGACGTATCAGGCGCATGCACTCAGACCTCAAGGAGATGGGACCGGTGCATGGTGCCCGCCAACGCCGCGCCTTGCGACCGACCTGATGGTACTAACGCGGCCGCCCCAACGGGTCGGCGACCGGCAGCCCGGCCGACGCCTGCGCGGCCGACGCCTGCGGCCGGCCCCTCCCACCTGCTCATCTACCAACCCGGGTGGTGTTCGAGCGACTGACGGTCCGGATCCGACCGCTCGATCGTCGTTCGGGCTCGCCCCGGCCTGCGGTCCACGCTCAGCTCGGAGGCCGGCACGCGGCCCTGGCGCCCTTTGGCGCCTCGCGACATGCTCGAGTACCACCCGGATTGGTATCTGACCAGGTCCCTCGCCCCGCGCGGGCGGCCTTCGGGGGCCACGCGGACGGCGATGTGGTCAGTCATGCCTGGGAGGCACGTTAGAGCAGCAACACGGCCAGTGAGGCGCGCGATCCAGCCGCCACGTGCGGTCGTTGGCGGGTTGCCAAGCACGAACCAGGCGCCCGCCGACTTGAGAACCGCCCGTCAAGGCTCGACGAGCGGCTCTAGCGTGCCCCGGAGTCAGATCTGGCCAGGTCCGGGCCGCCCCGCGGCGCTTCCGCGCTACAGCGGCAGGCCGGCCTCGAGATGCGCCAGCGCCGCGTCGAACCAGTCCATGTAGTCCTCGTCCGACCCCGCGTACAACCAGGCTCCCAGGCCCACACCCAGGACAGCCGAGACGATGTTGCGCACGGCGAAGTCGTTAGCCGGTCGACCCACGCGCTTGGCCAGCGCCTCCGCGAAGGGTTCCATGGCGACGACGAATTCGTCGAGCATGCGCCGCCGCAGCTCCGGGACCGCCATCAGCAGGCTGGCCCGCTCCCGCTGCTGGGTCACCCATGCGCCGGTCGAGTCCTTGAGGGCGGTGCGCATGGCGACCCGCATCGCCTCGATCGGGCTGAGGTCGGCCGGCTGCCCCAGGAAGGACTCGATGAGGATCGGGTCGAAGGCGTCATACAGGACGACGTCCTCCTTGGTCGGGAAGTAGCGGAAGAAGGTGCTTGGCGAGACCTCCGCGGCCTCGGCGATGTCCTCCACCGACGTCTCGTCGTAGCCGCGCTCCCGGAAGAGCCGGAGGGCATGGTCCTGGATCGCCGCGCGTGTCCTGGCCTTCTTGCGTTCGCGCAGGCCCATGCGCGGCGGGTCTATGACGGTCGCCACGGCACCATCCTACGACCGCCGTAGGCGGCCTTGTGCGTCACCGAGCGAGCTCCGGGTGCCGTTCGGTGTCTGGGCGGCCATGGTCCGTCTGCTCGGACGCGGCGGCGCGGCCTGGCAGGAAGGCGATGGTCAGCACGAGCCCGGCCACGGCGATGGCCGCGGCGACCCGGATGGCATCGTCCATCCCGGCCACGAACGCCGACCGCACGGACGCCAGCAGGTCCGCGGATCCGAGCTGCTGGGCCACGGCGAGGCCGCCGAAGACACTGGACTGGGCCGTCGCGACCGCCGCAGCCGGCAGGCCGGTGAGGTGCAGCTGTCCCTGGTACGTGCCGTTGAGCACGCTCCCCAGGATGGACGCACCGAAGGCGGGCCCGAGCTTGACGACGGTCTGGAGGAGGGCCGAACCGACCCCGCTGCGATCGGCCGACAGCTCGACCAGGGCAGCCGATGCGGCCGTGGCGAAGCAGATCCCGCCACCGGCCCCCACGATGAAGGTCCAGACGGCGAGATAGGCGTCGCCGCTGGTGGCGGTCATGCTCGCGCCGAGGGCCATGCCCACGACGGTGATGGCGAACCCTGCGGCCACGGTCAGCTTCGCCCCGATGCGCGCGGCGAACCGGTCCGCGGGCACGGCGCCCACCACGAGCCCCGCGATCATCGGCAGGAGGCGCACCCCGGCGCCCTGGGCATCGAGTCCGGCGATGGCCTGCAGGTACTGCGGCAGCGCGAACAGGGCGCCGAACAGGCCGAGGCCGCCGAACGCAGTGAGGATCACGCCCCAGGTGAAGCTGCGCGAGCGGAAGAGGCCAAGGTCGATGAGCGGCTGGGCACCTGGCCTGCCAGTCAGGCGGCGCTCCCAGGCGAAGAAGACGGTCAGGAGGGCGAGGCCGGCCACGGCGGGCACGAGCGCGGCTCCGCTGCTCCAGCCGTTCTCGCCGGCCTGCACGATGCCGTACATGAGGGCCACGAGGCCGCCGCTCGAGAGCAGCACCCCCACGATGTCGACGCCGGGGGCCTCCGGGGCGCGCGACTCGGGCACCAGCCGGATCACCGCCACCAGGGCGATCGCCACGACCGGCACGTTCATCAGGAAGATCCAGCCCCACCAGGCGTTGGAGAGGATCCAGCCGCCCAGGATGGGTCCCAGCGGCAGGGCCACGAAGTTGGCGGCACTCCAGATGCCGATGGCACGAGGACGCTCCGTCTCGGAGAAGAGGACGGTGACCAGTGACAGGGCCATGACGATCAAGGCGGCGCCGGCCAGGCCGACCAGGACGCGGGCGGCGATAAAGAGGATGGGTGAGGGCGCCACCGCGCAGGCGATCGACCCGGCCCCGAATACGACCAGGGCCACCAGGGCCACACGGCGGCGGCCAAAGCGGTCCCCGACCAGCCCGGCCGGCAGCATCCCGGCCGCCAGGGCCAGCGTGTAGGCCGTGATGAACCACTGCAGCTCCGACTCGGACGCCTTGAGCGCGCCCGCGAGCGTCGGCAAGGCAAGGGTGAGGACGGTCGCGTCCAGACTGATGGCCAGGATCGCCAGGCTCATGGCCCCGAGCGCCCACCAGCGCCGGCTCATCACTCGATCCATGGCCGTGACCTCCGCTTCGCGCATCAGGTGCGCCCTGTCTCACCAGTCGGCAGTCTGTGCTATTTGATAGTGACTGTCAAGCACATGGCGGCATCAGATGCTGGCCTGCGTCAGATCAGCGGCAGGCCGGCCCGCCAGGCCGCTGCGCCACCGGCTTTCCGACGCTCGCGGCACCGGGATGTGGCCACCTACCAATGGGGGTGGTGTTAGGCCAGATGCGAGCTCCCTCGAGCGGTCTACCCGGTCCCTGGCGGGCGTCCGACCGCGCCATCCACGCTCAAGCGCGCCTCGCGGAGGCCTCCCAAGGGTTGGCCGCCCCGGCTGGGTGCTCTAACACCACCCCGGTTGGTCGCTGACCAGGTTGGCGCGCGGCCACCGCATTCGCTCGCGCGTTGCCGCCCCCGACATGGTCATACGTGACTGGGGGGCACCTTAGAGCATCAGTTCGCCGTCAGGTCGAGCCGGGAAGGCCGTTGGGCGCGGGGTTTACGCTCAGGTCGTGCGGTGGGTCGCGGGCCAACAGGGCCTCAAACCACCGTCGAGTGGGTCTAACGTGCCTCCGAGTCAGATCTGAGCAGGTTGGCGGCCACGGGACTGCGGCCGACCGAGCCCAGCCGCCGCGGCTCAGGTGACTTGCCGTCGCGGCGGTGGCGGGTACCCTTGACGAGAGCGCCTCGGAGTGGCCGGCGGCTGGGCGCGACTCGCGCGACTCGCGGCGCGGCAGGAGCTGAGGAAGGACATCGGGCACATGGGCGACGTGATCAACCAGATCGTGAATGTCTTCCGGGATCTGTTCGGCTGGCTGCATGACCTCGTCCCGGGGGGCTTCGGCCTGCTGATCATCCCCATCGTGGCCCTGGGGATCGTGACGCTCTTCGCGGTGCGGAGCCGCTAGCGCCTACACCACGTCGCGGCGGATCGTCAGTGACGCGATGACGGCGAAGAACAGGGCGATCACGGCCAGCACCACAAGATCCAGCTGGAGTGCCCCGACGGAGAGGTCGGCGCCGCGGATGAAGACCTGGCGCAGCCCGTCGATGGCATAGGTGAGCGGCAGGATCGGGGCCAGCGGCTGGATGATCCCGGGCAGGCTGCTGACGGGGAACAGCACGCCCGACAGCAGGAACTGCGGCGCCAGGACCAGCGGGATGAACTGGATGATCTGCAGTTCGGTGCGCGCGAAGGTGGAGAGGAAGATGCCCAGGCTGACGGCGCCGAGCGCCAGCAGCAGGACGACCAGGAAGGCCATCACGGGGCTGCCGGCGATGGCCACGCCGAGGCCGACCGAAAAGGCGGGCAGGGGCCCGATGGCCGGGATCCGCACGCTCCCCAGCACCCAGGTCATGAGCAGCGCGACCTGGACTACCGCGAAGAGCCCGAAGCCCAGGGTGTAGCCGGCCACGATCTCGCCGCGCCTGACCGGCGTCGCCATCAGCCGTTCGAGGGTGCCGCCCGTGCGTTCGCGCAGGAAGCTGACGCCGGTCAGGATGTAGACGAAGAAGTAAACGAAGAAGCCCACGATGGCCGGCGCGAAGTTCGTGATCTGGTCGGTCGAGGGGGTGCCGTACACGGTCGTGTGCTGGATGGTCGGGAGGACCGCCCCGGCGGCCGCGGTCACGGTGCTCAGCAGCGCCTTCTGCACCGCCCCCAGCTGGGCCGCCTCGCCGGACGGATCCAGGCCGTTGGTGACGAGCGTGATCGTCCGCCCGCCGGGCGAGAGCGCGTCGGCGGGCAGGACGATGGCCACCGTGGCCGTCCCGTCGGCGATCGATCCGCGTGCGGTCGCCTCGTCGGGCGCCTCGGTCACGGTCGCCCCGCTGCTGCGCAGGCTGGCCTCGAGTGCGCCCACGATGGGCGCCTCGGCAGGCACGGCGCCCACGATCACCGCGTGCACGACCGGCGTCTGCCCCTCGCGCAGGATGAACGTGACGAGCCCGGTCAGGATGATCGGGGCGATGAAGAGGAGCGCCAAAGAGGGGCGGTCGCGGCGGATCTCCTCCACCACCCGGCGCACGAGGGCCTGCACGCGCCGGGCGTTCACGGCGCCGCCTCCGCGCCGGCGAAGCTCAGGAAGGCCTGTTCGAGGTCGGTCGTGCCAGCCCGCTGACGAAGCTCGGCGCCGCTGCCCCGGGCGATGACCTTGCCCGCCCGCACGAAGAGCAGCTCATCACAGCGGTCGGCCTCGTCCATGACGTGACTCGAGACCACGATCGTGGCGCCCGCGTCGGCCAGCTGCCGGAAGTGGGCCCAGAACTCGACGCGCAGCAGCGGGTCGATGCCCACCGTGGGTTCGTCAAGGAACAGGACGCTCGGCCGATGGACCAGGGCGCAGGCCAGCGAGAGGCGCCGGCGCTGGCCGCCGGAGAGCGTGCCGGCGATCGTGCGCTGGCGGTCGACGAGGTCCACCACCGTGAGCACGTCCAGGATCGCCGCCTGGTCGCGGATGCCGTAGGTGGCGGCAAAGAAGCGGGTGTTCTCGGCCACCGTCAGGGCCGTGTAGATGCCGTCGCTCTGGGTCATGTAGCCGATGCGCGACAGGATCGCCCGGTCGGGCATGACGGCGTCAAGGACCTCCGCATGGCCGGCGGTCGGGCGCGTCATGCCGGTGAGCAGGCGGATGAGCGTCGTCTTGCCCGAGCCATTGGGGCCCAGCAGGCCGTAGATCCGACCCGGGGTGAGATCGAAGCTCACGTCGGCGACGGCGTGGATCTCGCCGAACGTCTTGACCAGTCCCCTGGCCCGGATCGCAGGCTGGGCCGTGGAAGGCGATGCCGTCATGCCGGCCATCGTAGGCCTAGCCGGGGCCGACGGTGATGGTCAGGCCCAGGCGCGTCAGCCCGTCGGTGACGTACTGCACGGCGAGGGCCGCGAGGAGCAGGCCAAGCACGCGCGTCTCCACGTTGATGCCCGTCTGGCGCAGGAGGCGGGCCAGACGCGCCGACAATCGCAGGAACACGTACGCCACGACGAGCACCGCGGCGGCCATGGCGAGGACCACGCCGAACGCAGCCGGGTCGCCGTGCGCCTCGCTGCCCAGCACGAGCATGCTGGCCAGGGCACCGGGGCCGGCGATGAGCGGGATGGCCAGCGGGAAGACGGAGATGTCCTCCTTGGCGCGGGCCTCGGCCGCTTCTTCAGGTGTCTCGCGGCGCACCTGGGCGAACACCATGTCCACGGCGATGCGGAAGAGCAGGATGCCGCCGGCGATCTGCAGCGCGCCCACACTGATCCCGAGATAGCTGAGCAGCGGGCCGCCGACCACGGCGAACGACAGGAGCACGCCGCCGGCGATGAGGACCGCACGGCGGGCGATCGATGCCTGGACGGCTGGCGGACGGCCACCCGCCAACGCCACGAACGCCGGGATCAGCCCCGCCGGGTCGATCACGACGAACAGCGTGATGAGCGCCTTGAGGGCGAAGTCCGCGGTCACCCACGCATGATATGGGCGGGGCGGGTGACCGCCGGCACGGCGGTTCGGGCGTATCGGCCCTTGTCGGCCCCGTGAGCGGACGGGACGATCGGCGCGGCCTGGAGAGCAGCGGCGAACGAGATGCCCCGGGCCCTGGATGACGAGGCGCACGATGACGACGATCCATCTGCCCGCGACGAAGGAAGCCGACCTGGCCGGACCAGGCATCGGCGACTACGACGAGCTGGCCAAGGTGCTGCCGACCGACTACCACTCCCTCCTCTCCCCCAAGGAGACCCAGCAGGCCATCTACGCGGTCAAGGGCTACATCGAGGAGCACCTTTGCCGTGAGCTGAACCTGACCATGGTGCAGGTCCCGCTCATCGTGGACGTCGAGTCGGGCGTCAACGACATGCTCGACCGCGACGGCTCGCGGACACCCATCCGGTTCCACATCTCCAACGACCACGACCGCCATCCCCTCGACGCGGAGGTCGTGCAGGCGGCGACCAAGTGGAAGCGCGTCGCGCTGAACGAGTTCGGCATGGGCCTTGGCGAGGGCCTCTGCACCGACATGCGGGCCGTGCGCAAGGACTACTTCCTGGACCACGACCACAGCGTCTACGTGGACCAGTGGGACTGGGAAAAGGTCCTCACCGAGACGGATCGCAACCTCGACACCCTGAAGGACGTCGTGCGGGCCATCTGGCGCGTCCTGCGCGGTGCGGAAGCACATGCCCATGAGCTGTTCCCGCAGCTGCATGACGATCGCTACCCGGACCTGCCGGAAGAGATCACCTTCATGCACGCGGAGGACCTGCTGGCCCGCTATCCCGACCTCCCCCGCAAGCAGCGCGAGACGCGGATCCTCCAGGAGATCCCGGCCGTCTTCATCATCGGCATCGGCTGGACGCTCGCCGACGGCTATCCACACGAGATGCGGGCCGCCGACTACGACGACTGGGTCACCCCGACGACGTCAGCCGACGGCCGGCCCATGCACGGCCTCAATGGCGACATCCTCGTCTGGAACCCGGTCACCCATCGCCGCCACGAGCTGACCTCCATGGGCATCCGGGTGAATGCGGAGACCCTGCGCCAGCAGCTGGCGCTGACCGGCCAGCTCGACTGGCTCAAGCTGCCCTACCACCGCGGCATCGTGGAGGGCACGCTGCCCCTGACCATCGGCGGCGGCATCGGCCAGTCCCGGACGCAGATGCTGCTCCTCAAGAAGGCGCACCTCGGCGAGGTGAGCGTCAGCGTGTGGCCGCAGATCCTCAAGGACCTGGGGCACGCACGGGACATCCACGTCCTCGAGTAACTCCCACCCCCGGGCGGCGGTCCTCAGCCGGACCGCCGCCAACGCGGGCGGTCAGATGGCGCCCAGGTAGGCATCCTCGTGGTGGAGGGCCTGGTCCAGGCCGAGCTCCTCTTCACCGGGGGCCACGTGGACCCGGGTCACCCGGTCGATGAGCCAGAGCATGCCGAAGGTGAAGCCGAAGGCCCAGATCGACGACAACAGCACCGCGGCCAGCTCCTTGACGAAGAACGACGGGTCGCCGGACAGCAGGCCGTTGGCGCCGTGGGGGTTGAACGCGGTCGTCGCGAACAGGCCCAGCAGCACGATGCCAAGGAACCCCCCGACGCCGTGCACACCCCAGACGTCCAGGGCGTCGTCCCAGTGGAGACGGTTCTTGAGGGCCACTGCGCCGTAGCAGACGACGCCCGCGATGGTGCCGATCAGGGCCGCCGCTGCCGGTGAGACGAAGCCCGCCGCGGGGGTGACGGTGGCAAGGCCGGCCACCGCACCGGTCAGCAGGCCCAGGAAGCTGGGCCGCTTCTCGAAGCGCCAGGCCGTGAATAGCCAGGCTACGGCAGCGAACGACGCGGCCACATCCGTGTTCAGGAAGGCCACTGCCGTCGTGGCGTCGACCCGCAATTCGCTGCCGGCGTTGAAGCCGTACCAGCCGAACCACAGCAAGCCGGTGCCGAGGGCGACCAGCGGGATGCTGTGCGGCCCGCGATCCTCCACGTGGCGGCGCCCCACGTACAGCACCGAGGCCAGGGCGGCCAACCCGGCGATGTTGTGGACCACGATGCCGCCGGCGAAGTCGAGCACGCCCCACTGCTGGAGGACACCGCCGCCCCACACCATGTGCACGAACGGGAAGTACACGAAGAGCAGCCAGCCCGTCAGGAACAACATGTAGGCCTTGAAGCTGACCCGGTTGGCGAAGGCGCCCGTGATGAGGGCCGGGGTGATGATGGCGAACATCATCTGGTAGGCGATGAAGACGAATTCCGGGATCGACGGGTTCTGCGGCGCCGGGCTCGTCAGGTTGACGCCGTTGAGGAACGCCTTGTCCAGGTTGCCGATGACCCCGCCCACGTCACCGGAAAAGCACAGCGAGTAGCCCACGACGAACCAGATGACCGTCGTCCAGCCCATGGACACGAAGCTCTGGATCATGATCGCCAGCACGTTCTTGCGGCCGACAAGCCCGCCGTAGAAGAACGCCAGCCCGGGAGTCATGAGCATCACCAGGCTCGTGCAGACGAGCATGAAGCCGGTGTTCCCGGTGTCGAGCCCAGGCATGACCTACTCCCATGGCGAATATGTACGGGCAACTTGTACACCTGCTGGCATCGGCCCGCTCGGAGGTAGCGCGCGTGCCTGAAAAGCGCTCACCGCGTACCCCCCGCTCCGCTAGGCTCACCCCTCGTGGTGACCGCGTCGCTCTGGCGACACGCCGACTTCATGAAGCTCTGGGCCGGCCAGACGGTCTCCGAGCTCGGTTCCGTGGTGACCCGCACGGCGGTGCCGCTCGTGGCCCTGCTCGTGCTGGGGGCCGGCCCGTTCGAGATGGCGCTGCTCGTGGTCGCGGGCAGTCTGGCGGTGCTCCTGGTGGGCTTCTTCGCCGGCGCCTGGGTCGACCGGCTGCGACGACGCCCCCTGCTCATCGGAGCCGACGCGATCCGAGCCGTCCTGTTGTTCTCCATCCCCGTGGCCTACCTCGCCGGTGCCCTGCGGATGGAGCAGCTGTACCTCGTCGTCTTCCTGGAGGGCTGCTTCGGCGCCCTGTTCGATGCCGCCTACCCGGCCTACGTCCCGTCCCTCATCGGCGTCGAGCGCGTCGTGGAAGGCAACAGCAAGCTCGCCACGAGCTCGTCCCTGGCGGAGATCGGTGGTCCTGGCCTCGGGGGTGGCCTGGTCCAGCTCATCGGCGCGCCGTTCGCCATCCTGGTCGACGCCGTCTCCTTCGTCGTCTCGTCGATATCGCTGATCCTCATCCGCAGCCCCGAGCCACCGCGCCCGACCAGGACTTCACCGCCGGCGATGCGGCAGGAGATCGGCGAGGGCCTTCGGCTCGTTAGCCGGCATCCCGTCCTCGTGCCGCTGACCCTCCGCTCGGTCGTGGCCCACGTGGCCGGCTCGTTCTACGGCGTTCTCTACACGATCTACCTCATCCAGGACCTCCACCTGAGCCCGTTCCTGCTCGGCATCGTGGTCTCCGCGGGCGGCGTCGGCTCCCTCGTTGGCTCGTTCGTCGCGGCGAGAGTCATCGCCCGCCTGGGGTTCGGGCCGGCCCTCATCTGGATGGCGACCGGCGCGTCGATCGTGGGGGTCCTGACACCCCTGGCCGGCGGCCCGCTCCTGCTGGCCACGCTCATGGTGTTCATCCCGCAGCTGGTCGGCGACGGCCTCCAGACGGTGGAGGAGATCGCCGAGCTCTCGCTCATCCAGGGGGCCATCCCGGACCGCATCCTGGGCCGCGTCAACGCCACGCTCGGCGTGTTCTCCCACGGCGTCGCCTATCCGCTGGGGGCCCTCACGGCCGCCGGGGTCGCCGCGTGGATCGGTGTCCGCGGCGCCATCGCCATCGGCTGGGCCGGCATGGCGCTTTCGATCCTGTTCCTCGTCCTCTCGCCGCTGCCGCGGATCCGGCAGCGCTCGGACGTCCCGGCGCTGGAGGACTAGCCCCGGCGCTCCTCCATGCCCAGATACTCCGTGTCGGTGACGAGGGGGCCGAATTCACTCTCCGGTCCTTCCGCCGGGGCCTCCCAGACGGCCAGGTGGGTCATGAACCGGTCGGGGGCGGCGCCATGCCAGTGCCACTCTCCAGGGGGCGTGTAGATGGTGTCGCCCGGCTGCATCTCCAGGACCTCGCCGCCGCGCGCCTGGATCCGACCCACACCCTCCAGGACGCGCAGGGTCTGCCCCAGCGCGTGGGCGTGCCAGGCGTTGCGCGCCCCCGGCGCGAAGCGGACGACATTGACGCGCACGCGGGACGGCGGCTCACCGCGCGCGATGACGTCGACCCAGACATCGCCGGTGAACCGCTCGGCCGGCGCCTTGGTGGTGGGTTGGGCGGGCACCTTTTCCATGGTCGCCTCCTCAAGTCGATCGTTGGCTGACCATCGTGCCCCATCCCGCCGTTTCGTGGCCGCGTGGCGCGAAAGCAGACCAGGCGGATGACACCAGGCTGTGCGTCCACCGAGTCCGTCGATGATCGCTCCGGGCTCAGCCCGCACCGGCCTTGGGCTGCCACAACTCGATCTTCGTCCCTTCGGGGTCGAGGATGTGAGCGAACCGGCCGTTGTCGTCGTCGGCGTCGACCTTGGCCTCCAGACCGTGCCGTGCACAGCTCGCCAGGATGCCGTCGAGATCATCGACCGCGAGGTTGATCATGAAATCCTTGGTGGACGGCGCGAAATAGTCGGTGTCGGCGCCGAACGGGCTGAAGACGGTGCCGGCGCCGGGCTGCGCGGCCATGGCCTCGGGCGTGAAGAACGTGCCGCCCCAGGCATCCATCTCAAGGCCCAGGACGTCGCGGTACCAGCTCGCGAGCGCGCCCGGATCCTTCGCCTTGAAGAACACCCCGCCCACCCCAAGGACCTTGGCCATCTGACCCTCCTGGCTGGCTGAACAGATGGCGCGCCCGGCAGGATTCGAACCCGCGACCTGGTGGTCCGAAGCCACCCGCTCTATCCACTGAGCTACAGGCGCACGGCCGCCATCGTAGCGCCACACGGTGTGCCTAGACTGACCTTGTGATGACGACCGGACGGCAGGCCGAGTTCGACCACCTCCTCGTCTTCGTCGATGATCCTATGCTGCTACGAGAGTCCCTCGCTCGGGACTGGGGCCTTCACGTCCATGCGGATACCACGCAATTCGGCGATGGCGTGGCGAACCTCATCGTCCCCTTGGAGCCGCCCCAGTACCTCGAGATCCTGTACGTGCACGATCAGGCGCGGTTCGAACACAGTGGCGATGTGGCATTCCTCGATCGCCTCCGGGCTGGCGGCGGGCTCGGCGCGTGGGCCCTCCGGACTTGGGATCTCCCCGCCGTCGAGATGGCCTTGGGCCGGGAGCGCGACCCCGTGGATGCGGCTCTTCTGGCCGATGGCTCCGTCCCGCCGTGGTCGACCGTGTCCAAGCCGGGTGATCCAATGGGCTATCCGTTCTACATCCAGTACGGAGCCGGTGCCGATGAGCGGCTCGCCCGGTGGCGCCAACGACTGATGGAGGTGGCCCACCGCTACGAGCCATCCGGGATCCGGTCGATGGAGATATCCGCATCCGACCCCGACGACCTCGAGCGTTGGTTGGTTCCGGCGACCAATCTCGACATCCGCGTCATCGCCGGCCCGCCATCACTGCGCGCCACGATCCGTGTCGGGGACCGCGAGATGGTGCTTTCGAGTGAGTACCCAGGCGGGATCCCTCAGCCGCTCTGAGCTGCAAGCCGGCTGTAACCCTCCGCTCCACGAGTGGCGACGTGATCCCAAGGCCGGCCGCTCCACGATGGCGCCGCCGTCCGAGAGGACGGACGAGCCCCGATAGCCGAGTGGCTCGACCCGCCGGCAGGCACCATCCTTCACCCCCGCCGGTTGGTCGGGCCTCTTGGTGTGTCCGAGGCTGTGGGACGCGCTGGCCGCCATCGGCGGCCGCCTGGCCGAGGTCTGAGCGTCAGGTCGCCTATAGGCCCGCGGCCGCCACCGCGATCGCTAGTACCGTCGGGTCCTTGCCGCTCACCGATGCCGCCCTGATGGTACGCGGGCCACAACCGCCAACCGGGAGCACCCATGCCGCGATCGGACCCCGCGTCGCCCTACGTCCGTGCCCGCTGGAGCGCGTCGGCGGTCGCCGTGGCCTTGGCCTGTCTGGTGGCCTGCACCCCGGCCGCCTCCGGGACGCCCACCCCCACTCCGACGGGTAGCGCGTCAGTCACCGCGTCGGCCGCGTCGCCTGCGTCGTCCGACCTGGCGTCGCCGAGCACGGGGCCCAGCGATGTGCCGACCCCGAGCCCGGCGCCCACGATGACCGTGCCGACGGCGTCCCCGAGCCCGACGGCGGTGGGTCACGCGACGACTCCGCCCGCACGTCCGACGCCCACGCCGCGGCCCGCAGCCCTCCTATGCGGCCTCTACAAGGGTCCGGCGGTCGGACCCCCGCCACCGGCCAGCGGCGACGGCGTGGTCCGCGTCTTCCTCGAATGCGACATGAACAAGGATGGCAACCCCGGCGGCGCCCTCGACGCCAATGAGGGTCCGCTCCCTGGTGTGTCGGTGACCATGCGCTGCACGTCGCCCGGCAGCCTGGTGCAAACGCACGTGACCGGGACGAATGGCGCGGCCACGTTCACGGGCCTGAGCGGCTACCAGGACTGCACGATGTCCGCGGTCAAGACGGGCTGGTTCATGAGCGCGATGTTCCCGAACCTGTCCCTGCCGCCGTCCTGGCCGGGCGGTGTCGCGCCCGGCGTGACCTATTTCGACCTGTTCATGGCCCCGTCCTGAGGAGGGTCCTGAGGAGCGTCATCACAGCCTCGGGCGCCTAGCGGTCGCTGGGCCGCCTCGCTACGACCCACCACCCCGCCGGCAGCAGGAGCGCGGCCACGATCAGCTTGGCCAGGTCGCCCACGATGAATGGCGTCAGGCCGGCCGCGATGGTGTCGCCGATGGAGAGGTGCGCGGCGGCGCTCAGCCACGGCAGCCCGATCACGTAGATGGCCACGTCACCGACCAGCAGGGCGGCGAAGGAACCCACGAGCCGGCGGTCCCAGCCCAGCTCCGCCAGACGGCCGGAGATCCCGCTCGCCAGCAGGAAGCCCACGAGGTAGCCGCCGGTGGCGCCCAGCGCCACCCCACCGCCGCGAAAGGCGATGATCGTGTCCAGGCCGTGGCGGTAGGTGCCGCTCGCCGCGTCCAGGGCATAGACCGGCAGGAACAGCCCCAGCACGAGGTACAGCAGCACCGCCAGGACGCCCCGTCGGAAGCCGAGCAGGGCGCCTCCGAACAGGACGCCGAACGTCTGCAAGGTCACCGGCACATACGGGTCGGTGGGCAGGTAGAAGCTGATACGTGCGCCGAGGACGATGAGGAGCGCTCCCGCGACGACCAGCATGGCGTGGCGGGCACGCGAACTGAGGCGTTCGCCGACGCGCACCGGGACGAGGAAGTCGCCGAGCGTCAGGCCGTGCTCATCAGAGGGCACACGCAGCAGCCGCGAGCTGGCGAGCATGGCTCGATGCTACCAGACGAACCGGAGCGCGGCGGGCAGCACCCGGAAGGCGAACGGATCGCGGCCAAGGAGCTCGCCATCGGCCTGCAAGTAGAGCGGGCCACCCCCGTCGGTCACGGTGACGACGAGGCCCGGCGTGCGGCGCACCGATACGTGCGGGCTGGTCAGATGGTCGCCGGTGCGGACGCGCCAGGCGAACGTGGTCATCTCGCGGCGCGAGACCGCATCGATGATGACGCAGTCGAACAGGCCGTCGGTGGGGTCGGCGTCCGGCGCGACGCGCATGCCGCCGCCCTCGTACTGCCCCAACGCGAGCTCGACCGACTCGACCGCCCGCTCCTCGCTCGACCCGTCGGCCCAGCGCAGCTGGACCTGGCGCTCGCGCCAGTCGATGATCGTCAGGAGCCCCGCCGCGGTGTAGAGGTACGGGCCCAGACGGGCCGGGAAGCGGGCCGTCCGCTGGGCGACGAAGGGGCTGAAGCCGATGCCGGCGCCGTTGATGAAGTAGCGGAGCGCGGGGGCGGTATTGGGAGCGGTCGGCTCGGCGGGCAGCGGCGACGGCGGTGTGGGTCGACCGGCCACGAGCGGCGCGGGGCGGAAGGTGGCCTCGCCGGCATCGACGGGATGGGCGGCAGTCGAGTCGCCCGCGAGGTACGCGGCGAAGCGGGCCACGATGGTCGCCGCATCGCGCGGCAGGCGGAGGCCTCGCGCGTAGTCGCTCCCCCGCCCTGCCGGCACGAGGCCCAGGGCCGGGATCGCGTCGGCCGGCATGTCGGCGGTCAGGAGGCCGTTGACGACCTCGTGGAGCGTGCCGTCGCCGCCCACCGCCACGACCAGCCGCGCCCCGTCCTGCGCCGCGCGGCGGGCCAGGTCGGCCGCCTCGAAGGCGCGGGTCGTGAGCAGGACCTCGTTGTCCAGGCCCGCAGCCGCGAGGGCCGCCCCCATGGCCGGCCAGGCGCGGGCGAACGCACCGCGGCCGGCCCCCGGATGCGCCACGAATTGGACCGCGGCCGTCATGCCGGGGCCACGTCGTCGGTGATGGCCAGGCGCAGCAGCCCCAGGTTGACCTCGTACAACTCCACCTCCAGGCGGTGCGAGCCGGGCGCCAGCGGGGTGCCCGCGACGAGCAGCGCCACGTGATCGCCCTTCTGGACGCGGATGGGGTGGAACTTGTCCACTGATGCAGCCTGGATGGGGGTCGGGTCGTCCGCGCGGAGGGCGCTGACCGCGGACGCCTCGATGGCCTGGCCATCCACCGCGAGCCGGCCGATGCCCACCAGCGTGCCGTTGCCCATGGGGTTGCGCGCCTCCAGGCGGAAGCCGGTCGCCGTGTTGCGCAGGCTGCCCGCCACGTAGAACTGCTTGGCCAGGAAGCCCGGGACATCCATGCCCGCAGTCTACGCGGCGAGTGACCGCCCATCGGGTACGATGCGTGGCCGCGGTGGCCTTAGCTCAATCGGTAGAGCATCGGATTGTGGCTCCGAAGGTTAGGGGTTCGATCCCCCTAGGCCACCCCACT
>CAZFGT010000027.1:0-31875 GCA_964518505.1 uncultured Anaerolineaceae bacterium | reverse complement strand
CCGCCCGGGGGCTCCAGGCACTCAGCTGGCGGGGCAACCGCCTATGGGTTCTGGGCGGGCGGGGTCACGGGCGAGGCCGTGTCACCGATGGGACAAGCTGCGCGGCTAGCGTGCTCCCGGGGCCGCGCGGGACCGCGCGGGGCCCCGCCGACAACCCGTGGCGTGGTGCAGCCGGCTTCCTTGCGGGCTGCGCATCCCCTACTTCTGGCCGCCGAGGACTCCGTCGAGGGCGTTGCCGATGAGCGGAAAGCCGCTCGCAGGCGCATGCAGGGCCGCCCGGATGCCTGGCAGGTTCAGGTAGTAGATCCAGACCGCGGCGAACAGGACGCCGACGATCAGGCTGAGGGGGTCGGCCCCGCGGAACAAGAAGCGGCCCAGCTCCCACAAGGGGTTCACGATGGCCAGGGCGAAGCAGAGCCGCCACGACCAGGGCAACAGCATCCAGAGCCCATAGGCGAGGCCGAGCTCGGCCACTGCGATCAGCAGCGTGATCGTGCCGCTGACCGTGCCGAGCCCGCCTCCCAGGCCGAGGACGGCCACGCCCGCGATGATGCCAAGGACTCCAGCGATCAGCGCGAGCGCCGCGATGATGGTGATCCCGAGTGGCCGGGTAGCCGTCAGACCCGACATGCTGCACCTCTTGTCCGCCGGCGATCGGGTCTGCTGCAGCGCGTTGGCGGAGCAGGAGCCGGCTCCGGCAGTGGAGGCTGGCGCAGCTTCGACCGGGAGGTCAAGTGCCGAACGGCCCCGATCCGCCTGCGGGCCGATGCCGGTCAGCGCGAGGCGGCCGCCACGACGGAATAGAAGCTGAGCACGGCCACGGACAGCTGGATGCAGAGCGCGGCCGCGTACACGGCCACGGAGGCGAAGACGATCGCGTTCGCCGCGAACAGCAGGCAGGCCAGGGGCCCCAGGACGAAGAGCAGCTGGCCACTGCGCGTACGGAACGCATCGGTCTTGAGGAACTGCCGAGCGCGGGTCCCCACCACCCAGATCGTATAGACGGCGACTGCGGCGCTGGAGAGCACCAGCGCCGCATGCGCATCGGTGAACCACGCCAGGGCGACCACGGCCAGCAGGCCCTCGAACACGACGTTGAAACTGGTGGAGACGATCGCACGCTGGCGGATCCGCAGGTCTGGACTCCACGACCCGCCCGGAGGGGTCAGCGCGGCGGTCACGGCCGTGAAACCGGCGACCACGACGGCGACCTGGACGATCCCGAACAGCAACTCCTGACCCGACACGAGGGCCATCGTACCTGTGTCTTTCTCGGCCTTATCGGTCGGACGGTGAGAAGATGGACAGGCTGAACTGACCCACGCGCTGGAAGGGGTGGAGCGATGACCGACGAGACGCTGACGATGGAGTCACCGACCGCGATGACGTGCCCCAAGGACGGGACCGCGATGGCGCCCATGGGACGCAGCGGGCGCGGTGGTGCCTTCCGCTGCCCGGTGTGCAAGAGCGTGTTCCTGGATGTCGAGGCGATGCGTCACGGGCGGTCGCGCCAGCAGATGACCTGGGCGCCCCTCGTGATGAGCATCGCCATGAGCCTGGTCATGACGGCGCTGGTCCGCCGTCTCCGCCATCGCCATGCGCCGACAGCCGTGGCCCCCGCCGCCGGTTAGGGCCTCCGGGCGGTCACCGCGCATGACCGACCGCTACTTCGCGTCCGACCCCGCCCAGCGGCGGATCGCCCGGGACATCTACCGGGCCATCGCCGCGCTCCCGATCGTGAGCCCGCATGGTCACATCGACCCGCGCCTCCTGGCGGATCCCGCCGCGACGTTCGGGTCGCCGGCCGAACTGTTCGTCATGCGGGACCACTACGTCCTGCGGCTGCTCCACGCCCAGGGCATCCCGTACGAGTCCCTCGGCATCCCACCCCGACAGGGGGCTGTGCGCCGTGGCGCGGAAACCGAGACCGACCACCGCCGCGTATGGCAGCTGTTCGCCGATCACCAGCACCTGTTGCGCGCCACGCCGACGGCCGCCTGGCTGGCCATGGAGCTCGCCGACGTCTTCGGCATCGCGGAGTCGCTCGCCAGCGCCAACGCCCAGGCCGTGTACGACGAGATCGAGGCCAGACTGGCCACGCCCGCGTTCCGGCCGCGGGCTCTCTTCGAGCGGTTCGGCATCGAGACGCTCTGCACGACCGATGACGCGGCCGACCCACTCGAGCCCCACCGAGCCATCCGCGCATCGGGCTGGCCGGGCGACGTCCGACCCACCCTGCGGGCCGATGGTTTGGTCAACCTGCTTGACCCGGGCTGGCGCGGGCACCTGGAGGCACTGGGAGCGTCGGTCGGGCGGGACATCGCGAGCACCTCGGACCTGCTCGCCGCCGTCGACGACCGTCGGGCGTACTTCAAGGCCCACGGTGCGGTGGCCATCGATCTCGGCGTGGAGACCGCTTACACGGGCTCACTCGAGCCCGCTGAGGCGGACGCCATCCTTGCGCGGGCCCTGCGCGGCGAGGCGTCGCCGGACGATGCGCGGCGCTTCGCCGGGCACCTGATCATCGAGCTGGCGCGCATGAGCGTGGACGACGGCCTCGTCATGCAACTCCACGTGGGGTCGCTGCGCGACCATGACAGTGCGCTGCTGGAGCGCTTCGGGCCTGATCTCGGCGCCGACATCCCGGTAGCCACCGAGTTCACGCGAAACCTCCGCCCGCTGCTCGAGCAGTTCGGCAACGACCCGCGCCTCCGGCTCATCCTGTTCACCCTCGACGAGACCACGTACGCGCGCGAACTCGCCCCGCTGGCCGGCTACTACCACGCCGTGCGGATCGGTCCGCCATGGTGGTTCTTCGACGGCCTGAACGGCATCAGTCGCTATCTGGATGCGGTGGTGGAGATCGCCGGTCTCGCCAACCTGGCCGGTTTCAACGACGACGCGCGTGCCTTCTGCTCCATCCCGGCCCGCCACGAGCTGTGGCGCCGAGCCTCGGCGAACTGGCTGGCGGGGCTGGTCACGCGCGCGATCGTCGACGAGCCGGCAGCGTTCGAGACGGCCGCTGACCTCGCTGCCGGCCTGGCCAGGCGCACCTACCGGTTGGATCGGGAGGGCCAGTAGGCCGAGGCGCGCGCCGCCCCCGAAACCAAAGGACCCGGCTGCAACCGGCGAGGCCCCGGAGGAGGAGGGAGGGCGCTCGTCGGCCCTGCCGGGCCGTTTGGCTATGCGGTTCCCGTCGCCGGGGAGGCGGCGCTGGGTCCTGGTGGCCGAGATGGGGTCGGCTGCCAGAACGCATCATCGGGCGCGAGTCTTTCGACTGGATTACCGGCCCGTGAACGAGCCGAACGACGCGATTTGACGAGGCTCTCAGGACCGTGCAGTATCGCCCAAGGTCTGCTGCCGGAGTGCTCCGAGACGCCGGGCTGGAGGAGGGACGGGGAGCCGGCGGTTCGGCCTGTGGCCGGAGCCTGCTCGACCCAGGAGGTGGCTCATGGTCGACCAAGCCGGTTCGACGGGTCCTGTGGGCGCGACTCAATCCATCGAGGCCGACTACACCGAGACGGTGGTGCCCGCCCACGCTCGGCGCTCGAACTTCCGGATGATGCTCACGTTCATGTCGATGCAGATCGTGTTCGGGGCGGTCCTCATCGGCTACTCGGCCCGCTTCGGCGGCCTCTCGCTGGGCGACCTCATCGAGGCCATGGCCATCGCCGCCGTCGTCATGACGGTCTACTGCATCGGCTCGGCCAACGTGGGCGCCTATGCCGGCCAGACGCACGCCGTCGCCACCCGCAGCATCTTCGGGACGATCGGCTCGGCCATCGTCTCGCTGCTGCTGGTCGTCGACGGGATGGGCTTCTACCTCTTCACGGTGGCCTTCATCATCTTCATCGCCGGCGCCCTGCTGGGGACGATCCCCGCGATCGAACTGGTGACCGCGGCCGTGGCCTTCGTGATGATCGTGAACAACTACTTCGGCTTCACCGGCCTGCAGCGGTTCGCCCAGTACGTGGCGGTGCCCGTCATCATCGTGTGGGGCATCTACGCCGTACTCCGGGCCCTGCTGTCGGTCTCCCCGGACGTGCTCTCCAACGTCCCGGTCAGCACCGCGCCGACGTCGATCATCTTCACCGCGGGTCTCATGGTGGGCCTCTCCACCTGGGGCAACGAACCGGACGTCTTCCGCTACTCGAAGCCCGGCGCGGCCTCCTGGTGGAACGTGCCGACCCTTGCCATCGGCTATTTCCTCGGCGCGTTCATCTTCCCCATCATGGGCTACATGGTGGCCACCCTGGCCAACAACTCGGACCAGGGGGCGGCGCTGCAGTACTTCGCCCAGTTCACGGCCTTCGGCCTGGCGCCGCTGATGCTGCTGGTCCTGATCGTCAACCAATGGGCGGTCCAGGACGGCAACCTCTACATCGCCATCAACGGGGCGCAGAACATCCTGTCGCGGATCCCCGGCTACCGGCGCCAGTACACGGTCATCGGCCTGGGCGTCATCGCCGCCGCCCTGACGTTCATCCTGCCCAGCCTGAACCAGACCTTCACGATCGTGACCGGCATCGGCGCCGTCACCGTGCCGGTCGCCAGCACGATCATGGCCATGGACCTCTTCGTGGTGCCGCGACTCTTCGGCCTGCACCGGCCGATGCATCGCGTCGCGAACTGGCACGAGCTGGCGGCCGCCAACTGGCCGGCCATCATCGCGCTCCTCGCGGGGACCGCCGTGGGCGCGTACACGGGCCACCTCATCCCCGGCCTCTCCGACTTCCAGAGCACCGACATCATCGGCTTCCCCGCCATCCAGGCGTGGATCACCGGTGGCGTCGTGTACCTGGTCATCGTGGCCGTGGTGGCGCGCAACCCCAACGTCGGTCGCATCCTGGGCTACTCGAGCATCGGCTCGAGCCCAGCCGTGACGGGGGCCCAGCCGGCCAGCGCCGCGGGCTGAGACCCGTGTCCCGCGAAGCTCTCGACCTCCGCATCCGGGCCCGGCGGGCGATGACGCCCGCCGGGGAGTCCCCGGTGGTCATCGGCGTGCGCGATGGGCGCATCGCTTCCATCGAGGCGTGGGATGGGGCCGGACCGTCCGACCCCGACTCGGCCGCCGCCGAGACGCTCGAGCTGGGCGCCGACGTGGTGCTCCTGCCTGGCCTCGTCGACTCGCACGTCCACGTCTGCGAGCCCGGCAACACCGAGTGGGAGGGGTTCGCCACGGCGACCCGGGCCGCCGCGGCCGGCGGTGTGACCACGATCGTGGACATGCCGCTGGATAGCCTGCCCTCCACGGTAGATGTGGCGGCGCTGGAGATCAAGCGCGCCGCCGCGGCTGGGCAGTGCCTGGTCGACGTGGGCTTCTGGGGCGGCGTCGTGCCCGACAACCTGGCCGACCTCGCGCCGCTTCGGGCAGCCGGCGTGGCGGGCTTCAAGTGTTTCCTTGGCGATGCCGGCACGCCGGACTTCCCGTCCGTCTCGGTGGCCCAGCTCACCGGGGCGCTGCATGCGCTGCGCGACCTCGACGCACCACTGCTCGTGCACGCCGAACTGCCCGCCGCGTCGGCCCCCGACGATCCGGTCCACACGCGCCACTACGCCGACTACCTGGCCTCCCGTCCGCGTGGTCGGGAGAACCTGGCCATCGCCGAGGTCATCGAGGCGGCGCGCAACACCGGCGGCCGGGCCCACATCGCCCACCTCTCGAGCTCGGACGCGGTGCCCATGATCGCCACGGCAAAGCGCGAGGGCGTGCGGCTGACGGCCGAGACGTGCCCCCACTACCTGACGTTCGCGGCCGAGGAGATCGCCGATGGCGACACGGCCTTCAAGTGCGGGCCGCCCATCCGAGAGGCGGCCAACCGCGAGCTCCTGTGGGCCGCCCTTGGTGACGGCGTCCTCGAGATGGTCGTCTCCGACCACTCGCCCTGCACCGTGGCCATGAAGGGCCTGGACACGGGCGATTTCAGCGACGCCTGGGGCGGCGTCTCATCCCTGCAGCTGGGACTGGCGGCGGTGTGGACGGGGGCCCGCCAGCGGGGCTTCAGCCTGGCCGACGTGGTGGGCTGGATGGCCCGGGGCCCGGCCGACCTGGCCGGCCTGTCCGCCAAGGGCCGCCTCGTGGCGGGCGCCGCGGCCGACTTCGCGGTCTTCGACCCGGAGGCCACCTTCACGGTGGATCCCGCGGCGCTCTACCACCGCCATCCCCTCACCCCGTACGCCGGCCGCACGCTGACAGGTGTGGTCCGCGCGACCTACCTGGAGGGACGACCGGTCGATGCGGCCCGGCCCGCCGGCCGGTTCCTCACCCGTCCCACCTGAAACGAAGGGGTCACGCCATGCGCATCGTCGTCGTGAACGTCAACACCAGCGGCTCCATGACGGCCGGCATCGATGAGGCCGCCCGCCACTACGCCTCGCCGGGCACGGAGGTGGTGACGCTCCAGCCGTTCTTCGGGGCCGAGGCCGTCGACTGCAACTTCGAGAGCTACCTGTCCGCGGTGGCGGTGATGGACCGTGTCCTCGCCTACGATCAGCCCTTCGATGCGGTCGTCATGGCCGGCTTCGGGGAGCACGGCCGGGACGGGCTTCAGGAACTCCTGGAGCAGCCCGTCCTTGAGATCTGCGAGGCGTCCGCGCACGTGGCGATGATGATCGGGCGGACCTATGCGGTCGTGACCACGCTGCAGCGCTCCGTGCCGCCCATCGAGGACCGCCTGCGCCTGGCCGGCCTGTGGGACCGCTGCGCCTCCGTGCGGGCCAGCGGCATGAGCACCCTGGAGGTCGACAGCGATCCGCAGGGCGCCATCCGGGCCATCGTGGCCGAGGCGCGCAAGGCGGTCGAGCTCGACCACGCCGAGGTCATCTGCCTGGGCTGCGCCGGGATGGCCGGCCTGGAAGAGGCCATCACCTCGGAGCTGCACGTACCGGTCATCGACGGGGTGGGAGCGGCCGTCCGCCTGGCCGAGGCGCTCGTGGGGCTGGGCCTCAAGACCAGCAAGATCTCCACGTACGCACTGCCCGAGCCCAAGCACATCATCGCCTGGCCGCTCTCCGAGGCCCTCGGCCTCCGCCAGGGCGCCGGAGCGGCGTCCCGGTGAGCGCCGAGCCCCGTCGCCGCCAGCGTGGCTCACGCAGCGGGCACGAGCAGGGCGAGCCCATCGCCGCCGATGTGGACCTCGCCGGCTGGTGGGTCGGCGGCACCGTGATGGCGGCCAGCGACGAGTCCTTCGGCGAGAAGGAGAACCTGCTGCGGCCCGGACCGGCCGTCTTCGACCCCGGCCACTACGGCAACCGCGGCGAGATCGTCGACGGCTGGGAGACGCGGCGGCGGAGGGAAGGCGACCACGACTGGGCGCTCATCCGCCTTGGCACGCCGGGCATCATCACGTCGGTCGACATCGACACGAGCAACTTCACCGGCAACTACCCGCCCTTCTGCCGTGTCGAAGCCTGCGGCCTGGAGGGCTATCCCAGCCCCGCCGAGCTGTCCGACCCCAGCGTGGAGTGGTCCGAGCTGGTGCCGCGGGCGCCCCTGCAGGGCGACGCGCACAACACCTTCCCGGTGGCCGACCCGCACCGCTTCACCCACGTCCGGTTGGTGACCTGGCCCGACGGCGGCGTGGCCCGCCTGCGGGTGATGGGCCGCGTGGTGCCTGACCCGCGGCGCTTCGATGGTCTGACCATCGACCTGGCCAGCCAGGAACATGGCGGCGCGGTGAGCGCCAGCAGCGACGGCTTCTACACCTCGGCCCAGCACCTGAATCGGCCGGACCGGGCGCGCACGATGGGGGAGGGCTGGGAGACCCGGCGACGTCGTGACGACGGCCACGATCTGGTCGTCTTCCAGCTCGCCCTCGCCGGACGGGTGCGCCAGCTCATCGTGGACACGGCTCATTTCCGCTACAACGCGTCGTCGGCCATCGAGCTGTTCGGCTCGACCCTGGCGCATGGCCCGGCGGCGGATTCACCGGCCTGGGTCCCCCTGGTCCCGCGGGTCAGCCTGCAGCCCGACACCCGCCACGTGTTTCCCGTCACCGACCCGGGCACCTACGCCTCGGTGCGCCTCGACGCGTTCCCCGACGGAGGGCTCTCCCGCGTTCGGGTGCTGGGGACGGTCGATCCGGCCGCCCGGCGGCAGGCCGGCTTCCACTGGTTCGACAGCCTGCCCGCGCGCCAGGCCCACCAGGTCCTGGCCGGCCTGGGGCTGGTCCCGGCCGCCGCCCAGGAGGTCATCGACGCGCGGCCGCTCAGCGGCGTGCCGGTGGAAGAGCTGCGCGACGCCCTCGAGGGGCCGCCGTCCGACCCATCGGGAGACGGCGAACTGTGAGTCCGGCGGAGGTGCCCGTGGCGGACCGGCCGGCGGCCGTCGCCGCGGCCGTCGACCAGCGGCGGCTGGGGGAGCTGGTCAGCAGGCTGGCGACATTCGGCGCGCTGCCCGGCGGCGGCCTCGACCGGCAGGCGCTGACCGAGCCCGACCTGGCCGCTCGGCGCTTCCTGACCGACCTGGCCCGCTCGTACGGGGCGGAGGCGGCGCGCGACCCGGCCGGCAACCTCTTCTTCCGCTGGGCCGGCACGACCGACGCGGACCCCGTGGTGACGGGCAGCCATGTCGACAGCCAGCCCTCCGGCGGCACGCTCGACGGGGCCTACGGCGTGTGCGCCGCCATCGAGGTGCTGGCCGCTCTCTCGTCGACCGGCATCCACGCCCGCCGGCCCATCGAGGCGGTCATCTGGACCAACGAGGAGGGCTCGCGCTTCAGCCCTGGCACGGCCGGCTCCACCGCGTTCGTCCGCCCAGCCGTGCTGGACGAGTTCCGGGCGGCCCGCGACGCGGATGGCGTGACGTTCGCCGAGGCCCTGGCGGCGCTTGATGCCCGCCTGCCGGACGTCCCGTCACGGGAGCTGGCCCGGCCGATCCACGCCTTCGTGGAGGCCCACATCGAGCAGGGCCCGCTGATGGAGGACCGGGGCGTGCCGGTGGGCGTGGTGCGCAGCGTGCAGGGCACGCGCTGGTTCGAGTTCCGCGTCGCCGGCCTGGGTGGTCATGCCGGGACGACGCCGCTGTCGCGCAAGCGCGACGCCCTGATGGCCGCGGTCCAGGTGGCGGACGGCGTCTATCGCATCCTGCGCGCGAGCGACGACACGATGCGGCTCACGATCGGGCGGCTCATCGTCCACCCGGGCTCCATCAACGTCGTGCCGGCCGAGGTCGTCTTCACCGTCGACCTGCGCCACCCTGACCTGGCCGTGCTGGATGACATCGAACGGCGGCTGCGCGCCCTGGCCGTCCCGACGGCCGGCTGCGAGGTCGGCGTGGAGCGGATCATGATCATGCCGCCGACGGCCTTCGATCCGGGGGTCGTGGGCGCGGTGCAGGCCGCGGTGGACGCCCTTGGCGTGCCCCACATGGGCATCGACTCGGGCGCCTTCCATGACGCCCTGCGGCTCGTCGAGCATTGCCCGACGGGCATGGTCTTCGTGCCCAGCATCGGTGGCCACAGCCATAGCCCGCTCGAGCGGACCGACCTTGCCGACATGACGACCGGGGCGCGGGTCCTCGCGCACGCCGTCCTCGCCCTCGCCGACCAGGAAGGAGATGCCCGATGAGGAACCAGGTCTACCGCGACGAGGACGCCAGTCTCGAGCCGCTGCAGGACAAGTGCATCGCGATCGTCGGCTACGGCATCCAGGGCCGACCGCAGGCGCTCTGCCTCCGCGACAGTGGGCTCAAGGTCATCGTGGGCGCCGACAAGACGTCGGCGTCATGGCAGAAGGCGCAGGACGACGGCTTCTCGGTCAGGTCCATCGAGGAGGCGTGCGAGGCGGCCGACGTGATCCACATCCTGCTGGCCGACCCCGTCCAGCCGGAGGTCTACCGGGACCACATCGCGGGCCACCTGAAGGCTGGCGCGACCCTCAGTTTCGCCCACGGCTTCAACGTCCTCTACGGTCTCATCCAGCCGCCGGCCGACGTCAACGTGGTGCTGTTCGTGCCCAACTCGCCGGGCCACCTGGTGCGCCAGAAATACCTGGAGGGCTCGGGCATCTACGGCGCCATCGCCGTCGAACAGGACGCCACCGGCGACGCCTGGCCGATCGTGCTGGCCATCGCCAAGGGCGTCGGCAGCACCCGGGTCGGTGTGGTGGAGGTCGACTTCGCCTCCGAGACGGAAGGCGACAACTTCGAGGAGCAGGTCCTCTACGGCGGCACGATCGCCCTCATGCGGGCCGTCTTCGAGGTCATGGTCGACCACGGCTACGCGCCCCACTTCGCCTACGCCAAGGCCATCCGTTCGCTCCGCTCGGTGGTCGACGTGATGGACGAGATGGGCATCGAGGAGTACATCTCGCACCGCAGCAGCCGGACGTGCGAATTCGCCGTGCGCATGTCGGGCCCGCGGGTCATCGACCGCGACGAGATCGAGACGATCTTCGAGGAGACCAGCCGCGGCGAGTTCGCCTCGAACTGGGTCACCGAGTGGCAGCGCGGCATGATGCATCTCCATCGCATGCGCCGCAGCGGCGCGGAGTCGCAGATGGAGCAGGTCGGCCGCGAGTGGCGGGAGCTCTTCGGTCAGGGATAGGGCCGGCCCACCTTCGCCAGGGCCCGCCGCCGCACCGTCAGCGGGAGGATCCCCAGGGCCGCCACGAGCAGCCCGAAGCCGCCCTGCATGAGGCGCGGGCCCACGGTCTGCGCCAGGGCCCCGGCGAGCAGCACGCCGATCGGGCCCAGCCCGACCGACACGACCCACAGGCCGGTGGCCCATCTGGCACACGACCTATCTGCCACGGTCCGAACCGCTCCACAGCCCAGTGGCCCTCGAGGCGCGTCTCGTGCCGCGCATGTGGGGCTAGGCCACGCCGGACGAGTTGACCATGGCACGGCGGCGCCCGACCGCCGATACTGCCGCCTCCCGGGGCCGCCCTGACGCGCACCCCCGGACACCGCTGTCCACGAAATAGCACACCCGCCGCGAGGCGGGGCCGCAAAGCCACGGGGCTCTCGCAGCCAGCCGGGTTATCGAATGGAGCGAGCATCGAATGTTCTGGGACGGTACGCGCTGGGTCGACGAGCGACCCACCCCCACCCCCGCGGTCTTCCACGGCCCCCGACGCCTGCGCGACTGGATCGCCACGATCCCCATCGTGCTCCTCGTGCCGGCGCTGCTGATCCCGTTCCTGCCGGCCATGGCCACCACCACGGGTCCCGCGTTGACCGTCTCCGGCCCGGTGACCGCCGGGTCGACCGTCGCCGTCAAGGTCAGTGGGTTCGCCAGCGGCACCATGCTCCAGCTGCAGTGGGACGGCTCGGCCTCGGGCATGCCGACGACGCGCACCAGCTCAGCCACGGCGTTGACCCTGAGCGTGCGCGTGCCGTCGAAGGCGAAGCTGGGGACGCATGTGCTGTCCGCGGTCCTGCCCGCCTGGACCCAATACGTGGTCCGCTTCGGCACGGCATCCTCGGTCTCACCGGCACCCTCGGGATCCGCGGGCTCGTCGCGATCGTCGGGCACGCTGGGAACGACGGGCACGCTGGGAGCGGCGACCGCTTCGCGCAGCCGGACCGTGCTGGCCTCGACCAACGTCATGGTCGTGGCCAAGGTCTCCGGCTCAGCCCCCACCGCGACCCCCGCTGCCACCCCGGCCGGCGCGGCCGCTCCAACGGCCGCTCCCACGGCCGCCCCCACCACCGCTCCCACCTCGACGCCGACGGCCGCTCCGACGGCCGCGCCGACGGCCGCGCCCACGGCAGCGCCGCCGGCCGGCAGCTGCCCGGCCAGCCTGCAGGCGGCGGTCAACGCGGCCCCCGCGGGGGCCACCCTCGATGAGACGGGCTGCAGCTTCCACGAGCGGGTGACGATCGCCAAGAGCCTCACCCTGCGCGGCGCGACGTTCGACGGCACGGGCTTGGGCGTGCCCCTCCAGCAGGGGGTCCTGACCCTCTCGGGGGCTGATATCACGGTCAGTGGCATCCGCATCAGCGGCTCGGCTGGGGCCGGCCTCCAGGTCACCGGGTCCTCGATCACGGTGGCCGACAGTTCGTTCGACCACAACACCCAGGAGGGCTACAACGTCTCGGGCGCCACCAACGTGACGTTCCTGCGCGACCACATCGCCTACAACAACGTGGCCCTCACCGTCGACCCCGGCTGGGAGGCCGGCGGGGGCAAGGCCCACGGCACGAACATCGTCTTCGACGGCTGCGAGGTCGACCACAACGGCGGCCCCGGCATCTGGTTCGACCAGTGGTATCCGGCTGGCACCCCGGCCAGCGCCAAGAACTACAACCCGGGCGCCGTGGTGCGCAACAGCCGCGTCCACGACAACACCGGGGCGGGCATCATGTACGAGGTCAGCCGCGGCGCCACCATCGCCGACAACGTCGTGTGGCACAACGGCAGCGCGTCGGACGGCTGGGTCTGGGCGGCGGGCATCCTGCTGAGCTCGAGCTCCGACGCCAACGTCTACGGCAACCTCGTGGCCTGGAACCTCGACGGCATCAGCGTCGTCAGCCAGGACCGCGCCGATGCCCCCGGCACGGTGTCCGGCAACACCATCCACGACAACACCGTGGCCCTTGGCATGCCGGTCGCCGGTGACAGCTCGGACAAGACGCTGCTCGCCTTCAACGACGACTGGACGAGCGGCATGTACGCCGCGAGCGCCGCCAACACGGCCGCCCGCAACGCCTACTGGAGCCTCGCCCCCGAACCGCAGTGGGCCCGCTTCGGGCAGTGGAACGGCACGAGCGTGCAGACCCTCACGGCCCTCAACGGCACGCCTATCGGGGGCGCCAGCACGTACCTCTCCACGGCCAGCCTCGACAGCCTCCTGCAGGCCGCTGGGCTGCCCCTGGCGCCCTAGACACGCGGACCCGCCGGCGCGGCACGCCTTTCGAGGCGCGACGGCGCCGGCGCCCCTGTATCATGCCCCGCGTGCGGCGCCCGCTGGGAGACGCGGGCCGACTGGGAGGTTGAGATGATCCGATCGCTGCGGCTGCCGGCCGCGTCTGCCTGTGCCCTCGCCCTGGCGCTCATCGTCGCGGCGTGCGGCAGCAGCGCCACCGCGACCCCGACGCCGACGCCTGCCGGGGGCGGTGGCGGCGCGCTGCCCAGCGGCCTCGGCCTCGGCGGCTCCGACATCCTGGGCGGCCTGGGCCTCCACGGCAACCCGGGCCTTGAGGCCAAGCTGCCGGCCCAGATCTGCGGCGCACCGGCCATCACCTACAGCATGCCCGCCGGGGCCCTGCCCGCGGCGGCCCTGTCCGGCCTCGCCGGCGCCGGTTCGCTCCTGTCGGGGCTGACCGGCACGGCCACGTTCTCGATGGCCCTGGCGGGACCTGGCCCGGCGGCCACCGACCCCTGCCCGGACGTGACCTACTTTGCCATCCAGGTCTCGAACGGTGACGCCAACAGCTTCCTGCAGCTCATGCTCCAGGCCAACCAGACGGACGGCGGCACCAGCAGCACGACGTCGCTCGGCGGCAAGAGCGTGACCGTGGTCACCGACAGCAGCGGCAGCAAGACGTACGGCTACATCAACGGCGACACCCTCATCGCGGTCCAGGCGCCGGACGACGCCACCGCGGCGACAGCCTTCGCCGCCCTGCCCTAGCCGGGCAGCGCGCCCGACTGGTACGTTCGTCGCATAGCCTCGGGGGCACGCCAGCCGGTACCGTCGGCGCCTCGCCGCGCTGAAGGAGCCGCCCCGTGCCCTCGTCGATCCTGCCTCGCCCGTCCCGCCGTGGCTGGGGCGTGCTCGCCTCCGCCGCCCTTGCCCTCACGGTCGTCGCCTGCAGCTCCGGCGCGGCGAACCCGTCGCCACCTGACGCGAGCGGTCTCCTGACGACGATCTCGTCCTCGCTCGCGTCGGTCAAGCAGGTCGACGCGCGCCTCACCCTGGCCGGCACCATGACCATGCCCGCGGACACCGCCGCCTCGCCGGCTGCCACGGCGGCCGCCCCGCTGAAGCTCGACGGCACGGTCGTCGAGATCAAGAGCGACACCGTGGCCGGCTCGACCGACGCGACGATCACGCTGCCGGCCGGGATCGGCGGCGGCGGCACGAGCGAGGCCATCGTGGTCGGATCGGACGTGTACCTCAAACTCGGCCCCCTCGGGACGGCCATGGGCCTCGCCGATGACGGCAAGTACCATCACACGACGAGCAGTGCCCTTGGCGGCCTGGGCGGTCTGCCGATGGCGTCGGCGGAAGCTTCGGCCGATCCGTCGCAGATGGCTCAGGCGCTCAGCGCGATGGACGACTTCTTCTCCGGCCTGGCCCAGCAACCCACGGTCGCCGCCGTCTCGTGCGGCAGCGCCAGCTGCTGGGACCTCCACGTCGTCCTCGGGGCCGCCGACCTGGTCAAGCTGGCGGCCAAGGGCGCCTCGGCGCTGGCGTCCACGGTGCCGTTCGCGCTCCCCACGGCCGGCCTCGGCTCGGTCGGCAGCGTGACCCTCGACATCATCGCCCGCCAGGATGGCGGCCGACCCAGCGAGATCAAGGTCGCCGTCGATGGCGGCGCGCAGGGCTCGGCGAGTGCCGACCTGACTTTCACCTTCGACACGCCGCTGACCATCAGCGCCCCGTCCGCGGACCAGGTGGTGGAGGGCTTCCCCGGCCTGTTCACGCCCTGACGCGCGGGAACCGTCGGCGAGGCATTGACGTACCCTCCTCGCTAGCGCCGCGGTCGCGGCGCCGTCACCCGAGGAGAGCATGACCCGTCCGAGCGCGCCCGCCCACCGCCCCGTCGCGCCCCGCGGACGTCCGTGGACCGTGCGCATCGCCGCCTGGAGCGCCGCTCACCGCTGGCCGGTGCTGGTCGGCTGGTTCGTGCTCACGATCGGCGTCTTCGCCGTCAGCCAGGCGGCCGGCGGCATCCGCACCGTGGGCGCCACGGGCGGCCCGGGCGGCTCGACGACCGAGTCCGAGCAGGCCTACCAGGTCTTCGACCAGGCCGGCACACCCGACCCCCACGAGACGATGACCATCGTCATCACCAGCGCCACGGTGCAGGCCACGGACGCGGCGTTCCACGCCACGGTGGAGGACATCGTGGGCCGCCTCAAGGCCGTCACCGCCACCGTCCAGGGCGCGGCGGGCCCCGCCTTCCGCCAGCTCGTGGATCCGTACGTCGCCCCGCCCCAGGCCGGCCTCATCGCGCCGGACCTGACCGGCGTGCGCATCGAAGGGGAGATCGGCGGCGATGACGCCGCCATCGAGACCCGCACCCAGGCGATCGCCCCGGTCATCACGGCGGTCAAGGCCGCCTACCCCTCGTACGCCATCCATGCCGTGGCCAACACGCTGACCAACGACCAGATCAACACGCTGGTCAACGAGGACCTGGACGGCGCCCTGAAGATCAGCCTGCCGGCCACGTTCCTCATCCTGCTGGTCGCCTTCGGGGCGGCCGTGGCCGCCGTCGTGCCGCTGATCCTGGCGGTCACGGCGCTGCTCGCGGCATTCGGCCTGCTGGGCCTCTACAGCCAGACGGTCGGCTCGGTCAGCCCGTACGCGACGCAGCTGGTGGTCCTCATCGGGCTGGCCGTGGCGGTCGACTACTCGCTCTTCATGGTCACGCGCTTCCGTTCGGAACGTCGCGCCGGCCGTGACGTCCGGGCGGCCATCGAGACGGCCAGCGCGACCGCGGGGCGCGCCGTCTTCTTCAGCGGCCTGGCCGTGATGATCTCCGTGGCCGGGCTGTTCATCCTGCCCGACACGCTGTTCCGCTCCATGGCCCTGGGCACGATCTCGGTCATCGCCGTCGCCGTGGTCGGGAGCCTGACCTTCCTGCCGGCCCTGCTGGCGATCCTGGGTGACCGTGTCGACCGCGGGCGCGTGCCGGTGCTCGGCCGGCCCCGGCCCACCGGCGGCGGGTGGTGGGCGCGGCTGGTGGAGGCCGTGGTGCATCGGCCGGTCATCTCCGCCCTCGGCGCGGCGGCCGTGCTCCTGATCCTGGCCGGGCCCGTGACGCACCTGCGCCTGGGCAACTCCGACGTCACCTCGTTCCCCGAGTCGATCGACGGCGTGCAGGCCATCGAGGTGCTCCAGGCGCATTGGCCGGCGGGCACCATCCTCGCGTTGCAGGTCGTGGTCACCGACGCGAATACTCCCGCCACGCAGGCGGCCATCGTCAAGCTGGAACAGACCGGCCTGACCGTCACGGGGCTCAGCGGACCGGCCACGGTCACGCCGTCAGGTGACGGGACGGTGGCCATGGTCTCGTTCGTGATGTCGGGTACGGAGAACGATCCGGCCAACTGGCAGGCGGTCCGCGACATGCGGACGACGGTCGTGCCGCAGGTCCTGGCCCAGGCGCCGGGCGCCGCCGCATACGTCACCGGCAACGCGGCGGTGAGCCTGGATCAGACCCAGGTCTTCACCGACGGCATGATCAAGATCTTCCTGTTCGTCCTGGGGCTCAGCTTCCTGCTGCTGCTGGCGGTCTTCCGCTCCCTGGTCATCCCGCTCAAGGCCATCGTGCTGAACCTGCTCTCCACGGGCGCGGCCTACGGCGTGCTCGTCCTCGTCTTCCAGGACGGGTTCCTCGGCGGCCCGCTCGGCGTCCGCCCCAGCGAGGTGATCCAGAACTGGGTGCCCGTCTTCGTCTTCACCATCCTCTTCGGCCTGTCGATGGACTACGAGGTGTTCATCCTCACGCGGGTCAAGGAGTGGCACGACGGCGGCCTGGATACCCATCGCGCGGTCGCGCGGGGCATCGCCGAGACGGCCGGCACGGTCACCAGCGCGGCGGCCATCATGGTCGTCGTCTTCGCCGTCTTCGTGACGCTGCGCCTCGTCATCATCCGCGAGCTGGGTCTGGGCCTGGCCGTGGCCGTCTTCCTTGACGCCACGGTCATCCGCGCCATCCTCCTGCCCGCGTCGATGCGCCTGCTCGGGGAGTGGAACTGGTACCTGCCGCGCTTCCTGCGCTGGCTGCCCCGCATCACCATCGAGACGCCGTCCCGGCCCGAGGCCGGCAGCCCAGGCCCGCACGCCACTGCCTGAGGCCACGGCTAGACTGCGCCGGTGAGCGCCTCACGCCGGTCCCGCCGCGTTCGCTTCGAGCGGCCGGCCGTCGTGGCGCTCGTGGCGCTGCTGGCGGCCACGCTCGCCGGATGCGTCGGCACCGCGGCGGGCGCCGCGCCCGCGGCGACGGTGCGCATCCTGGGTGGGGCGCCGGCCATGTGGGATCCCGCCCTGCAGGGCGACCAGGAGACGGCCAGCGTCCTGGCCAACGTCGACGAGAGCCTCACCGCGATCGACGCCGCGGGCCGCGTGCAGCCCGCTCTGGCCGCCTCGTGGAGCAGCTCGGCCGACGGGCGGTCGATCACCTTCACCCTGCGCCAGGGCCTGACCTTCAGCGATGGGACGCCGCTCGGCGCGGCCGACGTCGTGCGTAGCTGGCGCCGGCTGCTCGATCCGCAGCAGCCCTCGCCGCTCGCGTCGCTGCTGGCACCGGTCACCGGCGTGGCCGACCTCCTGGCCGGGCATGGCACGCTCGACGCGGTGGGCATCCAGGCCAGCGGACCGCTGGCGGTGACGGTCACCTTCACCGCCCCGGCCAGCTACTTCCCCTCGACGGCCGCCTCGCCGTCGCTGGCGGTCGTGCCGGCCACGATCGACGCCTCATACGAGCTGCCTGCCCCGCCGACCAGGTTCGTGGGTTCGGGCGCCTACATCCCGACCGCGACGGGTGACACCGACATCACCTTCACCGCCAACGCCCACTACTGGGCCGGGCCACCGGCCATCCAGACGGTCGACCTGGTGACCGACACGGGCGGCCAGGACACGTACGAGACGTTCGAGGCCGGGACGGTCGACTACGCGCCGGTCTCGTCGCAGTCGGCCAGCTGGATCCGGTACGACGCGATCGACGGCCCGCAGCTCGTCCAGGTGCCCGACCCGGCCGTCCTGTACTACGGCTTCGATACGCGGCGAGCACCCTTCAACGACGTGCGGGTCCGCCAGGCCTTCGCGGAGGCCGTGGACTGGCACCGCCTTGTGCAGCTGGGCAGCCCGTTCGACGCCATCGCCCCGTCGCTCGTGCCGCCCGACATCCCCGCCCGCCCCACCGGTGACTATGGCCCCACGTACGACCCCGCGGCCGCACGGGCCGCGCTCGCCGCGGCCGGCTATCCCGGCGGCAAGGGCCTGCCCGCGGTGACCATCGACTCCGGCGGGCTGGCGTATGACGAGGCCCTCGCCCTGACCTGGCAACGCGAGCTCGGCGTGACCGTCAACGTGGAGGAGCGGATCGACGGCTACTTCGACGTGCTGGCGAGCGACCCGCCGCAGATCTGGGCCCTGGAGTGGGTGGCCGACTATCCGGCGCCCCAGGACTTCCTGGGCCTGCTCCTGACGACCGGCAGCAGCAATGACTACGGCGGCTGGAGCAACGCCGCCTTCGACGCCGCGGTCGCGGCCGGCGCCGCGAGCACCGATCCGGCGGCGCAGGCGCAGCACTTCGATGACGCGCAGCGCATCGTGCAGCAGGAGGTGCCCGTCGTCCCCGTGAGCTACTCCCAGGGCTGGGCCCTCGTGCGGGCAGGGCTCCTCGGCGCGGCGGCCTCCAGCCTGGGCATCCTGCGCTGGGCGGGCCTCTCGTGGGGCAGCTGATGCGCGGCCGCGCGACGATCCTGGCCGCCCTCGGGGCGGGCCTGCTCCTGACGAGCGGCATGGCCGGCGCGGCACGGGCCGCCGACGGGGTCGAGATCGCGACCCCCACGGCCAGCGGCACGCTGAGCGCCTCGATCTCCTACAGCGACACGTTCCAGGCCGACGCCACGCCGCTCTCCGTCGAGCTCCTGGTCCAGGAGCCGGGCGTCTACGGCCCGCTGGTGACCGACGCGGACTTCTCGGCCGCCGCCGGCGGCTACAGGGCGGACGTCGTGGACTCCAGCCATGTCCTGCCCAACACGACCCTCTCGTTCCGCTTCCGGGTCCGAACGGCGGAGGGCACCACCCTGGGGCCGAGTGCGACGTTCACCCTGGAGGACCAGCGGTACACCTGGCACGAGATCGTGGGCACGCACGTGCGGCTGCACTGGTACAGCGGCGACCAGGCCTTCGCCCAGAAGGCGCTGGCCGTGGGGGACGACGCGGTGACGCGGGTCTCGGCCCTCCTTGGCGTGACCGAGACGCTGCCCATCGACTTCTTCGTCTATGGCTCGGCGGACGGGCTCGATGGCGCCCTGGGGCCGGGCACCAGCGAGTTCGTGGCCGGCCGGGCCATCCCCGAGATCCGCACCCTGTTCGCCGAGATCGACCCCGACCAGATCGATTCGAGCTGGGTCGGGCAGGTCATCCCGCACGAACTGACCCACCTCGTCTTCGACACGGCGACCCACAATCCGTACCACGAGCCGCCGCTCTGGCTCAACGAGGGGCTGGCCGTGTACGAGTCGATCGGCTACGACACGGACGACCAGGGGCGCATGCGCGACGCCGTCGCCAACGGCTCGCTCCTGCCGCTGACCGGCCTGACCGGCTCGTTCCCCACGCGCCAGGACCTCTTCTACCTCTCCTATGCCGAGGCGGTCTCGGCCGTGGACTTCTTCGTGCGCACGTACGGCCAGGCCCACCTCGTGCAGCTGATCCGGTCGTATGCCCAGGGCGTGACCGATGACGAGGCCTTCAAGGCCGCCGCCGGGGTGGACGTGGCGGGCTTCCAGGCGGCGTGGCTGGCGGGCCTCAAGACCTCGCTACCGGCGGCCTACGGCCCGCGCCAGCCGGCCGCCGGCTCGCTGCCGCCGGGCTGGAGCCAGGCGGGCGGCGCGGTCGCGTCCGCCCTGCCCACGACGGCCCCGGTGCAGGCGCCCGGTGGCGTCGCGGGCCCGGCCGGCGAAGGTGACGCGGTGTCGGTGGCCATCGACGACGTGACGAAGTCGCTGGAGCCGTTCGCCGCCATCGGCGGGGTGCTGGTCGTGATCGTGGCCGTGCTGCTCCTGCTGCGCCGGCGGGCGCTGGCTCGCCGTCGGTGGCCGCCGGGCGGCCCGCCGCCCGCGGTGCCCGACCCATGAGCGCGCTGGTCGCCCGTGTGCGGCGCATCCCCAGCTGGCAGCTGACGCTCGGCGTGGCCCTCCTCGTGCTGGGTTTCCTCATCACGGCGCAGCTGCGCTCGCTGGTGCCTCGCAGCCAATACGACAGCTCCGACCTGCCGCCGCTGCGCCAGACGGCCCAGGAGCTGCAGGCCGCCCAGGACCAGTTGAAGGCGCAGATCCTGGACCTGCGCGCCCAGATCCAGTCCGTCGAGCAGAACGGGCAGGGCAACGAGGCCCAGATCACGGCCCTCAATACCCAGCTGGCGGATGCGCGCCTGGCGGCCGGGTTGGTGGCCCTCCAGGGGCCGGGTGTGGTGGTCAGCCTGCGCGACTCCACGCGGCCGGTGCCGCCCGGCGCCGCGCCAGGCGACCTGCTGGTGTCGGCCGCCGACCTGCGGCAGGTCATCGACCTGCTGTGGCTGTCGGGCGCGGAGGCCGTCAGCGTCAACGGCGAGCGGATCGCGGTCACCACGCCGCTCACCGACATCGGGTCGTCGGTGCTGGTCAACAGCTCGTACCTCCAGCCGCCCTACCAGATCTCGGCCATCGGACCGGCCGACCTGTACACCCAGCTGGCCACGTCGGCGGCCTTCGTGGCCTACCTCCAGGATCGCGCCCAGGCCGTCGGCCTCGACGTGGCCCTGCTGCAATCCAACGACGTGCAGGTGCCCGCCTACAGCGGCACGGTCAACCTGATCCACGCCCGGCCCGTGGTGTCCCCGTCGCCCGGCGGCCCGACCACACCGATCGGCTCGGCCGCGCCATGAGGACCGTACGCGGGCGGTGGGCGGTCGCCGCCGTGCTCTTCGTCATGGGCGTCCTGCTGGTCGTGCAGTTCCGGGCCCAGACCGCCAACGGCGGCCTGAGCAGCCTCACGACCCAGGACCTGACCACGCTCATCGCCAACCTCAACGACCGTAACAGCGAGCTGCGCGGGGAGGTCGCCGACCTGCAGGCGCAGCTGCGCACGCTGGAGGCGACGCAGCAGGCCGGCACGTCGAACGTGGGCCAGCTGCAGTCGGAGCTGCAGCAGCTGCGGATGTGGGGCGGCCTCGATCCTGTCCGCGGCGACGGGGTCGTCATCGTCATCGACGGACCGATCACCGCCGCCGCCACCAACGAGATCCTCAACGAGCTGCGCATCGCCGGCGCGGAGGCGATGGCCGTCGGCGGCGTGCGCATCGTGCCGGGCACGGTCGTCGGCGGGAACCCGGGCGGCCTGTCGATCGAGAACGTGGCGCTGACCACGCCCTTCCACCTGCAGGCGATCGGCGACCCGGCCAACCTGCAGGCGGTCCTCCAGCGCGCCGGCGGCGTCGTCAGCCGCATCGCCGTCGCCCAGCCGGACGTGACGGTGGAGGTGGCCGCCACGACCATGACCCTGCCCGGCACGGATCGCGACCTCGACGCGCCGGACGCGAAGCCGCAGCTCTAGGCCCTCTGCTACCCTTCCGCCGATGCCCGAGTTGACCGACCGCGCCCTGGATACGGCCGTCCAGCGCGGCGCGACGTTCGCCGACGTGCGCCAGACCCGTCGCGCAGAGGAGTCCATCGCCATCAAGTCAGGGCGCGTGGAGGGCGTCTCGTTCGGCGAGAGTGAGGGCTTCGGTGTGCGCGTCCTGGTCGACGGCGCCTGGGGCTTCGCCGCATCGAACCGCCTGACCGTGGCCGAGGCCGACCGCATGGCCGCCGAGGCCGTCCGCATCGCCCGCGCCTCCGCCACGGCGCTGCGGCATCGCGTCCAGCTGGACGACCGCCCGCCGGCCCGCGGCACCTACCAGACCCCGGTCGTGGAGGATCCCTTCGCCCTGTCCGTGGAGCGCAAGGTGGGTGACCTCCTGGCGGCCGACGAGGCCATGCGTCGTGTCCCCGGCATCGGCTTCACCGAGGTGCGCTACGACGCCCAGCGCGAGTGGAAGACGTATGCGTCCAGCGACGGTTCGCTGGTCGAGCAGGAGATCACCCACGTCGGGGCGGTCATCGAGGCCAACGCGGTCAACGGCGACGACATGCAGCGCCGCAGCTACCCCGACTCGGCCGCGGCGGGCGGCTACGAATGGGTGCGCGACCTGGACCTGGCCGGCAACGGTGAGCGGGTCGCCAGCGAGGCGATGCAGCTGCTGGTCGCGCCGCAGTGTCCGCCCATGCGCACGACCGTGATCCTCCATCCGTCGCAGCTGTACATGCAGATCCACGAGAGCTGCGGCCACCCGTGCGAGCTGGACCGCGTCTACGGCACAGAGGCCTCGTACGCGGGCACGAGCTTCCTTACGCCCGACGGCCTGGGGACGTTCCGCTACGGCTCGGAGCTCATCGACATCGTCGCCGACGCCACCGTGCCCGGCGGCCTTGGCACGTTCGGCTGGGACGACGAGGGCGTCGCCGCGCAGCGGGTGCCGCTCATCGAGGCCGGCCGCCACGTGGGCTACCTGACCAGCCGGGAGACGGCGCCGCGGATCGGCCGCCAGAGCGGCGGGGCCATGCGGGCCGATGGGTGGAACCGCATCCCGCTGATCCGCATGACCAATATCAACCTGCTGCCGCGACCCGGCATGAGCTTCGACGACATCGTGGCCGACACGGACGAGGGCCTGCTCCTGGCGACGAACCGGTCGTGGTCCATCGATGACCGGCGGCTGAACTTCCAGTTCGCCACCGAGATGGGCTGGCAGGTCAAGGGCGGCAAGGTCGGCCAGCTCTACAAGAACCCCACCTACACCGGCATCACCTACGAGTTCTGGGGCTCGTGCGACGCCGTCGCCGACGAGCGCAGCTACACGCTGTTCGGCACCCCGAACTGTGGCAAGGGCGAGCCGGGCCAGAACGGGCACGTCGGCCACGGGGCCAGCGGCGCGCGGTTCCGCGATGTCCAGGTGGGGGTCGGCAAGTGGTGAGCGAGCGCGACCCCGGCAGCCTGGAGCTGGCCGAGCGCGTGCTGCGTCATGCCGATGCGCTTGGCGCGACGCAGGCAGAGGTGCTCGTCGACCAGACGGAGTCGCGGCTGACGCGCTTCGCCAACAGCGAGATCCACCAGAACGTGGCCGAGTCCAACACGATGGTCAACCTGCGCTTCGTGGACGGGCGGCGGGTGGGGTGCGCCTCCACCAACCGCACCGACGACGCCGCCCTGCGCCGGCTGGCAGAGTCGGCCGGGCGCATCGCGCGGCTCATGCCGGAAGGCGACGAGGACGTCCATCTGCCCGGCCCGGCCCCCATCGCCTACGTGCACGGGGCGGCCGCGGTGGCGACCGCGGAAGCGACGCCCGAGCTCCGGGCGGCCGCCGCGCGGGAGGTCATCGCCGCCGCGGATGCATCCGGCGTCCAGGCCTACGGCTCCTTCACCACCGACCTGGAGCACGTCGCGCTGGCCAACTCGCTCGGTGTGCGGGCCCAGGAGGCCCGCACCTGGTCGCAGCTGATCACCGTGGCCATGGGCGCCGCCGGCGAGGCTGGTTACGCCGAGGCCGCCGCGGTCGATTGCACGTCGATCGATGCCGCGGCCGTGGGCCGCGAGGCGGCCGAGAAGGCCCGCTCGGCGCGGGAACCGGTGAGCGTGCCCCCGGGCGACTACCCGGTCGTGCTGGAGCCCTATGCCGTGGTGGACCTGCTTGACATGCTGGGCTACCTGGGCTTCTCGGCGCTGGCCGTGCAGGAGGGGCGCTCGTTCTTCGAGCCGGGCAAGGTCATCGGTTCGCCGCTCGTGACGATCGTCGACGACGCCGAGGACCTGGCTGGTGCGCCCATCTCGTTCGACTACGAGGGGGTGCCCAAGCAGCGCGTGCCGCTGGTGGAAGCCGGCGTCTGCCGCGAGGCGGTCTACGACGCCCAGACGGCGGCCCGTGCCGGCCGCCGGTCGACGGGCCACGGCCTGCCTGCCCCCAACCCGTACGGCCCCTTCCCGCTCAACATGATCATGAGCGCCGGTGATGCCTCGCGCGACGAGCTCGTCGGCGGCCTGGACCACGGCCTGCTGGTGACCCGCTTCCACTACACCAACCCGGTCCATCCCAAGCTGGCCATCGTCACCGGCATGACCCGCGATGGCACGTTCCTGGTGGAGCACGGCCGCGTCGTGGGCCCGGTGCGCAACCTGCGCTTCACGCAGAGCTACCTGGACGCGCTGGCCGGGGTCCAGGCGGTCGGTCGCGAGCGCCGCCTGCTGCGCGGTTTCCTCGGCGCCTCGCTGGTGCCGGCCCTGCGCATCGGGGCGTTCACCTTCACGGGAGCGACGGAACACTGAGCCTCCCGCCAGCCGGTCGCGTGCCGCCGGTCCTGGCCCTCGCCATCGGCGACCGGCTCGAGCTCCGCAGGCCGCACCCGTGCGGCAGCCGGACGTGGCAGGTCGTCCGCCTGGGGGCGGATATCGGGTTGCGCTGTGAGGGCTGCGCGCACCGGGTCCTGCTGGCCCGGCGCGACGTCGAGCGTCGCCTCGTGCGCCTGACACCCGCCCCACTCCCGCTGTGAACGCGGGCGGCGCGGCGGATATCGCGTCGGCCCCGGCGTCCGGCGGCTCGCAGAGCGTCGGCCAGGTCCTTCGCGATCGGCGGTTCCTCTCGCTCTGGCTGGCCCAGGTGGCGAGCCAGGTGGGCGGCAACATGGTGCTCTACGGGCTGACCGTGCTGGTGGCCCAGCGGACCGCCTCCGCGTCGGCGGTCAGCCTGCTGCTCCTGACGTTCCTGGTGCCGGCCGTGGTCTTCAGCGCCATCGCCGGCGTCTTCGTCGACCGCCTCGATCGGCGCCTCATCCTCATCGTGGCCAATGTCCTGCGCGGGGCCCTCTTCGTGGCCATGGTCGTACTGGACACGAACCTCGTCGTGATCTACATCCTCAACATCGCCGTGTCCACCATCACGACGCTCTTCGCCCCGGCCGAGGCGTCGATGATCCCGGTGCTCGTGCGGCGGGAACAGCTGCTCGCCGCCAACAGCCTCTTCACCTTCACGCTGCAGGGGTCGTTCGCCCTGGGGTTCGCGCTGCTGGGGCCGTTCGTGGTGATCCTGGCCGACGTGAACGGCCTGATCGTGCTCGTCGCGGGTTGCTACTTCGTGGCGGCCGCGATGTGCGTGACGCTGCCGTCCTCGGCTCCCGAAGGCAAGCCCGGCCGCCTCGCGTCGGGGCAGGCCCTGGGGGAGGCGGAGGCGGCCCTCGCCGGCACCCTCCGCCAGCTGCAGGAAGGGCTGCGCTACATCCGCGCCAACCGGGGCATCTTCTGGTCGCTCAGCTACCTGGCCATCACCGCCTCGCTGGTGGGCGTCCTTGGTGCGCTCGGCCCGAACTACGCCCAGCAGTCGCTGGGCCTCAAGCCGCAGGACTTCTTCATCGTCGTCCTGCCCCTCGGCGGCGGGCTGGTGCTGGGCATCCTCATCCTCAACGCGTACGGGCGCCTCGTGCCACGGCGGCGCCTCATCGAGGGTGGCCTGCTGGTGCTGGGCAGCGCCCTGGCCCTCCTGTCGGTGGCGGCGCCGCTGTCGAGCTTCCTGCGCTCGCGGGTCGACAGCAACGGGGCCGTGGCGCTGGAACCCTTCGTTTCCCTGCTGGGCATCATCGTGGCCATCGCCCTCACCGCCGGCGTGGCCTACGCCTTCGTGGCCGTGCCGGCCCAGACGCAGCTCCAGGAGGAGCTCCCGGAGGACGTCCGGGGACGCGTCTTCGGCGTGCTCAACATGCTGGTGAGCGTGGCCAGCTTCGTGCCCATCATCATCGCTGGGCCGCTGGCCGACACCCTCGGCACCTCCCTCGTCCTCTTCCTCATGGCGGCGCTCGTCGTGGGGACCGGTGTGCGGGCCGTCTTCCTGCGGTGGCCGACCCCGACCCTCCAGCCGGTCGGCGCGCACGTGGGGCCCATCGATCCGGTGACGGTCACGGCCATGGCCCTTGGCCATGTCACCGACGCGTCGCCCGACGCGCGCCGGGCGGAGCGGGGCGACGACTCGCCATGACGGCCCGGGTGGTGGTGCTGTTCAGCGGCGGCACCATCTCCATGGAGCACGACGCCGCGGCCGGGGGCGCGGTGCCACGCCTGGACGGGGCCGCCATCCTCGCCCGCACGAGCGGCCTCTCGGGGATCGCTGAGCTCGTCACGATCGACTGGGGCAGGCTGCCGGCCTCCCACCTCTCCTTCGCCGACCTGCTCGACCAGGCCGCGCGCCTCCGCGCCGCGCTGGCCGACCCCGGAGTGGCGGGTGCGGTCGTGGTCCAGGGCACCGACGTGATGGAGGAGACGGCGCTGGCCTTCGACCTGCTGGTCCCGGGCGCCTCACCCGTGATCGTGACCGGGGCGATGCGCAACGCCGGCGAGGATGGCTATGACGGGCCGCAGAACCTGCGCGACGCCGTACGCTGCGCGGCAGATCCGGCGGCCCGCGGCATCGGCGCTGCGGTGGTCATGGGCGGCCTCGTCCTGCCGGCGGACGATGTCGTCAAGGTCGACACGCTCGCCTATGCCGCCTTCGCCTGCCCCAACGACGGACCCTTGGGCCACGTCTCCGACGACGGCCTTGTGCTCACGCGGCGCCGGGTACGGCGGCCGGCCCTGCCGAGCGTGCCCGAAACGCCGGCGGAGCCGATCGCCCTGGTCGCGGCGGCGATGGGCACGGACGGGGCCCTGGTCCGGGCGGCCGTCGCCGGCGGCGCACGCGGCATCGTGATGCAGGCGACCGGCAGCGGCAACACGCATCCCGACGTACTGGCGGCGGCCGTGGAGGCGATGGCCGCGGGACTCCCCGTGGTCCTGACCTCGCGCGCGCTGCGCGGCGGGGTCCGCCCGGCCTATGGCTTCCCCGGCGGTGGGGCTTCGTGGGCTCGTGCCGGGGCCATCATGGCCGGGACGCTCAACGGCCCCAAGGCGCGCGTCATGCTCGCGCTGGCGCTGGGGGCAGGGCTCGACAGGCCCGCGCTGCGGGGCCTGTTCGGCGGCTGAGCCGTGGCGGCCAAAGCCGACCTGGTCGTGACCGGCCGCGTCGCGACCCTGGCCGGGGATCGCGGTTTCGGCTGGACTGAGGCGTTCGCGGTGGGGGAGGGGCGGATCCTCGCCGCCGGGCGATCGGCGGATGTAGCCTCGCTCCAGGGGCCACGGACGCGGCGACTTGACCTGGGCCCGCACGAGGTCGTCCTGCCCGCCGTCACCGACGCCCACCTGCATTTGACCGACGCCGCGCTTGCCGACCGTCACGTCCAGCTGGACGGGCTGGCGCTGGAGACCACGCTCGCCCGCGTCTCGGCGGTGCACCGGGAGCGGCTTGGGGCGGGCGATCGTGAGGGCTGGCTCGAGGGCCTTGGCTGGTCCCTCGATCTCCTCGGCGGGTGGCCCGATGCCGACGCCCTCGAGCGCGCCGCGCCGGGGCGGCCGGTCGCCCTGTGGAGTCACGACCTCCACTCGCGATGGGTCAGCCGGGCGGCCCTCACGGCCGCCTCCATCACGTCGAGCACGCCGGACCCGGTCGGCGGCAGCATCGTGCGTGACGAAGGCGGCGTGCCCACCGGCATCCTGCTGGAGCACGCCGCGGGGCTCGTGGACCGCGCCATCCCCGCGGTCGACGCGGAAGAGCTGGCCGTGGCGATCGCGGCGTACGCAGCGCGTCTGGCCGGGCTCGGCGTCGTGGGCTGCCATGATCCGGGCGGGCTCGCGCCGGACCCCGGCATGACGCGCGGGCCGGCCCAGTACGCACGCCTGGCCCGCGAGGGGCGTCTCCCGCTGCGGGTCCACGGCAGCGTCCGTCCGGAGCAGCTCCACGAGGCGTCGGCCCGCGGCCTCCGAAGCGGCGGGACGGTGGCGCCGTCGGTCGCCGGCGACCCGTGGGCGGCGCGGGTCGCTGCGCGGGCACAGGTGGGCTGGTTGAAGCTCTTCGCCGACGGGGCCCTGGGGTCGCGCAGCGGCGCGCTGCTCGCGCCATACGCCGACCGCGGCGGCCACGGGCGCCTCCTGCTCTCACCCGATGAGCTCCGGGAGCTCATCGAGCGTGGGGCACGGGCCGGCATCACGCCGCAGGTCCACGTCATCGGCGACCGGGCGATGCGTGTGGCCCTCGACGCGCTGGAGGCCGTGCCGTCGTCACGGGGCGGCCGCCTGTGGGCACGTCTCGAGCATGTCCAGCTGGCGGCCTCGTCCGACGTGGCCCGCCTACGGGGGCTGGGGGTGGCGGCATCGGTACAGCCGGCGCACCTCCTGCACGACGCGGCGATGGCCCGCCGGGCCTGGCCGCGGCGCCAGGCGCGCGCGTACCGGTGGGGTTCTCTCGCCGCCACCGGGGTGCCCGTCGCCTTCGGTACCGACGCGCCGGTCGAGTCACCCGACCCGTGGCCGGGCATCGCCACGGCCGTCACGCGGCGCCTGCCGGGCGAGGCGCGGGCGTTCCCGGGGGCAGAACGCCTGGCGCTGGCACGCGCGATCCGCGCGGCCACGCTCGACCCGGTCGTCATCGCCGGCGAGGAGGGTCAGGGCGGGCGCCTGACGGCCGGCCACCGGGCCGACTTCATCGTCGTCCCGTCGGAGGCGCTGGACGAGCCCGTGCGCCCGGGCGGCGCCCTGGCCGGGTGTCGACCGCGGCTCACCGTCCTGGACGGCGAGGTCGTGGCCCGGGCGGCCGACTTCGACCGCTGACAGACGGGCGAGGCCTCGAGGTTCGCCGCCGCGGCCGACCGAGGAGCTAGCCGGTTCATCTCGAAGTCGGTCCGGTCAACCTCCGATACAATCCGAGCGCAAACGAGGGCGGCTAGCTCAGCTGGTTAGAGCACTTGCTTGACATGCAAGAGGTCACTGGTTCGAGTCCAGTGTCGCCCACCATATGCAACGCGTGAGCGGGACCTGACGGTCCACGGGCGCCCCAGAGAGTCCGGGCCACGGCTGGAAGCCCGGATGGCATCACCCGCGCATCGCCACCACCCGTGAGCGGCCGGCGAACCGGCCCGGGCGTCGCCCGTTAGCGCGACTCATGAGCGTGCGTGAGGCGGCCTGCCAGCCGCCACGCAAAGGCGGGTGGAACCGCGGGAGGCCGGCCTCTCGTCCCGTCAAGGACGAGACGGTCCTTTGCCGCGGAGGCATGCCATGAGTGAAGTCCACGACACCATCGATGAGGAGATCCTGGAGGCGCCCGCCCGCGGGTCGGCCGAGGAGCTCCTCGATGCCCACGCCGGCGACCCCCTGGATCCGATGCGCCACTCGGCCGCGCACGTCATGGCGGAGGCGGTCCTGGGCCTCTTCCCCGACGCCCGCCTGGGCATCGGGCCGGCCATCCGCGACGGCTTCTACTACGACTTCGAACTGCCCCGACCCGTGACGCCAGACGACCTCGAGGCGATCGCCGCGGGCATGCGAGCCTCGATCAAGGCCGACCATCCCTTCGTGCGCCACGAGCTTCCGCCGGCCGAGGGTCGCGCTTTCTTCGAGGAACGCGAACAGCCCTTCAAGGTGGAGATCCTGGACGACCTGGGGCGCGCCGCGGATGCGGCCGGGCAGCCCCACCCGGTCGTTTCCACGTACACCCATGGCTCGTTCGTGGACCTGTGCCGCGGACCGCACGTCGCCTCCACCGGGGCGATCGGGCCCTTCGCCCTGCTGAGCGTGGCCGGCGCCTACTGGCGCGGCGACGAGAAGCGGCCGATGCTGCAGCGCATCTACGGCACGGTGTGGGCCACCCAGGAGGAGCTGGACCGCTACCTGTGGCGCCGCGAGGAGGCCAAGAAGCGCGACCATCGCCGTTTGGGCGTCGCCCTGGACCTCTTCAGCTTCCACGACGTGGCGCCCGGGTCCGCCTTCTGGCACCCCAAGGGCCAGCGCCTGTGGCGCACGCTGGAGGACGCCATGCGTGGCCTCCAGGCGCGCTACGGCTACGACGAGGTCAGCACGCCGATCCTGGTCCACCAGAAGCTGTGGCAGCAGTCGGGCCACCTGCCGCTCTACGCGGACACGATGTTCCTCTTCGACATCGAGGGCCAGGGGTACTCCCTCAAGCCCATGAACTGCCCGGAGAGCACGTTCATCTACCGCAGCCGCGTCCGGTCCTACCGGGACCTGCCACTGCGCTACGCGGAGTACGGGCGGCTGCACCGCAACGAGCTGTCGGGAGCGCTCTCGGGGCTCACCCGCGTGCGCCACTTCATCCAGGACGATGCCCACATCTACGTCCGTCCGGACCAGCTGGAGGAGGAGCTGCGCCAGCTCTTCGCCATGACCGCCGAGGCGTGGAGCTGGGTGGGCATGACGCCGCGCTACATGTTCGCCACCAAGCCCGACAAGGCCCTGGGCGACCCGGCCCTGTGGGCCCAGGCGGAGAAGCTCATCCAGCAGGCGCTGGACGCGGCCGGCGTCCAATACGGGGTGAAACCCAAGGACGGCACGTTCTACGCGCCCAAGATCGACCTGTACGTGGATGACGCCCTCGGCCGCGAGTGGCAGATGGCGACCATCCAGGTCGACCTGGTGATGCTGCCCGAGCGCTTCGACCTGACCTACATCGATGAGGCCGGCCAGGCGCAGCGTCCGATGGCCATCCATCGCGCCGTCTACGGCTCGCTGGAGCGCTTCATCGGCGTCATCACCGAGCACTTCGCCGGTGCCTTCCCCTTCTGGCTGGCGCCCGTGCAGGCGGTGGTCGTGCCCATCGCCGATCGCCACATCGACGGCGCCCGGGAACTGGCCGCGGTGCTCGCCGCGCGGGGCCTGCGCGTCGAGGTGGACGATTCCAGCAACCGCATGCAGAACAAGATCCGCCTGGCGCAGGAGCAGAAGGTGCCCTACATGCTGGTCCTGGGCGACCGCGAGCTGGAGGCCCGAACCGCCGCGCCCCGCACCAGGGCAGGGGAGCAGCAGCCGGTCGAGGCCTGGGACGCCCTCGCCGACCGCCTGGCCGACGAGGCCGCGGCGCGCCGCCCCTGAACCGCGGCCGCCCGACACCGCGTCGCGGATCCCCAGGGCGGCCCCCTGCGCAGAATGTGCATCCGATGTTCGTTGCGGCGGAGGAGGGCTGACGACATGGTGATCTGGCTGGCTTCCTCGGGCGGTTAGTGCACCTCGTGTTCCGTACGGCGACGGAGCGGGCGCGGCCGGGTCCCAATGAACGTCCGATGCACATCCGTTCAAGGGGCACGCCGCCTGACGGCCGCAGACGGCCACGGCTGGTGGCCGTAGAGCGCCACCGCCCGGCCGCCCGGCGATTGCCGCTCGCGAAGGGTGCGTGATATAGTCCGCCGGCAACCGCGGTCGGGGCAGCTTCGCTGTCCCCATCATCGGTGTGATGGACCGTCGCATGGATGAGGAACGAGCCTGAGCAAAGATCTGCGCATCAACGAGATGATCCGTGTCCCGCAGGTGCGGGTCGTGGATGACGAAGGGCAGCAGCTCGGGGTCATGTCCACCCACGAGGCCCTCCGTGTCGCGCAGGAGCGAGGCTTCGACCTCGTGGAGGTGGCGCCCCTCGCGGCACCCCCCGTCGCCCGGTTCCTCGACTACGGGCAGTTCAAGTACGAGCAGGCTCGCCGGGACCGGGACGCACGTCGTCACCAGCGCTCGGTCGAGTTCAAGGAGATCCGCCTCTCGCCCAAGATCGGCGTGGGCGACTTCGACACCAAGGTCCGCCGGGCCATCCAGTTCCTGGAGGCCGGTGACCGCATCAAGGTCTCGTGCCGTTTCCGCGGCCGGGAGCTCACCCACGCGTATCTGGGCCGCGACCTGCTGATGAAGTTCGCGGACCTGGTCAAGGATCACGGCCTCGTGGAGCGGCAGCCGCTCCTCGAGGGCAAGTCGATGTCGATCGTCATCACCTCGACCCATAAGGTCAAACCGCTGCCCACGGCCGAGGATGGCCGAGCGGCCTCGGCCCCCGCCGAAGCCGGACAGCAGACAGCCCCAGCGGCCCCAGCCGCCGAGGCC
>CAZFGT010000026.1:10339-35387 GCA_964518505.1 uncultured Anaerolineaceae bacterium | reverse complement strand
GGGTCGTAGCTGACGTTGCCCGTGATGTCGGCCTTCTCCAGGCCGCCGATGCGATGCTCGAGGCCGGGCGTGCCGGGCACCGCCCAGGGCCGGGCCAGCGTCTCCGGGTCGCGGTCGTAGGGGTGGAACCCGTTGGGGTCGGTGGCGTTGCCGACGCTGATGTCGGGCAGGTCGGCCAGGTCCGGGATGCGCCACGGCTCGGCCCCGGTGGCCAGGAAGGCGTCAGAGAGGTAGACCACGGGCGTCATGTGGCGCAGGGCGATGCGCCACGCCTCGATGGCCATGTCGAAGCACTCGCCCGGGGTGGCGGGGGCCACGATGGGGATCGGCGAGTCGCCGTTGCGCCCGAACATGACCTGCAGGAGGTCGGCCTGCTCGTTCTTGGTAGGCATGCCGGTCGAGGGGCCCGCCCGCTGGACGTCGACGATGACGAGGGGCAGCTCGACCATCACGGCCAGGTTCATGGCCTCGCTCTTGAGGGCGATGCCCGGGCCCGACGTGCCGGTCAACCCGAGCGCCCCGCCGTAGCTGGCGCCGATGGCCGCGCCGATGGCGGCGATCTCATCCTCCGCCTGGAACGTCTTGACGCCGAAGTCCTTGTAACCCGAGAGGGCGTGCAGGATGTCGCTGGCTGGGGTGATGGGATAGCTGCCGTAGAAGAGCGTCCGATGGGCCAGCCGGGCGGCGGCGACGAAGCCCAGGGCGGTCGCCTCGTTGCCGGTGACGTTGCGGTAGGTACCTGGGGCGAGGCGGGCCGGCGCGACCCGGTAGTGGGTGTGGAACATCTCGGTCGTCTCGCCGAAGGCGTAGCCGGCCTTGAGAGCCCGCTTGTTGGCCTCGGCGAAGATCGGCCGCTTGCCGAACTTGTCGTCGATCCACTCGAGCGTCGGCTCCATGCTCCGCTCGTAGAGCCAGAACATCAGGCCCAGGGCGAAGAAGTTCTTGGTCAGGTCGACCTGCTTGGAGGTCATGTCCAGCCCTTCGAGCGCTCGCGCGTTGAGGGTGCTGATGGGGACCTCGAAGACCGTGTAGCTCTTGAGCGAGCCGTCCTTGAGGGGGTTCGCGGCGTAGCCTGCCTTGGCCAGATTGGGGCCCGTGAAGGCGTCCTCGTTGACGATGAGGGCTCCGCCTGCGGGCAGATCCACGATGTTCGTGCGCAGGGCGGCCGGGTTCATCGCCACCAGCACGTCCGGCTCGTCACCGGGCGTGTAGATCTCGCTGCTGGCGAAGCTCAGCTGGAAGCCGCTGACGCCGGGCAATGAGCCGGCCGGGGCCCGGATCTCGGCCGGGAAGTCGGGCAGGGTGCTGACGTCATTGCCGAAGGCGGCCGCCGTGCGGGTGAACTGGCTGCCGGTGAGCTGCATGCCGTCGCCGGAGTCGCCGGCGAAGCGGATGGTGACCCGGTCCAGCTCGACCTGCTCGGGGGCCTCGGCGCGGGGTGCCGTGGTGGTAGTCACGCGCCTTCCGGTTCCTCCAGGCGTTGGTGGGGCCGCGGTGGCAGGTTGAGGATCTCCTCGGGGAACGCCTCGGCGATGTAGGCCAGGATGTCCTGCTGGCGCAGCGTCAGGACGGGCCGGCCGTCGGCATCCACGATGGGTACGTGGCGGAAGCGGCCGCGCTCCATCAGGTGGGCCGCCTCGCCAAGGGTGGCGTCCGGCGTCAGGGTCTGCGGCCGCGGCTTCATGTACGCGTCCACCGTGGCATCGGGTGCCACGTCGTGGCCGAGCACCTTGAGGAGCACGTCCCGCTCGGTGAAGATGCCCTCCAGCCGGCCGTCGCGGATGACGAGAGCGGGCTCGCCGCGGGCCGCGCGCATGCGCTGGATGGCGGCAGCCACGGTCGTGCCGGCCTCCACGAGCAGCGGCTCGCGCTGGGCCAGGGCAGTGACCTTCTCGGCATGCAGCGAGCGGGCGGTAGGGGCCGTCATCGTGCCCTCGTGACTCGAGCTCACGTCCGCAGTGTAGTCTCAGTCCGAGATGGGCATTCGAGTCGAGGCAGGTCCGGAACGCGTGCTCGTGGCCGCCGACGACCTCATCTGGGCGTCCCGGCTCCGCGCCGCGGTCGAGCGGGCCGGGGCCGTCCCGGTCGCACATGGCGGCGACGGGCCACGCGGGGCCGTGGTCGACCTGGGGCTGCGCGGACAGGATGCGACCGAATTCATCACGGCCCTCGTGGTGGCCGGGGTGCCGGTCATCGCGGTGGGCCAGCACGACGACCTGGCGCTGCGCAAGCGCGCCCTCGCCGCCGGGGCGACGCGGGTCTACAGCTACGACAAACTGTTCCGCGACGGGCCCGAGATCATCCGCGCCTGGCTGGATGGCGTGAAGTGACCGCCGCCCGACGGGACGACGGGGGCGAGCGCTACGCGGCCCGGCTGGCCGTCGCCCGCGGGGCCATGCGCGAGGCCGGCGTGGCGGCGATGCTCATCGGCCCCGGCGCCGACCTGCGCTGGCTGACCGGCTACGGGCCCCTCCCGCTCGAGCGCCTCACGCTGCTGGTGCTGCCGGCCGACGGCCCCATCACGCTGATCGCGCCGCGCCTGGAGGCGGCCGGCGCGGAGGCCAGCCCGGCGGTCCGCCACGGTGGCGTGGTCGTGGCCACCTGGGAGGAGACGGCCGACCCGTACGCGGCGGTCGCGCGAGCGCTCCCGAGCGGCCGCTCGGCCGGCGCCCCGGACCGCTACCTTGTCTCACCGACGCTCTGGGCCCTCCACATGCTGCGCCTCCAGGCGGCCCTTCCGGGAGCGACATGGGCCCTGGCCACGACCGCGCTGAGGGCCGCGCGCATGGTCAAGGACGCGGAGGAGATCCAGCTGCTGCGCGAGGCCGCGCACGCCGCCGACGCGGTCGTGCTGGCCATCGCCGGCGGCCGCCTGGTGGACCGCACGGAGGCCGACGTGGCGCACGAGGTCCGCCTCCGGCTCGTCGAGGCGGGCCATGACGAGGCCGCCTTCTGGATCGTGGGCAGCGGGCCCAACTCGGCCGAGCCGCATCACGAGCCGGGCGATCGCCGCATCGGCCCGGGCGAACCCATCGTGCTCGACATCGGCGGCATCCGGCGGGGCTACTGCTCGGACACGACGCGGACCATCTGGGTCACCGGCGGGGACCCGGCCTTCGGTCCCGACAGCACATTCGCGGGCCTCTACGGTGTGCTTCAGGGGGCCCACGGAGCCGCCGTCGCAGCGGTCCGGCCAGGCGTGCCGGCCGAGGCGGTCGATGGGGCCGCTCGTGAGCCGATCACCGTCGCCGGCTACGGCGCGCAGTTCATCCACCGCACCGGCCACGGCATCGGCCTGGAAGGGCACGAGGAGCCCTACCTGGTGGCCGGCAACGCCGAGCCCCTGGCCGTCGGCCATGCCTTCAGCATCGAGCCCGGCATCTACCTCGAGGGCCGTTACGGGGCGCGCATCGAGGACATCGTGGTGTGCAGCCCGGACGGAGCGGATGTGTTGGACACGACGCCCCGCGACCTGTACGTGGTGAGCGGACTGTGACGCGCGCAGGCGGGGGGCTCGGCTAGAGTCCGCGTGTGGAAGTCGCGCTGCTGGGACCGCTGCGGATCCGGGACGGACCGGCCGACATCGCGCCCGGCGGTCGCCGCCAGCGCCGCCTGCTGGCACGCCTGGGTCTGGAAGCCGGGCGCGGCGTCTCGTTCGATGAGCTGGAGAGCGCGGTGTGGGGCGATGAGTCGCCGCCGACCGCCCGCCACACCATCGCCGCCCACGTCTCCCGGCTGCGCCACCTTGGCCTGTCGATCCCGGCCGCCGGTGACGGGTACCAGCTCGACACGCCGACCGACATCCAGGTCCTGGAGCGCCTCGCGGGGGATGGACGAGAGGCGCTCCCATCCGAACCGCGCCGCGCGATGGCCCTGTTCCGCGACGCCCTTGCCGCCTGGCGTGGCCAGCCCTTCCCCGACCTGGAACACGTGCCGCTCGGCCAGATCGAGGCCGCCCGCCTGGAAGAGCTCGTGGAGGGCGTCCGCGAGGACCTCCTGACGGCCGAACTCGACGACGAGGCACGCGACGGCAGCCTGGTGGCGACGGCCCGAGGGCTGACGGCCGAACAGCCCTACCGCGAGCGCCGCTGGGAGCTGCTGATGCTGGCCCTGTACCGGGCCGGCCGCCAGGCCGAGGCGCTCGACGTCTACGGCGAGTGCCGCCGCCGGCTGGTCGACGATCTGGGCATCGAGCCCGGTCCGGGCCTTCGCCGGATGCAGCAGGCGGTCCTCGCCCAGGATCCGGTCCTGGACCCGCCGGTCACCCGCGGGGCGCCCGTAGAGCATCGCCCCCGCCTGCCCGGCACCTCCACCCGCCTGATCGGGCGGGCCCGGGAGCAGGAGGCCCTTGCGGAGGCGTGGACACGGGCCCGGGTGGTGACCCTGGTCGGCCCGCCGGGTGCGGGCAAGACGCGGCTGGCGGTCGAGACGGCCCGCAACGCGGCGACTCCGGTGTGGTACGTGGCGCTTGACCAGATGTCCACCGAGCAGTCGGTGGCGGCCGCCGTCCTTGACGTCGTGGCCCCGTCGTCGTTGGCGACCGACCCGCGTCAGGGCATGCTCCAGGAGCTCGCCGACGCGACGGGCCTTCTCGTCCTGGATGGTTGCGAGGCCCGGCCGGCGGACGCAGCCGCGGAGGTCGACGCGGTGGTGGCCGCGTGCCCCGGGGTGCGGGTGCTGGCCACCAGCCGCGAGCGCCTCGGGGTCTTCGATGAGGCGCTCATCCCGGTCGGGCCGCTGGCCGAGGCGGAGGCCCTGGACCTCCTGGTCGACCGGGCGAAGCTGGTGGATCCGCATTTCGAATTGCGCCCCGACGAGCTGGCCACCGCCGACCGCCTCTGCGGGCTCGTGGATCGCCTGCCGCTGGGCCTGGAGCTCGTGGCCCGCCACCTCCACCTGCTCCGGCTGGACGAGTTGACCCAACGCGTGGAGGTGGACCTGAGCCGTTGGGCCGGCGGGCCCACGCGCGGCCGGACGGGCCTCTGGGCAGCCCTCGACGCGAGCGTGGCTCGCCTTGGCCCACTGGAGCGGCGGGTGATGGTGGCTCTGGCCGTGATGGTCGCCGACGCCGATGCGGCCCTCATCGCCGAGGTCATCGAGCCGGCCGATCCGCACCTCGACGTCTTCGACGCCATCGCCCGGCTGGTGGACGCGAGCCTTGTCCAGGTCCGCAGCGCCGAGGGTCCGACCCGGTACGAACTCTTGCGGACGATCGCGGTCCACACCCTGGAGACCGGCGACCCGGGGCTCGTGGCAGCTGCGCGCGGGCACTACCGGGACGCCGTGCTCGCGCGCGCCGCGACCCTGGCCGGGCGGCTGGCCACGGCGGATCGTCCCGCCACGCTGCAGCTCCTGGACCGCGAGATGCCGCATGTCCGGGCCGTGCTGGCGACATGCGCCGCGTCGGTCGAGTCGGATGCCGCCGTCCGTGCCCTCGAGGTGGCCGTGGCCATGACCGAGTACTGGCTGGGTCGCCATCCCGCCGAGGGCCTGGATTGGCTGCGGCGGCTCCAGGCGGCTGCCCCGCCCCTCAGCGCCTTGCGCGCCCAGGCTGCCCTCAGCGGCGCACACCTCGCCTACTGGCTCACCGATTTCGCGGTGGGGCGCGAGATGGGCGAGGAGGCCCGTACCCGGTTCGCGGCGATCGGCGATCCCCTGGGCGAAGGCCGGGCGCTGCGGCGCCTGGGGGCGATGGCCGCCGCCACCGATGACGTCGACGGGGCGCGCCAGTACCTGGAGGCCTCGCTCGCCCGGCTCGACGAGGCCCTCGTCGAGCGCGAAGTCGGGACGACGTTGCTCCACCTTGGGTCGCTCCTGGCCGATCAGGGCCTGACGGATGCCGCTCGGCCGCTGCTGGCGCGTGCCCTCACGATCGCCGTCACGTCGGGCGACCCACTGGCTCGCGCCCATGCCCTGGCGGCGCTCAACCTTGCCGACTGGAAGGGCGGCCATCTCGAGATGGCGATGGCCGAGGGCGAGGAGGCCCTGACCATCTTCGCCGAGCTCGGCCACAAGCCGACCGAGGGGAGCGTCAGCTACCGCCTCGCTGCGGTGGCCCGAGGACTCGGTCGGCGCAAAGCAGCCCGGCGCTTCGCGCACCAGGCGATCGCGGCCGGCGATGCGAGCAGCACCCGCACGACGATCGCCTTCGGGCACATCAACCTGGCTCGCCTCGACCTGGATGACGGCGACACGGCCGCCGCTGCAGGGCATCTTCACGAAGCACTCCAGGCGCTCGATGCCGTGGAGGACCGGTGGGTCCTGGTTGACGCGCTCGAGGCGGCGGCCCGTCTGGCCCTGGCGGCAGGCGCAGACGGGGCCGCGCCCATGCTGGGGGCGGCGGCGGCGATCAGGGCGGCGATCCACCAGCCCGTCGCCCCGACGGAGTCGGGCGAACTCGACGCTGCGCGCCGTGAGGTCGGCCAGATCCACGCAAGCGGAGCGGCCACGGGCCCGATCGGCATCGCCGCGGCCCATGCCGATGCGCTCGGCATCGTGAGCGGCCTGGCCCGGCCGACCGCCGCCCCGACGCCCCTGCGGCGCGCCCGAGCCTAGCGACCCCGGGCTCGCGGTCGAGCCGCGATCGGCCCGCCCGTTCCCTGCGATCGATCTGCGATCGGTCGCGCCGACGCTGGTGACCTGCGGCCGTGATCCGCAGGTGACTGAAGCGATCGGAGCCCACATGCCGCGGAGACTCCTGCTGACCGGCCTCATGGCCGTCGCCCTCGCCCTGGCCCTGGCCGCCTGCTCCGGTTCCGCCGCCGCCCCGACGACGGCGCCCGCCGATGGCGGGGCCACGGCGGGTCTTGGCACGTCCGGCGACGGTTCCATCGGCACGCCGGTGGCCGGGGGCTCCGCCTCGTCCGGGCAGGCGGGCCAGACCAGCGTGCGCATCGGCAACTTCTACGCCGATCAGAACCTCCAGCCGGGCCCGGCGTTGGACCTCTATGACACCCCGGTCGGCCAGGCCGCCAAGCCGATCCTCATGGCCGTCGCCCATGGCTCGTTCTCAGCCTATGTGCACCCCCATGAGTCGGGCGGGGTGGTCCGGCTGTACGTGCTGCCGACGGGAGAGGATCCGGTGGCCAACATGGCCGACGAAAAGGGCATCGATGGGTACCAGGACGACGGGTCGCAGCTCCAGGAGACCTTCATCCTGGCCAGCGAGGGCAAGGGAGGGTCGGGCTGTCTGGGGACCGGGCCGATCTGCGAGCTGGACAGCAGTCCTGTCATCGAAAAGGGTGACGACGCGAACGGAGGCACGGGGCCGGTCGCATCGCCGCCGGCCGCGGGCCAGGCGGAGTTGCTGGTGAGCACGCACGTCATGGACGACGAGAACGTGCGCGCCAGCTACTACCTCTTCGTCGACGCGTCCTGCGATCCGCCCGTCAATGGCGATGCCAGTCAGGAGCCGGGGCTCCCGTACGTGTTTGCCGCATCTGGTGGCCCGTCACAGGCCATCTTCCCGACCACGCCGGGCACGCACCAGATCTCGGTCGTCGCGAACAGTGACAGCACCCTGCCGACGTGTGCGGCTCTCGGGCCCAAGCAGGGCCAGATGAGCGTCGATGTGACCGCGGGCCAGCAGGTCCTGGTCTACGTCTACGGCACGTCCGTGACTGATCTGCACCTCGCGGTCGGCCCGATCCAGCCATGAGGATGCTTCCCATGACCGCTCATCCGTCCACCCCTTTGACCCGTCGCGCCATCGCCGGACTGGCGGCCGGCATCCTCCTCCTGGCCGCCTGTTCCGCTGGTGGCGCGGCGGGCCCGACCTCACCAGGTGCCGGCAACGGCTCAGGGGCCAGCGGCGGGGCCGCCTCGTCCGCGACGAACGCCGGGAGCGGTGGTGGGGCGGCCGGATGCGCCAACCCTGCCGGTGCGACCGTCGGCGCGGTCGTCGGCGCCGATGCCTCGATGCTGGCCGGCGTCATCTGCGGCATGCCGGACATCGATCCGTGCGCCTACCTGGACCCGGCGAGCGTGCAGGCGCTCTTCGCGGTCACCCTGGACGCGCCCACGACCGATCACCTGGGCAACTGCACCTGGCCACTGACCGACCCCTCCGTGGGCGACGGCCTCGCGGTGGTCGTGAACGTGGGCCAGGGTGAGGGTCCCCTCGACACCGACATGGGCATGGGCGGCGCCACGACCGCCATCAGCGGCATCGGTGACAAGGCCAGCTGGCAGCTGCTGGCGGGCTACTTCCCGCACCTGGGGGCGGTCAAGGGTGACACCACCTGCGAGCTGACCGTCGGTGGCGGGAACGCGCAACTCAACGTGGCCAGGAGCGGCACGGGGCCCCTGGCGGGTATCGACCCATCCGCCGTGCCCGGCTTCATGGCCAAGTTGGGCCAGCTCTGCAACCAGATCTTCGCCGGCCTGGTCAAGGGTGGGCCGCCGCCGTCGCAGGCCGCGTCGCAGACCACCCCGCAGCCCAAGGTGGACCCCTGCTCGCTCCTCACGCCGGCGGATGTCCAGCCGCTCTTCAAGGCCGCCCTGGGCGCGCCCCAGAGCCCCCTTACCGGCGAGTGCGACTGGGCCCTGAGCGACCTGTCGAAGGGCGACGGCGGCCTGACCCTGCACGTCGATCGCAGCCAGGCCGGCCTGGCGCAGGATATGGTCCTCGCGCCGCAGATGACGAGCCTCTCTGGCGTCGGCGACAGCGCCAAGTGGGGCCTCGCGGTGGGCGTCGATCCGCTCCTGATCGCCACCAAGGGCGCCCACGGCTGCGAACTGGCGGTCACCGGGGACCTGGCGCAGCTGAACGTGGCCACCGTGGCCGGCATCTACACCACCATCGACCCCTCCGCGCTGGCCGGTTTCATCCAGCAGCTCGGCGGCCTGTGCACAACGGTGTTCGCCGGGCTGGGTTCCTGAGTTCCCGGCCCGGCGCACGGCCGGTGCTATCATCCCGGCCACCCGACGCGCGTGACCGCGTCGCTCCTCGGTGTGACCCGACTCCTCGATGTGCCCGGATCGAATCGGACATGGATAGCCCTCCCAGCGAGCCGGTCGGCCAGGCCGACCAGCCCGCCGTCGATGCCCCGGCGGCCTCGGTCCCCCGATCGACCAGCCCCGGTGAACAAGTACCGCACGCCGCGACCGCAGCCCAGCTGCGACGCTTCATCAAGTCCCGCCCGTACGTGCCCCTCCATGAGTTGCGGCGGCGCTTCGAGCTGAACGGCCAGGCCGACGACGTGTGCCCCGTGCGCGTGCCGGAAGGCCTCGTCTTCGTGGGGCTGCCGCAGCGCGAGTCCGACCTGCTGGCCGAGCTCGTGCGCTGCGGCGACGTGGGCCTGGAGCTGTGCCGCGACCCCCTCGTGCCGATCGTCATGGGCGTCTTCCCGATGCGGCCCGTCGTGCGGGGCTGAGCCGACTCAGTCGACCAGGACGGCCACCGGGAGGGCGATGCCCTCCAGGGCCAGCAGGTCCCGTTTGATCTCCCGTCCGTCGGGGTCGTCGCCGTAGCCGCCGATGGAACCGTCGCCCGCCACGACGCGGTGGCACGGCACCAGCAGCCAGAACGGGTTGCGGCCCATGGCCGCGCCCACGGCCCGTGCCGCACCGGGCGCGCCGATGCGGCGGGCCAGCCGCCCGTAGCTGGTCACCTGGCCGCGGCCGATGGTGCGGGCGCCTTCCAGCACGCGCCGGTCCCATGCCGCGACCCCGGTCCAGTCGAGGGGCACGTCCTCGAGAGCTACCGGCTCCCCCTCGAGCGTCGCGCCCAGGGCCGCCACGACCCGCTTCAGGGAGCGGCCGGCCTCGCCGGCGGCCGCGGGCTCGAGGAGCGTGACGTCGGCGCCCAGCCGTCGACGGAGGAGCGTCCGCACCGCCGCCGCTGAGCTCCGAAGCTCGACGGCGAGGACGCCACGAGCCGCGGCGACCACGACGACCGGACCCCAGGCCGAGGCCATCGTCGTCGAGGCTGCGCCAACGGTCTGCGGATCGGCCATCCGGGGCATCCTGCCAGAGCCCGCCATGACGCGCCCCGCGGATGGTCACCGAGCGGCGATCGACGGGTACGCCCCTTGCGATCGTTCTGCGATCGGTCCGTCCGAAGCTGGCGGACATGCGTACTCGATCGCTCGTCGCGCTGCTGCTGACCTCCATCCTCGCCTCGGCGTGCGCGTCGGGCACGACGAGCCCCAGCTCCGGGAGCCCGGCCCCGGCCGCGAGCGGCCCGGCCAGCGCCATCGCCGCCCACCAGGTCCCCCTGGGAGCGACGGCCGCCGTCGATGACGCGACGTGGGCCCTGGCCGAGCGGATCGCCGCCCCGGCCTATACCGGCGACAGCACCGACGCCTTCAAGGCCGCCCTCGCCCGTGCGGGCATCGCCGTCGTGGCCGATACGAGCACCGATCCGGCCACCGCGACCCCCGAGGTCCCCCTCACCGCCACCCCGAGCCCGGTCGAGCTGCTCGACTTCCAGGCCCATGCCCTGGCCGTCCAGGCCTGGGGCGGGGCGGGCTGGACCGGAGCCGAGCTCGACGGCGTGGTAGCGCTGCCGTCTGACGCACCCGCGGGCACCCCGTCGATGGCCCAGCTGCTGGCCGCCTACGCCGCCAGCGCAGGAACGCCCGGCGGGGCCTTCGCCAGGGCGCTCCTGGCCGGCCAGGACCTGAAGGACCCGGCCACGGTCCGTTTCCCGGCGGTGGTCCTTTTCCTCTTTGCCTCCGACCTTGCCACCGACGGGGGCCGCGTGCCGGCTCCCTCGCCGAGCCCGTCCGCCGCCGTGCGCCTGCTGCCCCTCGCGGCCGCCGGTCCGGCCGTCGCGGCCCCGGCGGTCGATCTCACCCTCCTCTGCTCGGGGCCGAGCGGCTGGATCGATGCGATCGTCCAGAACCTGGAGGCGGCCCTGGTCAACGCGATGCCACCGGGCATCGTCGGGACGATCCTTGGCGCCGCCCTGTCGTGGTTCATCCATATCGCGGCGGGCGTCGTCAAGGGCCTCGTCGATACGTTCATCGCGCCGGTCCTGACGATGATCCGGGGGATCGCCGCGATCGCCTCCGGACTCGCCGAGCAGATCGCCTCGGTCCTGCCGTTCACGGTCCAGGTCATCGCCGGCCATGGCGACACGACAGAAGGCGGCACCTTCTTCCTGGGCAGCGATCCCCAGCGGGGCCAGTACACGGCCTACGTGAGCGCTGGCGACCTGCCGAAATGGCCCGACGCGGTCACCCAGTGCGCCGAGGCGGCCAAGATCGCCCTGCCGGACTTCACGAGCAAGGGCGTGCCCGTCACGTTCGGCCCGCTCGAGGCGCCGAGCGACCCACTCCTCGGCCCGACGGACCAGGCCGTCGCCACGACGGCCACCGACGACACCGGCAAGGCCACCTGGCCCTTCCTCACCGCCCGCGACCCGGGCGACCCCACGGGGGAGCAGCGCAACCAGTTCGACTACATGCCCGTGGCCGTCCATCGGCCCGAGCTCGACACGTTGAAGAGGCGGTTGACCCTGTCCCTGCTCAGCCCGCTGCCGCCGCTCCTCCAGCCGTTCGTGGGTGCCCTCCTTGCGCCCGTCCTCGACGGGATCCAGGACCGCCTGAACAACATCCTCGATGTCAGGGGCCGCGGCCCGGCGATCATCGTCTTCCACGACAAGGCCCCGCCGAGTCCCTCACCCTCGGCCTCTCCGAGCGCTTCCGGCTCGTGCCCCACCCAGTGGCCGGCCGGTATGGACCAGGGCAGCCTGACCCTCAAGTCGACCACGATCGTCCCACCGGGCCAGATCGACCTGGGCGAACATGGCGGGGAGAACGACTCCGGCCAGGCGCCGCTGAGCGTCGTCGTCGGCGCCGACGGATCACTGAGCGGGCAGTTCACCGTCACCTCGCTGAACCACTTCGAGGCCCAGGGCCTCAGCGCGGGGACGACCGACACGACGCTGGTGGAGATGGGCGCCATCGGCGGGACGGTGTGCGCGCTCACTCTGCAGTTCCTCAAGGAGACGCCCACCGCATGTCAGGCGACCGGCTACGGGACATGCGGCGGCGTCGGCCAGACGATCGACCTCAGCGGCCTCGTGCCGACCCTGCCCATGGGCGCTCCGACCGTGTCGGGCAAGACGCTCACCTGGTCGATCTCCTCTGAGAACAGCGCGGACGCCGGCTTCGGCGGGCTGACGGCCGAGGTCCAGTCGACGACCACGGTGACCCTGACCGCGCCATAGGCGATGATGCGGGCGTGCGCACCCGCCACGAGCCACCAGACGGCGAGTTCCGCTACCAGCACGCCATCGAGGTGCGTTTCAGCGACACGGACGCCATGGGCCACGTCAACAACGCGGTCTACCTGACCTACTTCGAGCTCGCCCGGGCGGGCTACTACCGCGCCGTGACGGGCCGCGTGTTCGAGACGCTGGCGGAAACGGATCGCTCCATGATCATGGCCCACGCCCGCGTGGAGTACCGCGCGCCGGCCTTCTTCGGGGAGACCGTCATCGTGGCCTGCCGCGCCGCGTGGGTCAGCCACTCCTCGTTCTCGCTCGAGTACCGGCTCGCCGCCTCGGACGACTCGCCGCGCGGTGGCGGGCGGCTGCTGGCCGACGGCGAGACGATCCAGGTCGCCTACGACTACGCCAGCGGCCGGGCGACCCGCCTGGACCGGGAGATGGTGCGAGCCCTGGAGGCGTACGAGGGGCGGCCCATCCCGCCTCGGCCGGACGCCTAGGTCGATTCGCTCGGGCGAGCCTCTAGGGCCTTCTCGAACGCGGCCAGCTCCTCGTCAGGCAGGCCGTAGGTGTGGCGCTCTTCCGGGAAGGCCCGGCTGCGCACATCGGCCGCGTAGGCCTCCAGGGCGGCGAGCGTCGTCCCGGCGAGGTCGGCATAGGCCTTCACGAAGCGCGGCGCCTGACCCTGGGTCAGGCCTAGCAGGTCGTGCCAGACCAGCACCTGGCCGTCGCATCCGACCCCGGAGCCGATGCCGATGGTGGGGACCTTGAGGAGCCGGCTGATGTGCTCCGCCGCCGGCGCCGAGACCGCCTCGAGCACGATGGCGAAGCAACCCGCGGCCTGCAACGCCAGCGCGTCGTCAAGGAGCCGCATGGCCTTGGCGGCGGTGCGGCCCTGGGCCTTGAAGCCACCCAGCATGGTCACGCTCTGGGGCGTCAGGCCCAGATGGCCCATGACGGGGATGCCCGCCTGGGCGAGTGCCCGCGCCCGATCCACCGACGGGCCGGCCCCCTCCAGCTTGACCCCGTCGGCGCCGGCCTCCTTGACCAGCCGGATGCTGTTCTCGATGGCCTGCTGGTCGGACACCTGGTACGAGCCGAACGGCAGGTCGCCGACGAGGAAGGCATGCTTGGTGCCCCGCCGGGCGGCCCGGGTCAGCATGACCATCTCGTCCATCGTCACCGGCGTGGTGCCGTCGTAGCCGAGCATGTTGTTGGCGGCCGAATCGCCGACCAGGATGATGTCCACCCCGGCCTCATCGGCCAGGCGGGCGCTGGGCGCGTCGTAGGCGGTGACCATGACGATCGGTTCGCGCCGCGCCTTCAGATCGCTGAAGGCCGTGAGCTGCAGGTGCATGGCCCGGGCGGCGCTCATGGCCGAGGCGTCCGCGCGGGGCCGGGCGGTGGTCGTCATCGCGGCTGGGTCTCCCGTGGCGGCGGATCGAGGGTCACATTATCGATGAGGCGTGTCGAGCCGACCCGCACGGCCGCCGCAAGCACGCGCGGCTCCAGGTCGGCGACCTCCACGTAGTCCGGCTCGAGGCCGGCCGCCCGCAGGACCGCCAGGGCGGCCGCGCGATCGCCGGTGGCCAGGGCGTGCGGCAGGGCCAGGGCCTGTGCTCGCTCGGCCGGCGAGAGGCGGGCGTTGCGGGACGAGAGGGCCAGGCCGTCGGCATCGCGAACGGTCGGCACGACACGCAGGCGGATGGGCAGGTCCAGGTCGCGCAGCACGGTCCGGATGACGGCCACCTGTTGGGCGTCCTTCTGGCCGAAGTAGGCCACGTCGGGGGCCACGATGTGCAGCAGCTTGACGACGATGGTGGCCACGCCGCGGAAATGCCCCGGGCGGTGGACGCCTTCCAGGATCGACCCCAGGTGTTCCGCCTCGATCCAGGTCTGGAACCCCGGTGGGTACAGCTCGCCGGCCTGGGGGGCGAAGACGAGGTCCACGCCTGCCGCCTCGGCCGCCGCCAGGTCCTGCGGCTCATCGCGGGGATACGCCGCGAGGTCGGCGCCTTCGCCGAATTGCGCCGGGTTGACGAAGAGGCTCATGACGACCGTGGCGCATTCGGTCCGGGCCGCCTCAAGCAGGGCGCGATGACCGGCATGCAGGGCGCCCATCGTGGGCACGAGGCCGAGCATGCCGCCGGGCGTCCGCCGCCGCGCGGCGACCGCGGCGCGGGCCTCGGGGATCGTCCGGACGACTTGCATGGGTTGGCCGGCGTCAGGCCTCGAAGCGCCTGAAGATCGCCACCGCGTTCTGGCCGCCGAAGCCGAAGCCGTTGATCATGGCCGTGTCGACGCGGTGCTGGCGGGCCACGAGGGGCACGTAGTCCAGGTCGCATTCGGGCAGGTCTGGATGCTCCAGGTTGGCCGTCGGCGCGATGACGCCCTCGCGGATCGCGCCGAGCGCGGTGAGGGCGCTGATGACGCCTGCCGCGCCGAGCAGGTGCCCGACCATCGACTTGGGTGAGCTGATGGGGCGCCCGTAGGCGTGCGTTCCGAAGGCGGCCTTGATGGCCCGGGTCTCGGTCACGTCGTTGAGCGGCGTCGACGTCCCGTGGGCGACGATGTAGTCGATCTCGTCGGGGGCCACCCCCGCGTCGCGCATGGCCATCGTCATGGCCCGTGCCGCGCCCCGTCCGGTCGGTTCCGGGGCGCTGATGTGGAAGGCATCGGCGGTGAGGGCCGCCCCGATGACCTCGGCGTGGATGGTCGCGCCACGCGCCAGCGCGTGGGCTGCGCTCTCCAGCACCACCGCGCCGGCTCCCTCACCGAACAGGAAGCCGTCGCGGTCGCGATCGAAGGGCCGCGAGGCATGGGTGGGATCGTCGTTGCGCTTGGACAGGGCGCCCATGTTGCCCAGCGCGGCGAACCCGATGGGCAGCAACGGCGCCTCGGAGCCGCCGGCGAGCATCACGTCGACCTCACCGCGCTGGATCAGGCGCAGCCCATCCAGGAAGGCGATGACCGAGCTGGCGCAGGCCGCGACCTGGGTGATGACCGGACCGGTCAGGCCGTACTCCATGGACAGCTGGCAGGCGGCCATGGAGCCGGAGAGGGCCGGGATGGCGAAGGGGCTCACGAACTGCGGCCCCCGCTGCTCGACCGTGTGCGTGCCGTCCACGATCTGCTCCAGGCCGCCGCCGCCGGTGTTGAAGGCGACGCCCGCGCGGTCGCGCTGCTCCGGGGACCAGGTCGTGAAGTCGAGGCCGCTGTCGGCGACCGCTTCCTTGCCGGCGGCCATGGCCAGGTGGATGAAGCGGCTCATGCGGCGCGCCATCTTGCGGTCCATGACCGTGGTCGGGTCGAAGTCCTTGACCTCGGCGGCGATGCGGACCTCGTAGCGGCTGGCGTCGAAGCTGGTGATGGGTCCGCCACCGTTCACGCCCGCGACCAGGTTGCGCCAGAACGTGGGGTGGTCGTTGCCGATGGGCGTGATGGCGCCCAATCCGGTGATCACGGCGCGACGGGCGAGGTCCTGCTCAGGCACGGCCGGCTTCACTCCTGGGGTGGGGACCCCGATCGTACTGCGCGGGCCGACGGCCGCGAGCGGCCCTGGCGTCGGCCGCCCTGGCCTGCGGCATGGCCCGCCACGCCGGCGGCATGAGGTGGACCCACAGGCGGACCGCGCGGTCCAGGCCGGCGGCCAGCCGCGCGCGACGCGGTCCCCACGCCAGTCCGTAGCCGTCGCGGATCGACGCCGGCAGCAGGGCCACCGCCGGCAGGGTCATGAGGGTCGCTAGCGGCCCGGGCAGGAAGGGCAGGGGGGCGCGGACGACGAGGCGCCCGAGGCGCCGCCCCACCGCCGTGACGCGGACCGGACCGGCGGGTCCCAGCATGCGGGCCATGTAGGCCTCGAACGCCGGCCAGTCGGCGGGACTCTCGTCGAGCGGGATGCCCAGGCGCGCCCCCACCTGGCGCGCCTCGCCCCAGAACGCTTCGCGATCCTGCGGCGCGAGCGGCCCCACCCATCGCTCGTACGCCTGGACGCTCGTCCAGATGAGCGTCGCCTGGACCCACAGCAGGAGCGCTGGGTCCAGGGCTCGGTACCGTACCGCGAGCGCGCGGGCGTCCGGGTCGGCCGCCTCACCGCGCACCGTGGCGTGGACCCCGTTGAGGTGGCGCACGGCCGCCTCGGCCGCCGGGCCGTCACCGAAGACCAGGGCGAGCGTCGTGCGCAGGGTGCGGCGCAGGCGGCCCGCCGGGTCGGCCTCGAAGTCGCTGTGGGCAGCCACGCCCTCGGCGACCAGGGGGTGCGCCAGCTGCAGCAGGAGGGCCGTGGGCCCGGCGCCGAGCAGCACCGCCTCGCGGTTGATGCGCCACATGCGGCTCCCCGGCCCGTAGAAGCCCAGGACGGGGTCGGGCTTCAGCGCGGCAGGGCCCGTGGTTCGAGGGGCACGTCCCAATGGGCCTCCAAGAGCTCGAAGCGGTGGCGCTCCTCCGCCTGATAGCGCGCCTGGTCGGGGAAGAGGCGGGCGGCGATGGCCGCTTCGCTGTGGGCCTCCATGGCCGACCAGTCGCGGTAGGTGATGGTCACCATGACCGTCCAGTCCGCCCGGCCATCACCGTGGAAGCGCGGCACGTAGGCCTGGACGTCAAGGAAGCGACCGGCCGCCAGCTGCTCCCGGAGCAGCGGCCAGTGGTTGCGCTCGAAGAGCTCCAGGAACTCCTCCTGGGCACCCCACCGCACGCGGTAGAAGTAGGCGACGGTGACCGGTGCGCCGGCGTCAGCCATCTTTCAGTCGCCGTCGTAGTGCTTGAAGATCACCGCCCCATTGTGGCCGCCGAGGCCCACGTTGTCGCTGATGGCGTAGCGGATGGGCATCGAGCGCGACGAACCGTGGACGACGTTCAGGTTGATCTCCGGGTCGGGGTCGCGGTAGTTGAGGGTGGCCGGCGCGCACTGGTGGTAGACCGACAGGACGGTGAAGATCCCCTCGACCGCCCCGGCGGCCCCCATGAGATGGCCGGTCATGGACTTGGTGCCGCTGATGGCGATCTCCGGCGTGCGATCGCCGAAGACGGCCCAGAAGGCCTGCGCCTCGCGCAGGTCGCCCAGCGGCGTGGACGTCCCATGGGGATTGATGAGGTCGATCTCGTCGCGCGGCACGCCGTGGCGCTCCAGGGCCATCTCGATGGCCCGCCGCGTCCCGTCGCCCTTCTCCACCGGCTGGATGAGGTCCCACGCGTCGGCGGCCGAGCCGAAGCCCACCACCTCGGCGTAGATGCGGGCTCCGCGCGCCTTGGCGTGCTCGAGGTCCTCCACGACCATCGCCCCGGCGCCCTCGCCGAGGACGAACCCGTCGCGGGTGCGATCGAACGGCCGCGAGATCGTCTCCAGCGGCTCGCCCTCGCGCGGCGTGCCCATGCCGCGCATGTTGGAGAAGCCGATGTAGCCGACCTCGAAGAGGGGCGTCTCCGTCGAGCCGCAGATGGCGGCCACGAAGTCGCCCCGCCGGATGCCCTCCGCCGCCTCGCCGATGTTGTGGGTGCCGGTCGAGCAGGCCGTGACGATGCACATGTTGGCGCCGCGGGCACCCGTCTCGATGGCGATCTGGCCCGACGCGGTGTCGGGCAGCATGTTGGCGATGAAGAACGGGCTGACCAGGCGGGGGCCCTTCTTCTCCCACGTCTGGATGGCCTCCATCATGAGACCGGGGCCGCCGACGCCCGAGCCGAAGACCACGCCCACGTCCTCGCTGTTCTGGGGCGTGATGGGCAACCCGGCGTCGGCCACGGCCTGCTTGGCGGCGGCGACGCCGAAGACGACGTTCTTGTCGGTGCGGCGCACGGCCTTGAAATCCATCCAGGCGTTGGCATCGAAGTCGTGGACCTCGCCGGCGGCCTGGCACTCCAGCTTGGAGGGGTCCCAGTAGGTGATGCGGCGCAGGCCGCTGTGCCCTTCGACGAGGTTGTGCCAGGCGGTCGGGATGTCCTGACCGACCGGGCTGATGATGCCGAGGCCGGTGACGGCCACGCGGCGGGAGAAGTCGGGTCGACGCATGGGCGGGCGGTCTCCTAGGTGGTCGGCTGGGCGAGGATGGCGGTGCTCGGATCGGGGGTCAGCGCCTCGGGCGCGAGGCCCTGGGGCGCGGCGGGGTCGTCGAGGGCGATGGTCGCAGCCTCGGGGGCGATGCGGCGGATGAGGCCGGTCAGGACCTTGCCGGGGCCGACCTCGATGAAGGTGGTCACCCCGGCCGCGCGCATCGCGCTCACCGCGGCGACCCAGTCGACGCCGGTCGTGAGGTGCTCGACGAGCTCGCTGCGGCAGGCCTCGCCGCTGGTCAGGGGGCGGGCATCCGCGTTGGCCAGCAGCGGCGCGCGCGGGTCGGCGAAGGGGACCGGCGCGAGGGCGAGCCGCATCGCGGCGGCGGCCGGCGCCATGAGCGGGCTGTGGGCGGCCACGCTGACGGGCAGCAGGATGGCCCGCCGCGCGCCGAGTCCGCGCGCCGCCTCGACCGCCGCCTCCACGGCCGGGCGCTGGCCGCTGACGACCACCTGGCCAGGCGAGTTGCGATTGGCCACGCCGAAGACGCCGTGGGCCTGGCCGGCCTTGACGAGCTCGGGGAGCCGCCCGTCGTCGAGGCCGATGATGGCGGCCATCGCGCCGTCGCCGCCGGCGGCCTGCATCTGGCGCCCGCGCTCGCGGACCAGCTCTAGCCCCTCCTCGAGGTCGATGACCCCGGCCGCCACGAGCGCCGAGTACTGGCCCATCGAATGGCCGGCAAGGAAGGCCGGCACCAGGGGTGGCACGCCGGCCTCCGCACGGGCCGTCTCAAGGGCCCGCAGGAAGGCGATCGAGGCCGCCAGCAGCGCCGGCTGGGCGTTCACGGTGAGGTCCAGTTCGTCGGCCGGGCCGTCCCAGGCCAGGCGGGTCAGTGGTTCGGCGAGGGTGGCGTCGGCGGTCGCGAAGGCCTGCGCCGCGGACGGGCAGGCTTCGGCCACGCGACGCGCCATGCCCACGCTCTGCGAGCCCTGCCCCGGGAAGACGAAGGCCACGCCGCTCACGTGCGGACCACGGGCGCGTACATCGCCCCAGTTGTAGCAGGCCCGAGCGGCGCGCCCCGCGTTTCGTGTGCAAGATTGCATAGATCTCGCTGCCGGGATAGGCTCGCGGCGTGGTCGACGCCCCGCCCCCGCAGAATCCGCGACAGCTGTCCGACGCCATCGCGATGGGCAAGGCGCTGTGGCGCGACCTGGTCATCGGGTTCGCTGGCCAGCTCGGCACCCTCGGCCTGGGCTTCACCCAGCTGGCGGCGCTCTATGCCATCGCCGGCAGCTCGTCGCTGACCGTGGGGGACCTCGCCGAGCTCCTCGGCCGCTCCCCGTCCGCGGCGAGCCGCGTGGTGGCCTCGCTGCGCGCGCGGGACCTGGCCCAGGGCCTGGAGGAGGTGGCCGATCGCCGTCAGCGCGTCCTCCGGCTGACGCCCGAGGGCGCGGCCCTCGTGGCGGCCATCGACCGCTCGCGGGCGGACCAGTTCCTGGCGGTGGTGCGGCCGCTGCCGCTCGACGACCGGGCCCTGGTGGCGATGGCCGTGGCGGTGCTGGCGGACCGGGCCATGACGCCGCGGGGCCGGCTGATCAAGGCGCCGCCGGGCGGCTGACGCGACGCGCGGCTGCCGGTGCGCGGCTTCAGATGGTGGCGAGGTTGCTCAAGGCCCCGACGACACCCACGAAGATGCCGAAGGCGAGGACCCCCCAGGCCAGGCGCGGGTGGTCGCGGACCAGCACCGCCACGATCGCCGCCACGAGCGCCCAGACGGTGATCTTCGCGACGAGGGCGTAGAAGAGGCCGTGCGCCTGGAGCGACACGGCCAGGGGGTTGAGCTCCGCCGCGGCGCCGTGGGCCGCGAGCATCGCCCGATAGGTCAGGAAGTCGGTGAGCTGGGCGATGCCGAGCAACGTCAGCCCGAACGGCGACAGGAGCAGGCTGCCCCGTTTGGCGGCCGATCGGGTGGACTGGGTCACCTGCGCGGACACCCCCGCACCGTACACCCGGGCGGCCCGTCGCGCACGCGAGCGGCCCTCAGCCGCAATAGCGCCGCACGGCGTCGGCGAGGACCGGATAGCCCCATCGCAGCGCGTCGACGGCGACCCGCTCGTCGTCACCGTGGAAGCGCTCCAGGAAGGGTTCGTCGGGATCAAGGCGCAGGGGCGAGAAGCCATAGGTCGGGATGCCCAGGCGGATGGTGTGCTTGGCGTCCGTGGCGAAGGGGGCCAGCAGCGGCACCGGCACGGCGGCGGGGTCGTGGGCCCGCAGGATCTCGCCGAGGAGGGCCAGCAGCGGGTGGTCGAGCGGCTGTTCGACCGGCTCGCCGTGGCTCAGCACCTCCGTGGAGCAGTGCCGCCACAGCTCGGCCTCGACCTGGGCCGCCACCAGTGCCTCCACCTGGGCGGCGGTAGTGCCCGGCAGCTGCCGGCAGTCCACCACCACGTCCGCAGTGCCGGGCAGCACGTTCTCCTTGACCCCCGCATGGATGATCGTGGGGCTGATCGTGTCGCGCAGGAGGGCCTTCAGCGCACGGCGCTCGGGTTCGCGGCACAGATCGTCGATGGCCGCCAGGGCGGCGACCCCATCAGCCGCGTGGATGATCCGGGCGACCAGGGCGGCCGTCGACGGGATGGCTCCCGCCACCTGCTCGAGGGCCCGCCGCATGACCGGCGTGATCCGTTGGGGCGTGGGCACGGCCAGCTGCTCCACGAGCCGCGCGGCGCGGATGGCGGCGCTGTCCGCGCGGGGCATGGCCGCGTGCCCGGCCGCGCCACGCACGGTGATCCGCACACGGTGGTAGCCCTTCTCGGCGACCTGGATCGGGTAGAGCCGCTGCGCGCCCACCTGGACGCTCACCCCGCCGGCCTCGGTCAGGCACGCGTCGGCGCGGAGGAGGTCCGGTTCGTGATCGACCAGCCAGCCCGCGCCGAACAGGCCGCCCGCCTCCTCGTCGGCCGTGGCGGCGAAGATGAGATCGCGCCGCAGCCCCGGGATGGCGTCGTGTGCCGGGTCCAGGCCGGCGGCCACGGCTTCGGCGGCGAGATCCAGCACGACCTGCAGCGACATGGCCACCATGCCCTTCATGTCCACGGCGCCACGCCCGTAGACGTAGCCGGCATCGAGCTCACCGCCGAACGGGTCGTGCGTCCAGCGCTCGGCATCGGCGGGCACGACGTCGAGATGGCCCAGCAGGAGGAGCGGGCCGCCGCCCGTGCCGTCACCGCGCAGCCGGGCCACGACGTCGCCCCGCCCCGGGAAGGGCTCCAGGATGCGGGATGGCACGCCCGCGGCCGACAGGATGCCGCCCAGGTAGCGAGCGGCCACGATCTCGTCGCCCGGCGGGTTGACCGTCCGCAGGCGGAGCAACGCCTGGAGATGGCCGACCAGGCTGGAGATGGACCCGTCCGCGCCAGGGACGCGCTCGGCGCTCACGCCGCGGCCCATTCGGTGACGCGATCGACGGCCATCCGGATGAGGGGCCGGTCGGCCAGGTCGTGGGTCCGGTACTGGGGATAGCGCGCCCGCAGGCCGGCCACGGCCAGCTCGTGTTCCGCAGCGTCGGCCACGCCCGGTCGGGCAGGCCCGAGGACGCGCGCCGATCCGTCGAGGCGGACCCAGGCCAGGCGGCGCCAATCCTCGTCCCAGCGGTCGATCAGGAGCGACACGGCCGGCCGGGCCAGGAGGTCGCGGACGCGGCCCAGCTGGAGCGGGTCGGCCACCGTCTTGGGCTTCTCGTCCAGCGCCGAGTAGACGAGGAGCGGGTGGTCGGCGTCGTCCGGACCGGAGCGGAGGTCAGGCATCCAGAAGCAGATGGGCACGAGCCGTGCCCGCCCGTCGCGCGTGATCGTGGCCAGGACGGCGCGCCGCGCCGCCCGGATCAGCTCGTGGCCGGAAGGGCTGAGGCCGCTCATCCAAGCTCGGCGCGGAGCGGCTCGGCGACGTCACGGGCAAGCCGCTCGAGGGCTGCCGGGCCGCCGGCCGCCGGCATGCCCAGGATGATCTCGGTGGCGCCTTCGCGGGCGATGCGGCGGGCCTGGTCCAGGGCCACCCCGGCATCGGCGCGCGACGGGCCGACGTGCACCTGGCCGACGAAGGCGAAGCCGGCCGGATCACGGCCGATGGCCCCCATCGCCCGTATCACGTCCGCCCGGCGGCCGGCGAAGTACGCGGCGTCGCCCGCGTCGGTGCCCGGCTGCAGCCAGCCCGCGGCGGCGCGAGCCGCAAGGGCGATGCCCCGGCGGCGTTGGCCGCCAAGGTAGAGCGGCGGGCCGCCCGGCGTCAGCGGCGCGGGCAGGGCGATGGCGCCCTGGAGCGGGTAGTACGGATCGGGGCGGGTCACGCCTGGGGGCTCGGCCGCCGCGGCGGAGAACAGGGCCTGGATCACCGCCACGGCGCTCTCCAGGCGGTCGATGCGCTGGCCGATCGGCGGCAGCGGGATGCCGAACGCGGCGTGCTCGCCCTCGTGCCAGCCGGCGCCGAGGCCCAGGATGAAGCGGCCACCCGTGGCGTGGTCCATGACCGCAGCCGCCTTGGCCAGGACGGCCGGGTGCCGGAACGTGTTGGACAGGACCGCGTGGCCGATCCACTTGCCGGGCACGAGATGGGCCAGGGTGGCGGCCAGGGTGAGGGCCTCCAGGCTTGGCCCGGGGGGCTCGGCCATGTCGGTCAGGTGGTCATTCATCCACACGCCCTCGAAGACGGCCAGTTGACCGCCGAGGGCCCAGGTGTCGCGCAGGGTCGCCCACTCGACGTGCTGGGGCGACGTCTTGAAGCTGAGGCGCACGTGGCCCTTCAGCACGGGCCCGCCGCCGACCGCCGGCTCAGGCCGGGCGGGCCGCGTCGCGCGACCCGGCCGGGACCTCGGTCACGGCGCCCTCGCTGGCCGAGCTGACGAGCGCGGCGTACTTGGCGAAGACGCCCGTGCGGTAGTGCGGCGCTGGCGGCCGCCAGGCGCCCCGGCGGCGGGCCAGCTCGTCGGGCGCGACCTCCAGGTCAAGGCGCTTGCCGTCGACGTCGATGACGATGGGGTCGCCTTCGTGGACCAGCGCGATGGGGCCGCCCAGCGCCGCCTCCGGGGCCACGTGGCCGATCATCAGGCCGTGCGTGCCGCCGCTGAAGCGGCCGTCGGTGAGCAGCGCCACCGACTCGCCGAGGCCTTCGCCGACGAGGGCGGCCGTGACGCTGAGCATCTCCTGCATGCCCGGCCCGCCGACCGGCCCTTCGTACCGGATGACGACGACATCGCCGGGCTTGATGGCCTGGGCCCGCACGGCCTCGTAGCAGGCCGTCTCCGAGTCGAAGACGCGGGCCGGCCCGCGGTGGTGGCGGCGTTCATGGCCGGCGAGCTTCACGACGCAGCCGTCCGGGGCGAGGGAGCCGCGCAGGATGGTCAGGCCGCCGGTCGGCTTGAGGGGGTCCTCGATGGGGCGCACGACGCGCTGCCCGGCGGTGGCCACCGCGTCCCGGCCCACCTGGCCGAGCGTGCGGCCGTCCACCGTGGGCGAGTCGCCGTGGATCAGGCCGCCCCGGTCGAGCTCGTGGACCAGCAGGCCCAGCCCGCCGGCCTCGTACAGGTCGGCCGCTGTGTAGCGGCCGCCGGGCACCATGTCGGCCACGATCGGCGTCCGGTCGGCGATCGTGGCGAAGTCGTCGAGCTCCAGCGGCACGCCGAACTCGCGGGCGATGGCCAGCAGGTGCAGCACGCCGTTGGTCGAGCCGCCGCTGGCGGCGATGGCGGCGATGGCGTTCTCCAGGGCGCGCCGGTCGACGATCGAGCTGGGCCGGCGATCCGCCCGCACGAGGTCCATGACCAGCTCGCCGCAACGTCGGGCTGCGTCGTCCTTGGCCGGATGCTCGGCCGGGATGGCGTTGAGGCCGCCCGGGGAGAGGCCCAGGAATTCCAAGGCCATGCTCATCGTGTTGGCCGTGAACTGGCCGCCGCACGCCCCCGGCCCGGGGCAGGCCGCGTTCTCCACCTCGTACAGCCGCTCGGCGGTGATCTTGCCGGCGCGGTAGGCCCCGATGGCTTCGAAGACGGTCACGACCGTGGCGTCGCGCCGGCCGTCCAGCACGCCCGGATAGATCGTGCCGTTGTAGAGGATCACCGCGGGCAGGTCCAGGCGGCCGACGGCCATAGCCGCGGCGGGGATCGTCTTGTCGCAGCCGACCAGGCACACCAGACCGTCGAACAGGTGGCCGCGGGTCACCAGCTCGATCGAGTCGGCGATGACCTCGCGGCTGACCAGGCTGGCCTTCATGCCCTCGGTGCCCATCGACACGCCGTCGGAGATGGCGATCGTGTTGAACTCCATGGGCGTGCCGCCGGCGGCCCGGATGCCGGCCTTGACATGCTCGGCCAGGCGCCGCTGGTTGTACGTGCAGGGCATGGTCTCGATCCAGCACGTGGCCACGCCGATGATGGGCTTGGCCAGGTCATCATCCGTGAAGCCGATGGCCTTGAGCATCGCCCGCGCCGCCGCCCGGTCCGGGCCGTCGGTGAGGGCCGCGCTATGCCGCTTGGCCGGGTCGCTCACCCGGTCGTACGGCAGGATCGGGGCGGCCGGCGCGTCGTGCTTGGCCATGCCCCGAAGCGTAGCAGCGCGACGCTCCGCTGCGTCGCTGGGTCATGCGCGCGGCTTGCGGCCTCTCCGCGCGCCCATCCCACGCGTCACCAGCCTGCATGGTGCTAGGCGTGATCGCGGCCATCTGGAGCGACTTCGGATCTCTGGTGGGGGCCCGTTTCGAACGTGGATCATGGGTAGCGCATGGCCCAGGCCCACGCCGACGCGCATACCACCAACCAGGCTGGTGCGCGCGAGGAACCAGGCGGCCGCGTTGCCGTCCAGCGAGCGAGGAACCAGGCGGCCGCGTTGCCGTCC
>CAZFGT010000026.1:0-10239 GCA_964518505.1 uncultured Anaerolineaceae bacterium | reverse complement strand
GCGAGGAACCAGGCGGCCGCGTTGCCGTCCGGGTCGCGCGGCGTTAGAGCCGGCAAGAGCTCGCCAAGACACGCGCGCCACCATGGCGTCTCGTGGACGACATGCGCGTCGGCGCCCTCTTCCGGGTGGTCCGGCTACGGCGCGGCCTGCGCCAGGTCGACGTCGGACGGTCGAGTCGGACAAGCCAGCAACTGGTCTCCTTGCTCGAGCTTGGGCAGGTCGAGCGGGTCGGACTCACATCGGCTCGGAGGGTCGGCGCTGCTCTGGGGATCCATCTGGACCTCGAGCCACGGTATCGCGGCGCCGATGCGTACCGGCTGCTCGACGCCGGGCACGCCGCCGTGGTCGAGACGATCGTGCGACGCCTGCAGGGCCTTGGCTGGGCGAGCGAGGTGGAGTTCACCTTCAACCACTTCGGCGAACGAGGCAGCGTCGACGTCCTCGCCTGGCGTGAGCAAGGGTCGGTGGTCGCCGTCATCGAGGTCAAGACCAGGCTGGTCGACGTCCAGGACACCCTCAGGGCGCTCGACCGGAAGGTGAGGATCGTGCCGCAGCTGGTGCGCGGGCAGCGCGGCTGGCGACCTCGGGTCGTCGGACGGATCCTCATCCTGCCCGACACCACCTCGAATCGATCGGCGGTCGCGCGGCACTCGGCCACTCTTCGGGCCGTGATGCCCGCCACGAGCCGCGAGGTCCTCCACTGGTGGCGCGACCCGGGCGCGTCGACCGGCGGCATCTGGTTCCTCTCGGGCACCAGCCACGTTGGTGGTAAGCGACTCACCGCCGGTCGGCGTCGGGTGCGGCCTCGTCGTTCACCTTCAGGCGGGGCCCCATGAGGCCTGGAGCGCCGCCCGGGACGGCTTCCAACACGCATAGCACCACGCACCGTGGTGAGACGGGGGATCGGCGATAGCCGGGAGATGGCCGCTGGACGACCCCTGCGGGCCGGCTCCGCCAGCGCCACGGCCACGCCTACGGTAGGCTGCGCGACGACCCAGATGACCCTCGTGAGCCGGTCCGCCGGCTCGCCGCCCACCGCCGGAAGAGGTTCCCATGCCTAAGCAATACCCCGCCCCGCCGCCGCTGACGATCGACCCGCAGCGCACCTACACGGTCCAGATCGAGACTTCGGCCGGGCCGATGACCGCCGAGCTGCTGCCCAAGGAGGCACCGCTGGCCGTCAACAACTTCGTGTTCCTGGCCCGCGAAGGCTTCTACGACGGGGTCATCTTCCACCGCGTCATCCGCGGCTTCATGATCCAGGGCGGGGACCCCACGGGCACCGGCCGGGGCGGCCCGGGCTACCGCTTCAACGATGAGGCGGTGCGCCTGCCGTACCGCCGGGGCACGCTGGCCATGGCCAACGCCGGCCCCAACACCAACGGCAGCCAGTTCTTCGTCATGCACGCCGACTACGGCCTGCCGCCCAACTACACCATCTTCGGCCGTCTCACGGCGGGCGAGGAGACGCTCGACGCGATCGCCACGGCGCCCGTGGGTTCCCAGGATCGCCCCGCCCAGCCGGTGAGCATCACGTCGGTGACCGTCACCGAAGCGTGACCCGCCGCCCGAGCGGCCTGATCCTGCGCGAGGAGCGTCCCGCCGACGCGGCCGCCATCCGGGCCGTGCTGGAGGCCGCGTTCCCCACCGGCGCCGAGGCGGACCTCGTCGAGCGCATCCGCGCGGCGGGCGCCTTGCGGCCCGACCTGTCGCTGGTGGCCGAGCTCGACGGGGCGGTCGTGGGCCACATCCTGCTCAGCCCGGTGACCCTCGAGACGGGCGGGGGAGATGAGCCGGTCCTGGAGCTTGCCCCGCTGGCCGTCGTGCCGGAGCGCCAGCGGCAGGGCATCGGCAGCGCCCTGGTGATCGCCGGCCTGGACGCCGCGGAAGTCCGCGACGAGCCGCTGGTCCTGGTCCTCGGCCACCCGTGGTTCTACCCGCGGTTCGGCTTCCGGCCCGCGTCCGCATTCGGCATCCGGGCGCCTCATGACGTCCCCGACGCCGCCTTCATGGTCAAGCCGCTGACCACGTACCGCCGTGAGTTGAGCGGACAGGTCGTCCTGCCACCCACGTTCGACGGGGTCTGACGCTCAGCTGGCGCACTCGCCGGTGCTCACCGCAGTCGTCCGCCCCAGGACGCCCTGGATGTCCGCCGCCACGGCCGTCGGGTCGAGCGCGTAACCGATGTCGGGCTCGGTGCGGGACGCGGCGAAGACGAGCCCGCCGATCGTCCCGTCGCCAAGCACGAAGGGCCCGCCCGAATCGCCCGGCTGGACCGCCGCGTTGAGCTCGAGGACGACGCGAGTGACCACCGCCTGGCCGTAGATGTCGGTGCCGCGGGCGGGCAGCCGGGAGTCCACCGAGGCCGGGATGACGCTCAGCGGCGCGCCCTCTGGATGGCCCAGGGCCGCGCCCATGGCGCCGCGGTCAGGGGCCCGGCCGCTCCACCGGAGGGCCGTCAGGTCCAGTCCGGGGGCGCGCAGGACGGCCACGTCCAGGCGCGGGTCGAAGAAGATGACGGTGGCGTCGCGCCGTCGCCCGTCGGCGTCCACGCGGATCGACACCTGGCTCGCGCCGGCCACGACGTGGGCGTTGGTCACGATGTCCTCCCCGCTGACGGCGAACCCAGTGCCCACGAGGAACGCCCGGCAGGCGCTGGCGTCGATGCGCACCGTGCTGTTGCGCGCCTCGGCGGCCACGGCGTCCGCCTGGGCCTGGTCGGGCTGGGGGGCCGGCGAGGCGGCCGGCGGTTCGAGGCCGATGAAGACGTCCGGCAGGCCGGCCTGATCGAGGACGCCGCCGATGTCGGCGATGACCTGGTCGGGCGGCGGGAGGGCGTCCATGAGGACCTGCACGGTGGTCGACCGCTGGGCCTGGTTGGCGAGCGCGTCGAACGAGCTGCTGGCCAGGAGCCCGCCCACGAGCCAGATGACGAGGATCGCCTGGAGCCCCCCGAAGGCGACGCCGCCGATGCGGTCGACGAAGCCCAGGATGTTGCCCGTGGCGCGGCGCGAGACGGCCCCCCCGATGGCCGACCCGATGGCGTCGCCGAGGATCACGACGGCGAGCGCGGCCGCCAGGCCCAGGATCGCCCGCCACGGCTGGTCATACCCGTCCAGCGCCGGCAGGACCGTCGGCGCGACGGCGATCACGACGGCCAGGCCGGCCACGGCGCCGATGAGCCCGAGGGCCGGTCCGGCGAGGCCGGCCCGATAGCCGCCCCACGTGGCGAGGATCAGGACGAGGATGACCAGGACGTCGAACAGGTCCACCGTCAGAGGCTACCCGGGATCGGCAGCCCGGGCAGGGGCACGATGGTCCGGGGCGGCGGCCGCCGGCCGGCCGTCACCCGGCGGCGGGACGGGTGTCGATCCGCGCGGGGTGGCCCGCCTCGTAGGCGGCGGTGGCAGCGCCATGGTCGAGCAGGTAGCCGACCTCGTCGGTCCCCGCCAGCAGCATCCGCTTGGCGAAGGGGTCGACGTCGAAGGGCAGGTCCTCGTCGCCGGGCAGGTGGACCAGCTGCTCCTCCAGGTCGACGCGCAGTTCGACGTCGGGCTGGGCTGCCAGGAGGGCGAACAGCTGGCGGTGGCGCTCGGCCTCCAACACGATCGGCAGGAGGCCGTTCTTCATGGCGTTGTTGCGGAAGATGTCGGCGAAGCCCGTGGAGAGGATGGCCCGGATGCCCCACGCGGTGAGGGCCCAGGGGGCGTGCTCGCGTGACGAGCCGCAGCCGAAGTTGTCGCCCGCCAGCAGGATCTGCCGGCCCTGCATGGCCGGCCGGTTGAGCACGAAGTCGGGCAGCGGCGCCCCGTCGGGGGCGTAGCGCCAGTCATTGAAGAGGGCGCTCGCGAGGCCCGATTTCTCGGTCGTCTTGAGGAAACGGGCGGGGATGATCTGGTCGGTGTCGACGTTCTCGGCGGGGAAGGGGATGACCGCGCTGGTGAAGGAGGCGTACGGCTCGCTCATGCGGTCACGACGGTGCGTGGGTCGGTGATGGCGCCCGTGAGCGCGCTGGCGGCCGCGGTCAGCGGCGAGGCCAGGAAGGTCCGTCCGCCCTTGCCCTGGCGGCCCTCGAAGTTGCGGTTGCTGGTCGACAGGGCGTACTGGCCGGGGGCCAGCTGGTCGCCGTTCATGGCGATGCACATGGAGCAGCCGGCCTCGCGCCACTCCGCACCGGCGGCCCGGAAGACCTCGTCCAGGCCCTCGCGCTCGGCCTGCGCCTTGACCTGCTGCGAGCCGGGCACGACCAGCACGCGGAGGCCATCTGCCACCCGCCGGCCGCGCAGCACGCCCGCCGCCTGGCGCAGGTCGCTGATGCGGCTGTTGGTGCACGAGCCGATGAAGACGACATCGAGCCGCTGGCCAAGGAGCGCCTGGCCCGGCGCCAGGTCCATGTAGGCCAGGGCCTGGGCGAGGGCCCGCTGGTGGGCCGGTTCGGCCAGTGAGTCGGGGGCCGGCACGCGGCCGGTGATGGGCACGCCCATGCCCGGGTTGGTGCCGTAGGTGACCATCGGTTCCAGGTCGTCGGCGGCCAGCGTCACCCGTGCGTCGTAGGTCGCGTCGGGGTCGCTGGGCAGCGTCCGCCAGCGCTCGACGGCGGCGTCCCAGGCCGCGCCGTGGGGCGCGTGCGGGCGGCCGCTGACGTACTCGAACGTGGTGTCGTCGGGCGCGATCAGGCCGGCCCGCGCCCCGCCCTCGATGGACATGTTGCAGACCGTCATGCGCTCCTCCATGGAGAGCGCGCGGATGGCCTCACCGGTGTACTCGAAGACGTGCCCCGTCCCCCCGCCGATGCCGATGCGGGCGATGAGGGCCAGGATGATGTCCTTGGCACTGACGCCCGGGCGGAGGCGGCCGTCGACGCGCACCTCGTACGTCCGCGGCCGGCGCTGGAGAAGGCACTGCGTGGCGAGGACCATCTCCACCTCGCTCGTGCCGATGCCGAACGCCAAGGCCCCGAAGGCGCCGTGGGTCGCCGTGTGCGAGTCGCCGCACACGATGGTCATGCCTGGTTGCGTCAGGCCCAGCTCCGGCCCGATGACGTGGACGATGCCCTGCCGCGCCGAGCCCAGCCCGTAGAGGGGGATGCCGAACTCGGTGCAATTGCGGCCCAGCTGCTGGACCTGGAAGGCGGCCTGCTGGTCCAGGATCGGCAGGGAGCGGTCGTGCGTGGGCGTCGAATGGTCCGCCGTGGCGACCGTCAGGTCGGGGCGCCGCACGCCCAGGCCGCGCGCCCGCAGGCCGGAGAAGGCCTGCGGCGACGTCACCTCATGGACGAGGTGAAGGTCGACATAGAGGACGTCGGGCGCGCCGGGGCTGGTGGCGACGACGTGGTCGTCCCAGATCTTCTCGACGAGGGTGCGCGGTCGCGCGGCAGGGTGCTCCACGGGCCGGCCAGCCTAGCACATGCCGTGGCGGTCAGGACGAGCAGTGCCCCGTTGCGCAGCAGCAGGGCCAGCGTCAGGGGGCCACCCGAATAGAGGCCCGGGAAGACCACCGTCGAGAGGGCCAGGACGACCACGAAGCCGACCTGCCAGGCACGTGCCCGCCGCCCGCCGCCCACCAGCGGCACCAGCGGCAGGAGCCACAGGAAGTACTGCGGCGAGAGCACCTTGGCCATCACCATGACGGCCAGCAGCATGGCCACCGCGGCCAGCACCAGCAGGTCCGGGGCCACCGCGGCGACGAGCGGTCCCTGGCCCGTCGGGCGGGCCTTGGGCGAGGCCGGCGGTCCCTCGGTCGTCAGGCGTGTCACGCGCACGGCCGCGCGCAGGTAGAGCCACCACACGGCCGCGACGACCAGCAGGGTCAAGGGGATCGAGGCCAGGGCAAGGCCCGGGGCGAGCGGGCCGACCACCTCGTAGGCCCCGTAGCGGGCGACGATCTGGAGTGGTTGCCCGGCTACCTGCAGCAGCATCAGCAGCGACGCGCCCACCGACTCCAGCTGCAGACCGCGCTGGGCGTTGAACGAGACGAACTGCAGTGCGTCCGGGCCCTGGATGACCACGAACGGCAGCAGCAGGGCGAGCGCCGTCGCACCCAGGAGGACGATGCGCCCGGCGAGGAGCCGGACCAGCCGTGCCGTGCTGCGCCGCCAGTCGGCCAGGGCAGAGGCCGGCAGCGACGCGACCAGCCAGAGCGGGGTGAGGACGGCTGGGTAGACCTTGAAGTCGATGGCCACGGCCAGCACGATGAGCGAGGCGGCCCACCAGCCGCGGATCAACGCCAGGAGCGAGGCCAGCAGGAGCGCGCCCTCGAAGATGTCGAGGCGGTCATAGAGGATGTAGTAGATGGCCACCCCGCCCGCCCCGAAGACGGCCAGCCGCCAGGCCGACGCCCACCGCCACGTCGGGACCGATGTGCGCAGCGCGCCGGCTCGCCCGGCCAGCAGACCGAGCGACACGAGGACCAGCAGGTCGATGGCGAACGCCAGCAGGCGGTAGCGCGTCGTGTAGTCCTGCAGCCGTGCGGGGTCCTGGGGGTCGGCGCTGGACGGCAGGCCGACGTTGATGGCGGCCACGAAGGCCAGCGCGAGCGGGGGGTACTCGAGGAGCGTGGTGCCCTCTGGGGGTTCGTGGCCGAGGGCTTCTGACGTCTGGATGAGGTACGCGGCGTGGAGGTCATAGAAGGAGGTGCCCTGCTCGCCGGCGGCCCCCCACAGGGCCGCGTCGTGCCAGTAGGCGGGGACGTCACTGAAACTGGGCGGCACGGCCAGCAGCCAGAGGCGGGTGAGGATGACCACCGCCGCGACCACGGCCGCCGCGGCGAGCTGGGATCGGCGCTCGCCGGAGGCGGGTCGGAGGCTCATGGCCGCCGAGCCTAGCATGGGGGGCGCGGGCGGCAGAGGTCCCACCTGGGCGGCGTAGCGGTACTAGTGGACAGCCGGGCGAGCGTGCCGCTAGACTGCGCCGATGGTTCGCAGGAGCGGGCAGCACGACTTGGTGGCGGTGGTCATCACCGCGGACGGGCGCCGCGTGCCCGTGCCCTTCGGCCAGATCGCCCCCACCCCGTCCCTGCGCGACACGATCCGCGTCCTCCTCCTTGGCCTCATCGGCCTCATCACCGGCTCCCGGCGGGAGTCTGGAGGGCGACGGTAGCGCGAAGGGCGCGCACCGCGACCGAACCAGGACCCTCGCCGGCGGCGAGGGTCTTTCGTTTTCCAGCAGGAGCAGAGCACCGATGACGATGACGGATCGACCGGGGACCGGCCGACACCTGCCAGGCGCCGGCAGCGCCGCCGCCGCGGCCGTCGACGCCGCCCGCGGGGCGATGCTGCACGAGGCCAAGCCGCGGGGCCGGACGCGCATCGGGGCGGACGTCGTCTGCGAGGCGCTCCTGCGAGAAGGCTCCGACGTCCTCTTCGGCTACCCCGGCGGCGTCGTCCTGCCGCTGTACGACGTGCTGGGTGACTACCCGGCTCTGCGGCACGTGCTGGTGCGCCACGAGCAGGGCGCGGCCCATGCGGCCGATGGCTTCGCCCGCGCCAGCGGCAAGGTGGGCGTCTGCCTCGGCACATCCGGCCCGGGCGCCACGAACCTCGTGACGGGCCTGGCGACGGCCCAGCTGGACTCGATCCCCGTCGTCGCCATCACCGGCAACGTCGTCTCCGCCCTGCTTGGCAAGGACGCCTTCCAGGAGATCGACATCACCGGCATCACGCTGCCCATGACCAAGCACAACTACCTCGTCCGTGACGCGGACGAGCTGCCCGGCGTGCTGGCCGAGGCGTTCCACCTGGCCCGTTCGGGCCGGCCCGGGCCGGTCCATGTCGACATCACCAAGGACGCGCTGCAGCAGGAGACGCGCGCCGCGCACCCTAGCCCGGAGGCTGTCGCGGCGGGCCTGCCCGGCTTCCGGCCCACGCTGGAGGGGCATCCCAGGCAGCTGCGGGTGGCGGCCAAGGCCATCAGCGAAGCGCGGCGCCCCGTCATCCTGGCCGGCCACGGGGTGCTGCTGTCGCGCGCCTGGGACGAGCTGCGGGAGCTGGCCGAGCGGGCCCAGATCCCGGTCGCCCACACGCTGCTGGGCATCGGCGCGCTGGACGAGACGCACCCCCTGAGCTACGGCTTCATGGGCATGCACGGGTGGAAGCACGTCAACCGGGCCATCCAGTCGGCCGACCTGCTGATCGCCCTCGGCATGCGTTTCGATGACCGCGTCACCGGCAAGGTCAGCACGTATGCCACCGGCGCGCGGATCATCCACGTGGACATCGACCCCTCCGAGATCGGCAAGAACGTGGCCGTCGACGTGCCCGTGGTGGGCGACGTGGGGCGGGTCCTGCGGGCCCTGGTCCCGCTCGTGCGGGAGGTGCCGCCGGCCGAGCGGGCGACCTACTTCGCCGAGCTTGCCGAGTGGCGCCGGGAGTCGGAGGGCAGCAGCTGGCACGGCTCGGGCGCCTGGCGCGACGGGTTGCTGTCGGCCGACTACGTCGTCTCGCGCATCGGCGAGTTGACCGGCCACGACGCCACGCTGGTGGCCGATGTGGGCCAGAACCAGATGTGGCTGGCCCGCTATGCCGGCTTTCGGCGGCCCGACTCCCACCTCTCCTCCGGCGGCCTGGGGACGATGGGCTACGGCATGCCGGCGGCCATGGGGGCGGCCCTTGGCCGGCCCGACAAGTCGACCTGGGCCATCGTCGGTGACGGCGGCTTCCAGATGACCCTGCAGGAGCTGGCCACGCTCGTCCAGGACCGCATCCCGGTCCGCATCGCCCTCTTCGACAACAAGAAGCTGGGCATGATCCGGCAGTGGCAGGAGATCATCTACGCCGGCAACTACCACTCGGCCAGCCTGCTCGGGCCGGACTACCTGAAGCTGTGCGAGGCCTACGGCATCCCGGCCTGGAAGGCGACCCGACCCGACCAGGTCGACGAGGCCATCGCCGCCGCCCAGGCGGTCGACGGCCCGGCCCTCGTGTGGTTCGAGATCGCCGAGGAGCAGAACGTCTTTCCCATGATGCCGGCCGGCCAGGGCCTCTCCGACCTCATCGAGAAGTGGGAGGGCGCGGCGGAATGAGCGACCAGCCCACCCGGCCGGCGGCCCCCGTGGCGCGCTACGTGCCGGGCTCGGGGACGCAGCGCCGCCATGTGCTGGTGGCCATCGTCAACAACCGCACCGGGGTCCTGAACCGCGTGGCCAGCCTCATGCGCGCGCGCAACTTCAACGTCGAGGCCCTCGCCGTGGGTCACACGGAGGATCCCTCGGTCAGCCGCATGACGATCACCCTGCGCGGCGACGACCACGGCCTGGAGCAGCTGAGCAAGCAGCTCTACCGGCTCATCGACGTGCTCAAGGTGCAGGACGTGACCCAGGAGCGGCACCTGGAGCACGAGCTGGCTCTCATCAAGGTGCGCGCCAACGCGGCCAACCGCACCGAGATCCTCAAGATCGTGGAGCTCTACAAGGGCCGCGTGGTGGACATCGCCGCCGAGTCGATCATCATCGAGGCGACCGGCACGGAGGAGGAGATCGACGCGCTCGTCGCCCTCGTGGGCGGCTTCGGCATCAAGGAGCTGGTGCGCACGGGCAGCATCGCCATGCAGCGCGGCTCGAACGTCATCGAGTACGAGGGAGTGAACGGCTGATGGGCGCGCGCATGTACTACGACGCGGACACGGACCCGGCCGCCCTGCGGGGCCAGACGATCGCCGTCATCGGCTACGGCAGCCAGGGCCACGCCCACGCCCAGAACCTGCGGGACTCGGGCTACGACGTGGTGGTGGGCCTGCCGCCGGCCTCCAAGAGCCGCGCCCTCGCCGCCGACGCCGGCCTGCGCGTGCTCGACGTGGCCGAGGCGACGCGCCAGGCGGACGTGCTCATGCTGACCGTGCCCGACACGGCCCAGCAGGCGGTCTACGAGCAGGAGATCGCCCCGCACCTGCGGCCCGGCCAGCTGCTGCTGTTCGCCCACGGCTTCAACATCCGCTTCGGGCGCATCGAGCCGCCCGACTTCATCGACGTGGGCATGGTCGCTCCCAAGGGTCCCGGCCACCTGCTGCGTTCGGTCTACGTGGCCGGTGGCGGCGTGCCCGCCCTCTTCGCCGTCCACCACGACGCATCGGGCACGGCCCGGGCGCGCGTGCTGGCCTACGCCTACGGCATCGGCGCCACGCGTGCCGGCGTCCTCGAGACGACCTTTGCCGAGGAGACCGAGACCGACCTCTTCGGCGAGCAGGCGGTCCTGTGCGGCGGCACGGCGGCGCTCGTCAAGATGGCCTTCGAGACGCTCGTGGAAGC
>CAZFGT010000025.1:0-36816 GCA_964518505.1 uncultured Anaerolineaceae bacterium | reverse complement strand
AACGGCCGCCTCAGTCCAATCTTCGAGCGGCGCCCGAGACGATCCCGAAGGCGGCGGCCGCGAGCACGATGCCACCGGCCCCCAGGAACAGCCCGCCCACGGATGTGTCGATCAGCAGGCCGGCCACTGCGAGGGAGATCGGGGTCAGCCCCACGCCCGCCAGCATCACCAGGCTCATGACCCGGCCCAGCATCGCCTCTGCCACGCGGACCTGGAGCCACGAGATCAGGAGCACGTTGATCAAGCCCACGCAGACGCCCATCGGCAAGGTCACCACCATCGCCATCCACAGCGCCGGCGCGAGGCCCAGCAGGGAAAGGCCGACGCCGAGGGCGAGGGCCACGCCGATGAGGATGCCCGAGCGATGGCGGGGCTGGCTCATCGAACCGGCCAGCAAGGCGCCGACCAGCGCCCCCAGGGCAAAGCCGCCGGCCAGAGCACCGTAGCCGATCGGGCCGGCGCCCCACCGGTTGGCCGACAGCCAGGCGAGGCCCACCGCCTCCGGACCCGCAAAGGCGAAGTTGATGGCCGTCACCATGACCAACAGGAGGCGCAGGGCCTCGTCCCGCCAGACGTAGGCGATCCCGGCGCGGATGCTGGCGATGACGCTCTCCGCGGCCTGCCCGTGCACGACGCTCGTCGCGCTGCGAGGCACGCGCCAGCGGATGAGAAGCAGCGTGGCGGTCGCCACCACGAACGAAAGCGCGTTGACGGCAAAGGCGGGACCGGTCTGGACCACCGCCACGACGAGCCCCGCGAGTGGCGGCCCGGCCAGCCCCATGAGCTGGGCGGTGCTCTGGAACAGGGCGTTCGCCGACGGCAAGCGCCCCTGGTCCTCCACGAGTCGGGGCAGGAGGGAGCCCATGGCCGGGAAGAAGAAGGCGTCACTGATGCCGAAGAGGATTGCCAGCAGGTAGACCTCGACGAGCTGGATCGCCCCGGTCAGCACCAGGACCGCGAGCAGCCCGACAAAGATCGCGCGCGACCCGTTGGACAGCAGCATGATCGTGCGCGGTGAGATGCGATCGCTGGCGGCGCCGCCGACCAGCATCAGGGCCGCCCGCGGGATGGAGGCCGCCGCGAGCACGCCGCCGAGCGCCAGGCCCGAGCCCGTCAGGCCCAGCACCAGCCAGGCGAGGGCCACGAACTGGAACTGGTCGCCCAGCGAGGAGACCGACTCGCCGAGCCACAGCAGGCGGAAGTCATGCTCACGCAGCGGCTGCAGGAGGCGCGGGCCGACCGCGGAGGCGGGCCGGTCCAGCGACGCAGCCACGTCGGCGCTCACTCGAGCACCACCCGCACGCCGTCACCGTTGTCGTCCGTGTAGTCGAGCAGCGGCCCGGTCCGACCGGCCGCCAGGGCCGCGTCGATCCGCGAGGCATCGCCCAGCGAGAGGCCAGGCACCAGGGCCACGGCCGCCTTACCCAGGGCCAGCGGCACGCGCAGGTTGACGACCGCACGGCCGCGTTCCGTCACCAGCACCCGCACATGGGCCGGCAGACCGGCGGCGTACGACCCTGACGACCTCGCCGCACTCGTCTCAGCGGTCCCGGGCCTTCCCTCGGTCGCGAGCATCGCCTCCACCAACGGCGCCGCCTCCTCGGCGGAGAGGCGACCCTCCGCCACGAGACGCAGGATCGCGTCCAGCCCATCAGGCATGGTCGAGCTCCGCGAGGCGGCGCGTGGCCTCGGCCACGTCGATCGCGCCTCGCTCCAGGGCCTCCAGGATGCCGAGCCGAGTGGCCTCGGCATCGGCCGGGGCGGATGCGGTCGGACCGCGCAGGATGGCCAGGTCGCCGGACATCGACTTGAAGGTGACCTTCGCATCCCCGTTGCCCAGGCGCATGCCTCGCCGGCCGAGGCCGCCACTCGTCGTGTGCGGCAGGTCGGTCGTGATGTCACCGCTGAGGGTCGAGGCCTCGGCGGCCATGTCGGTCGTGCCCACCAGCACCGCGTCGCCACTGACGGTCTCGATGCGATGCGAGCCGGGCAGGATGCGGCCCTCCACGTGGACGGCGCCGCTCATCGTGCGCACCTCGAGCACGCGCCACGACGGCGCCCGCATGTGCACCTCGCCCGACACGGTCCGCACGCGGGCCCCGAGCTGCGCGTCGGCGTCGACCCACACGTCACCGGCCACACCGGTGACATCGATGTTCCCGCCGCCGTGCTCCAGCCGCAGGCCACCTGAGACGGTGCGGATGCGCTGCTCGCCGAGCAGGCCGGTGGCGCTGATCTCCGCCGCGGTGGAGTCGATCTCAAGACGCGCCCCGGCCGGCATCTCCACCTGCACGTCGGGCGCCGGCGGCCGACCCCAGCGAAGCCCCCGCGCGTGGACCATCTCCACGCGCAGCGAGCCGGTGGCCCGATCGGCAGTCAGCAGCGGCTCGTGCTGCGCGACGTCCCGGACCCGTGCCGTGGCGCCCTCGACGGCGTGGATCTCGATCCTGCCGAACGGGATCGACAGGGTCAGCGTGCCATGTGGCCCGATCTCGTGCTCGATGCTGGAAGTCAGCCCGGCGCTGGCGGTCATGGTGCTCATCCTTCCTTGCCTCGGCCCAGGTCCCGCAGCAACCGGGAGGCCTCCGCTGCACTCACTTCGTGGCGTGCCAGGCGCTCCAGGACGGCGCGTCGCGTCTCGTCGGGCGAAGGGTCGGGGGGATCCGAGGGGGCAGGCCGTCCGGTCGGTCCCTCGGTCACGTCGGGGCCTTCGGGTGCGGCGTCCGCTGGTGGCTCGCCGAGACCCAGGGCGCGGATGAGCGCATCCACGCGCCCTCGCAACGTGGGGTAGGACAGGCCGGTCTCACGCTCCATCTCACGGAGGTTGCCGCGCGACCGCAGGAACCCCTCCAGGAGTTCCATCTGCTCGCGGGTCAGGCGGCCGAAGCGGCCGACCCGGAAGTCCCCATCAAGGGTCGTGCCGCACGAGCGGCAGTGCAGCCGGGTGACCGAGAGCTCCTGCTCACAGACTGGACAGATAGCGATGACGTCGTGTGCCATATGCGTTTTATAGCTCTATGGCTACACTTTGTCAAGGCGCACCTTAACTATATGGATATCGTGGAAGCAGAAGCGAACCTAGAGTCTCGGCCGATCGGCGAGGGGGATCACCAGTCGGATGGTCGTATGGCTGGAGGAGAAGCCAACCACCTTGTTGTCGATCAGGCCGGCCGCCCGGCCGGCGGCCATGACTTCGACGTCACGGAGGGTGGCGGCACGACCCTTGCGGAAGACGACCCAGATCCCGCCGCGGGGCCGGAGGCACGCGCGGAGCTCGGCCAGCCGGTCCAGGTCGGCGAGCTGGTCCGCCCCCAGGAAGATGAGGTCGGACCCGGGCCGTGCCTGCCCCTCGGTCAGGTCGTCGGTGAAGGCCGCGAGCTCGACGGCGAGGTCGGGATCATCCACCCCGATGAGCGCCACGCGGGCGCCGGGCCGCATGCCCAGTTTCTCCAGGCGCGGCTTGTCGTAGGTGCGCTCCACGAGGTCATCGTGCCACGGCGCCACGTCGCCGTACCATCGAGCGGATGCCCGACCATCCGCCGACCGGCAGCCCGCCCAACCGCCTGGCCGCAGAGACGAGCCCCTATCTCCTGCAGCACGCGCACGATCCGGTCGACTGGTTCTCGTGGGGCCCCGAGGCGCTGGCGCGGGCGACCAGCCTGGACCAGCCGATCTTCCTGTCGATCGGCTACGCCGCCTGCCACTGGTGCCACGTGATGGCCCACGAGTCGTTCCGTGATCCCGCCACGGCGGCCGAGCTGAACGCCGGCTTCGTGGCCATCAAGGTGGATCGCGAGGAGCGCCCCGACCTCGACGCGCTGTACATGGATGCCGTGCAGGCCCTGACCGGCCAGGGCGGCTGGCCGATGAGCCTCTTCCTGACCCCGGCCGGCCAGCCGTTCTACGGTGGTACCTACTTCCCGGACGAACGCCGCCACGGCCTGCCCGCCTTCCGCGAGGTGCTCGCGGCCGTCAGTCGCACCTGGCGCGACGACCCGGAAGGCGTGCGACGGGCGGCGGCACGCGTGGCGGACGCGGTGGCCGCCCACCAGCAGGTCACGGCGGGCACTCCGGTCGGCACGGACGGCGTCGCTGGCGACCGGGGCGACTGGCGCCTTGACGCGCGGTGGCTGCCCACCGCGGTGGCCGCCCTGGAAGCCAGCTTCGACCCGACCCACGGCGGCTGGGGCGGCGCCCCGAAGTTCCCCGCCCCCATGCTGATCGAGGCACTCCTCGTCCGCACGGTGGCCGAGCCGGCCGACGAGGCGCCCCTGGCCATGGTGCGCCGCACGCTGGACGCCATGGCTGATGGCGGCATCCACGACCACCTGGGCGGCGGGTTCGCGCGCTACTCGACCGACGGGCAGTGGCTGGTGCCCCACTTCGAGAAGATGCTCTACGACAACGCGCAGCTCGCCCGCGTGTACCTCCACGCGTGGCAGCTCACCGGCGAGGCGCGCTATCGGGCGGTCGTGGAAGACACCCTGGACCACGTCGTGCGCGAGCTGACCTTGCCCGACGGTCCGTTCGCCGCCAGCCAGGACGCCGACACGGAGGGCGTCGAAGGCGCCACGTACACGTGGACGCTCGAGGAGGTGACGCGTCACCTGGGGCCCGCGACGGCGCTCTTCGGCGCAGCCTACGACCTGCGGCCGGGGGGCAACTGGGAGGGTCGTACGATCCTCCGTCGGGTCGCCTCGGACGAGCAGCTCGCCGAGCGTTTCGGCCTTGCCGAACCGGCCGTGGTGCAGGCCCTGGCTGAGGCTCGCGCACGCCTCCTGGCGGCGCGTCAGGCACGACCCCAGCCGGCTCGCGACGACAAGACCATCGCGGCCTGGAACGGCCTTGCCCTGGCCGCCTTCGCGGAGGCCTCCGTGGCCCTGGGTCGCGACGACTATCGCGCGGCTGCGGAGCGTGCCGCCGACTTCCTTCTGGCCCGGCTCCTGGGCGACGACGGCCACCTCCGGCGCACGTGGAAGGACGGCCGCGCCGGCCCTGCCGCGGTCCTGGAGGATCACGCCGACCTCGCGGAGGGCCTGCTGGCGCTCTATCAGGCCACGTTCGAGGAGCGCTGGTTCATCGCCGCCCGACGCCTCCTCGACGCCGTCCTCGAACGGTTCGGCGGGCCCGACGGCGGCTTCTACGACACCGCCGCCGACCACGAGGCGCTCATCGCGCGGCCCCGCGGCGTGCAGGACAACGCCGTGCCGTCGGGCAATGCCATGGCCACGACGGCCCTGCTGCGCCTGGCGGCGCTGACCGGCGAGGCCCGCTACCGCGACGCGGCGGAGGCGGCCCTGCGCACGGTCGCCGACCTGCCGGCCCGCCACCCGCAGGCGTTCCCCCAGTGGCTGGTCGCCTTCCAGCTGGCCGGCCGTCCGTTCGATGAGGTGGCCATCGTGGGCCGGCCCGAGGCACCCGCGCGGACCGAGCTGATCGCCGCGGTCAGGGCCACCTTCCGGCCTTGGGCCGTCGTCGCGGTCGCCTCACCGGGCGCCGGCGACCGGTCGGCCGTGGCCCTCCTCCACGAACGGCCCACGCTCGGCGACGCACCGACCGCCTACGTGTGCCGCGGGTTCGTCTGCCTCCGGCCCGTGACCGACCCGCAGGCGCTGCGGGCGCAGCTGGAGGCGGGGCAGGCTGCGTGACGGCGGGCCGCGGCCCGCCCGCGGCTCAGGCGGGCCGGCCGCTCCGCCGGAGGCTGTCGCCGCTGCCCCACAGGGGGTCGATCGCTCGCGCGATGGCGTAGCCGATGGTGGCTGCCACAAGGGACATGGCGACCGCGGGGAGCCAGTCGGGGTGCGGGATCGTGACGGTCTCCCCGAGCTGGTCGGCGAGGTAGATGCCCACGAACAGCCCGGCCAGCCCCGGCAGGCCCCGCCCGAAGATGCCGGCGACGGTGCCCACGATGAACATGGCGGCCAGGCCGTAGATGCCCTTGGTGACGATGTCGGGGGGCATGCTCGACGACAGGTTCGCCGCGACGGCAGGCCCCAGCAGCCCCACGGCGAACGCGAGGAGCGTCCCGACCACGTATCCAAGCGCCTCGTAGGCGCGGGCCCGATCCATGGCCGGCAAGCCTAGCGAGTCATGACGCGGGGGTAAAGCCTCCGGTAGGCTGCCCCCATGGCCCTGGCCGACCTGCCCGACCCGCGCGCGCTGCTCTTCGATCTCGACGGCACGCTCGTGGATACCGTCCCGATCCGCATCCAGGCGTGGCTGGCGGCCTTTCGCGAGGTGGGCATCCCGGCCGACCGCGCCGCGGTCGCGGCCCTCATCGGCTCGGACGGACGGGCCCTGGCGCGCGAGATCGCGTCGCAGGCGGGACGACGGCTCGCGGAGGACGAGGTCGAGCGCCTGGACCACCGGGCGGGCGAGTTGCACGAGGCGGCCAACGTGGACCCCCGGCCCCTGCCGGGGGCGCGGGAGCTGCTCCTGGGCCTGACCGGCAGCCCCATCCGGTGGGCCATCGCCACGTCCAGCCGGCGCGCCCAGGTCCGCACCTCGGTGGAGGCGCTCCACCTCATGCGCCGCCCCGTCATCGTCGACGGGAGCCACGTCGCCCAGGCGAAACCGGCCCCGGACCTCCTGCTGCTGGCCTCGCAGCGCCTCCGCATCGCGCCGGTGTCGTGCTGGTACGTGGGCGACGCGCGATGGGACATGCTGGCCGCGGTCGCGGCGGGGATGCAGCCGGTCGGCGTGACCAGTGGTGCGGTGGGGGCCCGGACGCTGCGCGCGGCGGGCGCCATCGTCGTGGTGCCGGACCTGACCCCCATCACGGCCGACCTGCGCCGGCGCGGCGCCGTCGCCTGACGGTCCGCCCGGTGGGGTGGTTCAGGCCACCCGGCGGGAGGGGCGCAGGAGGGGTGGCAGTACCAGGCCGGCCATCCCAGTGGTGACCTGGCCCGGCATCGGCGGGTCGGCCGCGTGCTCCATGCCGTGCACGAACGCCGTCACCAGGTGCGGGTCGAGCTGGCTGCCCGCGGCGTCGACGAGGCGGCGCAGGGCCTCCTCCACCGACAGGGCCTTGCGGTACGGGCGCGTGGTGGTCATGGCACTGAAGGCGTCGCCCACGGCCAGGATGCGGGCGATGAGGGGGATCTCCTCCCCGATCAGGCGGTCCAGGTAGCCGTGGCCGTCCCACCGCTCGTGGTGATGGCGCACGCCGCCACGCACCAGGTCCAGATTGGGCAGGTCGCGCACGATCATGTCGCCGAGCGCCACGTGCTGCTTGACGATGTCGTACTCCTCCGTCGTGAGCGGCCCAGGCTTGCGGAGGATCGTGTCGGGGATGCCGATCTTGCCGATGTCGTGCAGCAACCCGGCCAGCTGGAGGGTGCGCCGGACGTCGGCATCCAGCCCCAGACGGTCAGCCAGGAAGAGGGCGTAACGGGCCACGTCCTCCGAGTGCCGCTTGGTGTAGCGGTCCTTGGTGTCGACGGCGATGACGAGGCCCTGCAGGATGTCGAAGCCCGAGCGCTCGCCGAGCAGGCGGTCGTCGGCGGTCCGCTCGGCCACGCGCAGGGCGTTGCCGCCGGACGCCTTGGCCGCCACCAGGGCGACGGTAGCCTCGGACAGCAGCTCGGTGATGGCGTCGCCGTGTTCCGGGTAGTAGGCCACACCGGCACTCACCGAGATGGGCAGGCGCTCCGTGCCGCCGAACTGGACGGCGACCTCCTCGAACTCTTCGCGCATGCGCGCAAGCGCGCGCTCCAGGTCGTGGGCGCACTCGGGCGGGGCGACGACGAGGAACTCGTCGGGCCCGAACCGGCCGATGACCGACGCCTGGGAGAGCTGCCCGCGCAGCAGGCGCCCTACCTCCAGCAGGACCGTGTCGCCGGCCGCATGGCCGTGCGTGTCGTTGAGCAGCCGGAAGTTGTCGACGTCGACGAGAGCCAGGCCGACCCGCCCCAGGCCCGCGTGCCTGGCCCGGTCGATCTGTGTCCCGAGGACCTCGACGACCGCGCCGTGGTTGAGCAGGCCGGTCAGGGCGTCCTGCTTCGAGGCGTGCATCAGCAGGTCGGTCTGGCGGTCCAGGCGCCGGGCCGCGGCACGGAAGATGAGGTACAGCAGGCCCGCCAGGAGCAGCGAGGCCCCCAGCAGCACCAGCAGGACCATCGCCTGGGCGTTGGCGATGCCGGCGAGGAGCACATCGGATGAGCGGTACACCTCGAACACCACGAGGACCTTGCCGGATCCGTCGGTGATCGGCAGGTACTCCTCCAGCGCCGACGTGTGGCCGGCGCGGGCGAGATCCTGCTCCTCGGCGCCGAAGTCGGTGGTCAGGCTCGAGCTGGCCTCACCCGTCTGCAGGGCCTCCGTCAGATCGTCGTCAGCGACGTTGGTACCGCGCAGCGAGGCCTCGTCGCTGAAGAGGACCGTGCCGTCGGCGGCGTGGACCTTGACCCGCAGCAGGGTCGCGGACGACGACACCTCGTCGGCCGCCGCGGACGCCGATGACGCGGGTGCCACGACCATCTGGTGCAGCTCGGCGTCGATCTGGCTCACCAAGGCAGCCGTGTTCGCGATCGTGGGCTCACCGGCGACCGCGGCATCCGGGCCGACCAGCCGGTTCTGCTGCACGAAGTAGTTGGCCAGCGTCTGGTCCGCGTCGCCCACGGCGTTCACGGTGCCGTCGCCGATCTCCCGGCTCACCACGGCCGTGACCGCCACGGCGGTGGCGACGATCAGGGCCAGGCTCGCGGCGAAGACCAGCAGCAGGAGGCGCGGCGGTCGGCGGGCGTGGCTGGTGGTGGTGCTATCGGCTCCCATCGGTCTCGAGGGACCCTACCGAGGGCCTCAGGAGGTGTCGATAGGACCTTTGGAGCCTCAGGCCATCGCGCGGGGCGCTCAGGCCTCGTGCAGCGTCGCCACCAACCGGTGCCACAGTCGGCCGTCCGCCAGGCTGCCGTCGGGTTCGGTCCGCACCGGCAGCAGCGGCGCGACCCGCTCGGCGTGGCCGGCCACGCGCGCCGCCAGCGCGTCGGCCAGGCTGTCGACCGGGCCCACGACCGCGACCTGGGCGAGCAGCTCATCGTCGACCAGCGCCGCCATCTCGGTCCACCTGCCGGTCGCCGCGAGGCGGCTCAGCTGCTCCCCCGTCCGCTCCCGGTCGTGCGCCGCGAGCACGGCGCGATAGCTGGGCGTAGAGGCGTAGAACGCGACCTGCCGGCGCACCGCGTCGAGGATGGCCGGCTGGTCCGTGGGCGCCAGGAAGACCGGCACGATGCACTCCGCCCGGCGGCGCGTCAGCTCGGCCGGCCGCCGCTCGGCGCCGGCGGCGAGCGCCGGCTCCAGGACCTGTGCGAGGTACCGCGCGGTGTGGAAGGGGTGGACGTGGAAGCCGTCCGCGAGGCGGCCCGCCATCCGCGCCAGGCCGGCGCCCACCCCGGCGATCGAGATGGGGATTCGCGGCCCCTCCTCGGGCGCCGGGTAGCCCAGCGGTGGCGGGCTGAAGAAGGGCGTCATCAGGGAGAGGTCCAGATGCTCCGAGGTCCACTGGAACGGCACCTGGTCCTGCCACGTCGCCCAGGCAGCGCGGATGGCGCCCAGCCACTCGGCCAGCCGGGGCGCGGGCTCGCTCCAGGCCATCCCGAACCGTCGCTGCACATGGGCCCGCACCTGCGTCCCCAGGCCGAGTTCGAACCGCCCGCCCGACAGCGCAGCGAGGTCCCACGCCGTCTGGGCCAGCACGGTCGGGCTGCGGGCGAAGGCGATGGCCACGGACGTCCCAAGGTGGAGGCCGCTGGTCGCCGCTGCCGCCAGGGCCAGCCCGATGAAGGGGTCGTGTTGCGTCTCGGGCAGCCACAGGCCGTCGAAGCCGACGGCCTCCGCGGCGGCCGCCAGAGCGGCGACCTCCCCGGGCGCGACGGCGCCAGGGGCGAGGTCGACCTTCATCGCCCTACTGGATGACGAACAGGCCGTTCATCGACTGGTAGTGGCCAGGCAGCGTGCAGCCGAAGCCAAGGGGACCCGCCGAATCGAACGTATAGCTGAACGACTGGGTGCCCGACGCGAACTGATCCAGGCCCTTGAGGTTGCCGGTGTTGGCAGCCTTCAGGTCGTCCGGCGTGCCGATGTAGAAGTCGTGGGCGAAGCCGGCCGTGTTGGTGATCTGGAAGGTGTACGTCTGGCCCTTCTGGACGGTGATGGACGTGACGGCATTGCCGCTCGCGTCGGTGATGCGCAGGTCGGCCGTCTCGGTCAGCTGGATGACGTTCGCGGCGCCGGAGGCGGACGGCGCCGGGCCCATCGACATGCTGGGGTTCATCGTCGCGCCACCCGAGGCGGTCGCGGCCGGCGACCCGGTCGCGGCGGACGACCCAGTCGGGGCGGCCGACCCGCTGGCGCCCGGGGCGGCCGTGGCGATCGGTGGAGCGTAGGTCCAGCCGGCCGCGCCCGAGGCGGACGTGCACGCCGCGGCGGCAAGCAGGACGAGGGCGGACATGGTGAGGAGGCGCGCCATGCGCGCCGGACGGATGTGCATGGCCGTATTGTCGCCGAATCCGGCGAGGTGCAGGCTCAGCCGCCGTGCACCCCGCGGGCCACGCCAGGCACCAGGCCGAGCCGGATGGCCACGCTGGCCGCCTCGACGCGGCCGGCCACCCCGAGCTTGCCCAGGATGTTCCGGACGTGGACGCCGACGGTCCGCTCGCTGATGAAGAGGCGTTCAGCGATCTCGCGGTTGGTGCGGCCCTCGGCCACGATGGCCAGCACTTCGTACTCCCGCGGACTCAGGTTGAAGGGGTCGGCCGCGGCCGGCGTGGGCGGCACGACCCGGGCCGCCAGGTCGCCAAGGTCCGCCCCGGTCGGGGCGGTGATGCCGGCCGACATGACCGGTGCACCCACCATGAAGCCGGGTCCCACGGCCACCGGCGACCGCGGCACGTCGCCACTCGCCACCGGCACCAGGCCATCCGGCAGCTCGGGCAGGGCCAGGCGGCCGCGCTGGGCCAAGCGGGCCAGCTCACGCAGCAGGGGCCGCGCGGGGAGGGCCGCGGCGATCTGCCACGCATCGGTGAGGGCCTGCCGGGCCGCCACGCGCCGCCCGCCGTCGTGGAGCAGCGCGGCGGCCTGCCACCAGCGGGCCTTGGCCGTCAGGTATGGCACGTGCAGGTCGGACCAGCCGCTGGCGATGCGGTCCCAGGCGGCGCCGTCGGATCGGCCGCGCAGGCGGGCGAGATGCGCCCGCGCCGTGGCCACGTGGAGGTCGGCCTCGCGTCGCGCGCCGACGGTCGGGGGCATCGTGATGGCGTCGACACGCTGCTCGGTCTGGGCCAGGACGGACGTGCCGAACTCGCCCGCGGTGGCCACCTGGGAGATGTCGCGACGGGCCCGGCCCGCGTCGGCGACCGCGGCACAGGCCTCCAGCGTCGTGGAGGCGGCGAGGGCCACCTGCCGCCAGTCGGTCGACTCGGCGACGCGCCGCCAGCCGCTGCGAGCGACGCGCTCGGCGTCGGCCAGGTCGTCGCGCCACAGGGCGAAGCTCACCGCGATCCGCTGCACCATGGCCGTCCACTGGCCTTCCGGCGCGGACTCGAGCTGGAGGAGGATCTGGCCGACGGCCCGGCTGGCCTCGTCGTCGGCCCGCGACTCGACGAGCACCGAGCCGAGCGCCAGCAGCGGGCTCCAGGTCAGGCGGCTCGGCGACAGCTCCAGGGCGGCCCGCGCCTCGACCTCGGCGTCGGCCCAGCGGCCGAGCTTGAGCATGATGTCGGCGGCATTGCCGCGCAGGAACGAGCCGTAGGCCAGCTCGGCGCCGAACCGGCCGGCCGCGGCGATGCCGTCGCGAGCGGCGGCAAGGGCCGGCTCCAGACGGGCATCCAGCTCCAGGAGGTGGGTTCGGTTGGCCCACGCGCGCATGAGGTCGTCCAGGCGCCGCGCGTAGAGGGCGATCCCCGTCGCCTCGTCGAGCAGGCGCAACGCCTCGTCGATGTGGCCGGCGTAGGCGCGGTCGACCGCGAGCGTGCACGTAGCGTGGCCCAGTTCCGCAGCCGCGCCGCCGCCTTCCACCGCTTGCGCGGTGACGCAGGCCTCCTCGGCGACGACGGCGCTGCGCTCGAACCGGCCGTCCAGCATCTGCTGCTGTGCCAGGGCGCCCAGGACCCGCGCCCGTTCAGCGCTGGGGGGCTCGCGCGGGACCAGCTGGACGGCCGACTCACAGGCGGCGATGGCGTTGCCGAGATCACCGCTGGCCGCCTGGTACTGGCCCATGCGCAGGTGCAGCAGGCCCAGCTGGCGCTGCAGGTCGCGCCTGGCCGCATCGCCGCGACGGGCGGCTTCGCTGAGCTGAGTCACGCTCGAGCGCTGGTCGATGAGCTGCTGTACCAGGTCGACCGCGCGGCGCGGGTTGTCATCGGCGAAGGCGGCATCCGCCGTCCGGAGCACCAGTTCGTCCTCGGCCGACCCGGCGAGGGCCAGGGCCCCCGGGTGCGCGTCGTGCACGTCGAGCAGCTCCAGGGCGCGCTGATCGTGGAAGAAGGCCGTCCCCGCCGGCTCCACTTCGACGGCCGCCTCGCCGGCCAGCACGTGCGCGTCGCGGGCCAGCCCGAACCGCATGGCCGCTTCCCAGTGCCAGGCCTGCTCCGCGGGTTCCCCGGCCAGGGCCCGGGCCAGGGCGTCGTGGGCGGGTTGGCGCTCGCCCGGCAGGGCCAGGGTCTCCATGGCCTCGGCATAGCGCTCGTGATGGATGCCCACGAGCGTGGCGCCCTCGCGGTCGACCATCTCGTGGGCCAGGCCGCTGGCGACCGCCTCCGCGATGGCGCTCGCGGGCAGGCGGCCACCGGGCAGGTCCGCCTGCCTGATGAGGACCACGGGCAACGGACGCCTGGCGGCGGCGAGCAGACGCAGGCAGCGCACGGCACCCGCGGGCAGGGTCGCGACCCGGGCTCCGACGATCTGGTCGAAGGGATCGGACAGCCGGATGCGGGCCTGGCGGGCGGCCACGAGATGCTCGGCCACCAGCGGGTTGCCGCCCGACGCGCTGGCCACCGCGGCCACGAAACCGCCACTCGGGCGCTCGCCGAGGAGATGCTCCAGGAGCGCCATGAGCTGGTGCCGTTCGAGGGGCGGAAGCGCCACGCGCTCGATCCCCGGCTCCGTCTCCAGGGTGGTGGCCAGAGCCCGCATCGGATGGCGCACGTGCAGCTCGTCGGGGCGGTACGACACGACCAGGCAGAGCGGCAGCGGACGGCCGACCCGCAGCAGCGTCTCCACCAGGCGCCGCGTCCCGGCGTCCGCCCAGTGGAGGTCCTCCAGCACGAAGAGCACCACGCCGTCGCCGGCCAGACGCTCGAGCAGCCCCAGCACCGCCTCCGCGGTGCGGCCGGCGCGCTGGTCGGGCGAGACCTGGAACGGACCGTCGTCGGGGTCGGTCAGCCCGGCCAGCCGGTCACCCAGGAGCGGTAGCAGCTGCCGCAGCTCGTGCCGATGGGGACCCGTCACCGCCTCCAGGCGGGCCGGGTCCAGGCTCCACAGGGCGCCGGTCAACGCTTCGCGGACGGCGGCGTAGGGCGTCCCCTGGAGCGGGGCGTACGCGCTCCCACGCACCACGGTGACCTGGGGCAGGCCGCGCAGGCGCTCGGCCAGCTCGGCGAGCAATCGCGTGCTGCCGACGCCCGACGTACCGGTGAGGGACACGCTCACGCGCTCCCCCCGTGCCGCGCGCTCCAGGCTCGCTGCCAGGCGCGCCAACTCACGCTCCCGCCCGACGAACGCCATGGTCACAGGATAGCGGCCGGAGTACGGGATACTGCCACCGTGGAAGGCGGTGCTGACAGGCCCAACGGTGCGCCCGTGCACCGGTCCAACGCCCTCAACGAGCTGGGCGGCGACGCGTGGCTCTACTTCACCCGCTCGCTGTGGACCACGACCTACCCGTCCGAGCTGGGCCACGCCGCGCGACGGGCGCACGGGGCGAACAAGCCGCCGCGCCTCATGGCTCGCCTGATCGAGTTCTTCACCCGTGGCGACGAGCTGGTCCTGGACCCCTTCGCCGGGGTGGGTGGGACCCTCCTGGGAGCCGCCATCTGCCGTCGTCCGCGGCGCGCCATCGGCTTCGAGCTGGAGGCGCGCTGGGCGGCCATCTACGACGACGTCGTGCGTTCCGCGCTGGCCGAGCGGGATGGCCTGGGGCCGCTCCTCGCCGACCTCGGCAACGCCGATCCGGGCGGCCCGCGCACCTTCGACCCGTCGGGTTGCCGCCTCCTGGTGGGGGACGCCGTGGCCCTCTTCGCCGACATCGCGGACGAGTCGATCGACTTCGTGGCCACCGATCCGCCGTACAACCCGCAGCTGCCCATGACGATGGCCGGGGGCCGTCTCGCCCTCGACCACGCGAACCGGCGCACCGACTACGCCATGGTGAGTGACGACCCGGCGGACCTGGCCAACAGCCCCGGCTATCCCGCCTACCTGGACCGCATGGGCGGGATCTTCGCCCAGATCCGGCGCGTCCTGCGGCCGGGCCGCTACGCCGCGGTCATCGTGCGGGACGCCTACCAGGAGGGTCGCTACCGCTTCACCGCCGCGGACCTCGCGGCGCGGGCGGACGCGGCCGGCCTGGTGCCCAAGGGCGACTTGATCTGGTACCAGGTGGGGACCCGGCTGCGGCCGTATGGCTACCCGCGGAGCTTCGTGCCCAACATCGTCCACCAGCACGTGCTGGTGCTGCGGGCGTGACCCGTCAGAGGGTGAACCGCTCGCGGACCAGGCGCTGGGCCAGCCCCTCGTTGTAGGGGTCAGGGTCGACCGGTTCGCCGGCCGCTTCGGCCGCGGCCGCCTCGTCGTCGGTGCTTGCCACCGGCGCGGGCTGCTGCCACGGGGGCGGCGCGGGCGTGGCGGGCGTGGCCACCACGTCACCCAGCGTCATGCGATGGACCCAGCCGACCAGGCCGGTGGGCGTGCTGACCTGCCAGTACTGGCCGGATTGCTGGAGCAGCTCGACCTCGTCACCCTGGTCAAGGAGGGCCAGCTCGGCGCTGCGGATCTCGTCCGGGCCATCGCTCAGGCGGACCATGCGGTAGCGCAGGCGGCGCCGCTCGAGACCGCGTGAAACGGCGAACTCCGTGTGGCTGAAGGTCAGGCGCTGGGCCTCCATGGCGCGGACGTCGGTGCCCTTGGACTCACGTGCGGCCCGCAGGGACGGCCGTCGCCAGCGGGGCATGCCGGCCTCGCCAGCCAGCTGGCCCAGCTCGGGCAGGGCGGCGTATTCGGCTGCCAGCTGCTCCGAGAGCGGTGGTGGTGACGCGTAGGTCTCAGGGGCAGGCGGCACGCCGGCTTCATCGTCGTCGCGCCGGCGCCGGCCGAACGTGAAGAGGGCCATCGCCATCATCGTGGTGGTGCCCACCGCGATCGCCATCTGGCGCGTCAGCAGCTCGATCCAGGCGGGCGAGCCCACGAGCGGCAGGCCGGCGGTGAGGGCAGCCAACGATCCCCGGAGCGTGCCCGCGCCGCCGGTAGACGCGGCGGCCGCGGCCACGGGCGTGGGGCTCGGCGACGGGGCGACGCTCGCGGACGGCTCGGCCGACGCGGTGGGCGAGGGGGGCGGGATGATCAGCGCCGATGGCTCGGCCGTCGTCGGGGCCGGGCTGGCGGTGGGGATCGCGGCAGGGGTGGGCGCCGGCGTCGGGTGTGGCGTGGCCCGCGGGGCGGGCGTCGGGGTGGGCCTGGGTCGCGGTGTCGGGGTGGGCCTGGGCTTGGGCGTCGGGGTCGGGGCGGGCCCCACCGCCAGCGAGGCCAGGTCCAGGACGGCCGTCCGCTGGAACACACGGCTGTCGGCCGCCCGGATGACGACGGCGTACGTGCCGGCCGCCGGCTTGACGGTCACCCCGAAGACGGCGCCGTCACGGTAGTCGGTGTCGCTCGGGTCGACAGCCGTCATGGGCGTCGACTTCGCGCCGAGCCAGAGCGTCACGTAGGCAGGCCGCCAGCCGTGGCCGCCGTGGCCCGTGCTCGTGTACGTGACACGAACCGTGAAGCTCGTCCCTGCCACGCCCCCCGTCGGCGAGATGGTGCCCTTCGTCAGCGTAGGCGCCCCGTCCGCGGCGATGGCGGGCAGGGTCATCACCACGGCGAGCAGCAGGGCGCCGGTGAGCGCCGTGACGGGCGCTCGCCAGCGCCGGCCGAAGATAGCGGTGAGACCGACCAACAAGGGCATCCTCCGGGGCTGGGCCGAATGGCCCGGAGCGTCCGGAGGATGCGCCGCGTGTGGGCGGGCCGACAATGGTACGTGGGGTCGACCGGCCCGCCCCGTAGGTCATGGCCGCGGCCGCGCGGGGCTAGGGGATGGGCTGACCTGCCAGGGCGGCGGCCATCAGGGGCTTGGCGACCGCCACGGGGATGGCGAACGAGATGCCCTGGGCGGTCGAGGCCGTGGCCGTGTTGATGCCCATGATGTTGCCGGCGGTGTCCAGCAGCGGACCACCGCTGTTGCCCGGGTTGATCGCGGCATCGGTCTGGATGAGGCCGGTCAGGTGCTCGTTCTCGACGTCGATCGAGCGGTTCAGGCCGGAGACGATGCCGGTCGTCACGGTGCTCTGGAAGTCGCCCAGCGGATCACCGATGGCGATGACACGCTGGCCCACGACCAGCTGGGTGGAGTCGCCGACGGCTGCGGTGGGCAGGCCGGTCGCGTCGATCTTGACGATGGCCAGGTCCGAGGTGGACGACTCGCCATAGATGGTGCCCGTGAAAGTGCGCCCGTCAGCCAGCTGGACGGACAGGTTCGTGGCGCCGTCCACGACGTGGCGGTTGGTCAGGATCCAGCCGGCGCTGTTGAAGATCGTGCCCGAACCGACGCCGGTCGTCTGGAAGCCACGCCCGAAGCCGTTGCTGGAGGTGCCCGTCGAGGTGATCGTCACCACGGCCGGGCTGACCTTGGCGGCGGCGGACACGATGTCCGCGTCGGGATCGCCGGCAGCGGTCTTGGTCGAGGCCTGATCGGCCGAGTCGGCGCTCGTCGTGGCCGCCGGAGCGGCGGTCGGGGCGGTGCCCGCGCCGACGGCCTCGAGGGTCACGAAGGTGCCGCCGGAGGCCAGCACGGCGCCCAGCACGGCCGCCATGAACAGGGAGGCGAAGCCGCCGCTGCGGCGGGGCTGGCGAGGCGGCGGGGCTGCGACGACCGGCTGGGTCGGCGGCAGCGCTGGCGCCGACCACCACAGGGGCGTCGACGGCGGCTGCGGAGGGGTGGTGCTCGGGGCGAAGCCGGTCGGCGTCTCAGCCGGCTCGCTCGGCTCCGGGCGGGGTTGCTGGGGTGTCTGAAAGAGGTCCACGAGGTAGCGGTTCCTTTCCTGGGCTCGTGACCCCAGTTTCGTCACCGCTCCTGAAAAGGTTCTGAGGGCCCGCTGGGGGTGGTAGGGGAGGATGGATTCGAACCACCGACATGGAGGGTATAAGCCTCCTGCTCTCACCGCTGAGCTACTCCCCCGCCGGCGAGGCCGGCGGTCATTGTAGGGTCAGCCGCGCCCCAGGAGCCGCCCGGCGATGCCCCGCAGCCCGCCGACGCTGGACGGACGGAGCGCGCCACCCTGCCCGTCGTCATGGCTGGCCCGACTCGCCAGGCGGGCCGCCAGTCGCTGGTCTTCCTCGCTCCGGAACGCCTCGATCGGGAGGTCGTCCTGATCCAGCGGTCGGGGCGTCTCGACCGCCAGCGGACGGGGCGGCCGCGCGTAGGCGGGCTGGCCGATGAGCCTGGGCATGGCCATGTGCGGTACGGAGGCGGCCGGCTGGGCCATCTCGATCCACGAGATGGGCCCGCGTGGCGTCTCGGAGGCGGTCGGTTCGACCGTGCTGGCGGGAGCGGGGGACACGCCGTTGCCGGCGGCGGCCTTGCGACCGCGGGTAGGCAGCGGGGACCGCCGTCGGGTCGACGGCTGGGCAAGGCCCTCCTTGGGCGGCCGCGTGGCGCGTGGACTCAAGCTGGTCGACTCCCTTGTCTGTATGACCGACCATCGCAGGATACGGCCGGCCCCGGCCCCGGGTATACCCCGAACGTACCCTCGCACGCTGTACGAAACGGTGCCAGTTGGCACCGTTCGCATGACACCGCCATGCCGATCACCCGAGCAGCGGCCCGATGACCTGGAAGACGAGGACGAGCACCAGGTAGGCGATCGGCAGCGCGGCGAAGAGCCCCAGCATGGCACTCCAGGCCGACCGGCGCGTCCCTCCGCCAGGCCCCGGCTGGGGGACCCACAACCAGGTCAGCGCCGACCCGGCCACGACGACCGCCACCACGAAGAGGGCCACGGCGGGCGCAAGATCCCCCGCTCCGGCCTGGGTGGCCCCATGCGTCAGCGACTGGCGGTCGATCAACAGGAGGACGCCGCCCACGATCGCGACGGCCAGGTCGGCGGTCACGGCGCGCACCACGGGGCGTGGCGCATTCCGGAACTGGCGCCAGCGGACTTCGAGCCAGGACCGGCGGGGAACGGGACGGGGAGCGCTCATGTCACCGGCCGGCGTCCGCCGGCAGGACCACCAGCCGCGGTCGCTCCGGCAGCGTGGCCGGGGTCGCCCCGCCCAGCTCGGCCACGGCGCCGACGAATCGCTCGAGCTCGGGCGTGGTGTTGAACCAGGTCACGCTGGCGCGGATCGCGTCCAGCGACTCCACGGCCTCGCAGATGGCGAACGCACGCCGGGCGAGCGCCGCGTGCGCCACGGCCGACGGCCAGCCGACGATGCGGAACGTGACGATCGTGGCTGGCGGCGGGTCGGGGGTCAGCAGCTCCACGCCGGGGATGGCCGCCAGCATCGTCGCGGTGGCGGCGGCGAGGCGGGCCGAACGCTCCAGCGCCCAGGCGAGCCCCACGTGCATCTCCAGCCAGCCGACCGTGCGGCCCAGGGCGACCACCGATGGCCGATGCAGCGTCGTCGCCGGCGGGCCTGCGGCCGCCAGCGCGCGCGGCGATCGCCACAGACCGCCCACCCCGTGCGGCCCCAGCAGCCACTTGTAGCCGGAGAAGGCGTAGACGTCGGCACCCAGGCCGGGCACGTCGACGGCGATCGCCCCGATGGCCTGGGCGCCATCGATGACCGACCAGGCCCCGGCCGCTCGCGCCAGGGCGGCCAGCCGCGCGACCGGCAGGACGGAGCCGGTATCCCACGTGACGTGGCTGATCACCAGGAGCCCGGTCCGGCGGTCCATGGCGGCTTCGAAGCGGGCGACCAGGTCGTCCTCGTCGCTCACGCCACCGACCGGCACACGCACGAGCTGGAGGTCGCGCTGCGCCGCCAGCGCCTCGAGCATGGCCAGGACGGCGGGATGCTCACGGTCGGAGGTGACGATGCGCTGGCCGGGTCGCCACGCGGGCAGGCGGGCGGCCCACGCCAGCCCCATGGTCGTGCCGGGGACCAACTCGACGGCGTCCGGGTCGGCCCCGATCAGGGCCGCCAGGACGGCGCTGGCCTCGGCCGCCCGTTCCTGGGATGCCTCCCGCGAATCGACGTCGGCGCGGCCGACGCGCTCCTCATAGGAGAGCAGTTCGCGCATGGCCTGCAGCCCGTCCAAAGACAGGGGACCGGCCGTGGCGGTGTCGAGGTAGATGCCCGCCCCCGTGGCCGGGAGGGCCGCCCGGATCGTCGCGACCTTGTCCGGGTCGGGCTGAAAGGGCGCGACCATGGGCGGCTATCATAGCCGTCGATGAGCGGCACCTACGCTCGACCAGAGCTCCTCGCGAGCCCCGATTGGTTGGCCGAGCATCTGGGTCGCCAGGGCGTGCGGGTCGTCGATTGCCGCTACCGCGTGGACGGCTCCGCCCGCCAGCTGCACGCCGAAGGCCACATCCCCGGGGCCGCCTTCCTGGACTGGGCCAACGAGCTCGTGGACCGCGACCAGGCCGTGCCGTTCCAGCTGGCCGGACCGGAGGCCGTGGCCCGCGCCCTTGGCAGCGCAGGCGTCGGCGACGGGATGACCGCCGTGCTGTACGACGACACCGCCTCGCTCTACGCCGGCCGCGTGTGGTGGAGCCTCCAGGTCTACGGCTTCGAGAGCGTCCGCGTCCTCGATGGCGGCTGGGTCGCCTGGCGCTCGAGCGGTCGGCCCATCTCGACCGCGGCCAGTGCGTCGCCCGAGCCGGCCACGTTCACGCCGCGCATGGAGCCCAGCCGCGTGCTCTCCACCGGCGACGTGCGGGCCCTCCTCGGCTCGCGGGACGTCGACCTGGTGGATGTGCGGGCCCCCGCCGAGTACCGCGGGCAGGGCGGCAACGCCGTGCGCCTTGGCCACATCCCTGGCGCGATCAATGTCCCGGCCACCCTCCTGACCGTGCCGGGTGATCAGACTTTCCAGGACGCGGAGACCTGCGGCCGGCTCTTCGCCAACGCCGGGGTGCAGCGCGGACGGCGGGTGGTGACCTACGACGGGAGCGGCATCGCCGCGGCCAAGGCGGCCTTCGTGCTGGGGCTCCTGGGCTACCCCGACGTGGCCGTCTACGACGCCGGGTGGTCCGACTGGGGAGCGCGCCCCGACCTGCCCGTCGACCGCTGACGTCGCCTCAGGCGCTCGTTTCCACTGCCACGTGGGCGGCCGCCGCGAGGCGGGCCTCGAGGGCGGCCACGGTCGACAGTCGGTCGATCTCGTCGGGGCCCTTGTCGTCGCGGAGGCGGGCGATGCGGGGGAACCGCAGGGCATAGCCGGAGGCGTGGCGGCGCGACCGCTGGATGACGTCAAAGGCGACTTCCACGACGACCGTGGGCTCGACCACGCGATAGCGGCCGTGGATCGAGACCGTGTGGTCGGTGAACCAGCGCGTCATGTCGGCCAGCTCGGCGTCGGTCAGGCCGCTGTAGGCCTTGCCGATGGTGGCCAGGGGATGCGGCGCCTCCGGCCGGTCGTCGCGCACGGCGAAGGTGTAGTCGGACAGCACGCCGTGCCGCTTCCCGTGGCCCACCTCCACGCCGACCACGACGCAGTCCAGGGTCGCCAGCGGCCGCTTGAGCTTGAGCCAGCCATAGCCACGGCGGCCGGGCGAATACCCGCTGGCCGGGTCCTTGACCATGAGCCCCTCGTTGCCCCGGGCGCGAGCCGCGGCGAAGCGCTCATCGAGCTCGGCCTCCGAGGTGGCCGTCTCCAGGTGCGACAGGCCGAAGCCGGCCCGTGTCCCCAGCCCGAGCCGCTCCAGTCGGTCGCGGCGTTCACGCAGTGGCGTGCGCAGGAGGGGCTCCGGTGTCGCCGCCCCGTGACCGCTGGCAAGCAGGTCAAAGGCCACGAAGATCACCGGGGTGGCGGCCAGCACCGCCGCGCTGGGGCTCTTGCGGCCGAGCCGTCCCTGGAGCAGCTGGAAGGGCAGGGCCGTGCCATCGCGCCAGCCCAGCAGCTCGCCGTCGAGGATGCCCGACCAGGGCAGTTCGGCGGCGGCGGCGATGACCTCGGGGAACTGGCCCGAGACGTCGTGCAGGTCGCGGCTGTACAGGCGAGTCTCGCCGCCCTGGCGGTGGAGCTGGGCGCGGATACCGTCGTACTTGTCCTCCACCCAGACGGGCGTGCCAAGCCGTGAGACCACCTCCGCCACGTCCGCCGCCGGCGACGCGAGCATCGACTTGAGCGGTCGGAAGAGGGTCAGTTCGGCCTCGTCCAGGCGATCGTCACGCGCCAGTTCGGCGGTGTGGCCCAGGTCGCCGGTCAACATGCCGGCCCACTGCACGGCCGGCAGCGGCCGCCCGAATGCGGCGGCGATCGCGGCCTCCAGGTTGCCCTCACGGAGGCCGATCCGCATGTCGCCGCCCATGACCTTGACGAGGAACTTGGCGACCAGCGGGTCGCTGCGCCAGAGGAGGGTCCGCAGCAGGGCGGCCTTGGCGGCGGGCCCGCCGGCAGCAGCGATGGCGGCGAACGTGTCGCGCACGTCGGTGAGCGCCGGTAGCTCACCGGAGGGGCGCCGCCGCGAGTCCGTCAGCAGGTCGTAGACGGCCTGGCCAAGGTCGGAGGAGCGGTCGTAGGCGCGGCCGAGCGCGCCCGGCTCGGCGTCCGCTTCGGCCTGCACGGCTTCACCGATGGTGGCCCAGCCCATCCCCAGGACGCGCGGATCACGCTCGGGGAAGGGACGCCCGGTGAAGAACGTGACGGCCGTGGGCAGCTCCGCGGGGGTGAGGGTGCGGAGGTACTCGGCCAGGATGCGGACCTTCTCCGAGGTGCGGCTGGTGGCCGCCACGCGCTCGGCCGTCTCGCTCCAACGGCGCATCCGAGCGATGGTATAGCATCGCCCTCCGATGTCGGCCGAGTTCGATCGTGACCAGTGGCATCCCGCGGCCATCCAGGGCCGGTCGGTCACCCTGCGACGGCACCGCCAGGAGAACTTGCCCGCGGTCGTGCGCTGGTACCACGACCCGGAACTCGCCCGCCTGACGCGCTACCAGACGCGGCCCATGAGCACGGAAGAGGTGGCGCAGTTCTTCCGCGCCCGCCTCATCGCGCCCGAGGCGATGGCCTACGCCATCCACGAGCGGCCGGGTGATCGGCTCATCGGCCTGACCACCTTCAGCGCCCTCGACCCCGACAACGGGTCGGCGCTCTTCCACATCACCATCGGCGAGCGTGACGCGTGGGGCCGCGGCATGGGCACTGAGGCGACCGAGCTGATGCTCGACCACGCCTTCCGCCGACTCGGCCTGCACCGGGTCGGCCTGAGCGTGTTCGCCTTCAACGAGCGGGCCATCCGGGCGTACCAGAAGGCCGGCTTCCGCGTGGAAGGTCGACTGCGCGAAGCGATCTGGCGCGACGGCCACTACGTCGACGAGGTGCAGATGGGCATCCTCTCTACCGAATGGCGGCCGGGCCGGCTGGAGGGGGAGGTCGCGGGTACGGAGGGCGCCGGCGATCGACCGGAGGACCTGGCAACGGTCTCCCGCGCGGGCTGAGGGCGACGTGACGACGAGCGGCGTGGGAGCCGCGGCCGCCCGATCCGAGGTGCGTGAGCTCATCGCCCAGAAGGGCCACGCAGTGGACAACGCCCGGGCGGCGACGGCACGCCTGGAGGCGGCGTTCGCGGCCGGCGACCTCGTCCGGACCCCATTCCTTGACCAGGCCCTGGGTGACCTGGCGACGGCCCTCGACCAGGAGGACGGCCAGCGCCTGGGCGGCAAGAGCGCCGAGGCCTCACGCTTCATCCTGCGGGCGGTCGACCGCGCGCTGGACGACGCGTAGGGTAGGAAGGGCCGCCGTGCTGGAACGACTGATGGGCCGCGCGCCGCTCACCGATGAGCAGAAGAAGCGCGTGCCACCTGGCCAGTACGTGACCGAGAAGTTCCCCGTGCTGCACTACGGCTCGGTGCCCCGCATCGATCTGGCCCGCTGGGACCTGCGGGTCTACGGCGAGGTGGACAACCCGTTCACCGTGACCTGGGCGGAGTACCAGCGCCTCCCGCGCAAGTCCGTGCACACCGACATCCATTGCGTGACGCGCTGGACCAAGCTGGACACCGACTTCCAGGGGGTCGCCATCCAGCACATCCTGGGGCTGGCCCAGCTGCGCCCCACGGCGCGGTTCGTGGTCGCCCACTGCGAACAGGGTTACACGGCCAACCTGCCCCTTTCCGTGCTCGACGACGATGACGTGCTGCTGGCCGATTCGTTCGATGGCAAGCCGCTCGAGCCTGAGCACGGCGGGCCGCTGCGCCTGTTCGTGCCCAAGCGGTACTTCTGGAAGAGCGCCAAGTGGATCCGGGGCCTGGAGTTCCTGGACCACGACCAGCTGGGTTTCTGGGAGCGCTACGGCTACCACAACGACGCTGACCCCTGGCGAGAGGAGCGGTTCGCCGACGGCTGAGCCGCGCGCCGGCGGGGGGTGGTCCGGCGTGTCGCCTCGCCTGGCCTCACTCTGCGTCGTCCTGGTGGGGCTCCTCGCGGCGGCCTCGGCGCTCGCCATCATCCAGCCGTTCGCGGCTGGGCCGGTCAGTTTCGACGGCGGGAGCTCCGTCCTCCACTTCATGCGGCTCATCGAGGGCCGGCACCTCGAGTCCTTCATCAGCACCACGCCCAAGCCGTTGCTGACCTTCGTCTATGGCGTCGTCTACGGCCTGACCCACGATTGGCGGGCGATCTCGCTGGCGACCATCGGCGCGTACGCCGTTTCGATCGCCCTCGCTACGTGGCTGGCGGGCCGGCTGGCCGGCCCCATCGCGGCGGCCTTCGTCGCCGTGGCCCTCATCGCCTCACCCAGCCTGGCCGGCGAACTGGTCATCGCGTCGGCGGTGCCGTGGGCCCTGCTGGGGTGGACCGTCGCCGGATTGGCGGCCACCGCGCCACGGCCGCGGTATGCCCTGGCCGGCGCAGCCCTGGCCCTCGCCTCGCTGGCGCGGCTGGAGGGCCTCATCCTGGTCGGCGCCGCGGCCGGCGTGCTGGTCCTGGCGTGGCTCGTGGGCCGGCGGGATTCGCGCGTGCGCGTGCCGCGGGGCGCCTGGTGGCTCCTGCTCGGGTTCGCGGCCCTGCCCGTCATGCTCGTGCACGATTGGCTGCTGACCGGCGACCCGCTGTTCTGGGCCTCGGTGGCGGTCCGCTACTCGGAGGCGGTCGGTGTCAGCCGGATCATGCGTCCGGGGACCCTGGCCCGCGTCCTCGCCCATCGCTACCTGGACCTGGCCGGGTTCAGCGTCCTTGCCGTGGTCGGCGGGCTCTCGCTGCTGCAGCGACGCCGCTGGGCCGCCGCCGTGGGGCTGGCAGCTCTGGGCCCCGGGATCGTGGCGTTCCTGTTCTTCCTCTCCGTTCGCGGCACGTTCGTGGCGACCAGATACGCCGTGCCCGTCGACCTCGCCGTGCTGTTCGCGGCCGGCATCGGCATCGGCCGCGCCGCGGAGGAGATCGCGAGGCTCATCGCCGCCCGGTGGCCGCGGTTCGACGCGGGAAGCCTGACGTCAGGGGCGAGGCGGCTCACCGCCGCGGTGGTGGCGTCGGCGGCGCTGGCGCTCGTGTTCGGCTGGCCGCCGGCAGTCCTGGACCCGGCGACGACCTCCACCGCGTCTGCCGCGCGACAGCTCGCCGCGAACGAGCGCGCGGCCGTGCCGGTACTGGAAGCGGCCCTCGCGACGCTTCCGGGGACGGATGACCTTGCCGCCGGCCCCGGGGAGCGGCCGCTGGTGCTCGTCGTCCCTGTGCCCATGCGCACCCTCCTCGCCGCCGACCTGGGTGTGCCCTTGACGAGGCTCGGCAGCACGAGCGCCGCGCTCCTGGCCGCCTCGCCCGGCCTGTTGGGCAAGACGGACCTGGTCGTCCACTCGCGGGCAGGCGACGCGCCTGATCCGGCCTATGCGGCGCTGGAGGTGGCGACCCCGGCCACGATCAACGGGCAGACGCTCACGCCGCTGCTGGTAGATGCGACGAACGGACTCTGGATCTACGCGGTGACCGGCGGCTGAGGCCGGCCGCGAGGATCAGTGGTGGCAGGCCCCGGGCGCGCCCTCGGAGTCGGCGGTGCGGAAGCTGCTGCCGCAGCCGCACGCGGAGACCGCGTTGGGGTTGTTGACGGTGAAACCGGCGCCCATCAGCGTGTCGACGTAGTCGATCTCCGAGCCCGACAGGTACTGCGTGCTCTGGCCGTCCACGTAGACCGTGACACCGTTGCTGCTGACCGTCACGTCGTCAGCCGTGGGCTGGTCCTCCAGCATCATCCCGTAGCGGAACCCCGAGCACCCGCCGCTGTACACGTACACGCGCAGGCCCATCGCCGGGTTGGGCTCCTGGGCCGTCAATTCACGCAGCTTGCCGGCCGCCGCATCGGTCAGGCGGACGAGGTCCGGCTGGCTCGGAGCGAGCGGGATATTGATCAGCGGCTGCGTCTGCGGCTCGGTCTCGAGCATCCGATGGGACTCCCTCGCGGTATACGCGTAGATGCCGCCGCGACAGGCGACTCAGAGATAGTACGCATGTCAAGCAGATCGGGCAAGAGGCCCGCCCGGTACCTCAGGCCGACTCCGGCTCGCGGGCGGTACCGTCCGCCACGATCCGCCGCACCTCCGCAGCGACCCTGTGCGTCGTCGCCAGGGCACGCGCGACCTCGTCCTGGACTCGGGCCACGAACGGGGCGTCCGTCACCGAAGGCAGGTTGATGCGCACATTCGCGGCCGCGCCTTCCGCCGCCGCCTCGAGCAGCAGCGCGGCCACGTCAAGGTCACTGGCGGCATTCACGTTGCTCCGGCCGGCCAGCGACTCCACCACCTGCACGACCGACTCGCACAGGCGGACGGTATCGAGCGGCGCGAGGGTCGACGCCTTCGCTGCCTCGGCGATCGCGCCGGCCCGCGTGGCCCGCTCCGCGTCGGTGTCACGGGGCAGCTTCATCGCTGCCGCGTAGCCCCCGTAGGCTCGCGCGTCGATGTCGGCGAGTTGGATGAACCGCCGGCGAGCCGCTTCACCCGCCTCGATCGCGCGCTGATGCGTGGCCGCGTGGCCGACGTAGCGGGGCCGGTTCTCCGACAGCCGACCGACCATCACCGCCAGGGCCGCGCCCAGGCTGGCGGCCACCGCCGCCGCGCTCCCGCCGCCCGGCACGGGCTCAGCGGACGCAAGGTGCGAGGTGAATGCCTCCAGCGTCGTGGCCCCAAAGCCGGGAGTGTCGTCGTTCACAGTCCGATTCTCGCACGCGCGGCGTTCATGGACGAGGCGGCGAACCCGCCCCGCCCGGGTGGGGACCAGGCGGGGCGGATCGGCGCTGCGCCCGCGCGAGCGACCCGATCGACCGGAGAGGGGTCGGCGATCAGGCCGCCGGCGCGAGGGCGGGAACTTCCGAGTCGAGCCCTTCGATCAGCCAGCGGCGCCCGCGGTGCTCGAAGGCCAGCACGAGGCGGTTGGTCGGGGTGCGGACCTTGAAGGTGGTGCGCGGCCCGCGTGCGGCGGGGTACGCCGATGACTCATCGCGCACCCGCTCCACGGCGACGATGGGCACGTCTTCGCCGGCGAGTCGCATGCGCCGCGGGCGGCCGCTCAGCCAATCGGCGTGAACGCGGACTTCCAACGGGGTGATCTGGACCAGGGACATGACGCCGGCTCCTTTCCACCAACGGGGGGACTTCACGCCGGCTGGGGGAGGCCGACAGAGAACATCCGTTCTGTTGTGGAGCCAGAACCTAATCGAACAGGTGTTCGATGTCAAGACCCTGGGCGAGGCCGGCCGACGCGACGAGCCTCCGGCGCGGTGTTGGGGTCGCGCTCGAACGGCTGAGCCACGTTCGAGCCGAGCAGGCGGGCGCGGGTGATGGAGCGCGGTCCGAACCGCTCGCGGATCCGATCGGCGGCCTCGATGGCGCGCTGCCGGCGGGTCGCGGCACCCTCCAGGAGCGGCATCTGCTCGCCCACCACCAGTTGGCTGGCGGAGATGCCGAGCAGCCGCACCCGGATGCCCTTCACCTGCGGTCGAGCCAGGTCGAGGGCGGTGCGCCAGATCACGTCGGTCTCATCGGTCGGCTGGGGCAGCGTGCGCTGGCGGGTCAGGGTGGTGAAGTCGCTGGCGCGGACCTTCACGGCGACCGTCCGTGCCCGCAGATGGCCTGTGCGCAGGCGGCCCGCCACCCCGTCGGCCAGGGCCAGCAGGGTCCGCTCGATGATCTCCGTGCTCGCCGTATCGACCTCGAAGGTGTGCTCGTGGCCCACCGACTTGGCCTCGCGGTCGTCGCCCACGGGGGACGGGTCCACGCCGCAGGCGCGGGCCAGGAGCTCGGGGCCGTGGCGGCCCAGGCGGCGCTCGAGGGTATCGGCCGGCAGGCGCGCCAGGTCCCCGATCGTGCGCACCCCGTACTCGGCCAGCACGTCGCGAGTCCGCGGCCCCACGCCCCACAGCCGCTCGATGCCCAGCGGCGCCAGGAAGGCCGCCTCCTCGCCCGGCGGCACGATGACCAGGGCGTCCGGCTTGCGCAGGTCGGAGGCGACCTTGGCCACCAGCTTGGTCGTGGCCACGCCGACCGAGGCGGTGAGCCGCACCTCGTCACGGATGGCCGCCCGGATGCGTCGCGCGATCTCGTCCGGCGGGCCGAAGAGCGGCTCGGAACCGGCCACGTCCAGGAAGGCCTCGTCGATGGAGATCTGCTCCACGCGCGGCGTGTAGCGGCGCAGGATGGCCATCACCTGGCGGCTGACGGCGCTGTACTTGGCGCCGTCGACGGGCAGGAAGACGGCCCGGGGGCACAGGCGCCCGGCCGTGCGCAGCGGCATGGCCGAGTGGATGCCGAAGCGGCGCGCCTCGTAGGACGCGGCCGAGACGACGCCTCGATCGTGCGGCCCCCCGCCGCCCACGATGACCGGCTTGCCCCGCAACTCGGGCCGGTCGCGCTGCTCGACCGCGGCGAAGAACGCGTCGAGGTCGACGTGCAGGATCGTCGCCGCGGCGCCACTCATGGCGCCATCATCGCGCCCCGTGGCGCGCGGGTCAGCCCTTGGGCTCGACGATGACCGTGACTTCGGGCGACATGCCCGCGTAGACCTTGACCGCCACCTTGTACGTGCCGAGGCTCTTGAGCGGCTCTTCCAGGTCCACCTTGTGGCGATCGACCTCGATGCCCCGCCGACCCAGCGCGTCGGCGATGTCCTTGGCCGTGATGGAACCGTAGAGCTTGCCGCCCTCGCCGACCTTGACGCCCATGGTGAGGGTCGTGCTGGCGATGCGCGTGGCGGCGATGTCAGCCTCCTCGCGCTCGCGCTTGCGCTTCTCTTCGCGGCTGGCGATGTCGTGCTGCCAGGCGCGGAAGGCGCCGCCCGCGGCGGGCACCGCCAGCTTCTGGCGGATCAGGAAGTTGCGCGCGAATCCATCGGCGACGTCCTTGAGCTCTCCGCTCTTGCCGAGCTTCTCGACATCGCTGGTCAGGATCACCTTCACGCGGGCTGTACCTCCGGTTCTTGATCAGGAGTGGTGTCCTCGAGCCAGGCGCGCAGGCGTCGGTCGAGGCCGGTGCGGCGGGCGGCAGCCATCGCGCCGCGGGCCATGGAGGCGCCCGTCTCGACGACCATCGGCAACTCGCCGAGGATGCGGCGCACGGGCCGCGGGATCATGCGGCGGACCTGGGCCAGATCGCGCTCCAGCGCGTTGCGCTCGATGCCCAGCTCCAGGAGCTTCTGGTTCAGCACCTCGTCGGGGATCTTCTCCAGGAACAGGTCGACCGCGAGCAACGTGACGGCCACGTCGTCCATGGCCCCCAGCACGGGCACGAAGTCCGGCACCAGGTCCACCGGCGACAGGACGTAGGCCACAGCCAGGCCCAGGATCGCCTTGTGGGTCCACGGGATCCGGGCATCGGCCAGCAGCGACGCCAGCAGGCGCCCGTACGTGGGCGCACGTGAGGCGAGGGGCATGAACGCCAGGTAGTTGAAGGCCCGCATGAAGCCGCGTCGGCGCGGCGAACGGGATCGAGAGGGCATCGGACGGTGGAGTATAGCGGCCGCATCCGGCCGCCCCGCCGCGCTCCTCCGCGTTTGCTTGACAATCGAACAGACGTTCGGTAGCATCGGCGGCGAAAGGAGGCGCTGTGACCAAGCACGACGCCGCCCGCAAGCAACGCATCATCGAATACATCGCCGCCACGCTGCGCGCCCGCGGCTATCCGCCGTCCGTCCGCGAGATCGCCCAGGCGGTCGGGCTGGCCTCCACGTCGGCGGTCCACCACCACCTCGAGGCGCTGGAGCGGGACGGCTACCTCGAACGCGGCGCCACGCGCTCGCGCGCCCTGCGCCTGACCCCCACCGCCGCCCTGCATTCGGGCCTGACCAGCGAGCTCCTGCCGCAGGTCGCCGCCATGGACAGCCACCTGCTGGTGGTGCTTGGCGAGATCGCCGCCGGCGGCCCCATCGAGGCCTACCAGGACACGGCGGAGACCCTCGCCGTGCCCGAGTTCCTCGCCCCCAGCGGCGACGCCTACCTGCTCAAGGTGCGTGGCGACTCCATGATCGACGCCCATATCGAGGACGGCGACTACGTCGTCATCCGGCCCCAGGACACCGCCCGCAACGGCGACATCGTGGTCGCCCAGGTGGAGGAGAACGCGGTCACCCTCAAGCGCTTCTTCAAGGAAGGCGGCCGCGTCCGCCTGCAGCCCGCCAACAGCCGCTACGAGCCCATGATCTACGACGACGTGCGCATCCAGGGCAAACTGATCGGGGTCATCCGCCGGCTCGACTGACGGTTTCGTCCACCGTCCGCCGCCCAGCCATCCACCGCCCGTCCACCGTCCTCCACCGCCCAACCGCATCTTTGGGGAGACGGACCGTCGACAACCGCCGCTAGCGGTGCGCGATGGAGCCCATCATCGACCCGCCGCACCGCACCATCGCGGGCCAGCGTCTGCCCTCATCCATGGAGCCGTCGTGTCCATCGATCGTCTGCCACCGCAATCCATCGACGCCGAGCAGTCCGTCCTCGGCGCGCTCCTGATCGATCGCGACGCGGTCATCGAGGTGGCCGACCTCCTCCGCCCGGCCGACTTCTACCGCGGCCACCACGGCACCATCTACGGCGCGATCCTGGACCTCTACGAACGGCGCGAGCCGATCGACATCGTCACCGTCTCGGAGGTCCTGGAGCGCGACGGCGGCCTCGAGCAGGTCGGCGGGGCCGCCTACCTGACGAGCCTCATCAACCTGACGCCCACGGCCGTCAACGCCGTCTACTACGCCCGCATCGTCGAGCGCAAGGCCGTCCTGCGGAACCTCATCGGGGCTGCCGGGCGCATCGCCGGCATCGGCTACGAGGACGGCCCCGACGTGGGCGAGGCCATCGACCGCGCCGAGCAGGAGCTGTTCGCGGTCAGCCAGAAGCGCGTGGAGACCGGCTTCAGTCCGCTGCGCACGCTGCTCCATTCGGCATACGACCGCCTGGACTACCTCCACGAGCACAAGGGCGAGATCAGCGGCGTGCGCACGGGCTTCCGCGACCTGGACACCCTGACCACCGGGCTCCAGAAGTCGGACCTCGTGATCGTCGCCTCACGGCCGTCCGTGGGCAAGACGAGCCTGGCCCTCAATCTCGCCGAATACGCCTCGGTCACGGAAGGCAAGACCGTCGGCGTCTTCAGCCTGGAGATGAGCAAGGAGCAGCTCGTGCTCCGCCTGCTGTCGTCGGTCGCCCACATCAACTCGCAGCGCCTGCGGACAGGCTTCCTGGAGGAGATGGACTTCACCCGCCTTGCCCCGGCCATGAACGCCCTCGCGGAGGCGCCCGTCTTCATCGACGACACGCCCAACATCTCGACGATGGAGCTGCGCACCAAGGCCCGCCGCCTGCAGGCCGAATCGGGGCTGGACATGCTCATCGTGGACTACCTCCAGCTGATGCAGTCCAACTTCGTCTCCCGTGACGCCAACCGGGTGCAGGAGGTGTCGGAGATCTCGCGCGGACTCAAGGCCCTCGCGCGCGAGCTGGAGGTGCCGGTCGTGGCCCTGTCGCAGCTCTCGCGCCAGGCTGAGATGCGCGAGTCCAAGGAGCCGCGCCTGTCGGACCTGCGTGAGTCGGGCAGCATCGAGCAGGACGCCGACCTGGTCATGTTCCTGTGGCGGGAGAAGGAGCGTGGCGCGGAGGACAACGACGCCGAGGGCGAGATCGTGAACCTGCGCCTGGCCAAGCACCGCAACGGCCCTACCGGTGAAGTCAAACTCTGGTTCAAGAAGGGCCAGACGCGGTTCACCAGCTACGCCGACTCGGAGCGCTACGCAGAGGAATACGCGTAGCGATTCCCATCTTGCGCACGCTCGCGCGGCGTGCCTATAGTCGCGCCTCAATCCGGCCAAGGGACGACAGTGGCCACGGACGCGACCGATGGAGGGCGTGCGCCCGACCCGCCGACCCGGAACCGGGACGGACCGCGACGGCTGTGCCGCCGCCGAGGGAGGTCGGGAGAGGGTGTACCAGGATCGGACACTCACCTGCCGGGATTGCGGGGATTCGTTCCTCTTCTCCGCCGGTGAGCAAGCCTTCTTTGCCAGCAAAGGACTCCAGAACGACCCGCAGCGCTGCACGTCCTGCCGCGCGGTGGCCAAGCAGAACCGCACGGCCGGGACGGCCCGCGAGTACCACGCGGCTGTCTGCGCCAGGTGCGGTCAGCAGGCGATGGTGCCGTTCGCACCGCGCAACGACCGGCCCGTGTACTGCAGCTCCTGCTTCGACGTGGTCCGCATGGCCACCGCGTCGGCGTCGGCCCCAGCCTGAGTCCCTGTCGCGCGCACGTGGCGCGTGATGGTGCCGCTGTGCACCGCTTCTCCCGGTAAGGGCATGAGGCGCAGCTAAGCGGCTGGTTATCGCCGTTCGGCAGACTGCGGACATGCCCGATGCCCACCGGACTGCACCTCTCGACACCGTCGAACGGCCCGCGGTAGCCTTGGCGCCTCCAGCCAGGCGCCTCGATACGGCCGCCCAGCCGTCCGCCTGGAGCCCTGACCGATCGGTGGTGCAGGTCATGCCGTCTCCAGCGGCGCCCCCGCCGGAACCGCCGCCCATGAGCGAGCGGCCGGCGGGCTTCCGCTCCATCTCGCGCACCAAGATCACGCCGCCGCTCCTGCGCGAGGAGACGCTGACCCGCGGCCGCCTGATCGACTGGTTGCGGCACCACACCAGGCAACGCCTCACGCTGGTGATCGCCGAGGCGGGCTACGGGAAGACGACGCTCCTGGCGGACTTCGGGCGCCGCTCTGAGGTGCCCGTGCTGTGGTTCAAGCTGGACCACACGGACGCGGATTGGATCTCGTTCACGAACTACCTGATCGCCGCGTATCGCGAACTGGACCCTCGGTTCGGGGACGCGACCCTGGGCCTGCTCGACCAGCTGGCTACGGCCGACCAGTCGCGGGACCGCATCATCGACGCCCTCCTGGCGGACGCCGCCCGCTTTGATCGCCCGGCCCTGCTGATCCTCGACGATTACCACCTCGTCGAGCTCAGCGCCGATGCGCGGGAGATCGTGACGCGCCTCCTGCGCGAGGCACCCTCCACCCTGTCGGTGCTCATCGCCAGCCGTCGCCGACCGGACCTGGATCTGGCCCGGCCGATGGCCCAGGGCCAGGTCGCGGGATTGACGACAGACGACCTGCGCTTCTCGCGCGCCGAGACGGACACCCTGTTCAGCGAGACGTACCAGCAACCGCTCGAGCCGGATGTCCTGGACCAGGTCGAACAACGCACGGAAGGCTGGGCGGCCAGCCTGCAGCTCTTCCGATCTTCGATCCGCGGGCGATCCGCCCTGGAGATCCGCGCCTTCACCCGGGCCATGAGCGGCACGCAGGGTCCCATCTATGACTTCCTGGCCCAGGAGGTCCTGCGCGAGCTCACGCCGAACCTTCGCCGCTTCGTGGTCGGGTCCGCGATCCTGCGTCGCATCGTGCCGGCCCTGGTGGCAGCGATCTTCGCCGACGATCCGGAGCCGCCCACCATCCAGACCGCCCGCGGCTGGATCGAGGCAGCCGATGACCTCGGCCTCATGGGCCGGCGCGGCGAGTCCGGCCGCGGCTACCGCTTCCACCCACTTCTACGCGAGTTCCTCCTGCGGCAACTCGCGGATGACGTCCCGGCAGAGGTGGTCCGCCAGCGTCACCTTCGCGTGGCGACAGCCGCCGAGGCCGACGACTGGCTCACCGCCTGCTACCACTACCTTGAGGCAGGCGAGCCCACCGAGGCCGTCCGCGTCATGAGCGACTCACTGCTAGTCGCCATCGGCACGGGCGCGTGGGGCGTCGCCGCCGACCTCCTCGACCGCTTCCCGACCGAACCAGACGCTCCCGCCGTCCAAGTCATCCTCGCCCTCCGCGCGTTGAGGGCACGAGATCCTGGTGAGGCGGCACGACGCCTAGACGGTATCGACTTGACCGCGACCCCGTCGGCCAGTCGAGGCCTCGTCCGGTTGTCTCAAATGAAGCTAGCCTGGCAGCTGGGTGATCTGGAGCGCGCTCGCCGCGCCTATGACGAGATCGCATGGGATCCGGAGTCGCCAGTTCTCATCCAATCAGTCGCAAGTGCTCTCCACGCGCTCGGATTGCTTGGGTTCGCACAACCGTTGGCCGAAACGGCCGCACAGCTGCAAAGGCTCGCCAGCGACTCCGAGACGCAGGGCTTGGGCTTCTTCGCCGCTGTCTCGCTGCACAACCTCATGGAGGTCGAGCGGGCGCGCGGGCGGTTTCGAGAGGCTTATGCAGCCGGCGAGCGTGCGCTAGGCCTGTACGGCGAGGAGGGCTTCGGCGTCGGCGAGGCCTACGGCACTCACGCTACCTTGGCGTCATGTGCCGGTGAGTTGGGGCTATTCGCGACGATGGACGAACATCTGGCTGCCGTCCAACAGGCTAGGGTCGTTCCGCCCGACGCGGCGCTTGAAGTCGCATACCTGTCCACCGTCCTCGGGGCCTCCACGACAGCGGATACGCTGCTTGAAAGCATCCGCTCCGACATCCCGAGTGGTCGGGTCAGCCCTCTCGCAACCTCGACCTTCATCCTCGCGGACGCACGACGTGCCGTCGGTGAGGATCCAGCTCGCGCACTGGCCATCTGCCATGGCGCCACCCTCCAGGGCCCCGGCACACAGGTGGCTGCCGCGAGCATTGCGGCCATCGCCTCATTCCTTTGCGGATCACTCGAGGCCGGCGATCTGGCCCAATCGGCACTGCAGCTCGCGCACCAGGAGGGCAACGGGCTGTGGCCGTCGAGACTACGAGTGGTTCTGGCGGCCGCAGCGCGCCAGCCGGACGCCCTGACGCAGGCAATCAAGGACGCGCGCGGGGCCGGTCGCTTAAGCCTCGCCGAAGTTGCCGAGGTATTGGTCGCATCGTTGGACGTGCTCCCAACGCTCCCGGCGGAGCTGCTTGACAGCGTCGCGGAGCTTCCGCAGCGATGGCTTCCAATCCTCCGCAAGCAACTCGGCTCGGGGCTTACCCCCAATTCGCGCCAGGCCGCCGTGATCCTCGATCACTGCGGCACCAGCGAGGACGTGCCACTGGTCACCGCCTTCGCCCGCAAGTACCTCAAGGTGACGGGTGGGAACGGGATTGGCAGGGAACTGGTCAGGCGGACTAGCCCCACATTGCGAGTCCACGACCTAGGAAACGGCACCTTGTCAATCGGCAACCGAACCACGCCTATCGGCCGAATTCGACGGAAGTCGGCCTCGCTGCTGCTCTATCTAATCGCGAGCCCCCGCCAGATGGCCACACGTGAGCGAGTGCTCGACGAACTCTGGCCTGATCTGAGCCCAGATGCGGCTGCCAACAGTCTGAACCAGACCCTCTACTTCCTTCGGCGCGATGTGGATCCCTGGTACGAGGTGGGCACCTCGGTGGAATACGTACGCTACGAGGGCGAGACCCTGGCACTCGATGAATCCCTCGTTGCAGCAGATAGCGTCGCCTTCCATGGCGACGCTATTGCGTTGTCGAGAGACCCGTCGCCAGACCCCGAACGGCTGTTGGCGACCGTCGACCGATATGCTGGATCCTTCGCGCCAGAGTTCGAGTACGAGGACTGGGCTCAGGATTGGCGTCAGCAGATAGCCACCGCGTTCCTGCACCTCGTCGATAGAGCACGGGCTCAGTTCCTCAGGAGTGGGAACGTCGGCGCCGCACTCGCTCTCACTCAACGAGCTCTTGCACTAGAGCCACGCAATCCGGAGCTTCACAGGGCCTTGGTAGCCCTCTACCTAAGGGCGGGCTCGCGTTCCGCTGCAGCGGAACAGTACGTGCGCTATGCCGCGATCAGCCGCGAGGAGCTTGGCGTCGAACCGGACCCACTTGACCAAATCGAGCCCGACGAGAGGGGGCCCATACGCCGATCGGCGTATTGACCCCCTTTTCCCGCCACTCCTAAAGTCCTGCTGAGGTCTAGTACCTAAGTACCAGACCGAAAGCGTACGGGCGCGAGGACACACCGCCTGAATTGGGCACTTGGGGCGGTGTTGAGCGGGTAGTGCAACCCACCGACGGCTAGCGCAGGCCGCTCTCTTTGGAGCAGCGGCCCAACGTCAGGAGTCGGGTAATGTCACTGAAGCCCTGGTAGTCAGATGAGGATGCGTGCCGCCCGGTTGAGCTTCCTTGGGGCGGCGCTCATGGCTGTTCTGTTGGCCGGCGGAGCCGGGGTCCACCTGCTCTAGAGACGGTACTTTCGTCCTAGGGAGGAGCGGAAAGATCTCGACTTACACTGCGGCGTCGATACGGAGCGTCACGCCACCGTGAGAGCCGCCCTCAGAGCACTAATCGGATTCGTAGCAGCAGCTAGCGTCGTATCGCTGGCTGCTGCTCTTGTTGTGTTTCCGATTACCCCTGGATTCGGTGTCGAAGGGGTCGTCTTCTGGGTCGCCGCAACCCTGGCGTCCTCCGCGTCACCGATCCGATTGCCGCGGGGCACCCAGGTGAGTGTCTCCGGCACGGCCATCCTCGCCGCGGGCATGCTGGGCGGGCCGGCAGTCGGTGGGTTGGTCGCGGCGATTGGCACGACCGAGACTCGGGAGGTGCGGGGCGAAATCCCGTGGTACGGCACGGTCTACAACCACGGCGTGCTGATCCTCCCGGCGATTCTTGGTGCGCTTCTCTATAGGCTCGTTGCGGGCGGTGGGCCGTTCGCGGCAAACCTAGAGACACTCTCTGCGGTCGTTCTCGCAGGCGCCGCCTACTACGGCCTCAACACGGTACTGACTGTTTCGGCTGTGGCGGCTAGGGACGGCGTGACGGTGCGCTCGGTGCTGAGCGGCGACGTGCGGTTCGTAGCGGCGAGCATGCTTGCCTTGGCGCCACTGGCGTGGCTGGTCGCGTATGTCTATGCCACGGTTGGCTGGTGGGCGGTTCTGCTTTTCGCCCTCCCGCTGGCATCCACGCGCGGCGCCTACAAGAACGTTGTCGAGATCCGGAGCATGTTCACGCAGACGATCATGGCGCTGTCG
>CAZFGT010000024.1:7697-39817 GCA_964518505.1 uncultured Anaerolineaceae bacterium | reverse complement strand
GCCCCGGCGAGGAGCCGCGACCGCGCGACGGCGAGCCCACTGCCGCAGCGCACGGAGAGCTGCTCTAGACGGAGGCGCCGACCTCAACCCGCCGGAACCTGCTCACCTACCGATCCGGCTGGCACCCGCGCGCCGCGGGACTTGGTCAAACGTGACTCCGGGGCACGCAAGGTCAGATTCGACGCGACCGGCAGCCTGCGCCGCGCGCCTGAACCGCCTGCCCTGAGCGTGAACGGAGCCGCCCGCAGCCCGTGAGGCTGTCCAGGACGGCCTGATCAGCCGCTGTTGATGCCCTAACGTGCCCCCCAGTCAGATATGACCACGTTGGCGGCCGAAGCGACCACCGGACGCGGACCGCGCGACTCACGCGTACCCTGATGCCGTGGACACCTGGCAGGCGATCGATTCCATCCGCGTCGTGCGCAAGTTCCAGGACCGGCCGCCCGACGAGGCCCATCTCAAGCGGATCCTCAACGCGGGCCGGCGGGCGGGCAGCTCCAAGAACCTCCAGCGCTGGGCGTTCATCGTGGTGCGCGACCGGGCCCATCTGCAGGAACTGGCGGCGCTTGGTCCGTTCGCCGGGCACCTGGCCGGGGCCCCACTGGCGATCGCCCTGGTGACGCCTGATCCGGCCCAGGCCGACGCGCCGCTCTCGGTCATGTGGGACCTGGGGCGCGCCGCCCAGAACATGGTCCTGGCCGCCTGGGAGCTGGGCATCGGCAGCGTGCCGGCCACGGTTTACGACCAGGCGCTCGCCCGCCGGCTGCTGGGCTACCCCGAGGAGCAGTGGTGCGAGTTCCTGCTCTCGTTCGGTTACCCCGCCGACGAGGCCGCGCTCACGGCCCCCAAGCGCCCGGGCGGCCGCGTCACGCTGGACTCGATCGTGCACGAGGAGCGCTGGTGAACCTGCCCGCCGATGTCCTTGCCGCGTGCGAGGACGACATCGAGATCGAAGTCATCACGAGCCGCCCGGACGGCACGCCGCGCCGCACGGTCGTCTGGCCGGTGGTGGAGGACGGGGTCGCGTACGTGCGCTCCTACAAGGGCCGTGCCGGGAAGTGGTACCAGGAAGCGCTGGCTCGCCCGGATGGCGCGCTCGCCGTCGGCGGCCGCGACGTGCCCATCCGCTTCGTCCCGGCGACGGACCCGGCGTCGATCGTCGCCTGCAGCGCCGCGCTCAGCCGCAAGTACGGGGGCGATGGGTCGCTGCCAGCGATGCTGATCGACGACGTCCTGCCGACCACGCTCCGGATCGAGCCCCGCTAGGGAGAGGTGAACCGCCCGTCGGCCGTCCGGGGCATGGGCCGCACCGCCAGGATGGCCGACCGCGGCAGCGGCCCGTAGATGTGCGGATAGGGACGCCCCGGTTCGTCGATCCGCCACGGGCAACCCACCGCGTCGAGGTCCACCGTGAGCAGCAGGAAGGCGCCCGGCTCGCCGGCGTAGAAGCGGTTGGCGGTGTCCACCATGGCCGCCAGGCCGTCGGTGCAGTGGATGAAGCCCTCGTTGGCCAGCGAGGCCGGCGCCCATGGCACCAAGGGGTCGGCGGTCGCCCAGTCGGTCGACCGGACGAGGTGGAAGGTCGGTCGCATGCCGGCCAGCGTAACGCCGTGAGCCTGAGCCGAAGGGCCCTGCTATCCTGCGGCGACCATTCCCGAGTCGAGCCGTCGGATATGCGTATCCGTCGGCCCCGACGCAGACGCATCCGAGCACAGGTGACGTGATCCTTCGCGACATCCCAGGCCTGGCCGACCCGCACCTCCAGCCACCGCAGGTAGCCGAGGTCCGCGACCCGTTCGCCGACCTCCGCGTCGTGCACCTCCTGGCTCGAGCGCCGCGCGGGGTGCCGCTGCGCATCCGTGACCTTGTCGACCAGCTCAACGCCGAGTACGTGGACTGGTCCTTCACCCGTCCCGTGGTGGCGGCGGCGATCCTGCAGCTGCAGGCCAACTGGCTCAGCGACTACCGCAACAGCGATGGCATCGCCTTTGACGAGGACGCCACGGGGCCCACCGTGACCGTCGAGGACACATCGCGCGTCGACCCCTGGATGGCGCGCCAGGTGGCGCGGCTGCACGACGAGTGCGAGTTGCGCCTGCGGGCGTTCGCCGTGCAGGAAGGGGCCCTGCCGTGAGCCTGCGGCCGGCCCACCAGGCGACCGGGAGTCGGTGCAGATGTAGCGGGCGGGTCCGCTAGCCGCGTTCGCGCGGTGGCGGGACGGCCCGCCTCATCACTCGGCGACCTCGTGTGGGTCGCCCGCACATGACCCTGCGCCCATGGGCGCACCAAGCCTGAGGGATCACCACCATGACCGTATCCACCGCTACCCCCGCTCTCGTGAGCGCCGACTGGGCCGTCGAGCACCTCGGCGACCCGGCCGTCCGCTTCGTCGAGGTCGATGTCGACACCACCGCCTACGACCAGGGCCACCTGCCCGGCGCCGTCGCCTGGGACTGGACGAGCCAGCTCACCGATGGCATCCGGCGCGACATCGCCACGCCGGGCGACCTGTCGCGCCTGCTCAGCAGCTCCGGCATCGGCCCGGACACGCACATCGCCCTCTATGGCGACAACAACAATTGGTTCGCCGCGTGGGCCTACTGGCAGCTCAAGCTGCACGGCCTCGAGCGCGTCTCGCTGGTCGACGGCGGCCGCAAGCTGTGGCTGGCACGGGACCTGCCCCTGACCAACGACGTTCCCACCTACGCGGCGACGGGCTTCACCGTGGAGGGACCGTCGTACGAGCTGCGGGCCTTCCGCGATGAGATCCTGCCGCGCCTCGGCGAGCCGGGCCTTGGCCTCGTCGACGTCCGCTCACCGGCCGAGTACAGCGGCGAGATCCTGGCCCCGCCAGGCATGTCCGAGTCGGCCCAGCGGGGCGGCCACATCCCCGGCGCCGCCTCGATCCCGTGGGCCCAGGCGGTGCGCGAGGACGGCAGCTTCAAGAGCCCCGACGAGCTGGCCGCGCTCTATCAGGGCAAGGGCATCACGCCGGACAAGGACATCGTCACGTACTGCCGCATCGGCGAGCGCTCCAGCCATAGCTGGTTCGTGCTGCACGAGATCCTGGGCTACCCGTCCGTCCGCAACTACGACGGGTCCTGGACCGAGTGGGGCTCGATGGTCGCCGTGCCGATCGAACGGGGCAGCCCCAGCGCCTCGTAGACGGCCTCGATGACCGCGTAGGAGAACCTGGTCTCGCTCAACCAGCGGTTGGCCAGCAGGACGATCACCAGGTCGTACGTGGGGTCGACCCACAGGCGGCCGCCCGTGCTGGCGCCGTGCTCGAAGGCCGCCGCTGAGCCAGGCTTGCCCGGCCGACCACCGGGGATGTTCCAGCCCAGCCCGTAATGCGCCGTGCGACCGGGCTCCTCGACGTCGGGGAGCCCGGTCGTCTGTTCCCGGGTCATCTCGGCGACACTGCCCGGGGTCACGATGCGGACGCCGTCGAGCGCGCCGCCCATGAGCATGGCGCGGCCGAAACGGACGATGTCATCGGCCGTGCTCCACAGGCCGCCGGCGGGATGCTGCAGGCGCATGAACGCGGCCAGGAAGAGCGGGCTGACCAGCGCGTTCGGGCCGAACGAATGCATCCGCGCCCGATCGGACGCGGGTCGCCCGAAGCCGGTCTCGGTCAGGCGGAGGGGCTCCAGCACCTCCTCGCGCAGGAACACGGGATACGGACGCCCGTCCAGGCGCCGGATGAGCTCACCAAGGACGAACCAGGAATTCGACGTGTAGTGGTGCCGCGTGCCCGGGGTGTACTCCAGCGGCTCGCTCCCCAGCATGCGGTACGTCCGTGCCGCGTCCGGCCGCTCGCGGCTCATGCGCTGCCAGTCCTCGATCAGGCCGGCCGTGTGGCGCAGCACGTCCCGCGCGGTGATCACCTCGCCACCGGGCTCGCCACGGGTCGCCGGCAGCGGCGCGAACTCCGGCAGGTAGCGCTGCACCGGCTCGTCCAGGTCCAGGCGGCCGGCTTCCACCAGCCGCATCACGGCCGTGGCCATGATGGGCTTGGTCATGGAGGCGATCATGAAGTGGCTGAGCGGCGTGACCCGCTCGCGACCGGGCGCGAAGGCACCGACGCGGATCAGCCCCTCGTGGTCGGCCACGGCCAGGACGGCCGCCGGCAGGTCGCCCGCCGCCACCTGGCGGGCCACGACATCGTACGCAGGCTGGAGCTGGTCGTGGTCCACGCGCTGATGATGCGACAGGTGGCGCGTTTGGGCGCCCACCTATCATGCGAGCCGATGCCCATCACCACCTCCTCGGCTCGCAGCGGCACGCGTGCGAGCGCGCTCGCCGTCCTGACGCCGCTCCACGAATTCGCGGGGCTGGCGCCGCTCGACCTGGCCGAGCGCCTGCGCGGCCTGCCCGGGATGACCCTCCTGGAGAGTGCCCGGCCGGGGCGCCGCGCCCGGTGGAGCTACCTGGCGGCCGATCCGCTACAGGCCATCGACGCCGCCGACGACGGCCCCGATCCGTTCGCTGGCGCGCGAGGCCTCATCGCCCGCATGACACCCGCCCCGCTGACCGCGCCGTTCAGCGGCGGCCTGATGGGCTTCCTGGGCTACGACCTGGGACGCCGGCTGGAGCGACTTCCAGCCATCGCTGCCGTCGATCAATGGCTGCCGGAACTCCGCCTTGGCCTGTACGACCAGGTCGTGGCCTTCGACCATGGCACCGGCGAGGTGTGGCTCGCGTCGCGCGCCGTGGACGGGGACACGGACCGCCTCACGGCCCGCCGGGACGCCATCCTGGCGCGCCTGCACGGGACGCCGGACGCCACGCCGCGGTCGTCCGTCGAGCCGCCGGCCGCCTTCGCCAGCAACCTGGACCGGGATGCCTACATGGCGATGGTGGAGGCCGTGCGGCGCGAGATCGCCCGCGGCGAGCTCTACCAGGCCAACGTCGCGCGGCGTCTGGAGGCGGCGTTCACGGCCGATCCATGGCCGGTCTATCGGCGGCTGCGCACGGGCGATCCGGTGGGCTACGCGGCGTACCTGGACCTGGGGCCGGACCGGCGCACGGGTGCGACCCGGGCCCTCCTGTCGGCATCGCCCGAACCCTTCCTGGCCGTGGCGCCCGACGGGACGGTCCTGACCGACCCCATCAAGGGCACCCGGCCCAGGGGCCGGACCCGAGCGGAGGATCGGGCCCTCGCCGCCGAGCTGCTGGCCAGCGCGAAGGACCGGGCGGAGAACACGATGATCGTGGACGTCCTGCGCAATGACCTCGGCCGGGTCTGCGAGCCCGGTACCGTTCGCGTGCCACGGCTCTGCCGCCTGGAGCGGACCGGCAGCGTCCAGCACCTCGTGTCGACGGTGACCGGCCGCCTCGCCGCCGGGCGCGACCCCTTCGACCTGCTGGCCGCGTCGTTCCCCGGCGGCTCGATCACCGGCGCCCCCAAGATCCGGGCCATGGAACTCATCGAACGCCTGGAACCGGTGCGCCGCGGGCCCTACACCGGGGCCGCCCTCTGGCTGGGCCCGGACGGCACGATGGGCTCGTCGATCCTCATCAGGACCCTCGTCGCCGACGGCGCGCGCCTGACCCTCCACGTCGGTGGCGGCATCACCTGGCGGTCGGACCCGGGTGCCGAATGGGCGGAGACGCAGGCCAAGGCGAGCGGACCGCTGGGGGCCATCGGCGCGCGCGAGGTCGACGGATGACAGCCGCGCCCCGCAGCGACCGTGACACCCTGCTGGCCGTCGTCAGCGGCGTGGCGGTGGGCCTGCTCGCCCTGTCGTTTCCCAGCCCGGTCGCGTTCCTTGGTCTGATCCCGGCCGTCATCGCCTCGCTGGACCTGCTGCGGCGCGGCCAGCAGACAGCCGTCGGCGTGTTGTTGCTGTCTGCAGCTCTCGCCGCCGGGTTGCCGAGCGGCTGGATGCTCTTCGGTGGCTCGCGGGCGGCCGGGGTCGGGCTGCCGCCCGAGACGGCCGCCGTCTTCGGCGTCGCCTGCGGGGCGCTGATCCTGGGCGTCATGGTCCTCCTGCTGGACCAGGGCACCGACACGCCGCAGCCGACCGCACCGGAGCCCCCGGCCGCCCCGAGCGAACCAGCGGCACCGGACGAGCCGCCCGTCCCATGACGACAAGCCGTCGCACGGCCGCGCCTCCGGAGCACCTCTCGCTCCCCCGGCTGACGCCCTTCGACGGCGACCGACTCGAGCCCGGGAGCGATCACGACGCCGTGGACTTCGTCGACCTGGACCTCAGCGGCCAGGACGCCAGCGACGCCCGGTTCCTGGAGTGCCGGCTCCTCCGCTGCTCACTGGACGGGGCCTCGTTGCGACGGGCCCGCGTCATCGGATCCCTGCTCGCCGATGCCAGGGCGACCAGCCTGGACCTGAGCGACTCGACCTGGCGCGACGCGGAGATCTCGGGCGGTCGGCTGGGCGCCGTCTCGCTGGCCGGTGCCTCGCTGACGGGCGTCCGTGTGCGCGGCGGCCGGTTCGGCTTCATGAACCTGGCCGGCGCTCACCTTGAAGACGTGGTCATCGAAGGCTGCGAGATCGGCAGCCTCGGCGCCCGCTCGGCCCAGCTCCGACGGGTCACGTTCGTCGACTCCACGGTCAGTGAACTGGACATCGCCGGAGCGACGCTGTCGGAGGTGGACCTGTCCGGTGCGCGGCTCCGCTCGCTGATCGGGGTCGAGAGCCTCCGCGGGGCGCTCATCGGCGAGGGCCAGCTCATGGATCTGGCACCCCTGCTGGCCGAACAACTCGGGCTCCAGATCCGGGCCGAGGGCGAGACTCGATGACCCAGACGGGCGACGGGCCGGGGCACGTGTGGGTGGACGGACGGCTCATGCCCGCGGCCGGACCGCATCTCTCGGCGTTCGATCGCGGGTTCCAGCTGGGCGACGGGGTCTTCGAGACGCTCCGCGCTCGGGGCGGCCGACCGACCGAGCTGGCCGAGCACACCGCCCGGCTGCGCCGCTCCGCCGACGGCCTGGGGATCGAACTGCCGGATGATCTTGCGGCGCGTCTTGCGGATGCGATCGCCGAGCTCCTCGCCGCCGAGGACCTGGCCGGCGCCGAGGGCGATGCCTCCATCCGCATCACGGTCTCCCGGGGGCGCATCACCCAGCGCGGCCTGTTGGCGCCGGTGCCGCACGTGGCGCCGACGATCGTTGTGCAGGCCTCGCGGGTGGTGCCCGCGGCCGCCGACCTGCTAGCCCGTGGCCTGCACGTCGTCGGCAGCTCCGTCCGGCGCGACGTGGAGAGCCCGCTGGCCGGACTCAAGACGACCAGCCGTGCCGACTACGTCTATGCGCGCCTGGAGGCCGACCGGGCCGGGGCCGACGACGCCCTCTTCCTGACCACGGACGGCTACCTGTCGGAGGGCACCAGCGCCAACCTCTTCCTCGTCCGCGGCGGCGAACTGGCCACCCCGTCGCTGGCCTGCGCGGTCCTGGCCGGCACGACCCGCGACTGGCTGCTGCGGTGGGCCGCGACCGCTGGACTCACTTCGCGCGAGACGCTGCTGACGAGCCGCGATCTGCTCGAGGCGGAGGAGGCCTTCCTCTCCAGCAGCGTCGCGGGCGTCCTGCCCGTGACCCGGTTCGACGGCCACGTCATCGGCCCGGGCCTGCCGGGCCCGTGGACGACGCGCGCCCGGACCGACCGAGAAGCGTTCATCCGCGGCGCGGGATGACCCGCGACGACCTGATCCGCGACACCCGGGCCCTCGTGGACGAAGGGGATCGACTGGCCAGGGAGCCGGAGATGGTGGGCCTGCGGGGCTGGCTGCGTCGGTCGGATGTGCTTCTGTCCGCCGCCTGGGGTTCGATGGACCGCTACCACCTGTCGTGGCTGTCGGTCGGGCGCCCGTCGGACGCGCCACGGGGCCGGCCCATGACCACCGACGAGGAGGCGGCCTACGTGCGGGCAGTGGCCGAGCAGAAGACGGCCGCCCTGCGCATGAGCCTGCGGGCCGTGGAGGAGCAGGGCATGCCGTTCCGCGGCGAGACTAGCGGGCCGACCACCAGCTGACGCCCGCCAGGAGCAGGATCTCCAGCGGGCCGAGCGGCAGGAACTGCGGCGCGAGCCAGTCGGTGAAGGGCGTGGAGGCGAGGCGGGCGGCGAGCGTCAGGGACGAGGCCGGCAGCGTGATCTCCGCGTACAGGTACAGCGTGATCGTCCCGGCCAGCCACGTCAGCACGGCGAGCGCGGCGGCCAGCCACGGGATGCGACCGGTGACATGCATCGCGGCGCCGCGACCCCATGCCCCGAGTGCCGCGCCACCGCCCACGAGCCAGCCACCCACGATCGCCACCACCACGAGGCCCGCATCAAGGTCCAGGATCCCGCCGATGAGGAGCCACAGAACGGCGGCCGCCGCCGCCCCGACGAGGCCGCCCGCGACGGCCCGGCCGGTACGCGTGGCGACCACCTCCGGCGGCCGCGGGGGTGGACCGAAGCGGTCACTCGGCGGGCGGTCGAGGAGCCGCGCCGAGGCCGGACGTACCTCGCCCGGGCGAGCGGGCGGCGCGGCCTGGCCTGCCGTCTGGTCGTTGGCGTCGGAGGCGTCCGTCACGCCGCCACTGTATCGCCGCCGCTAGACTTACCGGCCATGAGTCATCCGGTCCTGGGCCTGCCGCCGCTCGACCACACGGCCGGGCTGCCCGCCGCCGCCGGACGCATCCGCGCGGCACGCAAGCGGCTTGCCGCGACCTCCCTGCAGGCGGCCGTCAAGGACGACCCGACCCTTGCCACGCGCTACGACGAGGTCGCCCTGCGCGAACTGTTGCGCGACGCCGATCGCCACCTCGAGCAGCTGGCCCAGGCCCTGGAAACGGGCCAGGTGCACCTCGTCACGACCTACGCCGAATGGATCCAGCCCGCCTACCGGCGCCGCCACGTGGCCGCCAGGGACCAGGCCCTGCTGCTCCAGCGCCTCGCCGACGCCGCCTCCACGGTCCTCGCGCCGGACGAGATCCACGCCCTCGAGGGATACGTCGGGGCCTGGCTGAAGGTGCTCGAGCTGCACCGCCGGCTGCCCGGCGACCACAAGGGCAACGCGGCCGTGCGCTTCATCTGGAAGGGCGCCGGCATCCTCGATGACTCGCTCATCTAGCCCGGTGCGCGCCGCCCGATGACCATCAAGTGGGTCAAGGTGGACCCCCTCGTGATGAACGGCGAGCCCTTCTGCTACAACACCCGCCTGACCGTGCGCAACGTGCTCGAGATGCGCGCCAACGGTCTGACGCCGCGCCAGATGCTGGTGGAGAACCCAGAGCTGCGGCGGATCGGCATCGCCGAGGCCTTCCGCTACGCGGCCGACCATCGGGCCCGCTACGCGGACTTCTTTGCCGAGGACGGCGGGCTGCACGGGCCGGGCTTCCCGGCCGCCGAGGCCGCGGACCTGCCGGAGCACCTTCGCGAGCTGGCCGGCGTCGTGGTGGACGTGCCTGCCGCCTGATCGCGGCGTGGCCACACCCCGTGGCCACATCAAAGGTGGCTAACGACCAACATCGGCCCCCCGGCGGCCGCACGAGCGCCGGATCGAGCCCTCTACGTCGTCAGCGTCAACCTCATGCGTTCAAGGCGGCGAAGATCAGGGCCCAGGTTCTCCGTTGGGCACCTTTGACGCACATCGCGCCCGGCGCCTCAGGGCCACGGCCTCCAGGGCCACGGAAGGGACTCTCGCAGGACGGATGCTACGATTGGGTGAGTACGCAACCGAGGTCCCGATGGTCGATCCCGCCACCGCTGAGTCCGATAGCGCCGCCGAGTCGCCGACCGCGACCGGTCCCGCCGCGCCCGTCTTCGACGCCGAGGCGCGGGCGACGGAGCTGGCGATCCTGGACGGCCTGCGGACGGTGGTCGACCCCGAGATCGGCATGAACGTCGTCGAGCTCGCGCTGATCAAGCAGATCATCCTGGGCAGCGAGCAGACCGAGATCAAGATGATCCTCACGACACCCTTCTGCCCGTACGCCGGCGCGATGATCCAGCAGGTGAAGGAAGCCACCGAAGAGGTCGTCGGCCATGAGGTCAAGGTCACCCTGCTGGCCGAGCGCTGGGATCCGCGCGACGCCGGCCTGATGTGGTGACCCTCACCCACTCGCTGGTGATGTCCGCCCCATGACCGCCCGCCGCCCGCGCATCGCGGCAAGCGGCGTGGCCACCGGCCGCGGCGACGACGGCACGACCGGCCTGCTCTTCGGCGGGCCGCGCGTGGCCAAGGACGACCCCGCCACCGAGGCCTACGGCACGATCGATGAAGCCGTCGCCGCCCTGGGCGTGGCCCGGGCGGAACTCCTGACGGCCGCGGATGGGGCCGGCGCGCCCCGCGCGTTCGGCGAGCTCGCGGCACTGGTCCTGCAGCTGCAGCGGGAGCTGTTCGTCGTGGGCGCGGAGCTGGCCACCACTCCCGCGGCCCGGGATCGGCTGGTCGACGGCGTCACCCGCGTCAGCGAAGCGATGCTCGAGGCCCTGGAGGCGACGCTCGCCCAGCACGAGACGGCCATCGAGATGCCCCGGGAGTTCGTGGTGCCGGGCGAGACACGCGCGTCAGCGGCGCTCGAGGTCGCGCGGACGGTGATGCGGCGTGCCGAACGAAGGATCGTGACGTTCCAGCGCGAGGGCGGGTCGCTGGGCTCGTGGCTGCTCCCCTATGTGAACCGCCAGGCCGATCTGCTCTGGATCCTGGCCCGCGCCGCCGAGCAGGCCGCCTCGCGTCAGGCTGTTCCGGCCCGCACGACACCCACGGCGCGGGGCTCGCGCTAGCGCCGCCGTCCGACCGTGATCCTGAGCGACGTCCGCGACGCGCGGCTCATCACCATCCGTCGCGGCGGGACCCTCCAGGATGACGATCATCACCTCCTCGCGATCTGGGCGGCCGACTGCGCGGAGCACGTGCTGGACCTCTTCGAGGCGGTTCGGCCGGCCGACGATCGCCCGCGCCAAGCCATCGCCCTCGGGCGAGCCTGGGCGCGCGGCGAGGTCACCATGACCCAGGCTCGCACCGCGGCCGGCCATGCCAACGCCGCGGCCAGGGACCTGCGCGGGGCCGCCCGGGATGCCGCGTTCGCCGCTGCCCAGGCCGCCGCCGTGGCGCACGTCGCCGCTCACGATCTGGGTGCGGCCGCCTATGCCATCAAGGCCGCGCGTGCCGCCGCGCCCCAGGTCCAGGGCGAGGCGGCCGGGCGACTCGAGTGCCGCTGGCAGCGCGACCAGCTGCCGCCGAGGATCCGCGAGCTCGTCCTCGACGACGAGCGGCTGCGGAACGACATCTGCTGGTCGGTGTTCTACTGCTGACGGCGGCGGGCGCCGTGGGGGGACGCCGCGGCTTTGCCTGGCAGGCAAGCCACTTCTTGCCCTCCAGGCAAGCAACGGACGGGGTGGGCCCTGGAACGGGCCGTCTGGGTCATCCGATCGGCTCGCCCGGGCCGATCCAGCCCCCTGATCAGGCCATCAGGCGCCAGCCCGCGTCGAGAACTTGCCTACGAAGCAAGGATCTGGCCGGAAAGCCGTCCGTGGAGCGCGCCCCGGTTCGTTCGTTGCCTGTCAGGCAAGACTTGCTTGTCAGGCAAGATCGGCGCGGCCCAGGGCCCGGCGATATCGGTGGCGGGAGGGCTCGGCAGGCTCGGCGGCGCGCCACTCGGCGCCGCGGCGCTAACCGTCAGTGGCGATCGTCGTCCTTGGTGAAGTGCTCGTGCTTGAAGCGGCCGAAGAGGCCCTTCGACAGCTCCGCGTGGAAGGTCGCCTCCGGCGTGTAGACGGGCAGGGCCTGCAGTTCGGCCGCGGTGTGGTCGCTGACCACGCCGGCTCCCGAGATGCTGGTGACGCAATCCGCGGTGAGCACGCGCTGCTGCCCCGACACATGCACGATCAGGCCGTGGAAGATGTCCTCGTCACGGCTGCCGAGGACCTCGGTCACCGTGCCGGCGGTCTGGCCGTCCGAGCTCAGCAACGGCGTGTTCGGTGGGATGGCTTTCCAGGAGATCGGTGTGGCGTCTGGCAACGTATACCTCGTGAGAGCGGTCGCTCTGCAAGTCGAAGGGCGTGTCGAGAGCTTCTCGACAAGATGGCTAGACTAGTCCGTGGCGCTCGGATCCGCCGTGCCGCCAACTGACCGTCGACGGGACGGTCGAAGGAGTCCCTCATCCGTGTTCAGTAACGATCGACCCGACCCATCGCGCGCGGCGCCCTCCACGGGTCCCGCGAGCCAGACACGCTGGAACCAGCCGAACACGCTGGCCGGCATGACCCAGCCCGTCGCCACTGTCCAGGTGGGCGAGGGCTACCTGACGATGAGCTTCGTGTGGATGACGCTGGGCCTGCTGCTCAGTGCCGGCACCGCGGCCCTCGTCCTCAACCTGCCCAACTTCCAGGAGACGGTCGCCCAGTGGTACCTGGCGCTCGTGATCCTGGAGTTCGTCTTCGTCATCGGCGTGAGCGCCGCCATCAACCGCATCGGCGCGTTGCCTGGGCTGGCCCTCTTCTTCGCCTTTGCCATCCTGAACGGGGCGACCCTCTCCATCATCGCCCTGGTGTACACCGGCCAGTCGATCGCGACGGCCTTCGTCAGCGCGGCTGCCGTCTTCGGGGCCGCCGCCCTGTACGGCGTGGTCACGCGCCGCGACCTGACCAAGCTTGGCGGCATCCTCTTCATGGGCCTGATCGGCCTCGTCGTGATGTCGGTCGCCAACGTCTTCGTGGGTGGGAGCACGTTCAGCTTCATCATCGGCGCGGTCGGCGTGGTGATCTTCACCGGCCTGACCGCCTACGACGTACAGCGCCTGCGCAACGGCAACCTGGCCTGGATCCGCACCCGCGAGGCCGCGTCGGTCATCGGGGCGCTGCGCCTGTACCTGGACTTCGTCAACCTCTTCATCAGCTTCTTGCGCCTGACCGGCAGCCGCCGCTAGTAGGCCTTCGACCGATCGACCGAAGGGCCCCGCTCACCCGGGGCCCTTTCGATTCCGCCCTCGGTACCATGGGGCCCGGTCGTGGTGCGTCGGCAGACGCCGTCCCGGGACGAGTGGAGGTGGAGATGGAACGCGTTGGCTTTGCGGGCTTGGGCACGATGGGGGCGGCCATGGCCGCGAACCTGCTGCGGGCCGGCTTTCCCCTCACCGTGTGGAACCGGACGGCGGAACGCGCCGAGCCGCTGCGCTCGGCTGGCGCCGCCGTGGCGGCCACGCCGCGCGAACTCGCCGCCGCGACCGACATCGTGGTCTGCTGCCTGTCCGACACGCCCGACGTGGAGGCGGTCCTGTTCGGCCCCGACGGGCTCCTGGCCGGCGGACGCACGGGCTGCCTGGTCATCGACTGCTCGACCATCAGTCCCTCAGCCACCCGGGGCTTCGCTGGGCGGCTCGCCGAACAGGGCATCGGGTTCGTCGACGCCCCCGTGTCGGGCGGCTCGGAGGGGGCGCAGAAGGGGACGTTGACGATCATGGTCGGGGGCGATGAGGCGGCGGTCGAACGCGCCAAACCGATCCTGGCGGCGATGGGCAGCACGATCACCCACATGGGCCCTGTCGGATCCGGCCAGGCCACCAAGGCGGTCAACCAGGTGATCATCTCGGGGACCTACCTGGGCGTCGCCGAGGGGCTCGTGCTCGCCATGCAGGCCGGCCTTGACGTGCAGAAGGTGGTGACCGCCCTCAGTGGCGGGGCCGCTCAATCATGGGTCCTGGCCAACCGCAGCAGCCGCATGATCGAGAACGATTACCCGCTGGGCTTCAAGGTGGCCCTGCACCGCAAGGACCTGGGCATCGCCCTGGATCTCGCGCGTGAGGTCGGCGCCGCGCTGCCCGTGACCGGCCTGACGGCCGAGATCGAGAACGGCCTCGTCCGACGGGGCCACGGCGATGACGACATCTCCGCCGTGGCGCGGGCGATCCGGGGCTGGTCGGGCCTGCCCGACTGAGGCTACAGGTGGCCCAGCACGTCCAGGGCGAGCTGCTGCTCGATGGCCTGGACGTTCGCCGTGGTCACGTTCTTGCCGGATGCGGTGACGGACCAGCCGCGTCCGCTGCCTTTGTAGAAGGTCAGGTCGGTGACCAGCCCGGTCATCGCCGTCAGGCACGCCTTGTCGCCGATGCCGCTCAGCTGCGTCACGGTGATGCCGAGCGCAGAGGACGAGCCTTCGTCGCACAGGCCCGTGTCCTCGTTGGTCGAGACGATGACCTGCGTGGTCGGCAGCTGGTTCTCGATGTGGGCCCAATCGCATGAGTGGGTGTCGCCGCCCGAGTCGCCGGCGCCGAATGTGAGGCCGATGGCCGCACTGATCTGGTCCGCGGTGAGTAACGAGCATGGGTCGGACGACGATCCTCCACCACCGCCGCCTCCGCCACCCTGACTCGCGGTGGCTCCGGGCGTCGTGCCGCCGCCACCGCCGCCAGTGCCGCCAGTGCCGGTCGTGGGCGTCGAGACCGACGAACCACACGCGACAAGAAGGCCCGCCAGGGCCACCGCCAGACCGACTTGACCAAGACGTCCCGCCATCGAGTCACCTCCCGCCGACGAACGATACGGCCGGGCGCCCAGCCGGACAAGACCTCATCCGTTACCTCGCCGGGAGCCCGCGGGCAGCTGCTCCGCGGTGCTGCGACTGGTCACGGAGCGTACCGGAATCGGGTGGAACCGTGGGTGGAGAGGCGCAGAAGGGGCCCGCGGTCGGGGAGACGTCACGGTGAGTGACCGGATCCGGGTCGAACCGTGGTGCGAACGCGTCCCTGGGTCGCCCCGAGGCCATATCGGTCACTGTCGGTGACCGATCGCCGCGATAGACGGGCGACAGCAGCCCCGAGGATCGCTTGACGGGCGGATCGGTAACTGTGAGTGACCGGCGTTCGCGGAGGGGCGTTACCCCGCGCTGGTCGCGGTGAGCGACGGGTTGCCGGGCGACGCCTCCTCCGCGCCGCCCGGCGAGCCCGCGTCAGGGGATGCTGTAGACGACGTCGACCGTGACCGTCACGTCGGTCGTGCCGACCTGGACCGGCGTCGCGGCACTGGCCTTGTCAGCGGCCGCGCCGGCCGCGTAGTAGACGGGCGGCTGGGTCGCCGATTCCTCGGTGACGCTGATCGGGGCACCGAGCGTCACGCCTGCCGCGGTGGCCAGCGACTGCGCGCGCTTGTGGGCGTCGGCGACGGCCATCTGGCGGGCCTGGTCGGTGGCGGCGGTCGGGTCGGCCAGCGAGAAGCTGATGCCGCCGACGGACGTGGCACCGGCGGCCACACCGGCGTCGATGACCGGACCCAACTTGTCCAGGTCACGGACCTTCACCGACAGGGACTGGCTGGCCTGGTAGCCGTTCACGTGCGAGGTCCCGTTGATGTTGGGGTCGTACGTCGGGTTGAGGTTGATGCCCTGGGTGGCCACGTCGGCATCCGCGACGCCCTGCTTCTTGACGGCGGCGATCACGGCGGCCATGGCTTTGCTGGCATTGGACTGGGCCTGGGTCGCGGTCGTGGCCTGGGCGTCCACGCCCAGGTAGAGCGAGGCCATGTCGGGCTTCAGGCTGATGATCGCGGTGCCCTGCACGGTGATGCCGTGGGTCGGATCGCCGGATGCGGCGGCGACCACCGACGGGGACCGCAGACCGCCGAGCATGGCCGGGATGCCACCCAGGATCGCGAACATGGCGACCGCTGCGATGACGAGAGTCCTGGCGAGGAGCGTGCGCGTGGCGCTGGACATCGAGGGAGACCTCCGAGCGTGACGATGGTTGCTGGCCGGTAGACGCCGCTACCGGCGCCGCGGTTCCGCCCGGGGGGCCGACCGCCCGCTAGGATGCCCGCCATGTTCCGCCCGCAACTGCCCCTGGAGACCGAACGCCTCACCCTGCGCCCGTTCGAGGACGGCGACGCCGAGGCACTCCACACCATCCAGCGCCGGCCCGATGTGACGCGCTACCTGTACTGGGGCCCGCGGACCAGGGCGGACGTGCGCCGCATGATCGAGCGTCGCAAGCGAGCCATCGCGTTCGAGCGAGCCGGTGACGCGCTACTGCTGGCGACCACCCTGCGTGCTTCTGGGGCCCTGATCGGCGACGTGATGCTGCGGTGGCTGAGTGAGGAGCACCGCCAGGGCGAGGTCGGCTTCGTGCTCCACCCCGACCATCACGGCCACGGCTACGCGACCGAGATGAGCGCGGCGATGCTGGAGGTGGGTTTCGCCGGGCTGGGACTGCATCGCATCATCGGCCGCTGTGACTCGCGCAACGCGGCGTCCGCGGCAGTGATGGCGCGCCTGGGCATGCGGCGCGAGGCGCACTTCGTGGAGAACGAGTTCATCAAGGATGAGTGGGCCGGCGAATACCTCTACGCGATCCTGGCCGCCGAGTGGGCGGCGCGAACCAGTGCCGTTCAGACTTCGGGCAGGACGAACGTGCCGCGGGCCGGGTCGTAGACGCGGACGAGCGTCTCGACGAGGTCGTAGACCCAACCGTGCAGGCGGACGCGACCAGCTGACCGGGCCCGGGCCACGACCGGGTAGGCCGCCAGGTTGGCCAGGCCTTCCAGCACGTTCTCCTCGACCGCTCGCGGGAGCAGCTGCTCCCCAGTCCCGCCCTCCTGCCTTGCGCGCGCCACCGCTGGCTCGATGCCCCGGATCCACCGGTCGAGCCGGGAGCGCGAGCGTCCGGCCGGCTGTGAGTCGAGGGCGGCGGACACGCCACCACAGCCGTCGTGCCCGCACACGATCAGATCGGGCGTGCCCAGCTGGCCAAGGGCGAACTCGACGGCGGCCGCGACCCCGTCGTCGTGGTCGTCCCACGGGGGGACCCGGTTAGCCACGTTGCGCACCACGAAGAGGTCGCCCGGACGGGCACCCGTGAGCAGTTCCGGGACGACGCGCGAGTCGGAGCAGCCGATGAACAGCGCACGCGGCCGCTGCCCTTCTTCGGCCAGGCGCCGCAGGAATTCGCGTTCGTCCGCGGCGTAGGTCGCCCGGAAGCGGCTGTGGCCCGCCAGCAACTCCTCTGCCATCGCGACGCCATCGTACGAGGCGTCAAGGCTCGCCGGGGACCGCCAGCACGAAACGCATGCTTTCAAGGCCTTCCAGGGAGAAGGTGTCGCCCGAGTCGGCGATCGCGTCGATCACGAACCGGGGTTGGCCCCATCGCTGGTACAGGTCGGGGTCGACGTAGAACTCGGCATCCCCGATGCGGCCGAGCAACCGGTCGTGGGGGCCGATCAGCAGCTCGCCCCGGCGCGTGCACAGGGGCGAGCTGCCGTCACAGCAACCCCCCGACTGGAGGAATACCAGCGGTCCATGACGGGCCGTCAGGCGCGCGATCAACTCGAGCGCCCGGGGCGTCGCCTGGACCGCTGGTCCCTCCTCGGGGGTTGTCACCTAGAAGAAGCCCATCGGCTTCGGGTCATAGCTGACCAGCAGGTTCTTGGTCTGCGTGTAGTGGTCGAGCATCATCTTGTGGGTCTCTCGGCCCACGCCGGAGACCTTGTACCCGCCGAACGCCGCGCCGGCGGGATAGAGGTGATAGCAATTGGTCCACACGCGTCCGGCCTGGATGCCACGGCCCATGCGATAGGCGCGCGTGCCATCGCGCGTCCAGACCCCGGCTCCCAACCCGTACATCGTGTCGTTGGCGATCTCCAGCGCCTCGGCCTCGTCCTTGAAGGTCGTGACCGACAGCACCGGTCCGAAGATCTCCTCCTGGAAGATCCGCATCTTGTTGTGGCCCTTGAAGACGGTCGGCTGGAAGTAGTACCCGTCGGCCAGCTCGCCGGGCAGGACGTTCCGCTTGCCGCCGATCAGGAGCTCGGCGCCCTCCGCCAGCCCGATCTTCACGTAATTCGTGATCTTCTCGAGCTGGGCGGTGGAAACCTGCGCCCCGATCATGGTGGTGATGTCGAGCGGGTGGCCCTGGCGGATGGCCGCGATGCGCTCGAGGGCCCGGGCCATGAAGCGCTCGTACATGGACTCCTGGATCAGCGCCCGTGATGGACAGGTGCAGACCTCGCCCTTGTTGAAGGCGTACAGGACCAGGCCTTCGAGGGCCTTGTCGAGGAACGCGTCATCAGCGGCGAAGACATCCTCGAAGAAGATGTTCGGCGACTTGCCGCCCAGCTCCGTCGTCGAGGGGATGATGTTCTGGGCCGCGTACTGCATGATCAGGCGACCCGTCGCTGTCTCGCCAGTGAAGGCCACTTTGTTGATGCGCTTGCTCGACGCGAGGGCCATCCCGACCTCTGCGCCCGGGCCGTTGACGATGTTGACCACGCCGGCCGGGACGATGTCCTCCAGCAGCTCGGCGAGCTTGAGGAGCGACCACGGCGTCGGGCTGGCCGGCTTGATGACCGTGCAGTTCCCCCCGGCAAGCGCCGGAGCCATCTTCCACGCGGCCATCAGGAGCGGGAAGTTGAAGGGGATGATCTGGCCGACCACGCCGAGCGGCTCGCGGAAGTGGTAGGCGACGGTGTCCTTGTCGATCTCGGTGGTCGTGCTCTCCTCGGCCCGGATCGCGCTTGCGAAGTAGCGGAAGTGATCGGCGGCGAGCGGGATGTCGGCGGCCAGCGTCTCGCGAACCGGCTTGCCGTTCTCCCAGCTCTCGGCCACGGCGAGCATCTCGCGGTGCGCGTCGATCGTGTCGGCGATCGCGTTCAGGACCCGAGCGCGCTCGGTCGTCGAGGTCTCACCCCAGGCGACCTTTGCCGCGTGCGCGGCGTCCAGGGCCAGCTCCACGTCCTCGGGGGTCGAGCGCGGCACCTCGGTGAACGCCTGGCCGGTAGCCGGCGTCAGGTCGACCGCGTACTTGCCCTTGACCGGGGCGACCCAGCGGCCCCCGATGAAGTTGTCGTAGCGCTCCTTCAGGGGCACGACGCTGCCGGACGCACCAGGTGGCGCGTACGTGAACTCTTTGGTGGCGGTGGCCATGGGTAGGCCTCCTCGCATGAGGCCCGCAGCGCCGATCCTGGTCCATCCAGCACCCTCGCCTACGGGTACTGGCCCAACCTAGGCATCACGGCTCGCAGGCGCCAGAGTCGTCCGGCCCCAAGTTGGAAGGGCGCGCCACGTCCGGATCGTGGCGATCCAGTCGAGCCTGAAGCGTCAATCGGCCCGCAGCAGCTCCAGCACCCGACCCATCGCCTCCAGGGCTTCCCCCGTCTGCGGCTCGAACATGAACTCCAGCTGGGTGAACCCAGCGTCACGGAAGGTCCGGAAGGCATCGGCGATCTCCTCGGCCGACCCGGCGATGTTGGTGCCGAACAGGCCCGTATGCGACGCCCCGGAAAGCGGCGCGACGACGACCCCGGCCGAGCGCCCGACCGTGGCCGGGTCGCGGCCCACCTCCGCGCAGGCTGCCTCGAACGCGGCCACCCGCGGGCCCAGCTCATCGATGTGGCTGCGCTCCGTCGCGTAGCAGCTCCAGATATCCGCCAGTCGCGCCGCGTGGCGGTAGCCCTTGTGGCCGTGACCGGCCAGCAGGATCGGGATGCCGCCGGGGCGCGGGCCGGGCGGCAGCTGCTCCAGGTCGCGGGCCACGTGGTACGTCCCCTCGTAGTCGGCGCGACCAGTCCGCAGCAGCGGGACGATGATCTCGAGCGCCTCCTCGAAGCGCTCGTAGATGTGGTCCTCCGGCAGGCCGAACGCGTGGGCGCCACTCCCCGCGTGGCCGGCCCCAAGTCCCAGCACGAACCGGCCGCGGCTGATGTCGTCGATCGTCGCGGCCGCCTTGGCGATGATCCCGGGGTTGCGGTGAAGCGAGGACGCGACCCACGTCCCGACCTTGATGCGCGACGTCAGCGCGGCCATCGCCGCGGTGACCGCGTACCCGTCCCAGAAGCCGTAGCGCGGCCCGTCCTTGACGAGCCGGCCCATCAGCTCATCTGGGCTCCAGACCGTGCCGAAACCAAGCTCCTCGGCGAGGAGGGTCAGATCACGGATCTCGGCCCAGGGGACCGTTGTCGGGTCTTCGCCCGAGCGCCACGTGGTGAGCACGACTCCGATCTCGAACGGGCGCACGTTTCGTCCTCCCCTGCGGCGAAGCTCGGCCGCCCTACGGACCGGCCAGGTGATCGACGACCCATGCCGCATCCTCGTCGACTCCGGGGATGATGCCCGACTTGCGCTTGCTCAGCCAGGGGAAACCCACGTAGGACAGGCCCGGCAACGAGCCCACGCCGTCGACGTGGAGCGGGACACCGGACGCATCCAGGGCCTCCGAGGGCAGGTACCCGAAGGCCCCGCCGAAACCGCAGGCCCAGACCACGCTCCCGATGCCGGACCGCTCCAGGGCAAGGCGGGCAGGGGCACGGATCCCCGCCGGGTCGGGATGCGGCTCGTCGGCCGGGTCGGGCTCCACGGGCGGCAGGCTGGAGCCCGCGCGACGGAGGTCGTCGTCAACCCGTGCCTTGAGGTCGTGCGAAACGAGGTCACCGAAGGCGACATTGGTCCCGACGGTGTCGTCCAGCTCGACCCGGTCGCCATCGACCGCGATGGGGCGACCCAGGAGCGTCACGCCCTGGCTCGCCAGCCCCTGCAGGCTGACCGTGTGGCCCAGCGGCCCGACGCCGGACGTCTGTGGCACCGGCCACGTCCGCATCGCCGGGTCCGGCAGCTGCCCCGGCGTCACGTCGTAGAACCCGGTGTCGAACAGCCGGGCGATCATGTCGCGGCCCCGATACCGCCGTCGCAGCCGGCCCACCCGGCTCGTGCAGAGGTATACCCGGCGGTCGGCCGCGAGCAGGTCCTCAGCGATCTGGACGCCGGACTGCGCGCCGCCCACGACCAGCACGGCTCCCGCCGGCAGGTCCGATGGGCCACGGTAGTCGGCGGTCGTGAGCTGCGGCACCCATGGTGGGAACGAGGCCGCGACCGCAGGCATGCGCGGCACGTTCTGGATGCCCGCGGCCACGACGACCGCGCGACAGGTGAACTCGTCCGGGCCGTCGGCACTCTGCGTGGCGACCCGGAAGCCACCACCCTGCGCGCCGAGGGCATCCACGCGAGTGACCGTGACGCCGGCCCGGATGGGGACGGCATGGCGCGTCGCGAACGACTCCAGGCGGGCCACGAAGGCGGCAGCCGACGGGAAGCCGTCGTCCTGACCCTCCGCGCCGCGGTCCGCGGTCAGGACATGGCTCAACCAGCCGGGCGTGTTCAGCACGAACGTCTCCCACCGTTGCGACCGCCACGTCTCCCCGATGCGGCCGCGCTCCAGCACGACGTGCTCGATGCCCGCGCACGACAGGTGGTACGACGCGGCGAGGCCGGCCTGGCCCGCTCCGATGACGATCGCCCCGAGTCCGCTCACAGCGCCAAGTTATCCGATGTTCCCTTGCTTGACACTATACGTATACTCATACGTACACACAGCCCACAGGACGGGAGTTACGATGTCACCGTGCCGAACAAGACCATCTACGTCTCTGACGGGGATCTCCCCCTCTACGACCGCGCCCAGAAGCTGGCCGGCGACAACCTCTCGGCCGCCATCTCGGCCGCCCTGCGTCGCTACGTCGACGTCGAGGAGGGTCGCCGCGAAGGGTTCGACGAGATCACCGTCCGGGTCGGACCGGGCAAGGGTCGCAAGATCCGGTTCACCGGGCTCCTACTCGGGGAATGGCTCAACTCCTCGTTCACCCGTGTGGAGACGTTCCGGGTCTACCGGAGCCGGATGGGCAAGTTCGTCCTCCATGTCGAACGGAGCCCCGACTACACCATGGTCGACGAACAGGGCAAGCCGGCCGGATGGCGTGGCTACCTCGGCATCGGCAACATCAGCTACGGGAACTCACCCGGCGAGTCGACCCTGGAGGTCGTGGGCACGCTGGAGGAACTCCGCGAGCGGGTCCCGCCCCAGCTCTTCGACATGGTCGCCGCCTCCGCCCAGCAGCCCGCCATCGAGGATCTGGACATCTGACGGTCGGCCGCGCCTCGCAGGTGAGCGGGGAGGTGTGGCGTGACGACCCTCGACCCCCGGATCGCCATCCGTGCCACTGGCCTGCGCAAGTCCTACGGCAAACACCTCGTCCTCGACGGGATCGACCTGGAGGTCGCGGAGGGGACCGTCTTCGCCCTCCTGGGCCCGAATGGTGCGGGCAAGACGACCATGGTCCGGATCCTGTCGACCCTCATCCCCGCGGACGGTGGGGAGGCCCACATCGCCGGCCATGACGTGGCCCGGGAGCCGGATGCGGTCCGCGCCGTCATCGGCGTCACCGGCCAGTTCTCCGCGGTCGACGCGCTCTTCACCGGCGAGGAGAACCTCCAGCTGATGGCGGACCTCCGCCACCTGGACAAGCCAGTCGGCCGGCAGCGGATCGGTGAGCTGCTCCAGCGGTTCGACCTGGTCGAGGCCGCGAAGCGACCGGTGGCGACCTACTCCGGCGGCATGCGGCGGCGTCTGGACCTGGCCATGACGCTCGTCGGTGACCCGCGCGTGATCTTCCTCGACGAGCCCACCGCAGGGCTCGATCCGCGCAGCCGGCGCGCCATGTGGCAGACCATCCAGGAGCTCGTCGCGGGCGGGGTGACCATCTTCCTGACCACCCAATACCTCGAGGAAGCTGATCGCCTGGCCCACCGCATCGGAGTCCTGGACCGTGGCGTGCTCGTCGCAGAGGGCACTCCGGACGAGCTCAAGCGACTGGTCCCCGGTGGTCACATCCAGCTGTCATTCAGCGACGCGGCGGACCTTGACCTGGCCGCGCAGACGTTCCAAGGGGCGGCGCGCGACGACGAGTCGCTGACGCTCCAGGTCCCCAGCGACGGGAGCGTGAACTCGCTGCGCGCCATCCTCGATCGGCTCGAGTCCGGCTCCATCGCCGTCGGGGCGATCTCGCTTCAGACCCCCGAACTCGACGATGCCTTCCTGTCGCTCACCGGCGACGCCCACGAAGAGAAGGTGGCCATCTCATGACTGCGTACCCCCTGGTGGTCGCAGACTCCGCCACCATGCTGCGCCGGAACCTTCGCCGGATGCGGCGGTACCCCTCGCTGACCCTCTTCGTGGCCGGCCTCCCGGTCGTGCTGCTGCTGCTCTTCGTCTACGTCTTCGGCGGCACGCTCGGGGCGGGCCTCGGGCAGGTCGCCGGGGGCCGCGCCGCCTACGTCGCCTACGTGATCCCGGGGATCCTGCTCATGACCGTGGTCGGCGCCGCCCAGGGCACGGCGATCTCGGTCGCCATGGACATGCACGAGGGCATCATCGCCCGGTTCCGGACGATGGACATCGCCCGTGTCTCGGTCCTCACGGGCCACGTCCTGGGCAGCGTCATCCAGACGGGGCTGGCGATCGCCATCGTGATCGTCGTGGCCGTCCTGATCGGGTTCCGGTCGACGACTGGTCTTACCGACTGGGTCGCGGCCATGGGCCTGCTCGCGCTGATCGCGCTGGCGATCTCCTGGCTCTCGGTCGCCCTGGGCATGGCCGCCAACAGCGTCGAGACGGCCAGCAACACACCCATGGTCCTGATCCTGCTGCTGTTCCTGAGCAGCGGGTTCGTCCCCACCGACTCGATGCCAGGGCCGCTCGCCTGGTTCGCCCGGTACCAGCCGTTCACCTCCGTGATCGAAACGCTGCGCGGCCTGCTGCTGGGGACCCCGATCGGCACGGACGGCCTGGTCGCCGTCGCCTGGTGCGTCGGGATCTCGGTCGCTGGTTACCTGTGGGCGCGACGCCTGTACGACCGCGAGCGAGCCGCCTAGTCGCGGATCGCACGTCCGCATGAACGATTCGGGGGAGAGCGACGCCATACGCTGTTGAGCACGACCACTCGGTCGTGCCGCAAGGCGAGGCGATCGTGGATCAACGAGAGCTCATCGACCGGGCGCGGCATGGCGATCATGACGCCTTCGCCGCGCTCGTCGACGGCGCTCTTCGGCGGCTGGACGCAGCCGCCCGCCTGATCCTTCGTGACCCGGACCTGGCCCAGGATGCGGTCCAGGAGGGCCTCATCCGAGCCTGGCGTGATCTGCCGGGCCTCCGTGACCCGGATCGATTCGACGCCTGGTTGCATCGCCTCATCGTCAACGCCTGTCTTGATCTCGTGCGACGCCGTCGCAGGCGCCCCATCGAGGTCGAGCTTTCGCCCATCGACTCCGCCCATGTGCCCGACCACTCCATCGCGTTCGCCGAGCGCGAGCGCCTGGACACGGCGCTTCGGCGCCTGGATCCGGGCCATCGAGCCGTCGTCGCCCTGCACTACCTCCTGGGGATGCCGCTACCTGAGGTGGCCGTGTCCCTGGGCATCCCCTATGGCACCGCCAAATCGCGCTTGCACTACGCCCTGACCGCCATGCGGATCGGGGTGGACGCCGGGGCCCACGAGGCCACGGCCACGGTTCCGGGAGGGCAGCCGGCATGAGTCCCGACCGACGCTTCGAGCAGGAACTGCCCGGCCTCCTGGATGACCTCTACCTGGGCCCGATGCCCACCTACCGCGACCACGTCCTCCGACAGACCGTCCGCACCCGCCAGCGGCCGGCCTGGTTGATCCCTGAAAGGTGGCTCCCCATGGTTGACATCGCTGGTCAGCCCGTCCTTGTGCGGCGCTTGCCGTGGCGCACGATCGGGCTTGTCGTCCTCCTCATGGCCTTGCTCGTGGTGGCGCTTGCCGCACTCGCCGTGGGCGGGCGCCCCAACCTGCCGCCGCCGTTCGGGCCCGCCGCGAACGGACTCGTGGCCTACGCGAGCGGTGGTGACATCCACACGGTCAACCCGGTGACGGGCGCGTCGACGGTGATCGTCAAGGGCCCCGGTGATGCCGATCCTCGCTTTTCACGGGACGGCACGCGGATCGCCTTCACGCGACAGGGAGCCAGCGCCGGCACGAGCCTTCTGTACGTGGTGTCGGCCGACGGGTCCGGTCTGGTCCAGGTCACGCCCCAGGCCCTTCCCTCCACCGAGATCGAGACCTTCACCTTTTCGCCCGACGGCAAGGAGATCCTGATCTCAGCAAGCCCCGGGGTGTTCACCCACTTCCAGATCGCGAATACCGACGGCAGCGGGATCCGCACGATCAACCTGCCGCGAGACGCGACGGACGCCGCATGGCGGCCACCGGATGGGGCCGAGATCCTGTTCCAGGAAAACGCCGACGTCCCGAACACCGCTGACAGCGGCATCTATGCGGTCAACGTGCACGACGGCAAGGTCCGCACCATCCTCGCAGGCGGGGAGGCGGGAAACCGCTTCCGAGGGAATGCCGCGTGGTCGCCGGATGGCTCCCTGATCTCGTTCGGTGAATGGCAGGGTCTGACCGGCATCGACGTCCAGACCCACATCATCGCGGCGGACGGGACCGGGGATCGCGTCCTTCCGATGCCGACGAATGCGGTATGGCAAGCGCCGGAAAGCTGGTCGAATGACGGCACCCGCCTCCTCGTCATCCGAGGCTACAGCGACGACTTCACGCAGGCTCGACCCGTCGCGATCCCCGTCGCTGGGGGCGGTTTGGGCGTGGAGATCCCATACCCCGGCGGCATGGGCACCCCGGACGTCACTAGCTGGGAATGGGCCCCCGACGATACGTCGATCCTGGGCACGCCAGCCGATGCATCGGGCACGGCCCTCGATCAGGTGCTGCTGGATCCGGTGGCCGGCACGTCCCGGACGCCGTCCTGGACGAGCGTCGCCCAACCCACCTGGCAGCGCCTCGGGCGCTGAGGAGCGCTCGACCCAGCGCGACTCATAGCCCTCGATCCGCCCCTGGGATGCCCGGGCGGCCTGGTCCCCGACCTTGCCGCCCGGGCCCACTCGCCTAGCCGGTGCCACCCCGTTGCGACCGCGGAGGCGCTGGGCTAGACTAATCCCGACGGAATCCGTCGGATTTAGCTTGGAGCGGCATCTCGGCCTTGCGCAGCATCTTCCCCACTTCGGGAGCGGTCCACTTCTCGACGCGCGGTGAATACGGCGTGCGCCTGATGGTGGAGCTCGCCCGGCACGGCGGCGACGGGCCGGTCAGCCTGGCCGAGATCGCCGACCACGAGGAGCTGCCGCGGCCCTACCTGGAGCAGCTCGTGGTGAGCCTGCGCGACGCAGGCCTCGTCACCAGCACGCGAGGCGCGCATGGCGGCTATGCCCTGACCCGCGAACCGAGCGCCATCCGCATGAGCGAGGTCGTCCGCGCCCTGGAGGGCCCGCTCGCCCCGATGGTCTGCGCCAGCGAGGACCCCATCCACGCCGCCGCGTGCGACCGCACCGCGTTCTGCACCGTCAACCCACTCTGGATGAAGGTCCGCGAGGCCGTTGCCGGAGCGCTCGAATCGGTCACCCTGGCCGACCTGACCCATCCCCGTAGCACCGCCCACCCGTTCCACGCCGGGACCTCGAGCGACCCGCTCGTGGTCCACGCGGAGCACGAGCTGGCGATCCCCACACCCTGACCAGCGAGGCGGCCGGATCGGCTGCCGATCCACCAAAGGAGTCCCGTCTTCCGTGACCGAACCGACCCGCGCCACAGGCCAGCGATCCGCGAGCAACTCCCTGGACCGGGAGCTGGTCATCCGCGACCTGCACGTGGTGCCCATCGCCGACCCCAAGCGGGAGATCCTGTCGGGCATCGACCTGACCGTGGCGAAGGGTGAGGTCCACGCCATCATGGGCCCCAACGGGTCGGGCAAGACGACGCTGTCCTATGCCCTCATGGGCCACCCGGCCTACAAGGTCACCCAGGGCGAGGTCCTCTGGAAGGGCCAGGACATCCTCAAGCTGACGCCCGATAAGCGCGCCCGGCTGGGCCTCTTCCTGGCCTTCCAGTACCCCACCGCCATCCCCGGCCTCTCCGTGGCGAGCTTCCTGCGCACGGCGCTCAACGCCCGGAGCCGCGGCCTGGAGGCGGGCGACGGCGAGATCGACCCCTCGGACATGACCCGCGGCGGCATCAGCATGGGCGACTTCCGCCGCCTCATGCGCGAGAAGATGGCGCTCCTCAAGCTGGACGACGCGTTCGTCAGCCGCTACGTCAACGACGGCTTCTCCGGCGGTGAGAAGAAGCGCCTGGAGATGCTCCAGATGGCCGTCCTGCGGCCGGAGATGGCGATCCTGGACGAGACCGACTCGGGCCTCGACATCGACGCCCTGCGCATCGTCGCCGAGGGCCTCAACGCGCAGCTCAACCCGGAGCTCGGCGTCCTGCTCATCACCCACTACCAGCGCCTGCTCAACCACATCACGCCCGATTTCGTCCATGTGCTCGCCCTCGGCAAGATCATCCTGTCGGGTGGCCGCGACCTGGCCCTCCGCCTGGAGTCCGAGGGCTACGGCCCGGTCCTCCGCGAGGCCGGCTACGAAGAGGCGGCCGCGGAGCTCGACAGCGTGGCCGTGCCGGTGCCCGAGACCACCTCGGCATGACGACCCACGCGCCCGTCGGCGAGGTGGCGACGACGTCCGTCGCGCGGCTCGACCCGGTCGCCATCCGGGCCGACTTCCCCATCTTCGACCGCGACTTCGGCGGCCGGCGACTGGCCTACCTGGACTCGGCCGCGACCGCGCTCAAGCCGCGCGTGGTCATCGACGCCGTGGACGCCTACAACAGCCGCTACTCGGCCAACGTGCACCGTGGCATCTACACCATCGGCGAGGAAGCGACTGCGGCGTACGAGGGGGCGCGCACCGCGGTGGCCCGCTTCATCAACGCCCCCGACCGCCACGAGATCGTCTTCGTGCGCAATGCGACCGAAGCCATCAACCTCGTCGCCTACACCTGGGGCCGGCAGCACATCCACTCGGGCGACACGATCGTGCTGACCGAGCTGGAGCATCACAGCAACCTCGTGCCCTGGCAGCTCCTGGCCCAGGAACGCGACGCGGACCTGGAGTTCGTGCCCATCGACGACGAGGGCCGCCTCCTCCAGGCGACGTACGAGGCGCTCCTGCGCACCAAGCCTCGCCTGGTGGCCTTCACCCATGTCTCGAATGGCCTGGGGACGATCAACCCGGTGCGCGAGATGGTGGAAGCCGCGCACGCGGCCGGTGCGATGGTCCTGGTCGACGGGGCGCAGGCGGTGCCCCATCTGCCGGTCGACGTCCAGGCCCTGGGCTGCGACTTCTACGTCTTCAGCGGCCACAAGACCCTGGGCCCGACGGGCTCCGGGGCCCTCTGGGCGCGGCGCGAGCTGCTGGAGTCCATGCCGCCGTTCATGGCCGGTGGCGAGATGATCCGCGAGGTGCACCTGCGCCGGACGGAGTTCAACGACGTGCCCTGGAAGTTCGAGGCCGGGACCCCGGACATCGCCGCGGCCATCGGGCTCGGGGCGGCGGTGGAGTATCTCGAGGGCATCGGCATGGCCGCCGTGCGCGAGCATGAGCGAGAACTGGTCGCCTACGCCCTGGATCTGCTGCCGCAGGAGGTGCCCGACCTGAAGCTGTACGGCCCGCTGAGCCCCGACGAACGGGGCGGCGTGGTGACCTTCAACCTGCCGGCGGTCCACGCCCACGACGTGGCCACGCTGCTGGACCGCGAGGCGATCGCCGTGCGAGCCGGCCACCACTGCACCCAGCCGTTGCACGAGCGCCTGGGCGAGGCGGCCACGGCGCGGGCGAGCTTCAACGTCTACAGCGACCACGAGGACGTGGAGCGGCTGGCGTCGGCCCTCGCCCGCGTCCAGCGCATCTTCGACCGGCCCACCGGCGGCACGGCCTGAGCGACGGCATACTGAGCACGAGCATGGACGACCTGTACCGCGACGAGATCCTGGAGCACTACCGCCACCCCCACAATTTCGGCACGCTGACCGAGCCGGACGTGGTGCAGGAGGGCTCCAACCCGCTGTGCGGCGACCGCATCACGCTGATGCTGGACATCGGCGAAGACGGCGTGATCCACGACGTGGCCTTCACCGGCCGCGGTTGCGCGATCAGCCAGGCCAGCGCCTCCATGCTGACCGATGAGATCAGGGGCAAGCCGCTGGCCGATCTCACCCGCCTGGGCCGGCAGGACATCCTGGACAACCTGGGCATCGAGATCAGCCCGGCCCGCCTGAAGTGCGCCATGCTCTCGCTGGAGACGCTGCGCAAGGGCGTCGGCGACCGCGTCACGTGGCCGTCCCTTCCCGAGGCCCAGGACGTGCCGGCATGACGGCCTCTTTGGTGGGCTGCAGGTGTCGCCCGCCGGCCTGACCGCCGGCGCACAGCTGCCGCCCGACGTGCGACGTCGGCATCCCCCGCCCCTCACCAACGCGACCCCGAGGAACCCCTGACCCATGAGCAAGACCTACGCCGAGCTCCTGCGAGAAGCCCGCGAAACCGTGCCCCAGACGACGCCGGCCGCCGCGGCCGAGCGGGCTGCGACAGGCGCCCTGATGCTCGACGTGCGCGAGCCCCACGAGTGGGAGGGCGGGCACGTGCCGGGCGCGCTGTTCGTGCCGCTCGGCCACCTCGAGGAGCGCATCACGCTGGCCGCGCCCGACAAGGCCCGGCCGGTGGTGGTCTACTGCGCGTCCGGTGTGCGGTCGCTCGCGGGCGCCCGCACCCTGCAGCTCCTGGGCTATGAGGATGTGGCCTCCATGGCCGGCGGGATGGAGGCCTGGCGCCAGGAAGGCCGGCCCGTCGAAGCGCCCATCTCCCTGACGCCCGCGCAGCAGCAGCGCTACAGCCGCCACCTCCTGATCCCCGAGGTCGGCGTCAGCGGCCAGGCCAAGCTGCTCCAGTCGCGCGTCCTGTTCATCGGGGCCGGCGGCCTTGGCGCGTCCGGCCTGCTGTACCTGGCGGCCGCCGGGGTGGGCACGATCGGCATCGTCGACTTCGACGTGGTCGACGAATCCAACCTCCAGCGCCAGGTCGTCCACACGGTCGACCGCCTGGGCCAGCCCAAGGTGGCCTCCGCCGCCGCCGCCATCCACGCCCTCAACCCGGGCGTGCGCGTCCTGCCCCACGACGTGATGCTGACCGACGACAACGTCGACGAGCTCATTTCGGGCTACGACGTGATCCTGGACGGCACCGACACGTTCGAGACGCGCTACAGCCTCAACGACGCGGCCGTGCGGGCGGGCATCCCGGTCGTCCACGCCTCGGTCTTCCGGTTCGAGGGCCAGCTGACGACGTTCGTGCCATTCGAGGGGCCGTGCTACCGCTGCCTCTACCCGACGCCCCCGCCGCCCGAACTCGCGCCCGGCTGCTCCGTCGCCGGCGTGCTCGGCGTCGTGCCGGGCACCATGGGCCTGCTCCAGGCGACCGAGGCGCTGAAGCTCCTGCTGGGCATCGGCGAGACGTACGTCGGCCGCTTGCTCATCTACGACTCCCTCGACGGGACGTTCCAGGAGCTGCACCTGCGGCGCGACCCCGCCTGCCCGGCCTGCGGCGATGCCGCGCGAGCGGCACTTGGCCGGCCGGCGGCTGAGCCCATCGCGGCGACCGTGGGGGCGCGGGCATGAGCACGGTCCGCATCCCGCCGGTCCTGCGCGCCTCGGCCGGCGACCAGAAGCAGCTCAGCGTGGATGGCGCCACGGTCGGCGCCGTGCTGGAGGCCCTGGTGGCCCAGCATCCGGCGCTGCGCGGCCAGCTGCTCTCTGCCGAGGGCGAACTGCATCGCTTCGTCAACGTCTATCTCAACGACCAGGACGTCCGCTACCTGGACGCCCTGGCGACGCCCGTGACGGAGCGCGACACGATCACGATCCTGCCCGCGATGGCCGGCGGTGCCTGATCCGGGGACGCCGGTGCTGACGGCGGCGGAGGTCGGAGCGCCGCGCTTCGACTCGATCGAGACGGCCATCGGGCACACGCCGCTCGTGGAGCTCCCCGCCCTGTCACCACGCCCCGGGGTCCGGCTGCTGGCCAAGCTGGAGGGCCTCAACCCCAGCGGATCGGTCAAGGACCGCATCGCGCGGGCCCTCCTGGCCGACCTCGAGGCCTCCGGCCGACTGCGGCCGGGCGTCTCGATCCTGGAGGCGACCAGCGGCAACACGGGTATCGCCATGGCCATGCTGGCCCGGCGCCACGGCCATCCCCTCACGGTCGTGCTGCCCGACAACGTCACGCAGGAGCGGCGGCAGCTGCTGACGCTCTACGGCGCGGAGATCATCGAGTCGCCGGGGGCGCTGGGCTCCAACGGCGCGATCGCCCTCGCCCGGCGCCTGGCGGTGGAGGACGACCGGTACGTCATGGCCGACCAGTACGCGAACGCCGCCAACCCGCGCGCCCACTACGAGACCACCGGCCCGGAGATCCTGGCTGCCTGCCCGGAGGTCGACGTCTTCGTCGCCGGGCTGGGCACGGGCGGCACGCTCATGGGGGCCGGCCGCCGGCTGCGCGAGGCCAACCCCGCCGTGCGCCTCATCGCCGCCGAGCCGCTGCCCGGGGAGCAGGTGCAGGGTCTCCGCTCCCTGGCCGACGGCTTCGTGCCGGAGATCCTGGATACGGCGATGCTCGACGGCCGCTTCCTGGTCTCGAGCACCGACGCCATCCGGGGCCTGCGGGCGCTGCTGGAGCGGGAGGGCATCCTGGGCGGCGTGTCGTCCGGCGCCGTCCTCGTGGCGGCGCGCCGCGTGGCCGAGACGATGCAGCGCGGCACGCTCGTGCTGCTGCTTGCCGATGGCGGCTGGAAGTACCTGTCGGACGGCCTGTGGACACGCGACCTGGCCGAGCTCGAGGCCGATGCGGAGACACGCAACTGGTGGTGAGCCCGGCGGAGTCACCGGCGGTGGCCCACCTGCCGGCGACCCTGCGTGACGAACTCGTGGCCTGGTCCAGGGCGGCCATGCCCAACGAGGCGTGCGGCATCCTGGCGGGGCCCCGCAGCGCCTTCGCCGGCGGCGCCGCGACCGCCTTCCACGGCCTGCGCAACGCGGCCGCCTCGCCCTTCTTCTACCAGATCGACCCGGTCGAGCAGCTCAGGGTGATGCTTGCCATCGACGACGCCGATGAGGTCGTGTGGGGCATCTTCCACTCCCATGTCGCGAGCGCCCCGCGACCCTCCGCCACGGACGTCCGGCTGGCGGCCTACCCCGACGCCTTGTACCTGCTGTGCTCGCTGCGCGACCCGGACGCCCCCGAGGTCCGCGCCTGGACGATCCTGGACGGCACGATCACCGAGGTCCCGCTCCAGCTCACCTAGGTCGCGCGGCGCGCGCGGAGGGCGGCGATGAGGCTCGCCTCGGACGGCGTCGCACCCAGGCCCAGACGCGTGCCTTCGCGCGCGGCGAGCGGCGGGTCCAGGTACGTCGTGGCGAGGGTCGGCCAGTTCGCCTCCG
>CAZFGT010000024.1:0-7597 GCA_964518505.1 uncultured Anaerolineaceae bacterium | reverse complement strand
GCGGCGAGCGGCGGGTCCAGGTACGTCGTGGCGAGGGTCGGCCAGTTCGCCTCCGCGAAGACCTCGGCGGGCGGCCCGTCCAGGATCACCCGTCCGGCCCGCATGACGACGAGGCGGGGGAAGACCTCGGCCACGAAGGTCATGTCGTGGCTGATGGTCACGACGGTGCGGCCCGCTGCGGCCAGCCTGGCGACGATCTCGCGGACCCGGGCGACGCCGCGGGCGTCCTGGCCGGTCGTGGGCTCATCGAGGACGACGGCCGGCGTGGCCATCGCCAGCACCGACGCCATGCCAAGCAGCTTGCGTCGCGAGTAGCCCAGGTCGTACGGATTCACACCTTCTGATCCCGCCAGGCCGACCGCCTGCAGGGCAGCCGTTACCCGCTCGTCCAGCTCGCCACCCTGCATGCCCAGGTTGCGCGGGCCGAAGGCCACCTCCGCGCGGACCCGTCCGGCGAAGATCTGGCGGTCGGGGTTCTGGAAGACGATGCCCACCAGGTGGGCCAGGTCGGCCACATGGCGCTGCCCCACCGGCTCGCCACCCACCAGGACGCGCCCGGTGGTGGCCCGCAGCAGCCCATCGAAGTGGCGCACGAGGGTGGACTTGCCGGAGCCGTTCTGGCCGATCAGGGCGACCTGCTCGCCGGCGGCGATGCGCAGGTCTACGCCCTCGAGCGCGCGTGTGCCGTCCGGGTAGACGAAGCCCAGCCCCTCGGTCGCCAGGGCCAGCCCGCTGGAGGGAGCGATCGCGTCAGCCAAGGGAGACCCCGGCAGCGGCTGCCGCCCGCCCCAGGCGGACGGCAGACGGCGGCTGCACGCCCCAACCCGGCAGGCGTTCGTCCCCCAGGGTGTCCGCCGCGGGGCCGGCAGCCACGAGCCGGCCGGCCTCGATCACGGCCACGCGTGAGGCCAGGCCTGCCAACAGGTCCGTCTTGTGCTCGACGATCAGGACGCCGGCGTTCGAGTGGGCGGCCAGGGCCGCCAGCGCGTCACCCACGAGGCGCGTGCCCTGCGGATCCAGCTGGCTGGTCGGCTCATCCAGGATGAGGTACGCCGGCTGCAGGGCGAGGACCCCGGCAAGGGCGATGAGCTGGGCCTGGCCGCCCGAGAGGCGGGCCGGATCGCGCCGCACCAGGTCGCCGATGGCCAGGAGCCGGACGGCCTCGTCCACCCGTGCCACGACCTCGGCGAGCGGCAGCGCCAGGTTGCGCGGCCCGAAGGCGATCTCCTCCCAAACCGTCGGCGCCGTGCCCGAGAGCTGCGTGGCGGGGTTCTGGAACAGCGTGCCGCAGCGCTGCGCCAGTTCGAACGGCCGCGCGGCCGCGGTGGCGAGGTCGTCGATGTGGACGGTGCCCTGCAGGCGGCCGCCGATGGTCGCCGGAGCGAGTCCGGCGGCGACCAGGCAGAGGGTGGTCTTGCCCGCCTCGTTGGCGCCCACCAGCCCGACCACCTCCCCGCGCTCGACCACGAGGTCGACCTCCGACAAGACGGTGGCGGTCGATCCGGCGTAGCGGTACGAGACGCCCTCCAGGCGCAGGCTCACGGGAGCACGCCGAGCGGGCCGGCGATGCGCCCCACGATCATCGCCACGAGCGCCAGCAGCAGCGCGTAGCGCACGAGTCGCTGCGGGGTGGAGTCCGGCAGGACGCGCAGGACGGTGCGCGGCCCAGGCGTGGAGAAGGCACGCGCCTCCAGCGCCATCGTGCGCTCCTCCACCTCCGTGAGGGCCCCGAAGACCACCGGCGCCGCCAGCGGCACGATGCCGCGCGCCCGCCGCCACCAGCGGCCCTCCGTGTCCAGGCCGCGCGAGCGTTGCGCGTCCACGATCTCCGCCGCGCGATCCACCGTGCGGGGGACCGTCTCGATGGCCGAGCCGATGACGTACGTGGCGCGCCGCCCGAAGCCGCGTCGCTCAAGGTCGGACAGGAGGTCGTCCGTGCGGGTGGCGAGGTAGGCGACCGCGAGGGCAAGTGAGGCGGCCAGCAGCCGCAGCGTGATCTGCAGGCCGAACAGGAAGCCCGACACGGAGGGGGCGAGCGGTCCGATGCGCACGAAGACATCGACCGCGCCGGGGTACAGGAAGCCGTTGATCAGCATGATCGAGGCCACGATGGGGACCGTCACGGCCACGATCACAGCGAGACGTGGCATGACCCCGGCGATGGCCGCCGACGCGAGCACGAGGAGCAGCACCAGGATGGGCCCGGTCCACGTGCCGACCAGGAAGGCCGCCTCGACCTCCACCGCGGCCACCAGCAGCTTGGTGGCCGGGTTCAGCGACAGGTAGGCGCCCGACGGCGCCTGGAGGACGAAGTCGGGCGGACCAGGTGGGGAGCCGGTCGGTCGGTCGGTCGTCACATCGACGACGTCGACACCAGGCGCTCACCGTTGGGGAACCGCGCGATGAACCGCTGCGAGAGGTTGCCGATGATGAAGAAGACCACGAACGAGGTGATCATCTTGTCCATCGGGTCGGACAGGAGGCCCTGCTTGAGGGTCGCCGACACGAGGCTGTCACCGCCCGCGCGGAAGGCGGCCACGAGCAGGTCGGTGCCGCTGCCGGTCACGCCGCCGAAGACGACCGCGGCGATGGGCGCCGACACGATCGCGGCGACGATGCCGGTCGCGAGGCCCGCGCCGATGGCGTACACCGCGCCCACGTCGCGGCGCAGGAACAGGGCCACCGCGATGAGGGCCACGAAGACCACGAGGATGACCAGGAAGAAGATCCGCGACTGGTCGATGGTGCCGGGATCGAAGCCGGTGTTGTTCTGGAAGTCGGTCGGGCTGGCGTAGGCGCGCGCGTACGTGTAGACGGCTAGGGCGCCGACGAGGATGACCGCCACCACCGCGCCAGGGATCGAACTTCTCTCGCCCCGCCGGGACCGGAACAGGCCCAGGCGGCCCCACACCCCGGCCAGCAGGCCGATGACGCCGGCCACGATGGCGAACGGGCCGATGGTCGTCGAGCCGATCGGGGCGGGCAGCAGGTAGCCCCAGATGAGGTTGGACAGGACGCCGGTGAGCAGACCGGCGAACGGGCCTGCCACCACGCCGACGAGGATCGTGCCGATCGAGTCCAGGTAGATGGGCAGCTTGAGCGCCTGCTGGACGGTGGCGCCGAGCACGATGTTGATGGCGATGGCGATGGGCATGAGCACGATCACGCGGGTGCTGAACTGTCGGGACAGCCAATCCACCGGTCAGACCTCCTTGGGCGCGGCTCCCTCCAGCACAAGCTTGCCACGACGATGTGCGTCGGCGCCAGTCCGTCAGGCGCCGTATGCGCCGTGACGTGGCACGATGTCGCCCCAACACGAGGAGTGACCTTAGGTGCACGTCGCCGACAGCCACGGCCTGATCCGCGTCCACGGCGCGCGGGTCAACAACCTCAAGGACGTCAGCATCGAGATCCCCAAACGCCGGCTGACGGTGTTCACCGGCGTCTCCGGCTCGGGCAAGAGCTCGCTGGTCTTCGGCACCATCGCCGCCGAGTCGCAGCGGCTCATCAACGAGACGTACAGCGCGTTCGTGCAGGGTTTCATGCCCACCATGGCGCGGCCGGAGGTGGACGTCCTCGAAGGGCTGACCACGGCGATCATCGTCGACCAGGAGCGGATGGGGGCCAACGCCCGCTCCACGGTCGGCACGGCCACCGACGCCAACGCGATGCTGCGGGTGCTGTTCAGCCGGCTGGGCCAGCCGCGCATCGGTTCGTCGCTCGCGTTCTCCTTCAACATCGCCCCGGCCCGCGGCGTCGGGCGGATCACCGTCCAGCGCGGCGCCGGCAAGACCGAGGTGCGCGAGTTCTCGGCTGCGGGCGGCATGTGCCCGCGCTGCGAAGGCATGGGCTCGGTGACCGACTTCGACCTGGCGCAGCTGTTCGACCAGGACAAGTCGCTGGCGGAGGGCGCGCTCACCATCCCGGGCTACCAGGCCGGCGGCTGGAACTACCGCCTGTATGCGTCCTCCGGCTTCGTCGACCCCCGCAAGCCCATCCGCGACTACACGGACCGGGAGCGCCACGACCTCCTGTACCACGAGCCGGTCAGGATGAAGATCGAAGGCATCAACATGACCTACGAGGGCCTGGTGCCGCGCATCCAGGGCTCGTACCTGGCCAAGGACGTGGAGGCGATGCAGCCCCACATCCGCGCCTTCGTGGAGCGGGCGGTGACGTTCACCACCTGTCCCGAATGCAGCGGCACCCGCCTCAACGCGGCGGCCCGCTCGTCGAAGATCCGCGGTATCAGCATCGCCGACGCGTGCGCCATGGAGATCAGCGACCTGGCCGGGTGGGTCCGTGCCCTCGACGAACCATCCGTGGCGCCCCTGCTGGCGACGCTGCAACAGCACCTTGATGCGTTCGTGGAGATCGGGCTGGGCTACCTCTCGCTGGACCGCTCGTCGGCCACCTTGTCGGGCGGTGAAGCGCAGCGCGTCAAGATGGTGCGGGACCTGGGCTCCTCGCTGACCGACGTGACCTACGTCTTCGACGAGCCGACAGTCGGCCTGCATCCGCACGACATCGCGCGCATGAACGAGCTCCTGCTGCGGCTGCGCGACAAGGGCAACACGGTCCTGGTGGTCGAGCACAAGCCGCAGACGATCGGTATCGCCGATCACGTCGTGGACCTTGGCCCGGGCGCCGGCGCCGCCGGCGGACGGGTCATGTTCGAAGGCACGGTCGAGGGGCTGCGGGCCAGCGACACCATCACCGGGCGCCACCTCAGCGACCGGGCCACCCTCAAGTCGTCGTCGCGGAAGCCGTCAGGCGTGCTGCCCGTGCGTGGCGCCCGCACCCACAACCTGCAGGACGTGGACGTGGACATCCCGCTCGGCGTGCTGGTCGTCATCACCGGCGTGGCCGGCTCGGGCAAGAGTTCGCTCGTCCACGGGTCGATCCCGCCCGGCGCCGGCGTGGTGTCGATGGACCAGGGCGCGATCCGGGGTTCGCGGCGGAGCAATCCGGCGACGTACACGGGCCTGCTGGACCCGATCCGCAGCGCGTTCGCCAGGGCGAACGGCGTCAAGCCGGCCCTCTTCAGCGCCAACTCCGAAGGCGCCTGCCCCGAGTGCAACGGCGCCGGGGTCATCTTCACCGACCTGGGGATGATGGCCGGCGTCGCCACCACCTGCGAGGAGTGCGGCGGCAAGCGGTTCCAGGCATCGGTGCTGGAGTACCGCCTGGGCGGGCGCGACATCAGCGAGGTGCTCGCCATGTCGGTGACCGACGCGCAGGGCTTCTTCGGCTCCGGTGAGGCGCATACGCCCGCCGCCCGCGCCATCCTGGATCGGCTGGTGGACGTGGGGCTGGGGTACGTCAGCCTGGGGCAGCCGCTCACGACGCTCTCTGGCGGCGAGCGCCAGCGCCTCAAACTGGCGACGCGCATGGCCGAGAAGGGCGGCGTCTACGTCCTTGACGAGCCCACCAGCGGCCTCCACCTGGCCGACGTCGAGCAGCTGCTCGGCCTGCTGGACCGGCTCGTCGACGCGGGCAAGTCGGTCATCGTCATCGAGCACCACATGGCGGTCATGGCCCACGCCGACTGGATCATCGACCTGGGCCCGGGGGCCGGCCACGACGGCGGCCGAGTCGTCTTCGAGGGCTCACCGGCCGACCTGGTCGCCGCCCGCTCGACCCTTACGGGCGAACACCTGGCGGCGTACGTGGGGGCCTGACCGAGGCGGCCAGGGCGCCGACGCGGTCGATGAAGCGCTCCAGGAAATCGGCGGCCCGGACCGCGACCGCCACGTCCATGTTGGGCGGCCGCCCCCAGTGGTGGCGCCAGTCGGCGACCGTCTGGCCGCCGGTCAGCGTGCCCGTCAGCTCCACGTCCACGGTCACCGGCTCGGTCGTGACCAGCGTCGGGTCAAGAGCCGCGGCGAGGGCCAGCGGGTCGTGCATGTGGGCGCCGCTGAACCCGTCGTACCGCTCGTGGAACTCGACGTAGAAGCGCAGCGCATCGGCGATGAAGCGCAGGACGGGGTCGGTCGCGGGCGTGCCGCCCGCGCGGGCGTACAGGCGGTCCAGGTCGGCCGGCCGGACGATCGCCTGCTCGGTCACGTCGAGACCCAGGGCCAGTGGCAGTGGGCGTCCGGAGGCCCTGAAGGCATCCGTACCGAAGGCATCGGCGACGGCCTTGGCCGCATCAGGATCGACCGCCACGTTCCACTCGCTGACCGGCGTCGTGTTGCCCGGTGCGCGGAAGGCGCCGCCCATGAAGACGAAGCGGCGCAGCAGGCCGGTCAGCGCGGGCTCCCGCTGCAGGGCCACGGCGATGTTGGTCTGCGGCCCGACCGCGACCAGCGTCACCTCGCCGGGCCGCCGTCGAGCCTCGTCCGCGATCAGGTCGGCGGCGTGGCGCGAGCTGAGCGGCCGCGAGGCGGGCGGCAGTGTCGCGTAGCCGATGCCACGCGGGCCATGGGTTTCGGGGCTGGTCATGAGCGGCCGGACGAGCGGCACCTCGCGACCGAGGGCGACCTCCACGTCACCGCGGCCCACCAGCTCGAGCAGGGCCCGCGTGTTCTCCGCCACCTGGCGCGCCCCGACGTTGCCGCTGACGCACGTGACCGCCACCAGCTCCACCTCCGGCGAGCCACAGGCGTAGAGCAGGGCCATGGCGTCGTCGATCCCGGTGTCGACGTCGAGGAGGATCGGGATGCGGTCCGGCACGCCGCGATGCTACCGGCTGGCCGGGCCCGCCGACGCTAGGATTAGGCCGTGCCCCCGACCGCCGCAGCCAGCCACCGCGTGACCGTCATCCCGGGCGACGGGGTGGGGCCGGAGATCGTCCGCTCGGCGATGCGCATCATCGAGGCGGCCGGCGTGGCCATCACCTGGGAGGAGGCGGCCGCCGGGGCCGCCGTGTTCCGCGCCGGCGACAGTTCGGGCGTGCCGCGCGAGACCCGCGACTCGATCGAGCGGACCCGGGTGGCCCTCAAGGGCCCGCTGGAGACGCCGGTCGGCTTCGGTGAGAAGAGCGCCAACGTCACGCTGCGCAAGCTCTTCGAGACGTATGCCAACGTGCGGCCCGCGCGCGAGCTGCCCGGCGTGCCCACCCGCTATGCGGGCGAGGGCATCGACATGGTCATCGTGCGCGAGAACATCGAGGACCTCTACGCCGGCATCGAGCACCTCGAGACGCCGGACGTGGCCCAGGGGCTCAAGCTGATCACCCGCAAAGGGTCGGAGAAGATCATCCGCTACGCCTTCGAGCTGGCGCGGCGCGAGGGCCGCACCAAGGTCACGGCGGCCACCAAGGCCAACATCATGAAGCTGACCGAGGGCCTCTTCAAACGGGTCTTCGAGCAGCTGGCGACCGAGTACCCGGGCATCCGCGCCGAGCACCTGATCATCGACAACGTGGCCCACCAGCTGGTCAAGGAGCCCGCCCAGTTCGACATCGTGGTCACCACCAACCTCAACGGCGACATCATCAGTGACCTCGCCTCCGGCCTGGTGGGCGGCCTTGGCTTCGCCTCCTCAGGCAACTACGGCGATGAGGTGGCCATCTTCGAGGCGGTCCATGGCTCGGCGCCCAAGTACGCCGGCAAGGACGTGATCAACCCGACGGCCCTGATCCTGAGCTCGGTGA
>CAZFGT010000023.1:38609-39922 GCA_964518505.1 uncultured Anaerolineaceae bacterium | reverse complement strand
TGGGTCCGATCTCGAAGCGGGCAAGCCGACGGTAGACGAGGCGCATGACGGGCGAGGACGGGTAGTAGTCCCGGTCGGTCACCGAGGCGCGATCCTGACCACTGTCGAACAGGACCAGGCCGTCCTCATGCTCGATGACGAAGACGTGGATCGGGCGCCAGGCACCCCAGGTCGGGCTGAGCAGGATCCACACGGGCGACGGAAGCCGGGTGCCACGGACGTGCTGTGGGTGGATCTTGACGCGGCCGGTGCTGAAAGCAGCGACGGCGCGGACAGGTGCTGGCGGGATGGCTCCGCCACTCATCACGTATGCGAACTCCCACCAGTTGACACATGGAGCCGGGTGAAGTCGTTCGGAGCGAGGATCTTCACCGGAGGGCAATGGTAGCCGAGGACGGGTCATCGGCTGGTGTCGCGGCAGTCCGCGACGGACGGTTCGACCCGCGACGTGAAGCATCGGCCGTCAGTGACTGGTGCGCAAGATCAGGGCCAGATTGGCGTCGGTGGTGGTCGAGCGCTGACAGGGGCGTCCTGTGCCGCGTCTTGGCCGGGACGACTGGGTCATCGCGCCGAGGACAGGACTCGGCTACGGTCCGACACATGACCTTAGAACCGGCCATCCCTGAGCCACGGACGAGATCTCGACGCCTCGTGATCCTCGGGCTCGTGATCGCCCTCACCGTTGTCGGCGCACTGGTCGCCCGGCCCATCTTCCCGGCCCTGACCTACCCGTCGTGGCAGCTGGTCGGTTGGGAGCTGGACCGCGCCGGCGGCTTCGACCCGACGAAGGCCCAGACGACGACCGTGGTGTGGGTCGGGGTCTGGGTCCACGGGACGCCGCCGGTCCCGCTCGATGCCTCGTATCTGGATCCGATGATCACCTACACGCCATGGTCGGTCATGATCACCCTGCGCGACCCGCGTGCGGTCGATTGCGGCGCCCTACCATGCGTGGGCGGCTACACGACGACGATCCCCTATCCCGTCCAACTGAGTGAACCACTCGGCGGCCGGGCGCTGTTCGACGGCTCCGCATTCCCTCCGGCAGCACGCCCGTACCCCTGACAGCCGGCGGCCGTCGAGAGCATCACGCCGACGTATCCAGGCTGGCACGGATCGGTACCGGCTCACCGGTCCGCACCACCCGCCGGGTACGACCCCTGGCGGTACCGCACGCTCGATAGACTGGCCGCCATGGACGATCGCCGTGACGCCGCGACCACCGACTCGCTGGGGCCTGCCATCCGGGCCATCCTCCCTGCCCTGGAGCGCTTCCTCGAGTTCCAGGGCCCGGATCCGGCACGCGAGCGGTC
>CAZFGT010000023.1:0-38509 GCA_964518505.1 uncultured Anaerolineaceae bacterium | reverse complement strand
CTGCCCTGGAGCGCTTCCTCGAGTTCCAGGGCCCGGATCCGGCACGCGAGCGGTCTCGCTGGCGCCCCGCCCTGGATCGGCCCCTGCCGCCGACCGGCATCGGGCGGGACGCGGCCCTGGCCGAGCTCGCCGACCTCGTCGTCGCCAACGGCCTGCGCGTCGGCCACCCCGGCTTCTCTGGGTGGGTCACCACGGCCCCGACGGACGTCGCCGCGGCCGCGGACCTGGCCCAGACGGTGGCGGTGGCCCAGCGCTGGTGGGTGACCGCCGGCAACTTCGTCGACCAGCTCGCGATGCGGTGGCTCATCGAGTTGCTGGGCTTGCCCGCGTCGTTCGTCGGGACGTTCACGTCCGGCGGCTCGACGGCCAACCTCGTGGGCATCGGGGCGGCCCGCCAGCACGCCGGCGAGCGCCTGGGCCTGCGACCCTCGCTGGACGGTATCGAAGGCCTGGTCGAACCGAGGGTCTACGCCAGCACCGAGACGCATCACGTCGTGGGACGCGCCCTCGGCGTGCTCGGGATGGGCCGGCGCCACCTGCGCAGCATCCCGCTCGACGGCGCACGAACCATCGACCTGGACCTCCTCCAGGCCGCCCTGGACGAGGACCTGGCGGCGGGGTGCACGCAGGTCGCGATCGTGGGCTGCGCGGGGGATGTCAACCTGGGCCGGGTCGATCCCCTCGACGAGCTGGCCCGGATCGCCCACGAGCGGGGCATCTGGCTGCACGTGGACGGCGCCTATGGCGGCTTCGGCCTGCTCGATCCGCGGGTGCGCGAGCGCTACGGCGACGTGATTCGGTACGACTCATTCGCCGTCGACCCCCACAAGTGGATGGCGGCTCCGGTCGGCACGGGTGCCGCCATCGTGCGCGATGAGGGCATCCTGGGGCGCGCGTTCACCATCGAGACCGGCGACTACGACCGGGAACGGCAGATCGAAGCCGGGGAGGCCGATCCCGGCTCGCCCTTCGACGAGCTGGGCTACGGCACGCCCGACTGGGGGGTGGACTTCTCGACGCCGGCCCGGGGCCTGGCGGTGTGGGCCATCCTGCGCGAGATCGGCGCCGACGGGATGCGGCAGCGGGTCGTGCGCCACGATGACTGCGCGCGGCGGGTCGCCGAGCGGGCTCGCACCTCGGACGAGCTGGAGCTGCTGGCCGAGCCGGTGCTCTCGATCTGCTGCTTCCGCTTCCGCCCGGTGGGCTGGACCGACGAGACGCGCCTCGACGTGTTGAATGAAGCGGTGCTGCGCGGCGTCCGCGCCCGCGGACGGGCCGTGACGTCCAGCACCCGCGTGGACGGCCGGTTCGCCATCCGGCCGTGCTTCATCAACCCGCGCACGACCCTCGCCGACGCGGATGCCCTGGTCGACGAGGTCCTGACTGTGGGCCGGGAGCTCGCCGCCCGGGCGTGACCCGGCCTAGCGGAGGCTGAGGGCCGAGTAGATCGAGCCAAGGAAGCGGCTGGGGACGGACGCCAGCCGGCGCGTATCGCGGAAACCGGCCTTCGCGGCCAGATCCGCCCACGTGCTGAAGGAGAGCGGATACGGCACCCAGTGGTTACCGTGATCGCTGTCGTACTCGACCAGGACGAGCCGGCCTCCAGGGCGCAGGTACCCGTGCACGAGCCGCAGCACGGCCAGCTTGTCACGCTGGAAGTGCAGCGAGTTGGCCATGACGATCCCATCGAGCGGCGGCAGTTCGAGCGGGTGGGTGAAGTCGGCCACTACGCTCGTGACGGGCACCGCCGGGAAGGTTCGCTGCAGCTCGCGGGCCTGCACCTCGAGGGCTCGGCGTTCCCGATCGACCGAGTGGATCGAGCCCGTCGGACCGAGGAGGTCGGCCAGGGCCAGCGTGAAGGCGCCCTCGCCCGACCCGAGATCGGCCCAGGCCGGGCCGCCGCCCGCCACGCCCTCCCGAATCAGCCCGACGTGATGGTGATGATCCACGCCGACGGCTGATCAGGGTCGCCGGCCGAGGAGAAGGACGACGGGGTACGCCCGGCCGTTCCGCTCGATCTCCGTCGCCGTCGCGACGTCCACCTCCACGAACCCGGCCGCCCGGGCGAGGCCGGCGAGGTGCGCCGGGTCGAATCCATCGTGGTAGATCCCCTCGGATCCCGGCTCGTGGAACGTCCCGTCCTCGGCCTTGAGGTCGGCGATGGCCAGGTGGCCGCCCGGGCGCAGGAGCCGGAACAGGGCTGCCAGCGCGGCCGACGTGTCGCGCAGGTGGTGCAGGACGAGCAGCGAGATGGCGAGGTCGAATGGGCCGCCGGGCGGTGGATCGACGAGGAGGTCGAAGGCCACCGCCGTGACCCGTCCCGTGGCCCCGGTCGCCAGCTTCTCGCGGGCCACCTCGAGCATGCCGGCCGAGGGTTCGGCCAGCAGGAGCTCACCGACCTCTCCCGCCAGGGCCAGCCCGAGCAGGCCGGTGCCGGCGCCGATCTCGATGGTCCGGAGGGCGGGGCTCAACGGCACGTGGTCGCGGATGGCCTGGGCCACGGCCTCCGCGCGTGCCCGCCGGTCCGGCGTGTCCCATGTCCGCGCCCGCTCGTCGAAGCTGCTCATGGCGCGAGCATCACACGCTTCAACGGCGCTTGCCGAGGGGACCCGCGCGGCGGCTGCGGAGGCCGTGCGAGCGGGGTTGGCCGAGCTGCGGGCGATCGGCCTGCCGCTGTGGATCGCGCGCGGCCTGCGCATCCTGGAAGAGGCGGGCGAGGCCACGGCCCTCGAGGTCGCGGAGCGAGCCGCCCTCGAGGCGGCGCTGGGGGTGGTCCGGGCGACCCTCTAGCTGCGGTCGACCGCGGCGAGCGCCAGGCAGGCCGGGCAGCAGGCGTCGGTCCAGTCGAGCGTCGTGAGGCCGTCCATCCGCATCGGAGCGGCGCCCCTCGCACGGGCGCGGCGGCGGGCGAGGAGCCACCAGCCCGCGGCGCCCACGGCGGCAAGGGCGACGCCGGCGAGGACGAGGCCGGTCCCGGCACCCGCCACCAGCTGCACGGCCGGCTCGCCGACCACCAGGCCAAGGATGAAATGGCCCGTCAGGAAGACGCCGTTCCCGACGATGAGCCCGGCCAGGAACGAGGTCGAGGTCACGCCGGCCACGGCGCTCGAGGCGATAGCCACGATGCGCACGCCGGGGGTCATGCGGGCGATGGCCACGGCCGGCGCCCCGCCACTCCGCAGCCGACCGGCGCCGCGCTCGACGACGGCCGCCCCCAGCCCGACGCGGGCCAGCAGCCCCAGCACGGTCGCGCGTGCCCGTCCGCGGATGAGGCTGAACTGGACGATGCCGCCGACGACCGTCGCGGCGACCAGCACGACCACCACGGCCGGCACCGGCAGGCCACCGCGGGTCGAGGCGACCCCGGCCCCGATGACCAGCAGGTCGCCCGGCACGGGGATGGGCACGCCGGTCTCCTTGACCGCGAGGATGGCCGCCAGGACGAGCAGGGCCGGCAGATCCATGTCGAGCGCAGAGGGTAGCGCTAGGCGCGAACCGGGGGGGCCGGCTCGCGCGCGCGCTGGCTCTCCTGCCGGATGACGATGGCGACGGCGACGAGGATGGCGGCCCCGCCAAGCAGGATCGGCATCGTCAGCGGCTCGCCCAGGATCAGGCCGCCAAGGACGACCGCCACGAGCGGGTTGACGTAGGCGTACGTGGCGACGCGCGAGATAGGCCAGTGCTGCAGCACCCAGGCGTACGCCGTGAACGCCAGCAGCGAACCGAAGACGATCAGGTAGGCCAGCGCCAGCACCGAGTCGGGGTGGGCCTGCGCCACGGCCACGTCGGGGCGTTCGCCGAGGGCCAGGCCTGCCACGACCAGCACCGCGCTCGCGGCCAGCATCTGCACGGCCGTCGAGACGAACGCGTCGCGTGGCATGGGGATGAGGGTCGCCAGGTACGAGCCGCTCGCCCACGAGAGGGCAGCGACCACCAGGATGGCCAGCGAGAACGGATCGATGGTGCCCTGCAGGCCGGTCGGGACGAGCATGCCGGCGACCCCGATGAAACCGATGAGGACCCCCACCATCGTCCCGCGCGCCACGCCATGGCCCGAGGCGCGGCGGAAGACCACGACCCACAGCGGCACGGAGGCGATGGTCAGGGCGGCCACGGCCGACGGGACATGCTGCTCGCCGATGCTCACGAGACCGTTGCCGGTGACGAGCAGGAGGCACCCTACGACGGCCGCGCCAAGGAGCTGGCGCGGGGTGGGCCGCGAGGCCCTCAGCCGTCCGGTGACCGTGACGGCGGCGAGCACGACGGCCCCCGCCACGGCGAAGCGCAGGCCGGCGCTGGTGAGCGGCGGCAGGGCCAGCACCACCACCCGGATCGCCAGGTAGGTCGAGCCCCAGACGAGGTAGACGGTCAGCAGCGCCGCCCATCCGAGCAGGTCAGGCTGACCCGCCGCGGCGCCGCGGCCGCCAACAGGGGCGGGCGCGCGCGTGGGGGTCACGTGCCGCACTATGCCACGCCGCGAGCCGGCCCAGGGCCCTGCCCTGACACCCTGCACGAGCGCCTTGCCGCGTCCGGCGGGAGTGGGCTACGATGAACCGCCAGCGGAGGTCCATGCATGGTCATGGATCGGTGACGCGTCCGGGAGTCCGTGTCACCCCGCACCTGTAGGAGGAATCCATGCGCAACCGTTCCGTCGGGCTGGGCGCCCTGATGTCGCTCGCCCTCGTCGCTTCGGCGTGTAGCAGCGGGGCCACGGCCACGCCCACGCCTGGTGCCACGGCCACGCCGGCGCCGGCGACCAGCGCGCCGGCCGCGTCGCCAACGGCGACGCCGGTGCCGTCACCGACCTTCGTCCAGAACGCGACCCTCAAGATCGGCGTGGTCACCGACGTCGGTACGGTCAACGACAAGAACTTCAACCAGTACTCGTATGAGGGTGCGGTCGCCGGCGCAGCCGACATCGGCGCGGCCAAGCCGAACGTCGTCGTGCCCAACAGCTCGAGCGACTATGCGCCCGACATCAACGGCTTCGTCACGCAGGGCTACAACGTCATCGTGACGGTCGGCTTCAACCTGACCAACGACACGATCAAGGCCGCCAAGGCCAACCCCAACATCTGGTTCATCGGGGTCGACCAGGCGCCCCTCTGCATCACCCCCACGGGCGACCCGGACACCGCTGCGACGCCCAAGTGCGCCGGCGACCCGGCCACCCTTCTCCCCAAGTTCATCGCCATCCACTATGAAGAGGACCAGGCCGGCTACCTCGCCGGCATCGTCGCCGCCGGCGTATCCAAGGTCGGCAAGGTCGGCGCCATCGGTGGCATCAACCTCGTGCCCGCCGTCGTGCGCTACATCCAGGGCTTCGTCCTGGGCGCGCAGTCGGTCAACTCCAGCATCCAGGTCGACACCGGCTACGTGACGTCGAGCGACTTCAACAAGGCGTTCAACGACCCGGGCACCGGCCAGGCCTTCGCCGCCCAGTTCATCCAGCAGAAGGGCGACGACGTCATGTTCCAGGTCGCCGGCAAGACCGGGAACGGCATCCTCCAGGCCGCCTGCGCCGCGAACATCGTGGGCATCGGCGTGGACGTCGACCAGTACATCTCGCTCAGCGCGGCCACCGACACCACTTACGGGTGCGTCCTGACCAGCGCGGAGAAGCACCTGTCCACCTCCGTGGAGAACGCCATCACGCAGATCACCGCCGGGACCGCGAAGGGCGGCAACGTCCTGTACAACGCGGCCAACGGGGGCATCGGTGTGGCGCCGTTCACGAGCAGCGTGGCCGTCTCGGCCGACACCCAGGCCAAGGTCGCGGCGGCCCTGGCTGCCATGCAGGCCGGTACGCTCACCACCTGCCCCTCGAACTGCGGATCGGCCACCCCCTAGGCCCGACTCCGACCATGTGATGAACGGGCTGCACCGCCGTGGTGCGGCCCGTTCGTCGTACAGGCCCCTCGTCGTGCGGAGCTGGTCATGACGGATACCGCGTCGGCCGTCCCGGCGCTCGAGATGCGCCACATCACGAAGCGCTATCCCGGCGTCGTCGCCAACGACGGGATCGACCTGGACCTTCGGCCCGGCGAGATCCATGCGCTCCTTGGCGAGAACGGGGCCGGCAAGACGACCCTCATGAACGTCCTCTACGGCCTGGCGCGGCCGGACGAGGGCGAGATCCTGATCGGCGGCAAGCCGGTGACCATCACCGATCCGTCCGATGCCATCGACCGCGGCATCAGCATGGTCCACCAGCACTTCATGCTCGTGCCCGTCCTCTCGGTGGCGGAGAACATCGTCCTCGGCGACGAGACGATGGCCAACCGTGTCTTCCTGGACCGCAAGGAGGCAGATAAGCGGATCGCCGCGCTGGCCAAGCGGTTCGGCTTCGAGATCGACCCCGATGCCCGGGTCGGCAACCTGTCGGTGGGCCAGCAGCAGCGGGTGGAGATCCTCAAGGCGCTCTATCGCGAGGCGCAGATCCTCGTCCTGGACGAGCCGACGGCCGTGCTCACACCCCAGGAGACGGAGGAGATCTTCGCCCTCCTGCGGCGGCTGGCCCATGACGGCCGCAGCATCATCTTCATCAGCCACAAGCTGTACGAGGTCCTGGAGATCGCCGACCGCATCACGGTCCTGCGCCGGGGCCGTGTCGTCGGCACGCGCCTGCCGCAGGCCACCAGCGAGGAGGACCTGGCCGAGCTGATGGTCGGCCGCGAGGTCCAGCTGACCGTGGACCGCGGCGAGTCACACCCGGCGGGGGTGATGCTGAAGGTGCAGGGCCTGCGCGTCCGCGACGATCGCAACCACGAAGTCGTCACCGGCGTGGACTTCGAGGTCAGGGCCGGCGAGATCCTGGGCATCGCCGGGGTCGCGGGCAACGGCCAGGACGAGCTCATCGAGGCGCTCATCGGCCTCCGCACCGTGAGCGGCGGGTCGGTCCACCTGGCCGATCGCGACGTCACGAGCCTGACCGCTCGAGGCATGAACGAGGCGGGCGTGGGCTACGTGCCGGCCGACCGTCATCGCTTCGGCCTGATCCTGGCCTTCCCCATCCAGGACAACGTGGTGCTCACCAGCTACTACCGACCACCATTCGCGCACGGCTGGCTGCGCGACGATGCCGCCATCGCCCAGGCGGCCCAGGAAGCGGTGGCGGCCTACGACGTGCGCACACCCTCGGCCACCGTCCCGGCGGGGACCCTCTCGGGCGGCAACCAGCAGAAGGTCGTCGTGGCCCGGGAGTTCGATCGCGACCTCCGCCTGCTGCTGCTCGATCAGCCTACGCGCGGCCTCGACGTGGGGAGCATCGAGTTCATCCACCGCCAGATCATCGCCAAGCGCGACGCCGGCACCGCCGTGCTGCTGGTATCGGCGGAGCTCGATGAGGTCCTCGAGATGTCGGATCGGATCGCCGTCATGTACCGCGGCCAGCTCGTCGCCTTCCGCGACGGGCGGACGGCGGACAAGAACGAGATCGGCCTGCTGATGGCGACCGGCGGTCGCGCGGCGGTCGCCGAAGGGGTGCCGGCGTGAGCCGCGGCGACTCGGTGCCGCGCCGCGTCTGGGCGGTCCTGGCGGTGCCCATCGTGGCCATCGCCCTGGCCCTGCTCGTGGGCGCGGTGGTCATCGTCATCTTCAGCCTCCTCGTCTCCCGTGCGACCTTCGACCCGGGCCTGCCGCTGAAGGCCTATGGGGCCCTCGTGAGCGGCTCGCTGGGCAGCTTCGACGGGCTGGTCGAGACGTGCGTCCAGGCCGCTCCGCTGCTGCTGGCGGGACTGGGCGTCGCGGTCGGCTTCCGGGCCGGCCTCTTCAACATCGGGGCCCAGGGCCAGTTCCTGCTGGGGGCCCTTGGCTCGGTCTGGATCGGGGCCGCCCTCGCCGACGCCTCGCCGCTCATCTCGATCCCCTTCGCGCTGGCGGTCGGGGTGCTCATCGGGGCCCTCTGGGCCGGCATCGCCGGCTACCTCAAGGCGACCTCCGGGGCCCACGAAGTCGTCACCACGATCATGCTCAACTACATCGCCCTGGCGGTCCTCTCGTGGATCGTCGTGGGGCCGCTGCGCCTGACCAACTCGCCGCAGCCGGTGACCGCCGGCGTGGGGCAGGCCGCCCTGCCCATCTTCATGGGCCAGGACGGCCACATCGGCATCCTGCTCGCCCTGGCGGCCGTGCCGCTCATGTGGTTCCTGCTCTACCGCACCACGATCGGCTTCGAGATCCGCTCGGTGGGCGCCAACCCTGAGGCGGCGCGCTACGCGGGCATGCGGCCCCGCTTCGTGATCATCCTCACGATGGCCCTCGCCGGGGGCCTGGCCGGCCTGGCCGGGGGGATCACGCTGCTGGGGCTGAACCACCAGATGCCGGCCGGCTACAGCACGACGGTCGGCTTCGACGCCATCACGGTGGCCCTGCTGGGCCGCTCCAACCCGTGGGGCGTGCTGCCCGCGTCCCTGCTGTTCGGGGCGATGCGGGCGGGGGCCGGCCTGATGCAGATCCAGGCCGGCGTGCCGGCCGAGCTGGTCTACATCATCCAGGCCATCATCCTGCTCTTCCTCATCATCGACGTGCTCTTGCGCAAGCTGCCGGGGCTGCGGGCGGCCAAGGCCGCCCTGGTGACCACCGATGCCGTGGAGGCCGCCGACGTCACCGCGGCCAAGGTCGTCTGATGGACGCCCTCATCACCGGCCTCTACGGCATCCCCATCCTGGGCCTCGTCTTCCAGTTCCTGGGCTACGTCCTGGACCTGCTGCCCATCCTGGCGCAGACGTCCATCGTGGTGGCCGTGCCGATCGCCCTGGCGGCGCTCTGCGGGGTGCTCGGTGAGCGATCCGGCGTGGTCAACATCGGCATCGAGGGGATCATGCTGGTGGGCGCCTTCGTGGGCTGGATCATCGCCGCCGCCGCGGCCACCATCCTGGGACGCGGCACACCCCTCCTGCCGATCTTCGGCATCACCTGGCCGCTGCTCATCGGGCTGGTCGCGGCCCTGCTCGCAGGGATGCTCCTGGCCTTACTCCACGCCTGGCTGGCCATCAGCGTGCGCGTCGACCAGATCATCAGCGGTGTGATCCTCAACATCCTGGCCCTTGGCGTGACCGGCTACCTCAACACGCTGATCGCCGCCCAATCGCCCCTCGAGGCCGGCAAGTTCACCGCCCTGAACCTGCCCCACGCCATCACCGATCTGCCGCTGGTGGGCTGGATCCTGCACGCCGTGCTCGACCAGGGCCCCATCGCCATCGGCACGATCATCATCGTCATCGTCCTCCAGATCCTGCTCTTCCGCTCGCGCTGGGGCCTGCGCACGCGCGCCGTCGGCGAGCACCCCAAGGCCGCCGAGACCGTCGGCATCGACGTCATCCGGCTGCGCTACCGCAACGTCGTCGCCTCGGGTGCCCTGGCCGCCCTGGGGGGCGCGTATCTGAGCATGGAGCAGACCAACTCGTTCCAGGCCGGCATGACCAACGGGCGGGGCTTCATCGGGCTGGCGGCCATGATCGTGGGCCGCTGGACGCCGATCGGGGCGTTCGGAGCGGCCATCCTGTTCGCCGTCGGCACCGCGCTGGGCCAGGCCATCTCGGTCGGGCCGCCGAACGGACAGCTGGGTGACCTGCTGGCCAAGCTGCCGGCCCAGTTCTTCGACGCCCTGCCCTACGTGGTGACGATCATCATCCTGGCCGGCGTCGTGGGCCGCAGCATCCCGCCGGCGGCCGACGGCAAGCCGTACGAGCGCGAAGCGACCACGTGACCGACGGCGCCGACGAGCGGGCGCGACGGGCCGCCGAACGCGACCGGGCGGCGGCCGTCCTGGATCTCCATGAAGGCCGCGGGCCGGTCCCGGTCCTGGACGAGGCGGGCGCGCAGGAACTCCTCCGTCATGCCCGGCGGTTGGCCATCGTGGGCGCCTCGCCCGACCGCAGCCGGCCGTCGCACAGCGTGATGCGCTACCTCCAGGCCCATGGCTACGAGTGCGTGCCGGTCAACCCCACGGCGCGCGAGGTGCTGGGGGTGGCCACCTTCCCGACCCTCGAGGAGGCCGTGGCGAGCACCGGTCCGTTCGACGTCGTGGACGTCTTCCGCCGCCCCGAGTACACCCCGCCGATCGCGGCCGCGGCGGTGGCCACCGGCTGCGGGGCCCTGTGGCTCCAGCTCGGGGTGGTCGACTGGGAGGCTGCCCGCATCGCCCACGACGGGGGCCTGCCGGTCGTCATGGACCGCTGCACGGCCATCGAACACCGCAAGCTACGGGACCGCTGAGGCGCGTCTCAGCCCGGCCGGACCCCCAGGGCGACCACGACCAGGACAAAGCCCACGACCCCGAGCGCGCCCCAGCGGATGACCTGACCGCGCAGCTCGGCCGCCATCAGGTCGGCGCTCGACGGCCCGGCGTCGGTCGGCGGGCGGCCTCCGCGCCAGCTGTCGTAGCGCCGCAGGTTGGCCTCGTGCGCCAGAAGGGCTCGCCAGCGCTGCCACGACCCCCGGGCACGCCACAGGCCAAGGGCCGCGGCGGCGGCCCCCACGGCCAGCAGGACGAGCGCCAGGGGTCCCACGGGCTCAGCCGCCATCCGCCAGGCGGCGCTCGATGAGCGCTCGCACGGCGACCGCGTTGGCCTGGCCGCGGCTGGCGGCCATGACCTGGCCGACGAGGAAGCCCAGCACCTGGGTCTTGCCCGCGCGCAACTCGGCGACCGGCCCGGGGTGCCCGGCGAGCACGCCGTCGACGAGCGCCACGAGGGCCGTCTCGTCATTGATCTGGCGCAGGCCAAGGCGCTCCACGAGCGCGTCCACCGAAGACCCGTCGCGAGCGTGCGCCTCCAGCACCTGCTTGGCGTTGGTGCCCGACAGGTCGCCCGCCTCGACCAGGGCCACCAGGCGGGCCAGCTGCACCGGATCGATCGCGGGGGCCGGGCCAGGTTGCGCCTCCACCTCGGGCTTGAGCAGCCGCATGGACTCACCGGTGACCCAGTTGGCGACCGTCTTGGCCTTGAGGGCCGGATCCGCCGCCAGAGCCCCTTCGAACAGGCGGCTGGCCGCCGGCTCGGCGGTCAGGACCGCGGCGTCGTAGGGCGAGAGGCCAACGTCGTCGCGGTACCGCGACCGCCTCGCGGCGGGCAGCTCCGGCAGGGCGGCGCGGATAGCGTCAAGCCAGGCCGGCTCCGGCCGCAGCGGCGGCAGGTCGGGCTCGGGGAAGTAGCGATAGTCGTGCGAGTCCTCCTTGGACCGCATGAGGTAGGTCACCCCGTGGGTGTCATCCCAGCCACGGGTCTCCTGCTGCACGGCCGTGCCCGCGTCGAGGAGCACCGCCTGGCGCGCGATCTCGTGGTCGATGGCCCGCTCCACGGAGCGGAAGGAATTCATGTTCTTGACCTCGGTGCGGGTGCCCAGGGTCTCGCTGCCCACCGGCCTCAACGAGACATTGGCCTCCACGCGCATCTGGCCGTTCTCCATGGCCGCCTCGGACGCACCGATGGCCAGGAGCAGCAGCCGGAGCTCCTCGGCGTAGCGCCGGGCGGCCTCCGCGGTGTGGAGGTCCGGCTCGGTGACGATCTCCATGAGGGGCATGCCGGCGCGGTTGAAGTCGACCAGGCTGATGCGTCGCCCGTCGGGCGCCTCGGCGTGGATGAGGCGGGCCGTGTCCTCCTCCAGATGGGCCCGCCGGATGCCCACGATGACCTCGCCGGCGGAGGTCTCGACGGCAAGCCGGCCGTGGGCGGCCAGCGGCAGGTCGAACTGGCTGATCTGATAGCCCTTGGGCAGGTCCGGGTAGAAGTAGTTCTTGCGGTCCCAGCGCGTGACCTCCGGCACCTCGCCGCCGATGGCCATGCCGGTCGCCAGCACGTGCTCCACCGCCCGCCGGTTGATGACCGGCAGCGTCCCCGGCATGCCCAGGCAGACCGGGCAGGTCCGCGTGTTGGGGGCGGCATCGGCGATGTCGGTGCCGCAGGGACAGAACATCTTGGCCGACGTCCGCAGCTGGACGTGGATCTCGATGCCGATGACGGCCTCGTACCGCCCGGTCACCCGCGCAGGCTGCCCAGGAACCGGTCGATCCGCTCGAGGGCCGTCTCCAGCTGCTCGTAGCTGGTGGCGTAGCAGGCGCGCACGTGACCCTCGCCCGACGGCCCGAAGGCGTCGCCGGGGATGACCGCGACCTGCTGCTCGAAGAGCAGCCGCTCGCTGAACTGGGCGCTGGTCAGGCCGCTCGAGGTGATGTCGGGGAAGGCGTAGAACGCGCCGCGTGGCTCGAACGTCGGCAGACCTAGGGCGTTGAAGCCGGCCACCAGGCGCTGCCGCCGGCGGTCGTACTCGGCGACCATGCGCTGCACGTCCGGCTCGGCCCCGGTGAGGGCCACCACGGCCGCATCCTGGGCCGTGGTGGGGGCCGACATGATCTCGTACTGGTGCACCTTGACGATGCCCTCGAGGAGGTCCCGCGGCGCGGCCAGCCAGCCGACCCGCCAGCCGGTCATGGCGTAGGCCTTGGAGAAGCCGCCGATGAGGACGGTGCGGTCGCGCGCCCCGGGCAGCGACGAGAAGGCCCGGTGGCGATGGTCGCCGTAGACGAGGCGGTCGTAGATCTCGTCGCTCACCACCAGCAGGTCGTGGCGCTCGGCGATGTCGGCCAGCGCGAGGAGGGACGCCTCGTCGAGGACGGCGCCCGTCGGATTGCAGGGGTAGCCCAGGAAGAGCACCTTGGTGCGCGACGTGATGGCCGCCTCGACCGCCGCCGGGTCCAGGGCGAAGTCGCGGTCGGCATGCGTCGCCACGTGGACCGCGGTGCCGCCGTTGAAGACCACTGACGGCGTGTAGGCCACGTAGGACGGCTCATGCAGCACGACCTCGTCGCCCGGATCCACCAGCGCGGCCATGGCCACGGCGACCGCCTCCGACGCCCCGACGGTGATCAGCAGCTCCCCTTCCGGGTCGTATTCGACTCCGTACAGCCGGGCCAGGTGCTTGGCCAGCGCCCGCCGCAGCTCGAGCGTGCCGTAGTTGCTGGTGTAGTGGGTCCGCCCGGCACGCAGCGAGCGCACGCCGGCCTCGATGATCTGGGGCGGCGTGGTGAAGTCCGGCTCCCCCACTCCGAGGCTGATGACGTCGGGCATCGTGGCGATGACGTCGAAGAACTTGCGGATGCCCGAGGGTGGCACGGCGGCCACGCGGCGGGCCAGGCGTGAGGCGGACCGGACGGCGGGCTCGACGGTCATGACCGCCCGAGTATACGAGCCGGCCTGCCGCACATCGTCACCGGCCCAGCACGGCCAGCCGGCCGGCGGCGGGTGGCGTGGCGGGATCGTCCAGCGCGGCCAGGTCGGCTGGCTCCAGGCCGCGCCACGGCGCGTCGGCGGTGATGGCCTCATAGCCTCGGCCCAGGCCCAGGAGGCGGCCTTCGTCCCACGGCCGCCCGATGAACTGCAGGCCGACCGGCAGGCCGTCGCTGAGCCCGCACGGCACCGACAGGCCGGGCAGGCCGGCCACGTTGACCGGCAGCGTGCAGGCGTCGGAGAGGTACATCGCGACCGGATCGTCCAGCCGCTCCCCGATGGAGAACGCGACCGTGGGGCTGGTCGGCGCCACCAGGGCATCGACCTGGCGGAAGGCCGCGTCGAAGTCGCCCTTGATGAGGGTGCGGACCTTCTGCGCCTTGATGTAGTACGCGTCGTAGTAGCCCGCCGACAGGGCGTACGTACCCAGCATGATGCGGCGCTTGACCTCGTCGCCGAAGCCCTGGCCGCGCGTCGCCAGGTAGTCGTCGAGGACGCCCCCGCCGCGGACGCTGAACCCGAAGCGAACGCCGTCGTAGCGGGCCAGGTTGGCCGACGCCTCGGCCGGGCCGATGATGTAGTACGTCGCCAGGCCGTACCGCGTGTGGGGCAGGTCGACCTCCACGATCTCGGCCCCGGCGGCCTCGAGGGCGGCGACCGCCTCCCGGACGCGCGCCTCCACGCCCGGTTCCATGCCGGCCACGAAGTACTGCCGCGGCAGGCCCAGGCGGGCGCCGCGCAGAGCGTCGACGGCCGCGTCGCCGTCGTCCAGCGCCCCGGCGTAGTCCGGCACCGGCACCGGCGCGGACGTCGAATCGCGCTCGTCCCGGCCGGCCACCGCGCCGAGCAGCAGCGCCGTATCACGCACGTCGCGCCCGATCGGCCCGACCTGGTCGAGTGAGCTGGCGAAGGCGATGATGCCGTAGCGGCTGACGCGGCCGTAGGTCGGCCGGAGGCCCACCACGCCGGTGAGGGCGGCCGGCTGGCGGATCGAGCCACCCGTGTCGGTGCCGATGGCGAGCGGCACCTGGAACGCCGCGACCGCCGCCGCCGAGCCGCCGCTGCTGCCGCCCGGCACGCGGGCGAGGTCCCACGGGTTGCTGGTCGGCCCCCACGCGGAGTGCTCGGTCGACGAGCCCATGGCGAACTCGTCCATGTTGGTCTTGCCCAGGATGGCCGCGCCGGCCCCGTCGAGCCGCTCCGCGATGTGGGCGTCGTATGGGCCCACGAAGCCTTCCAGGATGCGGCTGCCGGCGGTCGACGGCCGGCCGGTCGTCACGACCAGGTCCTTGAGCGCGACCGGGATCCCGAGGAGCGGCGGCAGCGATGCGAGCGCGTCGGCGCCGACCCTCCGGGCCGCGCTCAGGCGACCGTCGGCGGCATCGGCGGCGGCGAGGGCGCGCGCGTCATCGAAGGAGGCCCAGGCGTTGAGCGCGGCCGCCTGCCGATGGGCCAGGGCAAGGTGCGCATCGACCAGCTCGCGCGACGAGAACTCGCCGTCGCGCAGGCCCGCGGCCATCTGCCACGCGAAGAGCCGGGTCGGATCGCTGCCTGGCACGATCAGGTGGTCTGGTCGGCCAGGATCGCGGGCACGACGAGGTGGTCCCCGATACGCTCGGGAGCGCCCGCCAGCGCCACGTCCACCGGCAGGCTGGGGGCGGCGCGGTCCTCCCGCAGGATGTTCTCCAGCTCGATCGTCTGGGCCGTGGGGGCGATGTGTTCGGTGTCGAGCTCCGCCAGGATCGCGTACTGCTCGAGGATGTGGTTCAGCTGGCCCTGCAGCCGCGCCAGCTCGGCGTCATCCAGGCCCAGGCGGGCGAGATGGGCCACGTGGGCGACGTCGTCGCGGGAGAGACCAGCCATGGGGCAAGGATAGCGGGCGGTCCCCCGCCGCCGTCAGCGCGGGGCGAGCGGGTCGAAGCGCTCGACGAGCCCGGCGCGCCACGCCGGCGCGTCGAAGGCCCGGCCGAAGTAGCCGGTCTCGCGATGGACCTTGCCGTCCCCCACCTCGAGCAGCTGGGCCACGAACCACCGTTCACCGGACGGGTAGTCGTTGATGCCCTCGTCGATGGCGAGGGGACCCGCCCCGTGGATGCGGATGGGAACGAGGAGCGGCGTCATCTCCCAGCCCTCAGGTGAGGTCGCCGTCCGCGTCACGTGCAGCTCCGGATAGCCCGGGTAGGACGAGTGGACGGCGACATCCGCGGCGTGGCCGCGCAGGCGCTCGCCCGACTGCGGCCACTCGCAGGTCCAGTCCTCCGCCCGAAGGGTGGCAAGGGTCGCGAAGTCTCGCTCACGGATCGCCGTGGCGTAGGCCTCACCCAGGCGGCGCGCGGCAGCGGCCGATGTCTCGCCGTGGCGTGGCGCCGGCGCCGGGGCAAGGGACCCCTCGAACCGCTCGACGTGGGCCACCCGCCAGGCCGGCGCCTCGAAGGGCTCGCAGAAATACTCGGTCTCGACGGCCACGAGGCCGTCCCGCAGTTCCAGGATGGTCACCCACCACCAGCGCGAGCCGTCCGGGTACGTGGTCACCGATTCGATCGTCCAGAGGTCGTCCTGGCCCTCCAGGCGACGCACGCCGCTCAGCTGCGGCGCACCGCCAGGGTAGGTCCGCTCGATCTCCTCGATCCGCTCCGGGCCCCGCACCAGCTCACCAGATTGCGGCCAGCGCGCCACATACTCCTGGTGCCGCATCCGACGCAAGGCGGCCAGGTCCCGGCCCGCGACCGCGGCCGCATACCGCCCGGCGACGCCCGGATCGTCCATCCACCCTCTCCTCATCCCGGCCGCCCACCGGACCCTCGGTCAGCGGCGCTCCGGCAGCCCCGTGAACTGCAGACCCAACTCAGCGTACTGCGCCGGGTCGGCCGGCGACGGAGCATCCAGCATCAGGTCGCTGCCCGACTGGGTCTTGGGGAAGACCATGACCTCCCGGATGTTGACCTGGCGCGTCAGCAGGGCGGCCCAGCGGTCGACCCCCAGGGCGATGCCACCGTGCGGCGGGGCGCCGTACTCGAAGGCGTCGAGCAGCGCGCCGAACTTCTCCTGCATGGCCGTCTCCGAGTGGCCCATCAGGGCAAAGGACCGGGCCAGCAGGTCGCGGCGATGGATACGGATCGATCCGCCGCCGAGCTCCCAGCCGTTGAGCACGAGGTCGTACTGCTGGGCCAGTGCCTGTCCGGCGGGGTCCTCCGGGGACGGCCTGGCGGGATCGCCGGAGGCCGTCACGAGCTTGGCCTCGTCCTCCGGCAGCGGCGCGCTGAAGGGGTTGTGGGTGGCGTCCCAACGGCGGCCGTCGGTGTCCCACTGGTACATCGGGAAGTGGTGGACCCAGGCATACGCGAGCACGTCGGGGTCGGCCAGGCCGAGCCGACGGCCCAGCTCCAGGCGGACCTGGCCAAGCGCCTCCTGGGCCACCCCGTCCTTGTCGGCGACGATGAGCGCGAGGTCGCCCTCCACCGCTCCCGCGGCCGCGGCGACAGCCGCGGTCCGCGCCTCGCCCACGATCTTGGTGATGCTCGAATGGATCCCTGCGCTGGCCAGGGCGATGGTGACGAGGCCGCGCGCGCCATGATGTTTGGCCAGCTCGGTCAGCTCGTCGATCTGGCTGCGGCTGGCCCCGGCCATGCCCGGCGCGGCAAGGCCGATGACCCGTCCGCCGGCGGCGAGTGTCTCATCGAAGACGCGGAACCCGGTGTCCTGGGCGGCCGGTCCCACGTCGTGGAGCTCGAGCCCGAAGCGGACGTCAGGCTTGTCCGAGCCGTAGCGGTCGAGGGCCTCGCGGTAGGTGAAGCGCGGGAAAGGCGTGGCCTGCAGCGGTCGATCGGGGACGGTCGCCCGGCTGACGGCGATGGCCATCTCCTCGACGAAGCGCATCACGTCGGCCTCGGCCACGAAGCTCATCTCCAGGTCCAGCTGGCTGAACTCGGGCTGGCGGTCGCCGCGCAGGTCCTCGTCGCGGAAGCAGCGCGCGATCTGGAAGTAGCGGTCCATGCCGGCCACCATGAGCAGCTGCTTGAGCTGCTGCGGGCTCTGCGGCAGGGCGTAGATGCTGCCCGGCTGGAGACGCGAGGGCACGATGAAGTCGCGGGCCCCCTCCGGCGTCGACTTGATGAGCATGGGCGTCTCGATCTCCACGAAGCCGGCGGCCACATGGGCGGCGCGGATGGCCTCGACGAGCCGGCTTCGGGTCAGCAGGCGGGCCAGCATGGGCTCGCGCCGCAGGTCCAGGTAGCGGTACTTGAGGCGCAGCGCCTCATCCACCTCGCCCTCGGGTTCGTTGATGGGGAACGGTGGCGTGCGCGCCGGGCCCAGCACGTCGATGACGTCCGCCCGCAGTTCGACCTCACCAGTCGGCAGGCGCGGGTTCTCCGTGCCGGGCAACCGCTTCGCCAGCAGTCCGCTGGCGCGGATGACGAATTCGGGCCGCACCTCGCTGGCGACGGCGTGGGCCGCCGGAGCGGTCGCCCGGTCGAGCACGACCTGGGTGATGCCGTAGCGGTCGCGCAGGTCCAGGAAGATCAGTTGGCCAAGGTCGCGCCGGCGATGGACCCAGCCGGCCAGCGTCATGGGCTGGCCGGCCAGCTCGGCACGTGCGTCGCCGCAGGTCGCGGTCCGGTGGAACGTCTGCATGGGCGCCCTCATGGTACGGGAGGTGGCGGAAAGGCCCCCGCCGCGTTCAGCCGTGCCGGTGGCCGGCCTGTCCACGGCTCAGGTCGCGGGCCAGGTCGGCGACGTTGGCGGAGCGCTGCGTGCCCGCCTGCAGGTCCCGTACCTGCACCTGGCCGTGGGCCAGCTCGTCGCCCACGATGACGGCGAAATGGGCCCCGTCGCGAGCGGCGCCCTCCAGCTGCCGCCCCAGCTTGCGCGGGGCGAGGTCGGCGCGGACCGCCAGGCCAGCCGCCCGCAGGTCGGTCGCCAGCCGCAGACGCGTCGCCGTGTCCTCCGCATCCGCACCCACGACGATGGCGGTCGGGCCGACGGCGGGTGCCGCGGCCTGGCCCTGCTCCGCCAGCGCCAGCACGACGCGATCGAGACCGAGGGCGAAGCCGATGCCGGGCGTGGGCTTGCCGCCCAGCAGCTCGACGAGCCCGTCGTACCGGCCGCCGCCGCCGAGGGCCTGCTGCTGGCCGGTCGCGCCCTGCCGGTAGAACTCGAACGCCGTGCGCGTGTAGTAGTCGAGGCCGCGCACGAGCGTGGGCTCGAGGTGAGGCTCGATCCCGAGGACGGCAAGATGAGCCTGCACGGCGGCGAGGTGGCTGGCGCACGCATCACAGAGGTGGTCGACCAGGCGCGGCGCGGCGGCGATGAGCGCCGCCAGGTCGGGGTCCTTCGAATCGAGGAGCCGCAGGGGGTTGACCTTCAGGCGCTCCGCCTCGGCCGGGGCGAGGGCGTCCGCGTGCGCCTCGAAGTAGGCGCGCAGCCGCTCCAGGTACGCCGGCCGGCACGCCCTGTCGCCGATCGAGTTGAGATGGACGTCGACGCCTGCCAGGCCGCTGCTGGCGTAGAAGCGCAGGCCGAGCTCGATGAGCTCCGCGTCGACCGCCGGACCGGGGTCGCCGATGGCCTCCACGTCCCACTGCCAGAACTCGCGATAGCGGCCGGCCTGCGGCCGGTCGTAGCGGAACATGGGTCCGCACAGGCTGACCCGCACCGGCTGCGGGAGGGCCTGCATGCCGTGCTGGATGTAGGCCCGCACGATCCCCGCGGTCGCCTCCGGCCGCAGGGCCCAACGCTCGCCCTCCTCGCCGCGCGTGGCGGTCACCCGGAAGAGTTCCTTCTCCACGACGTCGGTCACCGCGCCGACACCGCGCTCGAAGACCACGCTCTCCTCGAAGAGCGGCGTGTCCATCTCCGCGTACCCGTAGCGCGCGGCCAGATCGCGGGCCACGCCCTCCAGGCGGGCGAAGGCCGCCCGCTCGGCGGGCAGCAAGTCGCGGGTACCACGGGGCGCACGGAACTGGGGCATCCCGGCAAGTCTACCGGCGGGGAGCGCCGCCGGGCGACGCTTCGGCCTGCCGGGTCGGCATCCGCGCTGGTCTATGCACCGCGCGACTGTCCGGACCGCTGGGGGCGTGGATCAGGCCCGTCGTTCGCCGAACGATGCATCGCTCGGATGGACCGACCGCTGAGGTGGCCCGCTCCACCCCGCTCCACCAAGTCGGTGGCCGGGACAACCGCCTGGCGGATGGCCCAGCGCAGCGACCGGGTGTGCTACACCTGCGCCATGGCCACTCCGCGGTACCGCGTCCACGTCGTGCCGGCGACGCGCCGCATCGGTCGCCTGTTCCTGCCCGGCTGGCTGGCCATCTCGATCGGTCGTGACATCTGGACGTGGCGCCCGCTGGCCGGGCCCGAGCTCGAGCACGAGCTGTGCCACGTGCGGCAATGGCAGCGCCACGGCCTGCGGTTCATCCCGCGCTACCTGCGGGCCTCGTGGCGGGCGTGGCGAGCCGGGGGCGATGCCTACCGTGACAACGCCTTCGAGGTCGCCGCGCGGCGCGCCGCCGAGGGCTGATCAGCCCAGGTCGCGCTGGACCGTGTAAACGTCCTTGAGGCGCTCGAGGCGGGACAGCAGCCGCGCCAGCTGGGCCACCGAGGCCACCTGCAAGGTGGCGTGGACGATCGCCGTGTGGTCCGGGTTCGTGCTCACGTTGGCGGCCAGGATGTTGACCTTGTGCTCGGCCACCACGTTGGTGATGTCGGACAGGAGCCCGGTCCGGTCATACGCCTCGATGCGGATGGCGATGGGGTACGTCTGCTGGGCGGGCGCGTCCCACTCCACGTCGATGAGGCGGTGGACGTCCCGCTCATTGACCGCGGTCGGGCAGGTCCGCAGGTGGACCGTGACGCCCTTGCCGCGGGTGATGTAGCCCACGATGGGGTCGCCGGGGATGGGGTGGCAGCACTTGGCGAACCGGATGAGGAGGTCGCCGACCCCCTTGACGCGGACGCCTCCGGGCCGCTCCACGGGCGGCGGCGCGACCTGCGGCAGGGCCGTCTCGGTGTCGTCGATGACGCCCAGCCGGATCACCACCTGCTGGGCGCTGATGGCGCCGTAGCCGATCGCGGCATAGAAGTCGTCCGGCCCGGCCATCTTGTAGAGGGCCGCCATCTCCGCCACGCGCTCCGGGCCGATGCGCTCGACCGACGTGCGGGCCAGACGGCGCAGCTCACGGTCCAGGGCCTCGCGGCCGTGGACGATGTTCTCGTCCCGCTCCTGGCGCTTGAACCACTGGCGGATCTTTTCCCGCGCATGGCCGGTGCGGACGATGTTCATCCAGTCACGCGACGGACCGTGGGCCGCCTTGGTCGTCACGATCTCCACGATGTCGCCGTTCTGCAGCTTGTAGTCCAGCGGCACGAGACGGTTGTTGACCTTGGCCCCGATGCAACGGTGGCCCACATCGGTGTGGATGCGGTAGGCGAAGTCGAGGGGGCCCGAGCCGGCGGGCAGGTCCTTCACCTCGCCGCGCGGGGTGAAGACGAAGACCTGGTCCTGGAAGATGTCGAGCTTGAGGCCCTCCACGAACTCCGTCGCGTCGGCCACCTCGCGCTGCCAGTCCATCAGCTGGCGGACCCAGGCCAGCTTGGCGTCGTAGTCGCGGTCGATACGCGACCCTTCCTTGTAGCGCCAGTGGGCGGCGATGCCCACCTCGGAGACGCGGTGCATGGCCTGGGTCCGGATCTGGACCTCGAGCGGCTTGCCGTCGAGCGCCACCACCGCGGTGTGCAGGCTCTGGTAACCATTGCCCTTGGGCATGGCGATGTAGTCGTCGAACTGGCCGGGGATGGGCCGCCATAGGGAGTGCACCACGCCCAGCGCGGCGTAGCAGTCCTTGAGCTCCTCGACGAGGACGCGGATGGCGTACACGTCGTAGATCTCGCCGAGCTCGGCGCTCTTGCGCTGCATCTTCTTGGCGATGCTGGCGATGTGCTTGGGGCGGCCGGACAGCTCGGCCTCGATGCCCGCCGCGCGGAGCGCGTCGTCAAGGACCGTCATGGCCCGCTCGACGTACCCCTCGCGGGCGCGGCGGCGTGTCTCGAGCTTGGCCGCCAGCTCGCGGTATTCGGTCGGCTCCAGGACCTTGAAGGCGAGATCCTCCAGCTCCCACTTGATCTGCCAGATGCCCAGGCGCTCGGCCAGTGGGGCGTAGATCTCCTGCGTCTGGCGGGCGATGCGGACCTGCTTCTCGTGGGGCAGGGCGCTCAGGGTGCGCATGTTGTGGAGCCGGTCGGCGAGCTTGATGAGGACGACCCGCACGTCCTCCGCCATGGCCAGGAACATCTTGCGGATGTTCTCGGCCTGCTGCTCCTCGTGCGACAGGGTGCTGAACTTGGAGAGCTTGGTCACGCCGTCGACGAGGCGCACCACGTCCGGCCCGAACCGCTCCTCCAGATCGCTCAGGTCGTAGTCGGTGTCCTCGGGGATGTCGTGGAGCAGCGCCGCGGTCACGGCGACGGGGTCGATGCCCAGCTCGGCCAGGATCTGGGCAGCGGCGAGGGGATGCGTGACGTACGGCTCACCGGAGGCCCGTTTCTGGCCCTCGTGCGCCTCCACGGCGAAGCGGTACGCCCGCTCGACGGGCTCCAGGTCGGCCTGCGGGTAGTGCTCGTGGAGGGTCGTGAACAGGTGGCGCGCGGCGGCTTCCACGGCGCGCGGTGAGGCCCCGGCGGCCGCGTTCGCAGGCCGGGCCGTGGCGCGCACGCGCTTGGCCGCGGGCGGGGAGGCAGGATCGACGGCCATGGCGGGCAGTGTACCCCGCGAGCTCGGGCCCTCCGGACGGGCCTCAGGGTCCCCGTTCGCCACGCACCCCATCGCGCCACTCTCGGACGCGGTACCAGGGCGGGTCAAGGACCAGGTCGAAGGTGCCCGGATGGCGCAGCGGCTGGCCCCCGAACGTGCGCTTGAAGGCGCTGAAGCCGGCCCACGACGGGTCAGCCCCGGCCGCGTCAGCCTCCACCACCCCCCACAGGTCGAACGTGCGGACGCCGTCGTCGGCCAGGCGCGCCAGCAACGCGGCCATCGCCGCGTACGCGCCGTAGGCGTGCCGGAGGGCGGGATCACGAAGCGATGCGCCGTAGAGGTAGTAGGCGCGGTCGGCCACGCGGGGCACGGCCATGCCGGCGATGGGACGGCCCGCGAGCTCGGCCAGGGCCAGGTACCAACCGCCGGTGGGCGCGGCCGGTCCGGGCGCGGCGAACCCGGCGGCAACGCGCTCGAGGAAGGCCGCTGAGCGCGCCCGGAAGGCGCCACGCGTCGCCGTCTCGTGCAACAGGCCATGGAACGCCGCCATGCTGGCGGAGTCCGGGTCGCGGCGGATGGTCACCTGGACACCCTCGCGGCCCGCACGACCGGAGAGGCGGCGCGCATCGGCGTGCCACGACGCCCGCATGGCCTCGTGGTCGGCGGTCAACGTGACGAGGCGCGTGGTCCCTGCCTGCAGGTCATGGCGCGCTCGGCGCAGGCCCGCGGCCACCAGCGCCGCGCCGACATCAGGCCCGCCGGGCACGGCGCGCGGGTCGACCTTCACGACGATGCCGCGCTCCCGGCGGCCGGCCTCTCGCAACGCCCCCAGGAGGGCCGCCAGGATCGCCGGCGCGTCGGGTGCCTCACGGGTCCACAGCGGCCCATGGGGCACGTAGATGACGGTCCGGCCCAGCGTGGTCCGCCGCACGAGCGCCTGCGCCACGGCCTGGACGCGACCCGCCCGGTCGCGCAGCACGAGGCGCAAGGGCCGCTCGCCGGTCGGCGCCACGACCTCGCCCCACGCCCAGCACTGCAGGGGGTCGCCCTCGGGTCGGTCGGCCACGAAGGCATCCCAGCTCGGGCGGTCGCGCTCGTCGGCGACGGTCCAGGTGACGCCGCTCACCGGCCGCGGCCGCTCATCGGCCGGCGGCCTCCGACCAGCCGAGCCGGGCCAGCGCGGCGCGCACCTCGGCAGCCTCATCCCACGGCACGGCGCCCTCGGCCGTCTCGATCGTCTTTTCGTGGCCCTTGCCGGCGAAGAGGACCGCGTCACCCGGCCGCGCGGCCTCCAGGGCCAGGGCGATCGCCGCACGGCGGTCGGGCACGAGGCGCAGCTCGCTGCCGCGGTGCAGGCCGGCCGCCTCGGCGCCCTCGGCGATCTGCTCCAGGATCGCCTCGCGCGGCTCGCCGCGTGGATCCTCATCGGTGACGACCACCAGCCGGCAGCGCTCACCGGCGACGCGCCCCATCTGCGGGCGCTTCAGGACGTCGCGCTCGCCGGCCGAGCCGAAGACGGCCATGAGCCGGCCCCCAGCGGCGCCGGCGAGCGGCGCCAACTCGTCCAGCACCTTGGCCAGCGCCTCAGGCGTGTGGGCGTAGTCGACGAGCGCGGCGAACGGCTGCCCGCCGTCGATGCGCTCCATCCGGCCGGGCACGCCGGAGACCGCCTCAAGGCCGGCCCGGATCGCGTCGGGCGGCAGGGCCAGCGCCTCCGCGACGGCGGCCGCGGCGAGCGCGTTCCAGGCGTTGAAACGGCCGGCCAGCGACAGCGCGAGGTGGCCGCGCCAGCGGGGCGTCACGAGGTCGAGCTCGAGCCGCTGCAGGCTCTCCCGGACGGCCAGCCCGCGGACGTCGGCGGCCTCGTCGAAGCCGTAGGTCATGAGCGCCGCGCCGGCCGCCCGCGTAGCCTCGCCGAAGTCGGCCGCAGCCGGATCGTCCAGGTTGACGATGCCCGTCTTGGGCCACTGCTTGACCGGGTTCTGGGGACCACTGGCGAGCGCTTCGAAGAGGCGCCGCTTGGCCGCCGCGTATGCCGCCAGCGTGCCGTGGAACTCGAGGTGCTCGTGGGTCAGGTTGGTCAGCACGGCCACGTCATAGGCCACCGCGCCGACCCGGTCCTGGGCCAGGCCGTGCGAGCTCGTCTCGAGGACCGCGAAGCGATCGCCGGCCTCGACCATGGCGGCCAGGTGGGCCTGCAGGACCGGCGCCTCCGGCGTCGTCGTCCGGGCCGGGTTGCCCACGGCACGTCCCCCGATGACGACGTCGACCGTGCTGACGAGGCCGGCCGGCAGGCCTGCGTGGTCCAGGATGGAGCGCACCAGGTACGCCGTCGTGGTCTTGCCGTCGGTGCCGGTGATGCCCACCACGCCGAGCCGGTGCGACGGATCGTCCCACCACCACGCGGCGGCCTGGGCGACGGCCGGCCTGGCGGCGACGACGACGAGCTGGGGCGCGGCGAGGCCGGGCAGCGGGCGCTCCACGATGACCGCGGCCGCGCCCGCCGCGACCGCGGCCGCCGCGAAGTCATGCCCGTCGTTGATCCTGCCGGGCACCGCGACGAAGACCTCGCCGGGCCGCACATGGCGCGAATCCATGGTGATGCCCGCGACGGCACGCGCCCCGAGCGGCTCCCCTGGCCCACCGGCCTCGGGCGACGCGGTTGGCACGACCGAGCGGAGCTGGCCACGGGCCTCGAGGGCCCCGACCAGCGCGCCGAGCGGTCGGCTGCGGGTGACGGGCTCGCTCATCGGCGGCGCAGCGCCCGACGGGCAGAGCGCGCCACGAGGCTGGCCCGGTAGACGGCCGGCCGGAGCACCAGCTCATGGGCCCCGACCGACTCGACCCATCGCGCCCCGAAGCCGACCTTGTGCTCGTACAGGCCCCACGTGGCGTCGCCAGGCTCCGGCCGCCGCCGCGCCCCGGCGACGTCCACGCCGCCCAGGTCCAGGCACGGCATGCCACCCCCGAGCGCCAGCCGCATGGCCTCCCAGCGCAGCAGCTGCATCGTGCCCGGGAATCCCGCGCGGGCGGCCGGATCATCGGCCGAGAAGGCCGTCGCCAGGTGGCCGCCCTGGCGATACAGGAGGAGGCCGCCAAGGACCTGGTCACCGGTCTCGGCGACCAGCAGGCGACCGCGCCCCGCGCCCAGGAGGCGCCGCCACCAGGCGAGGAAGCCGTGCCGCGACGAGAAGGTGAAGCCCTTGCGGATGGCCGTGGCATCCAGCAGCCGCCCCAGGTCTGGCAGCCGCTCACCCGCCGCGTCCTCGCGCACCGTGACGGCCTGGCGCTGGGCGCTGCGCACGCGCTGGCGCGTCGTCTTGCTGAGGCCGCCGAACAGGGTGTCCTCGCTGGCTCCCGGCGCCCAGCCCACCACGAGCCGGTGGCGCGACGGCTGGATCTCCTCCGCCGGCACGAAACCGCCGGCCGCAAGGGTGGCCTCGAACGCCTCGTCGGCGTCCAGCTCGGGGTCGACCGCCAGGATGGTCGCCCCTGCCCCGTGGGCCCAGCGGCCCAGGGCCAGCGAGCGCGCGGCGGCCGCCCCAGCACCGCCCTCCGCCGCCACCGGGCCGCGCGAGGCGTAGGCCAGGAAGCCCGGCAGCGGCGCGCGGCGACGGGTCAGGACGAGTGCCGCGGCCCCATCGGTGAAGGTCACGAAGCGGGATCGCCAGCCCTCTTCGACCGTGTGGGCCGCCCACACCGTGCTCTGCAGGACGTGGCCGCCCGGCACATCGACCGTCAGGGCATCCCAGCCCGGCGGGGCGACATCGGTGACCGCGCTGACCTCGACCGGCGGCGCGTCGTTCACGGCCGGCTCACCCGGCGTCGCTGCCGGCCGGCCGGCCCAGGCGGCGCGTCGCCACGGCCACACGGGCTCGCTGCACAGCGTTCACCAGGCCGCGCACGACGGGCTGGGTGACCAGCTCCCAGGCGCCGATCCAGGTCACCTCCTGCCCTCCGAAACCAGCCTTGAACTGCTCGATGCCCGGATGCGCCAGGCCCCACAGATCGTAGGTCGCGAGGCCCCGCTCGCGGGAGGAGCGGATGGCCTCCCACTTCAGGAGGTAGTTGGCCCGCGAGGCGGCGCCGGCCACGGTCATCCCGCCGTAGGGCTCGATGGCGGTGGCGCCGCACGCCAGCAGGAGCAAGGTGGCCTGCCGCTCGCCGGCGGCGTCCTGGGCGAAGAGGAGGCGCGCCGCGCCGTGACGCGCGAACGCCGCATAGGTCACGGCGTAGGCGCCGCGGGCGCGATGGACGAAGCCGGCCCGGCGGGCCGTCTCGACGTAGATGGCGTAGAAGTCATCGAGTCCTTCCGGACCGGCGTCGACCACCGTCACGCCGTCGCGGCGCGCCTTCGTCACGTACTGGCGCCACTTGCCACGGAGGTCGGCCCACAGCGCCTCCTCCGGCCGGGTCAGGTCGATGAGCCGGGTCCGCGGCGGCTGGACCGGCGTGGTCGGCCGCCAGCCGTTGGCGCGCAGCCAGCCTTCCAGCGGATCGCCCGCCGGCACCGCTGGGTCGATCACCACGTGGCTCAGGTGCATGCGCCGGGCGTGGGCCCGCAGGGCGTCGGTCCAGGCCGTCACGTTTCCCGCGCCGAAGCGTGTCGCCACCGGCCCGCGCGGCGCGTAGCCGATGGACCACCGACTCGGGCCTGCACGGTGCATGAGCACCTGGCCCCCGATGGGTCCATCCGCCGCGTCGACCACGATACGTTCCGCGGCCCAGCCGTTGGCGGCCTTCACCTCCGCCCACGCCGTCTGCTGCGCGTACGCCCCCCGTGCGGCGACGGCCACGAAGGCGTCCCACACGGCGTCGTCGGAACGCAGGCGGAACGCGGGATGGCCCTCCGCCGGACGATCGTCCGTCATGCCAGGCTCGCCAGGCGGCGAGTGGCCGAACGCGCCATGGCCAGCGTGCCGGCCAGTTCGGGCAGGCCCAGCACGCGGCTGTAGAGCAGGAAGACGGCGGCCGCCACGGCGAACGCGGTACCTCCCACGAACACATCGACCAGCTTGGCCGTGTCCGCCAACCCGGCCGCCGCGGCGCCGACGGTGACGAGCCACGCGGCCGCGCCGGCCAGGACCGCCCCGACCGCGTCGAGGAGCGCGGCGCGGGCCATGGCGCCCGGCCGGAACCGCGGGTCGCGGCGGGCCAGCAGGGCCAGCAGCAGGAGGGACTCGAACCACGCTCCCGCGGCGATGCCAAGGGCCAGGCCAGCCAGGCCGAGCCGGCCCACCGTGAGGACCGACACGACGACGTTCACGCCCACCGACAGCACGGCCGCGATGACCGGGGTGCGGGTGTCCTTGGCCGCATAGAAGGCCCGCGCCAGCACGACGATCAGCGAATGCCCGGCCAGGCCGAAGAGGAAGAAGAGGAGGGCGTCCGTGGTCAGGTCGATGGCCGCCAGGTCGAACTTGCCGTATGAGAAGAGGACCGTCACGAGTTGCACCCGGATGGCGATGAGGACGGCCGTGAGGAAGAGCATCACGTACAGGAGCAGGCGGAGGGCGCGCGTGATGAGTTGCTCGAACTCGTCCGTCTGGCCAAGGGCCGCGGCTCGCGAGAGCGACGGCAGGAGCACGATACCGAGCGGCACGCCGATGATGCCGATGGGGATCTGGAGGATCGTGAAGGCCACGTTGTAGGCCGTCAGCGCCCCCGCGCCGAGGGTCGTCGCGAGCGACGTGTTGACCAGGAACGTGATCTGGGTCACCCCCAGGCCGAAGGCCCGGGGCGCCATCAGCAGCAGCGCCTCCCGCGCCGCCGGGTCGTGCAGGCGCAGCGTCGGCTGGTAGCGCATGCCGCCACGGACCAGCTGGGGGATCTGCACCAGCAGCGTCAGGAACGCCCCGGCGACGACGCCCACGGCCAGTGCCTGGATCCCCATGACGGGCGCCAGCAGCACGGCCGCGGCGATGATGGCCAGGTTGTAGAGGGCCGCGCCCGCGGCCGCCGCGCCGAACCGCCCCCTGGCGTTGAGGGCGCTGGAGGCGACCGCCCCGATGGCCAGGAAGAGCGGCGAGAGGAGCATGACCCGCGTCAGTTCCACGGTCAGGTCCAGCTGGGCGGCCGTGAAGCCCGGCGTGATGAGCGGCACGATGACCGGCGCGGCCACCTCGAAGACGCCCACCAGCACGGCCAGCACGATCAGCATGAGGTTGCCCACGACGGATACGACGTGCCATGCCCGCGCCTCCTCGTCGTGCGCCAGGAGGCCCGACAGGACCGGCACGAGGGCGGTGCCCAGGGCGCCCGCGGCCACCAGCTGGAAGATCAGGTCGGGCACGCGGAAGGCGGCGAAGTAGGCGTCAAGGTCGGGCCCCGCCCCGAACGTCGTGCTGATGACGACGGTGCGCAGCCAACCCAGCACACGGGAGGCGAAGACCGCGACCGATACGACCAGGCCGGCGCGCGCCAGCGTCCCGGTGGCCAGGCTCACCTCCCGGCCGGCCCCTGGGTCGTCGCGGCGCGCGGATGGCTGGCCCGGTAGGCGCTGCGCAGCCGGGCAGGCGCGACATGCGTGTACACCTGGGTCGTGGCCAGGCTGGCGTGGCCCAGCAGCTCCTGGACGACCCGCAGGTCCGCCCCTCCGTCGAGCAGGTGGCTGGCGAAGGAGTGGCGCAGGGTATGCGGGGTGGTCCCGAGTGGCAGCCCGGCGGCGTGGGCAAGGGCGTCCAGGCGGAAGCGCAGGCCACGTGCCCCGAGCGGCCCACCGCGTGAATTGAGGAAGAGGGCGCCGGGGTCGACGCCGGAGCCGCGGGCACGCAGGACCGGGCGGCCGTCGGCCAGCCAGCAGGCGAGCGCATCGCAGGCGGGCGCACCAAGGAGGCCCACCCGCTCCTTGCGGCCCTTGCCGATGACGCGCACCTCGCCGCGCACGAGGTCGAGATCGCCGACGGCCAGCGCCTCTACTTCACCGATGCGCAGGCCGGCCGCGTAGATGGTCTCCACGATGGCCCGGTCGCGCAGCGCCAGCGCCGCGCTCAGGGCGTCGGCCGTGCGCGAGGGCACGGCGTCCAACAGCTGCTCGACCTGGCTCACGTCGAGGACGGTCGGAAGACGGCGCGGACGCCGCGGTGATGTCACGGCCGCCCACGGGTCGCCGGCCACCCACCCCTCCCGTCGCGCGTGGCGGTAGAACGCCCGGAGGGCGGAGATCCGAGCCCCGATCGAGTTGCGGCCCAGGCCGCGCTCGTCGAGGGCACCCAGGTACGCCCGCAGCGTCAGCCGGTCGGGACGCCGCCAGTCGCCGCCGGGCCGGGCGGCCAGCCAGTCCAGGAACTGGGCGGCCGCCGTGCCATAGGCCCGCCGGGTATGGACGGACAGGTCGCGCGCCTCGAGCGCGCGCCGGTAGGACGCGAGCGCCGACGCGCCCGTCACGCGGCGGTCGAGCGCGCCGCTCGCGGGCTGGGACGGCGCTTCGTGCCGGCCGGCCGCCGGGCACGGCTGCTGCTGCCACCACCACGCGCCGGGCGCTTGGGCGCCAGCGCCGCCGGATCCGGGGGGCCGCCTGGAAGGCTCTGGCCGATCAGGGCTTGCGGCTCCATCTCCGGCAGCGGGACGGCCGCGCCACAGCGCAGGCAGAGCCCGCCCTCGGCGCGGCGCGCCACGGGGCCCTGGTCCGCGTCATGCAGCGCCCCGGTCGGTTCGTAGTTGGTGGTGAAGTCACACTCGGGGTAGCGGGAGCAGCCCCAGAAGACGTTGCCCGTGCGCCGGGCACGCCGCGCCGTGAGGTGGCCCTGGCCGCACTTGGGGCAGGTGACCTCGAAGCCGAGCGGCGCCGGTGGCGGCGGGCCGTCCTTGCGGATGTAGCGACATTCGGGGTAGCGGGAACAGCCCACGAAGGGGCCGAAACGGCCCGTTCGCGCGGTGAGCACGCCCTGCCCGCACTCGGGGCACGGCTCGCCGGTGCCGGGCATGGCCGGCGGCTCGTCGCCCGGCAGCGGCCGTGTCTCCTGGTGCTCCGGGTACAGCGAGCAGGCCAGGAAACGGCCGGTGCGGCCGAGCCGGATGACCATGGGGTGGCCCAGCGAACAGACCTCGTCGGTGGCCTCGGTCGTGAAGTCGGCACGGCGCAGCTCACGGCGCTTCTCATCCACCCGTGTCTTGAGGGGCCCGTAGAACTCCGTCAGGAGGGGCACCCATGCCTGCCGGCCACGGGCCACCTCGTCGAGTCGCTCCTCCATGCGGGCCGTGAAGGCCACGTCGACGAACTCGCCGAAGTGCTCCACGAGGAGGTCCGTGACGATGCCGGCCACCGGCTCAGGACGCAGGCGGCGGTCCTCCACGCGCACGTAGCCCCGGTCGACGATGGTCGAGATGGTGGCCGCGTAGGTGCTTGGCCGCCCGATGCCGTGCTCCTCGAGGGCCTTGATGAGGGTCGCCTCGGTGAAGCGCGGCGGCGGCTCGGTGAAGTGCTGGGTGGGTTCGACGCCCGTGACCGAGACACGGTCGCCCTCGGCAAGCGGCGGCAGCTGCCCCTCCGCCTCGTCGGCCGCCTCGTCGTCACGGCCCTCCGTGTAGACGCGGGCAAAGCCGTCGAAGAGGGTCCGGGTCGCGCTGGCCCGCAGGCCGTAGCGATCAGCGTCGAGCTCGACGGTCGTGGTCTCCAGCCGCTTCTCCGCCATCTGCGACGCCAGCGCCCGCTGCCAGATGAGGCGGTAGAGACGGAGCTCCTCCGGCTTGAGATGCCCGGCCAGGGCGTCGGGGTCGCGGACGAAGCTGGTCGGCCGGATCGCCTCGTGCGCCTCCTGCGCGCCCTTGGTGCGGGTGCGGTGGACGCGGCCCTTGGGCATCGTGTACGGCGCCCCGAAGCGGGCGGCGATGACCTCGCGGGCCTCGCCCATGGCCACGCCGGCCATCTGCGTCGAGTCGGTGCGCATGTAGGTGATGAGGCCCACGTGGCCCTCGCCGAGGTCCAGGCCCTCGTACAGGCGCTGGGCGATGGACATGGTCCGCCGCGGGCTGAACGACAGCTTGCGGCTGGCCTCCTGCTGCAGCGTGCTGGTGGTGAAGGGCGCGGCCGGGCTGCGCCTGGACTGGCGTGTCGAGACCTTGCCGACGACCGCGGCGGCACCCGCCAGGGCGTCGCGATGGCGCGTCGCCTCTGCCTCGTCCGGGATCTCCAGCGGAGCCCCGTCAAGGCGCACCACGTCGGCCGCGAAGGCCGTCCCGTCGGCGGCTGCGAGGTGGGCCACCAGCGTCCAGTACTCGCGCGTCTGGAACGCGTCGATGGCGCGCTCACGCTCGACCACCAGGCGCACGGCCACCGACTGGACGCGGCCGGCCGACAAGCCGCCGCGCACCTTGCGGGACAGGAGCGGGCTGAGCGTGTAACCCACCAGCCGGTCGACGATGCGGCGGGTCTGCTGCGCGTCGACAAGGTCCATGTCGATGCGTCGCGGGTTGGCGAAAGCGGTGCGGATGGCGCCCTCGGTGATCTCCCCGAAGGTCACCCGCTGCTGCTTCTCATCGGGGATGTGGGCCGCCTCGGCGACGTGCCAGGCGATGGCCTCCCCTTCCCGGTCAAGGTCGGTGGCGAGGAAGACCGTGTCGGCGCGCGCGGCCGCCCGGGCGATGCTGTCGACCTGCTTGCGGCGGTCGTCGGGCACCACGTAGTCGGGCCGGAAGCCATGCTCGACATCAACGCCCAGCTTGCCCTTGCCGGGGTTCTCCGGCAGGTCACGGACGTGGCCGTAGGAGGCGAGCACATGGAAGTCCGGGCCCAGGTAACGTTCGATCGTGCGCGCCTTGGCGGGCGATTCGACGATCACCAGGTTCCGTGTCATGGCCCGCGAGTGTAGCACCGGCCCTCTCGCCGGCCGGTTGCCTCAGGCTTCGCGGATGCGCCGCAGGAAGTCTTCGTCGAGCTCGGCGGCGGCCTCGTCGGGGGCCGGCTCGCCCGCCGCCAGGGCCGGGTGGGCGTGGGCCGCAGCTCCGCCCTCGGGCTGGATCTCGATGAAGCGGACGTGCTGCAGGGGGATGATGAAGGTCGACCCGACCTCGTCCACGAAGGTCGGCCGCTTGCCGTCCAGAGTGCGCATGTTGGTGCACACGAGGCAGCTGTCACCCGCCGAAGGCAGCGTCGGGAGATCAGCCACGAGGGGCTGCTCGCCCTGCATGTGGATCACCGCGTCGCGGATCACGGGACGCGCCTGGTGGTGATCAGCCGCCCCAGAAGTCGATGGCGAACACGACCCGCCCGTTGGCCTGCCACACGCCGACGCCGGCGCTCCGGCCGCGCGAATCCATCATGTTGACGTAGTGGCCGCCGAGCGACGCCTTCTCGCTCTGGAAGAACAGCACGGCCTGGATGGCGCCACTGGTCGGGCTGCCCGACCACCAGGCCAGGTTCTCACCCCACCAGGCGTTGGTGAAGCCGATGGCGGAAAGGCGGCACGACGGACAGCCGTGGTAGAGCTGGGTCGTCTGGGCCAGGTACTTGGCCCACGGCCGGCTGGCCCCGTTGGAGATCTTGGCGTTGAGGGCGAGCGGCGCGCGACCGTTGCTGCCCCGGCCCGTGCACACCCCGCTACTGCTGACCCACCCGCCGGTGTGATCGCAATTGATGAGGCTCAGGAAGTACTTCTCCGTGCTCAGCCAGGGGGCGCTGGTCGAGCTGCCGCCGGTCGGCTTGGGCTTGTCGACGGTGCGGGGCTTGGCCGCCGGGCGGTGCAGCGTGGAGAAGGTGGCCGTGGCGACGGTGGCCGTGGGTTCGGCGGCCAGCGGCTGACCAGCGGCCGACCGGGCCGACCCGTCGATCGTGACGGTGTAGCGTGACCCGTAGCCGAACGCTGCACGGGGCGTCCAGATGAGCACCGTGTCGCCCTCAGCCCAGCTGAACCGGCCCTGCTTCGCGGGGCTGGTGTAGGCCGAGATGTGGAAGGCGGCCTGGGTCGAGGCCAACTCCATGGGCTGCGAGAAACGGACCGAGACGGTCTGGGCAAGGGCCACGTTGACGCTGCCCGCCGCGGGCCGGATACGCACGACGGCCGGCAGCGCGGGCACCTTGAGATCGACCGTCACGCCGGCCGCCAGCGGCGCGCCATCGGTGTCGCGCAGGTCGGAGGCCAGGGTGAGGTGGTAGCTGGCGCCAGGCGCGAGTGGCTCGCTGGCCTGCCACTGGTAGGTCGTGTCGGGAGCGCCCTGGTCCGGCCCCACGGTGGAGACCTTGCCCACCACCGCGGGGGTGATGGTCAGGGCGCCGGCCACGGCCGCCGCGGTCACCGGGGAGGAGAACGAGAGGCTGACCACCGGGGCGGTGGTGGCGGCGGTTCCGGCCGACGGCTCGACGGTCGCCCTGGCAGTCGTCGCCGCGCGGGTCAGGAAGACCGCCGAGAGCGGGCTGGGCAGCGACGTGCCGTCGCGCCCGACGGCCGTGGTGGTGAGGCTCAACGTATACAGGGTCGAGGCCGCCCAGTGGGTGGCCGGGGCCACGTGGAGCATCGTCGCGTCCGGAGACCAGCTGAGACGCACCGCGGCGGCGGGGGTGACCTGCAGCGCGGCCATCACCTTGGCCGTATCGACCGGTTCGCTGAAGACGACGGTGGCCGGCTCGCTCAGGCCGTGGCCGGTGACGATGCTCGTGCTGATGCGCGCCAGGGCGGCTGTGTCGACGGGAGCGGACTTGAAGGCGTTCGCGGTCGGCGTCACGGACGAGCTGAGGGCCACGAGCGTGAACAGCGCGCCTACGCCAAGCACCGCCACCATGCGCAGGACCGCCCTCCGGCGTGCGACCGGGAGCAGGTACGACGCACCGATGACGGGCAGGCTAAGGAGCCCGGCGATCGCCTTCCGCAATACTGCGTCTCCCCGTGAAGCGAACGCATGCGGGCGAATTCAAGGTGCCCGAGGAGCGTCCGACCTAGGCTTGCTTTCCCGGAGCGTAGCAGACGTCACGGCATGGCGCCATCACCGATGGTCCCAGGGCGGCCCCGGACCCCGGTCCCGTCGGCCAGGATGAGCCCGCTACGGCGGTCGCGCGAGCGGTCCGGCGGCCACGTAGGTCGCTCCCACGAGCGTGACCCAACCCCGCAACTGGAGGACGGTCGTAGCGCTCGCGGCGGTAGCCGGGGCGAGGCCGGTCGAGGCGATGACGCGGTCGAGGCCCGCCGGGCCCGCGCCCAGGACACGGGCGACGGCACGTTCGGCCGGCCCCAGGAGAGCCAGGGCGTCGCTCCACGACAGCGCCGGGACGGCGGGACGCGCCTGGAGCCGCCCATCCGGATCTGACCCGACGGCCGGCCAGAGCTCCGCCAGGTCCGCCACGAGCTCATCGAGTCCGACCACCGGCCGAGCCTCCGTCTCGCGGAGGAGCCGCAGACAACCCGCGGTCAGCCGGTCGCCGGGCCGGCCCGGCACGACGAATAACGCCCGGCCCTGCTCGAGCGCGTGGTGCGCCGTATTCACGGCGCCACTTCGGGTGGGTGCCTCGACGACGATGACCGCCTGGCTCAGGGCACTCAGCAGGCGGTTGCGGCGAGGGAACGTGCCCCGCGTGGGTCGGGCGTGGGGCGCCAACTCGCCGACCACGGCGCCGCGGGTCAGGATGTCGCGCACGAGGCTGGCGTGGGCGCGCGGCCCCGGCCGCTGATGCCCGGACCCGATCACCCCCACCGTCACCCCACCGGCCGCCACCGTGGCCGCCTGGGCGGCGCCGTCGATGCCGAAGGCAAGGCCGGAAACGACGACCGCATCCAGCTGGACCAGCTGGCGGGCGATGGTGCCCGCCAGCGCCCGCCCCAGCACGGACGGCCGTCGCGTCCCGACGACGCTGATCCGCCGCGGCCGGGCCAGGGCGGCCTGGTCGCCCTGGCCGTACAGCACGGGCGGCGGGTCGGCCAGGTCGCCCAAACCGGGCGGATACGCCGCGTCGAGCGGGGTGATCGTCCAGACGCCGGAGCGGTCCAGCTCCGCCTGGGCCCGCTCCGGTTCGTGCGCCGCATCGGCGATGGCGGTGCGCACGGCGCGCGTCAGGCGCCGCGCGTGAGGGAGGTCGTGGAGGGCGCCCCGTCGGGCGAGATCCAGGACGGCACACGCGCCGCCGGCCTGGCCGACGAGGGCGCCGAAGTGGACCAGGCCGACCCCGTCGACGCCCGCCAGGGTGATCCAGGCGGCACGCTCGGCCGCGTCGGTCACGCGGCCAGCTCCCACGGGCGACCGGCCGGATCACGCAGGTTGGCCGCGGCGAGGATGGTCGCCTCGTCGACACTCCCCTGGCCTGCCAGATCGGCGATGGTGCGGGCCACCCGGGCGAGCCGGTGCACGCCACGCGCGGTGAGGAGCTGGCGCGCGGCCACCTCCTCCAGGCGCCGGCGAGCCCGTCCATCGAAGCCGCCCACGCGGAGCACGGCCGACCCGCTGAGGAGCGCGTTGGGCACACCGCCGTTGCGTTGGCGGGCGACCTCGCGGGCCGCGGCGATCCGCGTCGCCACCTGCACGGATGGTTCGGGTGGATCGCCCTCCAGGAGCGCGGCTGGTGGCACGCGCTCCATCTCCACCCGCAGGTCGAGGCGGTCCAGCAAGGGGCCGCTGACCCGGCGCACGTAGCGCTCCGGCTCGCCCGTCGGGCACGTGCACGGCCGCGAGGCGTCGCCGGCGAAGCCGCAGCGGCAGGGATTCATGGCCGCCACCAGCTGCAGCCGGGCGGGGTACTGGACCTGGCCCCCGGCCCGGGCGATGGTGACACTGCCGTCCTCCAGTGGCTGCCGCAGCGCATCCAGGACGTCGCGATCGAACTCCGCGAGCTCGTCCAGGAACAGGACCCCGCGATGGGCGAGGGTCACCTCGCCGGGGGCCAGCCGCGGCCCGCCGCCCACGAGCGCCGCGTACGAGCTGGTGTGGTGGGGCGCCCGGAAAGGCCGATCGCGGCACAGCCCGGCCACCCCCGTCAGGAGACCGGCGACGCTGGCCACGACCGTGGCCTCAAGCGCCTCCCCGTCATCGAGGGGCGGCAGGAGGCGCGGGATGGACCGTGCCAGCAGGGTCTTGCCCGCCCCGGGTGGTCCCACGAGAAGGAGGTTGTGGCACCCGGCCAGGGCGATCTCAAGGGCCCAGCGGGCGGTAGCCTGGCCGCGGACGTCGGCCAGGTCAACGGCCTCGATGGGGGCCACGAGCGACGCCGGACGCGTCGTGTCGGCCGGCCGGTCGCCGTGGGGGTCGACGGCCGAGACACGGGTCGCCGGGCGCCGGCTGGCGGTCGCGGCGCGGCGGCCCCGGGGTCCCGCTACGAGCCGCGCCGCATCATCGAGGCCCTGCACGGCCACGACTTCCGCGCCCGCCACGAGGCGTCCCTCCGCCGCGTTGGCGGCGGGGACGGCGATGCGCCGGTGGCCCGCTCGCACCAGTGTGGCGACCATGGGCAACACGCCGGAAACGGCCTGCAGGCTGCCGTCGAGCGATAGCTCGCCCAGGAGGGCCCAGCTGCCGCCCCCGGCATGGATCTGGCCCGACGCCACGAGGACGCCGACGGCGATGGCCAGGTCGTATGCCGCGCCGCGCTTGGGCCGATCGGCAGGCGCGAGGTTGACCGTGACGCGACTGGCGGGGTATTCGAAGCCCGCGTTCCGGATGGCGGCCCGCACCCGCTCTCGCGCCTCCGAGAGGGCCGCGTCGGGCAACCCCACCAGCCGGGTCATGGGGATGCCGGGGGCCACGTCGACCTCGACGCGGATGAGCGAGCCGGCGAGGCCGTCGACGACGGCCGTGACGAGGGTGGCCAACATGTGGCCGGAGTGTGGCGACCGCCGCTTATCGCGCTCTTGGTCCGGCGCCGCGCGCCGGATCGCGTCAGCCGCTGACGGGCGCCAGCTGCGGGGTGCCCGCGGGCGCGCCGGCCGCGCCACGGTCGACCGACCGGGCGAACTCCAGCACGCTCCGGCCGAGCAGCGAATCGGCCTTGGTGAACATGAACGGCGCGCCGCTGTTGAGGGCGCTGATCGCGCCCCGGTACTCATTCACGATCTGGTAGTCGATCTTGCGCTTGAGGGCGCCCTCGGCGTTCTTCACGTTGATGCCGGTGAAGGCGTTGCTGCGGTTGAGGACGAGCTGGACCTGCGCCTTGTCGACGTTCAGCTGGGTCATCGTCTCGAGCACCAGGCGCACGTTCTTGAGGCACGACAGGTCGGCGGTCATGACCACGAACACGATGTCCGAGGCGGCGATGACGTCGAGGTTGTTCTCGTCCAGGCGCTTGTCGATGTCGATGACGACGTAGTCGTACATCTGGCGCAGCTGTTCGATGATCCGCGACAGGTGGTGCTGGTCGGCGTTGACCAGCTCGGCCGTCTCGGGCGACGGCGGCGCCAGCAGCAGGTCCACGCCCGAGTCGTGCTTGACCACGACCGACCGCAGCAGCTCCTGGTCGATGGACGTCGCGGTGACCACGTCGACGATCGACTTGCGGTCCAGGCCCAGGTCCAGGAAGACGCGGTGGTCGCCGAACTGGAGGTTGCCGTCGACGAGACAGACCCGCGAGCGGCCCACCTCGCGGTGCAGGGCGATGGCGGCGTTGATGGAGATGGTGGTCGTGCCCACGCCGCCCTTGGCGCCGTAGAACGCGAGCACCCGCCCCAGGGGCGGCTTGCCGACCAGCATGTCGTGCGGCGCGAAGCGGGCCAGCAGGCTCTTGATGCGCGCCAGCAGCTCGGCCGGGTGGAAGGGCTTGATCTGGTAGTCGTCGGCGCCGGCGCGCAGGCCGCGCACCTTCTGCTCCACGTCCGCCTCGGCGGTGAGCATGATGATCGGCAGGTGGGCCGTGCTGCCCTCGTCGGCCCGGATCTTGGCCGCCACCTGGTAGCCGTCGAGCTTGGGCAGCATGACGTCGAGGAGCATGAGGTCGGGGTGCTCGGAGCTCCAGCGCTTGAGCGCCTCGGCGCCATCCGTGGCGACGCTGACCTCGTAGCCCTCCTGCTTGAGGGTGTACGTCAGCAGGCGTTGGACGTTCGGGTCGTCGTCGACGACCAGGATGCGTGCGGCCATCCGCTCCTCGGTGTGACAGGCCCCGGGTGGTGCCCAGGGCCGATGATAGCGCGCTGGCGGGGGCGGTCCGGCGTGGCCCGGAAGTCCCGGTCGGTCCTAGCCCGGACGACGGTCCGGACGGATCATTCCTTGCCGTCCATGCCGCGCTGCAGCAGGCCGCCGAAGGGGGCCAGCAGCTGGGTCAGCTCGAGCGGCACCACGAACTTCGTGGCGGGGCTCGCGCCGATGGCCTTGAGGGCCTCCAGGTATTGCAGCGACATGGTCTTGGCGTCGACGCCCTTGGCGGCGTTGAAGATCCGCTCCAGGGCCTGGCTGAAGCCCTCGGCGTTGAGGATGGCGGCCTGCCGCTGGCCCTCGGCGCGCAGGATGGCAGCCTGCTTCTCGCCCTCGGCGACGTTGATGTTGGCCTGCCGGGCGCCTTCCGACTCGGTGATGACGGCGCGCCGGGTGCGCTCTGCCGAGAGCTGCCGGTTCATGGCGTCCTGGACGTCTCGCGGTGGGGTGATCTCGCGGATCTCGACCGTCGTGATCTTGCCGCCCCAGCGTTCCGTCT
>CAZFGT010000022.1:7630-41369 GCA_964518505.1 uncultured Anaerolineaceae bacterium | reverse complement strand
CCGAACGAGGAGCCTACTCATGGCGACATCCCTTGACATCCACGACCTGCCCGGCCAGGCCAAGTACGACGTGGACTACAAGCACTACTGGAACGACGAGGAGGCCGGCAAGGTCTGCTGCCTCGTCGAGGCACCCGATCGTGAGACCGCTGCCCGCGTCCACCGCGAGGCTCACGGCCTGGAGCCCCACACCCTGAACGAGGTTACGCAGGGCGCGTAACGGGTCGGGGGCTGCCGCCAGGCACCCCGATTCAGTGCTTCGCGTCGACCTCGAGGCGTGCCTCGTCCAGCCGTGCCTGGCAGTCGCGGCAGGTGCCGGCGACCGTGACGTGTGACAGGTCCACGTCGAAGCCGCGCCCGGCTCGGAGGGCGCTCACCAGCGGCGCCAGCTCGGCCGGGCCGAGCTCCCAGCTCGTGCCACACACGCCGCAGTGGAGGTGGCCGTGGGCCGTCGCCGGCCGAACGTGGAATTCCTCGCGCCCGTCGGCGCCATGGTGGTGCCGTACGACGCCCAGTTCCTCCAGGACGTCGAGCGTGCGGTAGACGGTCGACGGCGTCGTCGACGGGTCGACTGCGCGGCACCGTTCGACCAGCTCGGCGCCCGTGACGTGCCCATCGGTCTGCTCGAGCACGTCGAGGAGGATGCTGCGCTGGAGCGTCCAGCGCAGGCCGCGGGCGTGCAGGCGATCGCGCACGTTGGCCCATGCGACCTGGTCAGCGGCTGCTGGCTCTGGGCGCTCGTCCATGGCGAGCGTCAGTTCCGCTCGATCACTGGTGGCAGGCACGGCGCGAGTATAGGCGGGGCCTGGGGCCACCCCACGTGGCCGGGAAGAGAGCGCGCATGATGGGCCGAGTCCAGGTCTCGGGACGTGTTGCTGAGGTTGCTGAGTGGTGCTCGCGCGCTGGCGAATCGTTTGCGCTCTGGCGCTCGTCGCGTCGACGATCGGATGCCAGCCGGCCACTGAGACTTCGACGGCGACCCCAGATGGGCTGCGGTCCCTGACACCGGTGGCGACCCCTGCCCAGAACTCGGCCGCACCACCATCGACGCGCCCGCCGCCGTCCGTCATCCCGTCCGGATACTCGGGATACCCAGATGTGCTTCTCGGTAGCGGCCTTCGGGTCATCGGATTGCCGGCAGGCTTCACACCGCACCGCATCGCCTCGAGCGGGCCACTGGTGGTGTTCACCGACCTTCCCACCGAGACTGGGCCACCGCACCAGGTCCTGATGGTCGATCTATCGAAGCAGGCGGTGGTACCCATTGCGACGGCCGCAACAGGCCACGACCTGCGACTGCCGTCGGTCGATGGCACCTCGGTGGCCTGGACAGATGACGGCCCGACGACCACAGGCGTTCGGGTCATGAACGTGTCCGATGGGACGACGAGGACGATCACGACGGCCCCGACCACTGCCGTCCTGTGGGTACATCTGGCGGGTGGGCGCGCGGCTGTCGCGAGCGCGTCGCAGCCCGGTCACAAGGACACGATCGCCTTGTTCGACCTTGAGACCGGTCAGCTCGTTCGGAAGGTCGTGCTGGATCAGTCGCTCGAGTCCTTCGCCACGGATGGGGCATCCATCGCCTTCTGCGAAGGTCAGCGTGACGACGCAGGTCAGATCAGCGGCGCCGAGCTCTTCCTTTCCACCGCCACATCGCCTGTGCCAACGCTGATCGCCACGGCCGCTTACGAGGTGACGATGGTCTCCGGGAGGCTGGCTTGGCTGAATGACCCGAGTGGCAGCGGTGACAACCAGCAGGTCTTCACCATCAGTTTGCCTGGCGGCGCGCCCGAGGCCATCAGCAAGCTGCCCAACGGCCAGTCCCCGAGCGGCGCCTTCTGGCCGAGCGTGGACCCGAGTGGTCTCGTCGCCTGGCAGGAGCAGTACTTCGGCGACACGACAGCAGGAAATGCCCTGGTCGTCTGGAGACCAAGCGACCAAACGCCATCGGAGCTCGTGCCAGTCTCGGCCCCGATCCAGACTGCCGCCAGTGGTGGGTGGCTCGACTGGTCGTCGCTGGACAACGTGGACAACGGGACGATCGGCATCCATGGGATCCCGCTGGCGTCGCTGCCGCTTAGGTAGACCAGCGGCGCTGGCCTCGCCTAAACCCCGTGTCACCAACCTCGTTGGTGGTAAGTGCCTTGAGGTCCGGAGCGACCGATCCTGGCGAGGCCGCTCGTGCTCAGAGTCGGCCGTCTGCCGTGTGGCCAGGCCATCGATCGCACGTAGCACTACGTGGGTTGGTGCCGCGGGGGAAAGCCGGCGGTCGCCGTGGCGCGCCGGCAGCCGTCTACGCGACCGCTCCCGCCGCCTCCGTGGCCGTGCCGCGTCCGTCGTCCTTCTGGGCGGCCGCGCTGAGGAACTGCTCGTGGTACAGCTGCGCGTAGAGGCCGCCGTGGGCCAGCAGCTGGCGATGCGTCCCGCGCTCCACGATGCGCCCCCGCTGGTAGACCAGGATCAGGTCCGCCGCCAGGATCGTCGACAGGCGGTGGGCGATGGCCAGCGTGGTGCGGCCGCTCATGGCGCGGTCCAGGGCGGCCTGGATGAGCCGCTCGCTGACCGTGTCGAGGGCTGAGGTGGCCTCGTCCAGGATGAGGATGCGGGGGTCCTTCAGCAGCACCCGCGCGATGGCGATGCGCTGCTTCTCGCCGCCCGAGAGCTTGTAGCCACGCTCGCCGACGAGCGTGGCGTAGCCCTCCGGCATCTCCAGGATCCGCTCGTGGATGGCGGCCGCGCGGGCGGCGGCCTCGATCTCCGCGTCCGTGGCATCCGCCTTGGCGTAGCGCAGGTTGTCGAGGATGCTGGCGTGGAAGAGGTACGTCTCCTGGGTGACCACGCCGATGATCCGGCCCAGGCTGGCGAGGGCGATCTGCCGCACGTCGACGCCATCGACCTCCACCGCGCCCTCGGTGACGTCGTAGAGCCGCGGCAGCAGGTAGGTCGTGGTGGTCTTGCCCGAGCCTGAGGGCCCCACCAGCGCCACCAGCTCACCCGGTCGCATCTCGAAGTCGATGTCCTCCAGGGCGAACGGTTCGGGCGGTTGGGCCGGCTCGGGCGGGGCAGCCGCGGCTTCGACCGGCACCCCAGCGTCCGGCGCGGCCTCCGCGTCGGGCGCCATGGCCACCGGCGGGGCCGACGGGTAGCGGAACGAGGCGTGCGCGTAGTGGACGTGACCGCGGACGGTGGCGGGGTCGGGGTGGATGGCGTCGGGCGCGTCGACGATCTCCGGCTCCATGTCCAGGTACTCGAAGATGCGGTCGAAGAGGGCGAGGGCGCCCTGCACTTCCACCTGCACACTGAGCATCTGGCCGAGCGGGAAGAAGAGCCGGCTCTGGAGCGTGGTGAAGGCCACGATGTCGCCCACCGTCGGCGCGTCCGGCGCCCCGTGCAACATGCCCGCCAGCCAGTAGACCAGGGCCGGGGTGATGCTGAAGACCGTGCCCACGATCATGAAGAACCAGCGCCCGACCATGCTCTGACGGAGCTGCAGGATGCCCAGGCGGACGTTGACCTTGCGGAAGCGGTCGGTGGCTGCCTGCTGCTGGCCGAACGTCTTGGTCAGCAGCATGCCGCTGACGCTGAGGGTCTCCTCGTTGATGGCCGACATGTCGGCCAGGGCTTCCTGCACGTCGGTGCTCACCGTCCGGCGCACCTTGCCCACGCGGTAGGTGAGGTACAGGAAGAACGGCATGAGGCCCAGCGACAGGAGCGTCAGGCGCCAGTCGATGAGGATCATGGCCACGATCGTGCTCAGGATCGTGGCCGTGTTGGCCACCACGGAGGTGGCCGTGTCGGTCACGACCGACTGAACGCCGCCCACGTCGTTGGCCAGGCGGCTCTGGATCTCGCCCGTCCGCGTTTCCGTGAAGAAGCGCAGCGGCATCCGCTGGAGCTGCACGTAGAGCGCGTCGCGGAGGTCCTGCATGACGTGCTGGCCGACCGAGTTGGAGAGGTACGTCTGGCCCAGCCCGATCAGGCCGTTGGCGATGGGCAGGACGATCATCAGGCCCACGTACAGGTTCAGGTTCTGGAAGTGCCCGGCGGTGAAGACGTCGTCGATCAGGAGCTTCAGCAGGAACGGGTTGATGAGGCCGACGAGGCTCGTGACCAGGATCGCCACCAGGACGGTCGAGACCTGCAGGCGGTAGGGGTTGAAGAAGGCCAGGATGCGGCGGATCGTGGTGCCCCGGCGCTCGCGCGGGATCGGGGTGACGGACCTTGCCATCCCGAAGCCACGCCCGCCGCGGGGGCCGGTCCCGCCGGCGGCCATGCGCACCCCGCGCGTGCCGCGGCCGCTGCCGAAGCTCATGGCGCGGCGGCCCCCGTCACGCCTCCACCCGCTGGCAGCGATGCCGGCGCCTCGCCCGCCAGGTCCACGTCGGAGAGGATGCGCCACCGGTTGGCGAACAGCCAGGCCAGGCCGTAGAGCCCCGCCACGAACAGCAGCAGCACGCGATAGCCGGTGATGAGGGCCACGTACTCCAGCGCCCCGCCCAGCATGGCCCCCAGCAGGTTGCTGGCAAAGGCCATGTCGGCCGTGGCGATGTCACGGAACGAGTAGGTGAAGACGAGGTTGGCGAAGAAGACCGGCGCGAACGCCACGGCCGCCGCAAGCAGGTAGCGCAGCCAGAGCGGATCCAGGAGCAGCGACTCGGGTGGGATGAGGAAGGCCACCGCCAGCGCCACGAAGAGCGCCCCGTAGAGCAGGGCCGGCCGCCGGAGGTGCCAGCGGGCGTTGATGAGGATGGCCAGCAGGACGCTGCACAGGATGGCGAAGAAGGCCAGCGCATTGACCAGCCAGGTGGTGCCGAACAGCAGGCTGAAGCTCACCAGGCTACGCGTCTCAAGCAGCAGGAAGGCCGCCCCCAGGGCGAAGAAGTGGGGGCTGAAGCGGCGGATCGTGGTGCCCGTCCGCCGCGCGGCGAAGCCGACCGTCAGGAGCGCGAGCACGAAGACGAAGGCCAGGGCGCCCAGGTAGTACGGCTCGATGAAGGGGGTCCGCAGGTAGAGGAACGGCCAGTCGTCGGTCGCCGGCGTCGGTGTCGGCTCGCCGGCCGGCGGCACCGGCGAGACCGTGTCGCCCAGCGGCGGGCCGCCGTTCAGGGCCCCCACCGCGGGGCCGTCGGCCAACGCCGCCTGGACGCCCGAGTAGGTGTGGAGCAACGGCGGCGTCCCGAACGCCGACGTGAGCATGGCGTCGAGCTTGGCCACCAGCCAGGTCTGGCGGTAGTAGTTGTAGAGCACGAAGACGCCGTCCGGAGCCAGGTGGTCGCGCACGCTCTCGAAGGCCTGCTGGGTGAAGAGGAATGACTCCAGGCGCACGTTGGCCGTGCTGCTCACGAGGGTCAGGGAGTCGGGCAGGGCGAAGACGACCAGGTCGTACTTCTTGTCGGTCGTGCGCAGGTAGGCCCGGCCGTCGTTGTTGATCTGCGTGACCCGCGGATCCTGGTAGGGGTGATCGGGGTGGTTCTGCACGCCGATCTGGAGGATGGCCGGGTCGATCTCCACGGCGTCCACGTGACCCGCGCCGTGGGCCAGGGCGATGGCCACGTCGGTCCCGCTGCCCGCCCCCACGACCAGCACGTTCTGGTACGTCTTGCCGGGGAACCACTTGTAGACCTGCGTGTAGAACGGTTCCTGCGGGCCGTTGACGGGGTGGAGCGCCTGGTGGGGGATGCCGTTGACGTTGACTTCCATGACGTTGTTCTGGTCGATGTAGGTCGTGATGCGGTAGTACGGCGACCAGATGTCCCCGCCGGCGACGTTGGCCATGACGATCCACAGGGTGGCCACCATCGCCGCCCCGCTCACCAGTCCCCAGGCCGTGGCGCCGTTGCCCAACGCCAGCAGGAGCAGCAGGATGGCCACCACGCCGAACCACACCAGGGGGTTGGTGCCGGCCGCCGACAGGGCCGTGAAGGCCACGATGCCGGCCATCGAGCCCAGGATGTCCGTGGCGTACGCCTGCAGCGGCGGCAGGCTCTTCAGCAGCGGCCCCAGGGGCAGGGCCAGGGCCGCCATCAGGCCGGTCACGAGCAGGAAGACGAAGGGCAGGACGAGGAAGTTGACGTTGGCGGATTGACTCTCGGCCAACCCGAAGAACAGTTCGTCCGTCGAGTGGACCTGCACGTTCAGCTGGGCCTGATAGATGAGCAGCACCACGCCGAAGAGCAGCAGGGCGAACGGCGACAGGGGCAGGCGGCGCCCGTTGCGCCCGGCGATGATGCCCAGGCCGATGCCCAGGAAGCTGCCCATCAGCACGAAGTTGGAGAAGAAGCCGATGTAGATGACTTCCGACGGGATCCAGCGGATGAGCAGCAGCTCGACGAAGAGCAGCGTGCCGCTGGTGAGGAACAGGCGCACGCGCACGTCGGAGAGGCCGGGCAGGGCCGGCACGATCAGGCTGCGGGGGTTCGCGCCGCTCGTCGGTCGAGGGCCGCGCGGTTCGACCGTCGGCTGCACTCGGGGATTATCGACGGGAACGGCTGCCGGCGCGTTGCGCTGGGGCAGCTATTCGTCGAGGGGCGCGACCCTGGCCCGCGCCACGATCGTCGAGCGCCGCTCGGGGAAGCGCTGGGCGGCCACGTCGCCGAGCAGGCCAAGGCCGAACGCCGGCAGCCGGCGCTGCCACGCCCGGGCCAGGTGGGCCGTAGTGCGGATCTGGATGGCCACGAACCCGGCCTCGGAGAGCGCCTCGCGCACGCGCCGCGGACTGTTGCAGGCGCCCACCAGCGGGTGGGCATCGGCGGCCGTGGCCTTGACCGTGCGCTGCAGCGGACGCCCCACGGCCGGCGGCAGCGACAGGTAGGCGTTGACCAGCGGATGGCGCCGATTGACGGTCGTGACGATCAGCGTGCCGCCCGGCCGCAACCAGCCGTGGATGTGGCGCATCGCGGCATCCGGGTCGGCGAAGTGCTCCAGGGTGAACGACGACAGGACGACGTCGAAGCTGGCGGCGGGGAACGCGTCGGGCATCGTGCACAGGTCGGCGATGCGGAACTCGTCGAGCCACGCCAGCGGCGGCTCGGGGGCGTGGATGTCGACCCCCACCAGCCGCGCGATACGGGGCCGGAACGCCGTCAGGGCGCTGACGCGGCCGCAGCCGGCGTCGAGGACCACCGCGGCCGATGGGGGCAGGGCCTCGTCCAGGAAGTGGTTCAGGACCTCCGCGGTCGACGGGCCCAGGCCAAGGCGGGGCAGAACGGCCAGCCGTCGCTGGCCGCTCGCGACGTGCGTGGCGCGCTCCAGACCGGTCAGGCGGCCGACGGCGCTGACGCGGCCGCGGTCGTGGCGGCGGGCGTCATCGGCTCGACCGTCTCCAGCCACCGCTCCGCGTCGATGGCGGCGCGGCACCCGTCGCCGGCCGCGGTCACGGCCTGGCGGTAGCGGTGGTCGTGCACGTCACCGGCGATGAAGACGCCTTCGATGCGCGAGCCGGTCTCGTCGCGCACCACCAGGTAGCCCCTCTCGTCGACGTCCAGCCAGTCGCGGAAGACCTCCGTGTTGGGCCGGTAGCCGATGGCCACGAAGAGCCCATCGATCGGCTCCTCCACCAGCTCTCCCGTGCGCGTGTCGCGCAGGGTCAGCGCCGTGACCACCTGGTCACCCTTGACCTCCTCGATCGCGCTGTGCCAGCGCACGCTGATCTGGGGGTGGGTGAGGGCTCGGTCGCGCATGATCTTGCTGGCCCGGAAGTCGCCGCGGCGGTGGATGAGCACGACCTCGCTGGCGAACCGGGTGAGGAACGTGGCTTCCTCCAGGGCCGTGTCGCCACCGCCCACGACCGCCACCTTCTTGCCCCGGAAGAAGAAGCCGTCGCACGTCGCGCAGGCGCTGACGCCCTTGCCCCGGAGGCGCGTCTCCGACTCAAGCCCCAGCCACAGCGCCGACGCGCCGCTGGCCACGATGAGCGCCTCAGCGCGGTACTCCACGCCGGCGGCCCACAGGCGGAACGGCCGCGAGGAGAGGTCCACGCGATCCACGTCGACGTCGATGATGCGTGAGCCGAACCGCGTGGCCTGCTCGCGGAAGAGGCCCATGAGCTCGGGTCCCTGGATCCCGTTGGGGAAGCCCGGGTAGTTCTCCACGTCGCTGGTGATCATCAGCTGGCCGCCGGGCACGTAGCCCGCCAGGACGACCGGCTCCAGGTTGGCCCGGGCGGCGTAGATGGCCGCCGTCAGGCCCGCCGGCCCCGACCCGACGATGACGACCTTGGCCTCCACGGGCCCGCCCCCGGCCGCGTCGACCGCGTCCGGCGAGGCCGGCCGGCGCACGCTGGCGGCCGTCGCGGGCCCGGCGCCGTCATCGATGATGCTGATCCCGGGGAGCCCGGCGAATGGTCCTGTCATGCCGCGATCGTATCACGCCCGGATACCCCGGGGGAGTATCTCACGGGATCGGGCTGGGCGAACCAAGGCCCCGGATCTGGGGGATCACGTCGCGGCCGATGAGCTCCAGCTTGGCCAGGTCGTTGACCCCGTCGAGGCTGAAGATGGCGTGCTGCGAGCCGGCGTCCGCCCAGCCGCCCATGCGCTCGACGAGCTGGGCCGGCGTAAGGTGGTCCGGGCCTTCCGTGGCGGCGATGTCGAAGCCGGTCAGGTTGGTCTTCTCGATGGTGGCGTAGTCGCGGCCCACGATGTCGCAGTGCTCTTTCAGCACCGCCAGCTTGTGCCGGATGTTGTCGGCCCCGCCGAAGATGTTGCAGGCGTCGGCGTACTGGGCCACCAGGCGCAGCGTCTTCCGCTCACCGCCACCGCCGATGATGATCGGCGGGTGCGGCCGGCCCAGGGACTGCGGGCTGTTGAGGGGGCGACCCGCTACCAGGTGCGTGCCCTGGAAGGGCACCTCCGAGCCGCGCGGGCCTTCCCACATGGCGTGGGCGAAGCGCAGCGTGTCCTCCAGCCACTCGAAGCGCTCCTTGAGCGAGGCGAAGGGGAAGCCCAGGCCGCGCGACTCCTCCTCGTTCCAGCCCGCCCCGATGCCGAACCAGGCCCGCCCGCCGGAGAGCACATCAAGGGTCGTCACCGCCTTGACCCACAGCGCCGGCTCACGGTAGTGGATGCCGCCGACCATGAGGCCCAGGACCGCCCGCCTCGTGATCGCCGCCGCGAAACCCATGGCGGTCAGGCCCTCGAGCATCGGTTCCTCGGGCCGCCCGACGCCGCGGATCTGGAAGAAGTGGTCCATCACCCAGATGGAGTCGAAGCCGACCTCGTCGGCGGTCCGGACGACCTGGGCGAAGGTGGGCCCGATCGCCGCCGTCCCGCCGGGCCAGGAGAACGAGTCGATCTGCAGACCGATCTTCATCGGGCGGAGGGTACCCGAAGTGGCCGCGGGACCAGATCAGGGGAAGAGGTCGCTGGCAGGATCCATCAGGGCGTCGCCCACGATCGACCCGTCGCCGGCCGGCAGCACCGCGCCGCGGACCAGGACCACGGGCCGACCGCTCGTCTTGCCCGAGGCGAGTTCGGCGGCGGAGGCGATCTCGTCGGCCACGGCCACGACGGTCGAGCGCATGATCCGGCCCGCCGTATCGGGCCGCCCGCGCTGATCGTCGAGGGGCCCGAAGCCGGCGAGGCCCAGGGCCACGTCGACGATGCCCCACCGCCAGGGCCGCCCGAACGAGTCGCTGATGAGGATGGCCGGCGCCTGCCCCGCCTCGAGCTCCAGCAGCTCGGTCAGGCGCTTACGCAGGTCGCGCGCGGAGGCGTCCGGATCGGCCGGCAGGAGCGTCACCGTGTCGGCCGCGACGTTGGAGGCGTCGACGCCACCGTTGGCACACACGAAACCATGCCGCGTGCGCGTGATGAGCACGCCACGCTCCATGCGTACCACGGCGACCGCCTCGCGCAGGACCACCTCCACCTGTCGTGGATCGCGCTCCCACCGCTCCCCGAAGGTGATGGCTTCCGGTCGCGGGGTGATCGTCCGCAGGTCGATCACCGCACCCTCTGCCTTGGAGACGATCTTCTGCGTCACCACCAGCACGTCGCCGGGCCGCGGGGCGAGGTCGGGCTCCGCCGCCATGAGTTCGCGCCACGCGCCGGCGATGAGGGCGGCCAGGTCGTCACCCGGCCTGACCTCGGGCAGGGCCGGAAGCGCGACCGCGAGCAGGCGATGCACGGCCGGGACGGGGGCGCTCAGACGGAGGTGACGGAGGCCGCGCCGAGGGCCTCGAGCTCGGCCAGCCTCGCCGGGTCCAGGCGCACCAGGTCGGCCGGGGTGTCAAGGTCGAAGCCGACCACCGGGTCGACCACGAGCTGGACCGTCGCGTTGGCATCACGCGCGGCGCGCAGGTGGGCCTCCAGGCTGCCCGTGCCGAACTGCGGCTCGATGATGTCCGGCGGGCTCAGCAGCAGGGCGTTGGTGCCGTCCCGGGCATCGGCCGCGGCGATCACGGCCAAGGGCGCGCCCGTGCCGGCTGCCATGGCCGCATCGGCCGCGTCGAGCAGCCGGTCCAGGGCGGGCACGTCGAGCATCGGCAGGTCCGCCGGCAGGATGAGGAGGGCCGTCGCGCCGGCGTCCACGGCGGCCGCCCGGGCGTCGCGGATCGCCTCGTTCAGGCCGACGCTCGTCTGGACCACCGCGTGTGCCCCGGCGGCCTCGGCCAGGGGGGCGACCTCGGGATCGGGGCTCACCACATGGATGGCCGTCGCGAGGCCCCACGCGCCAAGGACCGCCAGCTCGTCGCGCAGCATGCCGGCGATCAGGCCCTGCCGCTCCTCCGCGTCGAGCGCTTCGCCAAGGCGGGCCTTGCCGCCGGCCAGGGTGCGAACGGGGACGACGACGTGGAGGCTGGCCAGATCGGCGCGCGGGGAGCCGGACGCCTGGTTCGGGTGTCGGGGCGACGCGGCCACCCCGCCATGGTAAGCCGACCCAGCCGGCCGGCGGGTGACCTCAGCGACCGAAGGCGAACGTACCCAGGAACTCCAGGAAGGTCGCCTTGTCCGTGGCTTCGGTGCCGGGCAGGGCCGTATAGGTGATGCCGTAGGCGCGACCCCCGAACACCACGGATGCATCGAGGAAGTAGACCTTGGTCTTCTGGAACGTCCCGTGGAACGTCAGCAGCCGAGCCGGCGCACCACCGACCCTGATGGACTCGTTCTTTTCCGGTTTCTTGCCCAGATCCCTGGTGTCGATTGAGATCGCGTCGTTCGTCAGGGTCGTCAGGCTCACGCGACTGACCACGGAGGCAAGGTCGATGAACGCGTCATCGGTGGTCTCGATCTCGTCGACCTTCGCGTTCTTCGTGCTGAGGGTCCAGTCCGTGCCCTTCGCGGCGTGGTACAGGAAGCGTTTCGAACTGAACGGTGCCCAGACCTCGTCTGGCGTGGTGACAGGGGCGAAACCTGCTCGCAGCGTGACGTCGAGCGCAGCCGTTACCGTGACCGCGGTTCGGCCGACCGTCTGCTGGAAGGCTCCCGAGATGGCAAAGAGGATCGGCTTACCTGCATCGTCCGTATAGACCACGACCGTCAAGGCGGGGCTCTTGATGGTCGCATCGGCCAGCCCGAAGGCGAACGGCACGGCCGGCTCTGCGACGACCGGCTTCAGATGATGGAGCGACTGCCCGGCATGGGTCTCGACGCCCATGTCCTCCAGCGACCCGATGGCGGTGACGACGGATCCGAGGGTTGCGCCCGAGGTAGGCCCGAAACCACTGGTCAGGGCCGGCCCGGCGAAATAGGGCCCGTTACCCCGTGCCACATAGGCGTGCCCGGCGGATACGACGGCGTGGCTCTCCACGGCCGTGGTGCCCTCGGTGATCGTGACATCGCTTTGTTGGTCCTGGCCGCTGACCGAGATCGTCCCGTGGACCGGCCAGGTGCCGGCAGTGGAGGTCAGACTCCCGCTGACGTCGGCCAGGGTCCCAGTCGTGGATAGTCTCAACAGCGCAGCGAGCGCGGCGGCGGAGACGTCAGCTGTCGGTGACGGGCTCGGGGACGGACTCGCGGTCGCCGGGACACCCACCGACGCCGAGGGCACGATCGTGGTGCCCGGTGTCGTGCTCGCCGTGCTGCCGCATGCGGCCGCGAGCAACGCGGCCGCGAGCACGATCACCCATGACCGGCGCCCGATGCCGGACACGGCTGCCTTATCCATCTCCCTCTCCCAGGCGTCTGGTCGACACCGATCGGGAAGGTCCCACCGTTGGGCCGACGTGCGCGCCCGCGTGGATCGTCGAGTGGGGCCTGGAGAGCGTCAAGGGCCATTCGGCCCGGCGCTACTCGGACCGTTGACGCGCGGCAAACTCCATGGTCGCCCTCGCAAGACGCGCCCGATCGGCGTCGTCGGACATGACCGTGCCGGTCACGAGGACCCGCAGGCCGAGCGCGGCGATGGACGGGCCCAGCTCCCGGTCCACCTCGTCGATGACGAAGGCGTCCGCCAGCCCGATGTATCGCCTGGCGACCCCGAGCGCGGTGGCCTCCGATCCAAGCGAGCGCAGCATCCGGTCGGCCGGTCCCTTGAGAGCGCGGCCGCCAACGATCGGCGACACGGCTGCCACCGGCACGCCGCGCTGCCGTGCGCCCGCGAGGGCGGCCCGGATGCCCGGCACGGCAAGGATCGGCTCGATCGACACGATGGGGTTGGAGGGGGCGATGACGATCGCCTCCGCCGCCCCGAGAGCGGCGAGGACTTCCGGGGAGGCGCTCGCGCTCGCGGCGCCCTCGAACCGCACCTCGTGGACCTCCGGGGCCTGGTGGAGGCGGACGAAGTAGTCCTGGAAGTCGAGCCAGCCCTCGTCGGTCAGGACGCGGGTGCGGATGGGATCGTCGCTCATGGGCAGGACCGGCCCGGCCAGGCCGAGCGCGGCCTGGAGGCCCAGGCAGACGGTCGTCAGGCGCTCACCGGCCCGCCGTCGCGCCGTGCGCACCACGTGGGTCGCCAGGTCGCGGTCGCCGAGCCTGAACCAGGTCGGCTGGCCGTAGCGCTCCAGCATCCCGGCGGCCGCGTAGGTCTCCCCGGCGAGCCCCCAGCCCTGGATCGGATCGGCCAGGCCGGCCAGCGTGTAGACGACCGTGTCGTGGTCGGGCATCACCGCCAGCCCGTGCAGCTCCAGGTCGTCGCCCGTGTTGACGATGACCGTCAGGTCACCGGGCGGGAGCACCTGCTGCAGCCCATGGGCCAGCTTGGCCCCGCCGACGCCGCCCGCCAGGGCCACGATGGACACGGGTCAGGCCTCCCTGGATGGCGTGGCGCCGGTCAGGCGTGCAGGGCGGGCAGGACCTCGCGCCCGAAGGCCGCCGCCCATTCGGCCTGGTTGCGGCCCACGTTGTGGAGGTAGATCTTGTGGAAGCCCATGTCCAGGAAGCGCTGGATCTCGCGCCGATGGGCCTCCAGGTCGCTGCTGATGAGCATCCGGCCCGCGAAATCCTCGGGCCGCACCAGCTTGGCCATCTGGGCGAGGTCGTGCGGCGAGCGGATGTCCTGCTTGGGGAACTTCATCCCGCCGTTGGGCCATTCGACCATGGCGTTCTGCAGGGCCGCCTCATCGGTCTCCGCCCATGAGAGATGGAGCTGCAGGATGAACTGGAACTTCGTCGGATCGTTGCCCGCCTCGCGGCAGCCTTCGCGGCACTTCTCGAAGATCATCTCGATCTTCTCTTCCGGTGCCCCCACGGTGATCAGCCCGTCACACAGGGCGCCCGTCTTCTTGGCCGTGATGGGCCCGGCCGTCGCGACGTAGATCGGCGGCGGCGTGGCCGGCATCGTCCACAGGCGCATCGTCTCCATGCGGTAGAACTCACCCTTGTGCTTGACGTCCTTGCCGCTGAAGAGCTTGCGCATGATCTCGATGGACTCGAACATGCGGGCGATCCGCTCGGGCGCCTCCGGCCAGTAGCCAGCGACGACGTGCTCGTTGAGCGCCTCGCCGGACCCCAGGCCCAGCCAGAAGCGGTCGGGGTACATGGCGGCCATGGTGGCCGCGGCCTGGGCGATGATGGCCGGGTGCTGGCGGAAGCTGGGGCACGTCACCCCGGGCCCCACGTCCCCCTTGGTGCGTTCCGCGGCGGCGGTCATGAATGACCAGACGAACGCGGCGTTGCCCTGCTGGGGGACCCACGGCTGGACGTGATCGGCGGCCATGATGCCGTCGAAGCCGGCGGTCTCGGCCGCCTGACAGAAGCCCAGCAGCTCCTGGGGCGCGAACTGCTCCAGCATGGCGGCGTAGCCGATGCGTGCCTTGGCCATCATGCCTCTCCGTAGACGTGGACCGCGAGCGGCTCCAGGCGGAACGTGATGCGCTCCTGGCCGTCCCATCGATCGGTCGGCTGGCCGTAGCGACGGGCCAGCATCTGGATGTGCGCCATGGCCTCCGCGCCGGTGGCCACGGGGACCGCCCGGGCCTGGACCGTCACGTACGCCTCCCGCCCGCTCGGCGCGTCCGAGGCGTCGACGGTCAGAGCCACACGAGGATCGCGCAGGAGGTCGGTCGGCCAGCGTCGGCCGACGCGTGAATTGATCAGCAGGCCCTGCTCGTCGATGGCGTACCAGATGACCGCCTGGTGGGCTGTTCCGTCGGCGCCCAGCGTGGCGATGACGGCGTAGCGGCCGGGGACTTCAAGGAACCGCCTCGCGGCCGGGGGGAGAGCGACGGGGTCGGGCACCCGGCGATGGTAGCGCGAGCGGCCCCAACCAACGTGCCGGCGCGCCCGGTCACCCACCGTGCGCCCCGGGTGCTTTGCCTCCAGCGGCAGCAGCGACGCTGGAACGCCTTTCCAGCAGCGTTCCCAGGCCTTTGCTTCGCCGTTGTCGCCGTCAGATGCAAATGCGAGGCCGCGCCGCGGCGAGCGCGCGGGGTTGCTTCGCCTAGCCGGCGCCCACCGAGGTGCGCCGGGCCGCAGCCCGGCTCCGGCTGGCGGCTCGGGCCGCCGCGGCGGGGGTCGGGTGACCGGGCACGTGCCGGGCTGCCTGCGGCGAGGTGGCTGGCCGTCCCAGCATCCAGCCCTGCCCGTACGTCACGCCCAGGGTGCGCAGCATCTCCAGGTCGGCGACTCGCTCGATGCCCTCGCCGGCGAGGTCCGCCCCGATGCGTCGCGCGAAGCCCACGAACGCCTCCACGAGGGCCTGCTTGGAGGTCTGGCGCGCGATGCCGCGGACGATGTCGCGGTCGATCTTGATGAGTGACGGCTTGAGGGCCGCGATGAGGCTGAACGAGGCGTAGCCGGCACCCGCGTCGTCCACGGCGAAGCCGAACCCGCGGGCGCGCAGTTGCCGGACACGCCGCACGAGAGCCGTCAGGTCGGGGGCCGCCTGCTGTTCGGTGCACTCGAGGGTGATGTGGCGGGGGTGGATGCCGGTGGCGCGACAGCGCGCGGCCAGCGCCATCGGCTCGAACCACGGGTCGGCCAGGCTGGCCGGCAGGAGGTTGATGGTGATGTGGCTGGGGATCTCGGGCAGGCGGGCCGTCCGGCTCAGGACCCGCTCGAAGATGAGCCGGTCGAGCTCGGCCGTGCGGCCGGTCTCCACCGCCGCGCGCACGACCTCGTCGATCGAGCCCGCCGCCGCCGACGGGCGGCACAGCGTCTCGTAGCCGATGGCGGTCATCGTCTCGAGCGAGACGAGGGGCTGGTACACGATGCCGATCGCGTCGCGCCGGCCCAGGGCCAGGAACGCGTCCATGACCTTGTGATAGGCGGTCACCGGTGAGGTGAGCATGCCCACCCGGTCGGCGATGCCGGATTGCTGCACCGCGTCGGCCAGGCCGGTCAGGTAGCGCTCCACCGGGGGCAGCTGCATGTCCAGGGCGATCAGGCCGTAGTCGGTCGGGCCGGCCATGGCGGCCACGACGGCATCGGTCATGGCCTCACCCGAGCCGATGATGACGGCGCCCGAGGCCAACACCAGATGAGTCGCTCCGGGCGCGCCCGCGGCGACGCGCGCGACGAATCGCTCGTCGCGTGACCACAGGAGCCGCTCTTCGTTTCGACTCGTCCGGTTGATGAAGCGCACGCACTCCCCCTCGACGGCCCCACACGGTCCCGGCCCGGATCGTGGGCCGTCGGGCCGTCATCATGGCCCACGCTCGGGCCGCCGCGCGTCGCGTCAGCAGTACGCCCGGTGGCGGTACGTTCGTTCAGCGGGCGTCAGGCCAGGCGCTCGCCCACGCGGATCGGGACGGCCAGACGGTTCTCCGGCGGGGCCAGCGGGCAGCTCCAGCGCGGGTCGTAGGCGCACGAGGGGTGGTAGGCCAGGTTGAAGTCCAGGACCAGCTCGCCGGTGGCCGCGTCACCGCCGTGGTCGGCCCCCTTGATGGTGTCCACGAGGTAGCGCCCCGCGCCGTAGGTGTCGCTGCCGGAGGTGGCGTCGCGGAAGGGCACGAAGAGGCCGCCGCCGTAGCCCTCCAGCCAGAAGACCGCCAGCTGCTGCCCGGCCAGCGGCCCCGACAGGCTGACCCGGCCGATGCGCCGGAACGTGGGGTTGGCTGCTCCCGAGTTGGGCAGGGCCAGCCCGCCGAAGGGACCCGCGGTCGCGGCCACCTGCCCCAGCGCACCGGGCGACTCGTCGTGGGGTCCGACTGCTGGGGTCTCGAAGGGCTCGAGGCGGGCCGTCAGGCGCCACGCCGGGTCATAGGGCCAGTAGGGCAGCCCGTCGAACGACGCGTGACGCTCCGGGAGCAGCGGCGACTGGGGGTGCTCACGGAAGAGCGTGTCCTTGCCGGCGCGATACGTGGCGGTCGCCGCCGCGGGGTCGGTCGCGCACTCGCGGCGCCAGACGTCCCAGGCGGCCGCGACCCGCCGGCGCCAGTCGGCCAGCTCCAGGTACTCGGTGAGGGGACTTCGGTCCATGGGGTTCCTCGCATGCGGAAGACGGAGACGGCGGAATCGAAGAGGCGGCCGCCCCGTGGGGGACGACCGCCTCTGGAGTCACCCGGTTGGCGCTGTCAGGGGACGAGGCCCGCCTGGGAGAGCCACGCCTTGGCGATCGTGGCGATGTCCTGCTTCTGGACCGTGAAATCGGCGTTCAGCTTGGTCAACGTCGCGGTGTCCATCTTGGCCGAGACGGCGTTGAGGATCGCCTCGAAGCCGGCCTTGTCGCCAAGCTTGGCCAGATAGTCGTTGCGGACCAGCGGCGAGATGTTGTCCGCCGGCTGGGTGGCCTTGTCGTCCTGCAGGACGACCCACCCGTTCTGGGCGATGTCGGGCTGCGTCGAGCAGAGCTCGCCGACGTCGATGGTCTTCGCCAGCAGGGCCTGGGCCATCGGCGTATCGCAGGCGGACAGGTAGGTCACGCTCTTGGGGTTGAGGCCATAGGCGGTCTTGAGCGCCGCGGCGCAGACGGGGTTCGTCTTGCAGTCGGTGGCCAGGCCCCACTTGAGTTGGTCCTGGACCGCCGTCGTGTCGCTCATCTTGACGAGGTTGAGGCTGGTGGCCGTGTCCTGGCGCACGACGAACGCGTTGGTGTCCACCGCCGGCGAGAACGGCAGCACGGTGATGCCGCCGCCCTTGGTGGTCAGCACGTTCTGCAGCTCGGTCATGTTGGCCGTGGGGTCACCGGTCTGCTTGCCCGGCTCGTAGGAGGCCAGGTCGCTGCCGATGTACTCGGGCTCGAGATCGATCTGCCCCGACTCCAGGGCCGGGTTGGTCACGGCACGGGCACCGAGGCCGATGCCGGCGCGGTCGACCGTATAGCCGTGGGCCTCCAGGGCCTGGGCGTAGATCTCCGCCATGATCTTGGCTTCGTAGAAACCGGCCGAGCCGATCTTGATGGTCGGCGGGGCGGCGGTGGGCGTCGAGGCTGGGGTACTCGACGCGGCAGCCGGGGTCGCCGTTGGCGCCGCGGCCGTTGGTGAACTGCTGCCCCCACCCGTCGAGCAGGCGCCGAGAAGCACCAGCATCGACGCCCCGAGGGCGAGCGTGCGGGAAAGCCGCATTGGGTCGTCTCCTTCTACTCCCTTGCCGTTCGGGCTGATCGGCTGAAAAGGTCGGCCGACTATAGCCGTCCCCCGCGGACGCGTCCAAGGCGCGGGCAAGGGCGTGCGGACACGGCACTCAGGGCCCGCGTCGCTCTGTACGCAGGCGAGCGGGGATCGGATCTAGCGGGTCACTGCGCGGCTGCCGCGGCCGCCACCTGGAGGCGCAGGCCGCGCGAGATCAGGCGTCGCTGGAGCAGGGCGAAGAGTCCCTCGCTGGTCAGCACGAGGAGCGCGACCAGCACGACGCCGCCCCACGTCTCACCGGTCAGGTTGCTGTCGATGCCGTCCTTGAGGAACCGCCCCAGCCCGCCGAAGCCGAAGAGGGCGCCCAGGGTGGCCGTGGCGATGACCTGCACCGAGGCCGAGCGGATGCCGCCCGACACGACCGGCAGCGCGATCGGCAACTCGATCCCCAGCAGGATCTGGCGTTCGCGATAGCCGATGCCCCGCGCCGCCTCCACGAGGTCCCGATCGACGTCGTGGATGCCCGCATAGGCGTTGACCATGATGGGCGGCACGGCCAGCAGCACCATGGCCACGACCGTGGGGTAGACGATGAAACCCAGGCCCGGGTCGATGAGGGTCGTGAACGGGGCCACGATGCCCATCACCGCCAGGGTCGGCACGGCCCGACCAAGGTTGGCCACGGCCACGGCCAGCCTGGCGCCCCGATCGGTGTGGCCGATCCACAGCCCCAGCGGCAGGGCGAGCAGCAGGGCGATGACGAGCGTCACGGCCGAGATCTCGACGTGCTCCAGGAGCCGGGTCGGGATCCCGTTCGGGCCGCTCCAGTTGGCCGGATCGGCGAACCAGGTCACGGTCGCGGACACGATGTTCATGGCGTGCCGCTCTCCATGACCCGCACGCTCGTGGTGAGCGTCGGCGGCCGGGTCCACGGCGTCAGGCGGCGCTGGACGGCGACCAGGAGGGTGTCCACGACCAGCGCCAGCACGATCGACAGGACCGCCCCGGCCAGGATCTCCGTGGCGAACGAGCGCGTGTAGCCCTCGAAGATGAAGAAGCCCAGGCCGCCGAAGCGATCGCCCAGCGTGCCGGTGATCGTCACCAGGCCGATCGTCGAGACGCTGGCGATGCGCACGCCGGCGACGATGAGGGGCACCGCCAGCGGCAGCTCGACGCGGCGCAGCCGCTGGTCGCGCCGGTAGCCCATGCCGTCGGCGGCCTCCAGCACGTCCTGGGGCACGGCCTGGAAGCCGGCCACGATGTTGCGGATGAGGATGACCTGGGTGTAGAGGACCAGCGGCACCTCCGCCGTCAGCAGGCTCAGCCCGGTGATGGGGATGAGGGCTGCGAAGAGGACGAGGCTGGGCAGCGTGTACGTGATGCCGGCCAGGCCGTTGATGGGGGGATACACCCGCGGCCGGCGGACGGCCCACAGGGCCAGCGCGAAGGCGATGAGGAAGCCCACGAGGAGGGCGATCGCGGCCAGGTAGATGTGCTGCACGGTACGGTCGGCGAAGGCACCCAGGTGCGACGACAGCCAGCCCCAATCCAGCATCAGGTCGCGCCACCATCCGGCCGGGCGGCGCTCGCGATGTCCTGGGCCGTGACCAGGCCGATGGCGCGGCCCGTGCGGTCGACCTGGATGCCGGCCTGGACCTCGTTGTCGAGGAGCATGGAGAGGGCGTCCTTGAGCGTCGTCTCCGGTCCGAACAGGGGCGACATGGAGCGGGCCTCGTCGGCCGTGAGCGTGCCGCTGGTGGGGATCGCTCGCTGGTCCAGCCAGCCGATGGGGCTGTCCTGCCGGTCGACCAGCAGGAGATAGGGGAACGGGTCGGCCAGGATGCGGCGGCGCGCGCCGGCGGCATCGTCGCCCGGCCGTGCGGTGACGGCGGGATGCGGCGGGAGGTCGCGCACACGCATCAGCGAGAGGCGCTTGAGGCCCCGGTCGGCGCCCACGAAGCGGGCCACGAAATCGGATGCCGGCTGGGCCAGCAGCTCCTCCGGCGGCGCGAACTGGGCCAGGACCCCGCCAGCCTGCATGACCGCGACGAGGTCGCCCATCTTGATGGCCTCGTCGATGTCGTGGGTCACGAAGAGGATCGTCTTGGCCAGGTCCTGCTGGAGGCGCAGGAACTCGTTCTGCAGCCGTTCCCGGACGATGGGGTCGACCGCCCCGAACGGCTCGTCCATCAGCATCAGGGGCGGGTCTGCGGCCAGGGCGCGGGCCACCCCGACGCGCTGCCGCTCGCCGCCCGACAGCTGGCTGGGGAAGCGCCCGCCGTACCGGGCGGGATCCAGACCGACCAGGCCGAGCAGCTCATCCGCTCGTTCGCGCTGGCGAGCCGGTGACCAGCCCAGCAGGCGCGGCACGACGGCCACGTTCTCGGCGATGGTTTGGTGGGGGAACAGGCCCACCTGCTGGATGACGTACCCGATGCCCCGGCGCAGCTCGGTCACCTCGCGCGTGGCGGCGTCGACGCCGTCGATGAGGATCCGCCCGCTGGTGGGTTCGATGAGCCGGTTGACCATCTTGAGGCTGGTCGTCTTGCCGCACCCGGACGGCCCCACCAGCACGCAGATCTTGCCCGCCGGCACGCTGAAGGAGAGGTCATTGACCGCCCCGGGACCCTTGACGCCGGGGTCGTAGCGCTTGGTCACATGCTCGAAGGTGACCGTCGCGCCGCCGCCCTGTTGACTCATCCCGGGACCCTACCGGAGGCCGCTCCGGAGCGCAACGGCGGTGTCCCACGATCCCAGCTGCGTCCCGTCGCTAGACTTCGTCCATGCCGCAGATCCACCTCCGTGCCGAACCAGGCGACTACGCCCCGCTCGTGCTCCTGCCCGGCGACCCGAACCGCGCCACGCGCATCGCCGAGCGCTTCGATGGAGGCCTGGAGGCGGCCCGCCGGGTCACCGATCACCGCGCCATGTACGGCTACACCGGCACGTACCAGGGCCACCCGGTCAGCGTGCAGACGACCGGCATGGGCACGCCAAGCCTCTCCATCGTGGTGGAGGAGTTGCTCCGGCTGGGGGCGACGCGCCTGGTGCGGGTGGGCACGACGGGCGGCATCGGCCGCGGCATCCGCACGGGGGACCTCATCGTGGCCACCGCCGCGGCGCCGGTCGATGGGGCTACGCGCACCTACCTGCATGGCGAACCGTACGCCCCGGCGGCCGACTTCGACCTGACGCGGGCCCTGGTGGACGAGGCGCGGCGGCGAGGTATCCGGACCCACGTCGGGCCGGTCGCCACCGTCGATGTCTTCTACAACCCCGACGAGGACTACGTCTCGCGCTGGCGAGCGCGCGGCATCCTGGGCTTCGAGATGGAGGCCGCGGCGCTCTTCTTCCTGGCCTCGCGGGCGGCCGCCGCCGGGGCCGACGTGCGGGCCGCCTGTGCCCTGACCGTCAGCGACGTGCTGTCCGAGGAGACCACGTCCGAGGCCTCGTACATGTCGCTGGAGGATCTCGCCGCGGCGACCGACCGCATGATCGAGGTGGCGCTGACCGCCGGGGTCGCCGTCTGAGCGGACGACCGCAGATGCGCCTCGGCGTCAACCTGACGGCGATCGGGGTCACCGCCGCCTGGTGGATGGCCGTGGCCCGCCGCCTGGAAGCCGCGGGCTTCGATACGGTGTGGTGCTGGGACCACTTCCTGAGCCGCGGCGACCCGGCCGATCCGGTCCTGGAGTGCTGGACGACGCTGGCCGCGACGGCCGCCGTGACCGAGCGGATCCACCTGGGTAGCTTCGTCACCAACGTCATGAACCGGCACCCTGCGGTGCTGGCCCGCATGGCCGCGACCGTCCAGGACGTGGCCGCCGGGCGGCTCGAGATGGGGATCGGCATCGGCGGCTTCCCCCGCGAGCACGAGACGCTGGGCATCCCCTTCCCGCCACCGGCCGAGCGGGCCGAGCACCTCGAGGAGGCCGTGCAGGTCCTGCGGCTGCTGTGGAGCGGCGGCCCGGTCTCGTTCCAGGGCCGCCACTACCAGCTGGCCGAGGCACGAGCCCATCCGGTGCCGCGACCGGCGCCGCGGCTCATCATCGGCGGCGAGACGACCGCCGGGGCCCGCCTCGCCGCGCGCCTTGGCGACGCCTGGGCGACGGACACGACCGGCCTCCCGCGCGACCGGCAGGCGTTCCTTGACGCCCTGGCGGAGGCGGGCCGCCGGCCGGAGGACGTGGCCGTGCTGGTGGACGTCGAGATGGACCTCCACCGGCCCCCTCAGGATCAGCCGCTCGTGGCCGACCTGCCCGGCCAGATGGCGCGCTGGGCGGAGGCCGGCGCGTCCGAGCTCGTCATCGGCTTCGTCCGACCCGAACAGCTCGATGCGGTCATCGCCGCCCGCGAGCGCCTGGGGTAGGCTGGACTCGATGACGGTCGGCCTGACGCCCGAACAGCTCGAACTCCTCAAGGTGCCGCACCAGACGTGCCAGCGGTGCGGCAAGCCCACGCCCCTCGGAGTGGGCCTGTGCGACGACGACAATCCCGGCCACATCGGCGCCCCGGGCACGGCCCAGCTCCACGCCACGATCCTGGGCGGCGTCATCGTCGGCTTCATCGGCCTGGCCCTTTTGGGCCGGCTGGCGCTGGCCGGCGTGGGGCCGTTCACGAGCCAGCTGAGCGGTGTCAGCCTTCAGGCGGATGGCAGCGTCGCCGTGACGGTGACCGTCCACAACGACGGCAGCAAGACGGCCTCGGCGACCTGCCGAGTCTCGCGCGGCGGCGTCCCTGCCCCGGATGACATCGACTTCCTGACCGATCCGCTACAGCCCGGCCAGACGCTCAGCTACCAGCGGCAGAGCCTTCCCCCGGGTCCCGATGGCTTGCCCTACGACCTGACCCGCCTGGCGGTGCGCTGCACCTAGCCCCGGTCAGGATGCAGGTCGCGACTCGCGGCCGTGCGGGAACGTGGCGCGGGGCGGCGGCGGGACGGCGGCCCGTTCCGCGTCGGTCGTCGCGCGGCGTCGGGCCAACTCAAGGCGAAGGCTCTCGTCGCCGCGGGCCATGGCCCAGCGGTGGTTGGCGCCGAAGACCGGCTTCATGATGAACGACAGGTTCTTCAGCAGGCCCTTCTCCGCCAGGATCCGCCAGTCGTACGTGGTGCGGCAGATGGGCCCCACCTGCTCCAGCGTCCACACCCCCCGGCCCACGAAGTCGCCCGTCGCTTCCAGGCTGAAACCCTCCACGCCATGGACCTCCGTGACGGTGAAGGACCAGCGCAGGGTGTAGGGCAGGAACCCCTTGGTGTAGAGGTCGACGACCCGGCCGACCCCGTCCGGGCCGCCGGGCTCGCGGACCTTCACGTCGAGATAGACCGACGGCCACCAGCGGGCGAGCCCTGCGGCGTCACCCAGGATCGCGGCGACCTCCTCGCGAGTCGCGGGGATGTCCCACACCGTGATGAAGTGATAGTCGTTGCTCTGCGCCATGGCGTGAGCTTACCCGGCGACGGCGCTGCCGGAAGGGGCGTCCGGCTCGGCCGAGGGCGAGGCCACCAACGGGCGGATGCCCGCGGCGTTGACGGCCGCCCCGACCAGCAGCAGGCCCGCGCATACGAGCATGGCCAGGTGGAACGCGTCGGTGGAGGCCTGGTGGGCGGCGGCCACGATGTCGGCTGGCGTCCCCGGCGGCGGCACGTCGAGCGGGGCGATGGTGTGGCGCAGGGAGGCCACGTCGGTGCCCGGCAGGAGCGTCCCCAGGCTGGCGTAGAAGAGGGCCGTGATGCCCACGAAGATGACGGCCCCCACGAGCTGCGGCCCGACCCGCGAGATGGCGTTGTTGATGGCCGAGGCCAGGCCGGCGTTGGCCATGGGCACAGAACGCATGAGGGCCGTCGTCAGGGGCGCCACGAGCATCGTGATGCCGATGCCGAAGAGCAGGACGCTGGGCAGGAGGTCGATGAGGTAGCCGCTCGAGGGCAGCCAGGTCGCGACGTCCCCCGGCTGGATCTGCCACGGGACGCTGTCGACCGGCGTGCGGGCCAGCCACAGCAGGCCCATGGCCATCACGAGCGGGCCGGCGGCCATGAAGCGGCGCGGCCCGAGGCGGGCCGCGAGGGTGCCGAAACGCGGTGAGAAGAAGGTCAGGAGCAGGCCGCCGGGCAGGCCGATCAGCCCTGCCGCGACCGCCGTGTAGCCCAGCGTGCCCTGGGTGAAGAGCGCCACGTAGTAGGAGTACACATACAGCGCGCCGTAGATCAGGAACGTCGAGATGTTGGTCACCGTGAAGTGGCGCGAGCGGAACAGGCCGAGCGGCACCAGCGGGTCTGGCCGGCGCCGCATCAGGAACGGGAACACCACCAGCGCGACGATGCCCACGCCGATGAACACGAAGGCGAGGGGGTCGGACCAGTCGCGCTCGCCGCCGTAGATGAGGCCGAACGACAGGCCCCCCACCGCCAGGGCCACGTCGATCGCTCCCAGCCAGTCGAAGCGGCCCGAGGCGTGCTCGTTACGGCTCTCCTGCACGTAGCGCCAGGTGGCGTACGCGGCGATGGCCACCAGCGGGGCGTTGATGAAGAAGGCCAGCCGCCAGGAGATGGTCTGGACCAGGAGTCCGCCGACCACCGGCCCCAGGAGGGTCGTGGCGCCCGACGCGCCGGCCCACAGGCCGAACGCGCGGCCCTGCTCCTCGCCGGAAAAGGTGGCCGTGAGAAGGGCCAGCGACCCGGGCACGAGCAGGGCCCCGGCGGCGCCCTGGAGGATGCGGAAGAGGATCAGCAGCTCCATGTCCGGCGCCAGGCCGCACAGGATCGAGGTCGCCCCGAAGCCCAGCAGGCCGATGAGGAACATCCGCCGCCGGCCCAGGTAGTCGGTCAGGCCGCCGGCCAGGATGAGCAGCGCGCTCAGCGACAGCAGGTACGCGTTGTAGACGTACGACTGGCCTTCCAGCTGGGCCACGAAGAGGCGCGGCAGGTCCTTGCCGATCTGAGGCAGGGCCACGTTGACCACGGTGGAGTCCAGGAACACGATCCCCGAGCCGAGCACGGCCGCGACCAGGGTCCAGCGCTTGGAAGACATCCCGCGCATCTTGGCGGGTGTATCCCGACGCGACAAGCCGCGCCCGCCACCGACGCTACGATGGCGAGGTGCCATCACCCTACGGTCCGGAGCTGGACGCCGCGAAGCGGCTCGCCCGTGAGGCCGGCCGACTCCAGATGGATCTCTACGGGCGCCTCACCCAGGTGCGGACCAAGGGCACCCGCAAGGGCTCGCGCGACCTGGTGACCGAGGCCGACCACGCGTCGGAGGCCCTCATCCTTGATGGCCTGCGGGCCCTGTTCCCGAGCGACGGCTTCCTCGCCGAGGAGTCGGGCGCCCACCGCGGCGGCGGAGGGACCGGCCCCAGCCCCGATCAGGGTCTTGGTCGGGTGTGGGTGGTGGACCCCCTGGACGGGACCATCAACTACGCTCACGGCCTGCCGTTCTTCTGCGTCAGCATCGCCCTGGTGGTCGACGGCCGGGCGGCCGTGGGTGTCATCCTGGATCCGACCCGCGGCGACCTGTACGAGGCGGTCGCCGGCGGCGGCGCGCGCCGCAACGGCGAGCCGGTACGGCCACCCCAGCGGGAGAGCCTGGCCCAGTGCCTGGCCACGGTCGTCCTGCCGCAGCGCGGGTGGCGCGCCCGCGCCCGAGCCGTGACCAGCGCCACACAGGTCAACCGCGTCCTGGGCAGCTCGGCCCTTGCGCTGGCCTACGTCTCGGACGGCCGCTTCGACGTGTATGTCCAGGCCGGCGGCCTCTCGGCCTGGGACGTGGCCGCGGCCGGCCTCATCGCGGCCGAGGCCGGTGCCACCGTGACCGACCTGGCCGGCGGCCCGTGGCTCGACATGGCCCGTCCGACGGGCAAGGTCGCCGTCGTCGCCGCCGCGGCGCCCTGGCACGCGGAGTTGCTGCGGCTGCTGGCGGCCTGAGCGCAGGCGCTCGTGCTCGTCGGGATCATCGACAACCCGTCGTCCTTCCGCGGCCCCTATCCGATGCGCTCGATCGAACCCATCCTGGCCGCGGCAGGCTGGCGGCGGCGCGTCTACTCCCGGACGCGCGGCGAGGCGACCGGGCCGCTGGTGGCGCGTGCCCTCGACGCCGGCGCGGAGCTGGTGGTCGCGGCCGGTGGCGACGGCACCCTGCGCGACGTCGCCTCCGCGATCGCCGGGACGGGCGTGCCGCTCGGCGTCCTGCCCGGCGGCACGGCCAACGTCTTCGCGCGGGAGATGGGCATCCCGGCCGCGCCGGCCGCCGCGGCATGGGCCCTCGTCGAGGGCGTCGAGCGGGCCATGGACCTGGGCCGCGTGACGCTGCCCGACGGCCGGTGGGCCCGGTTCGTCATCGCCGCCGGTCTGGGCCTCGATGCGGCGATCCTTCGCGCCACGCTACCGAACCTCAAGCGGCGCATCGGCCCGGTCGCCATCGCCGCCGCGACCATGGCCGTCGCGCCCGGGTGGCGGACGCGCCGCGTTCGGGTCAGCGTCGAGGGGCGGACCGGCTGGGAAGGGCCGGCCTGGCAGCTCATCGTGGGCAACACCCGCCTCTACGCCAACCTCGTGTGGCCCAATCCGCGGGCGCGACCGGACGACGGGCTACTGGACCTCTGCCTGTTGCCAGGCGTGCCCATGCCGCGGCTGGTGCGCCTGGGGGTCGAGCTGGCCGTGCGGCGTGTCCCGCCGGCCGACGGCGCCGTGTGGCTGGTCGGCCGGTCGCTCCAGGTGGACGTGCTGGACGGCGAGTTGCCGCTCCAGCTGGACGGGACGCCGGTGCGCGGCGCGGGTGTCAGGGCGGCGACGTTCGTGGCCGAACCGGCCGCCCTGCGGGTGCGTCTCCCGTCAGGCGGCGGCCCAGCGGGCCACGCGCCCGAACAGGTGGCGCGCGCCTAGCCGCTCCACCAGGGCCTCGAAGGCCGGCCGGGGCACCCCGCGCCAACGCAGCTCGGCGAGCGTCTCCGGCACCGGTGCATCAAGGCGCAGGCGGGCCAGCTCGCGGAAGAGGTACGCGTCGGCCTGGCCGTCCCGCAGCACCTGCGCCAGCGCCGGCGCGCTGCGGACGGCGAGGTCCCATTGCGAGGCGCGCGGCGGGATCTCCTCCAGGCTGCCGTAGCGGGCCAGCACGGCCGCCGCCGACTTGGCCCCCCAGCCCTGCAGGCCAGGGTAGCCGTCGGCGCTGTCGCCGACGAGGGCCAGGTAGTCGGGGATGCTGGCCGGGGAGACGCCGAACTTCTCGCGCACCGCCGCCGCGTCGATGAGCAGGCCGCGGCGCCGGTCGAAGCACACGACACGCCCATCCTCCCGGACGCACTGGGCCATGTCCTTGTCCGGCGACAGGATCACCACGCGTTCGACAGCCGCGTCGTCGGCGAAGCGTGCGGCGGCCGCGCCGATGGCATCGTCGGCCTCGAACTCGACCATCGCCCAGACCACCAGCCCCAGCGCCCGCAGCGCGTCCTCGGCGAGGCTGAACTGGGCCAGCAGCTCGGGCGGCATGCCGGCCTCGGTCTTGTAGCCGGCGTAACGCTGGTTGCGCCAGGAGCGGATGACGTGATCCGTGGCGCACCCGACGTGCGTGACGCCCGGTTCGCGCAGCAGGTTCAGGACGCTCTCCACGAGGCCCACGGTCGCGCCGACCGGCCGGCCCTGGGGATCATCGGTCGGGGGTCGCCCGAAATGGGCCCGGAACAGCTCGTAGGTGGCATCCAGGAGGTGCACCTGGACGGGCTGGCTCATGGCCCCCCGAGCGCGTCGATGTGGGCCGCCATGATGAAATCGTTGCGCGTCAGGCCGCGGGCCGCGTGCGTGCTGAGGGTCACCACGAGGTGGCCCCAGCCCACCGTCATCTCGGGGTGGTGGCCCTGGGCCTCGGCGAGGAGGGCGATCCGCGTGGCGAAGGCGAAGGCAGCGCTGAAGTCCTCCGTCACGTAGTCGCGCCGGATGAGGTCGTCGTTGACGTGCCAGCCCGCCTCCAGCTCATCGGCCAGCTCCTCGATATCGAAATGGCTCAGGGCGCTCGTGCCCGGGCGCACGGGCTGGCAATGCTCGCGCGCGAGGCTGGACGTGCCCTGGCCCGGCGTCGGCCGGCCGGCAGCGACGTCCATCAGCGGCCGTCCGCGGGTCCCACCGGCGGCGCGACAGCTGGCTGCCCGTGTTCGGCGGCGCGATCGGCCGCCTCCGCCTCGGCCGCCGCCAGACCGCCGTCGGCGGCCATCGCCGCCCCCACGATGCCCGAGGTGTTGAGCATCGCCGCGGGGACGATCTGCGCGCGCGCCTGGAGGTACTTGGCGTAGCGCGGCAGCTCCTTGCTGACCCCGCCGCCCAGGATGATCAGGTCCGGCGTGAAGTAGCGCTCGACCATGGCCAGGTAGACGTTGAACTCGCGGGCCCAGCGCTTCCAGCCCAGGTGGCGTCGTTCGCGCGCCGCGCCGCTCACCAGCCGCTCGGCGTCGCGGCCGTGCAACTGGAGGTGGCCGAGCTCCGTATTGGGCACCAGCTTGCCGTCGATGAGGAGGGCCGACCCGATGCCCGTCCCGATCGTCAGCAGCATGACCACGCCGGGGTGCCCGCGGCCGGCCCCGAAGGCCATCTCAGCCAGCCCGGCCGCGTCGGCGTCATTGATGACGACCACCGGGCGGCCCAGGCGCTCGGTCAGCAGCTGCTGGACCGGCGCATCGATGAACCCCGGGTCGACGTTGGCGGCGCTCAGGGAGCGGCCGTCCTTGATCACGGCGGGGAAGCCCGCGCCGGCCTTCATGTCTGGGGTCAGCGCGCCGCTCTCCGTGAGGCGATCGCAGACGCGGGCGGTCACCTCGACCACGGCCGCCGGGGTCGCCGGCTGCGGCGTCTTCTCCCGCACCCGGTCCGACAGGAGCTTGCCATCGGCCAGGTCGACCACGGCGGCCTTGATGCCGGTGCCGCCGATGTCGATGCCGAGGGCCCGCCCTTCCATGCGCATAGGGGGCAGGATACGTCGGCCCCGCCTACTATTGAGGCGCATGTTCGACGAGTACGGCGACTTCAAGCGCCAGCTGCCCGATCGTGACCCGACCGAGACACAGGACTGGATCGACTCACTGGATTCGGTCGCCCGCAACGAGGGTGCTGACCGGGCCCAATTCATCCTCTACCGGCTCCTGAAGCGCGCCCGCCAGCTCCAGCTGGGCCTCCCGGCGCTGACCCAGACGCGCTACATCAACACCATCAGCCCGGAACAGGAACCGCCCTTCCCGGGCGACGAGGAGATCGAGCACCGCATCCGGCGGATGGTCCGCTGGAACGCCGTGGCGATGGTCCTGCGGGCCAATAACCTGAGCCCCGGCATCGGCGGCCACCTCGCCACGTACGCCTCCGCGGCCACCCTCTACGAGGTCGGCTTCAACCACTTCTTCCGGGGCAAGGACGCGCCCGGCATGGGCGACCACATCTTTTACCAGGGCCACGCCGCGCCGGGCATGTACGCCCGGGCGTTCCTGGAGGGGCGGCTCACGGCGGACCAGCTGGACCATTTCCGGCGCGAGGTCGTGCCGGGCCGGGGCCTCAGTTCGTACCCCCATCCACGCCTCATGCCCGACTTCTGGGAGTTCCCCACGGTGTCGATGGGCCTGGGGCCGCTGGCGGCCATCTACCAGGCCCGCTTTGACCGCTACCTCGCCGCGCGGGGGCTCAAGGACACCAGCGCCAACCACATCTGGGCCTTCCTCGGCGACGGCGAGATGGACGAACCGGAGGCCCTGGCAGGCCTCTCCTTGGCCGGCCGCGACGGCCTGGACAACCTGACCTTCGTGGTCAACTGCAACCTGCAGCGCCTTGATGGACCGGTCCGCGGCAACGGCAAGATCGTGCAGGAGCTGGAGGGCCTCTTCCGCGGCGCGGGCTGGAACGTCATCAAGGTCATCTGGGGCCGGGAATGGGACGAGCTGCTGGCCCGTGACGAGGATGGCGTCCTGGTCCACCGCATGAACGAGACGCTGGACGGCGAGTTCCAGAAGTTCTCGGTCGAGTCGGGCGCCTACATCCGCGAGCACTTCTTCGGGCCCGATCCGCGCCTGCAGGCGATGGTGGCCCACCTGAGCGACGACGACCTGACCCGCCTGCGGCGCGGCGGCCACGACATCCACAAGGTCTACGCCGCGTACCGCGCGGCGCTCGCCCACCAGGGTGCGCCGACGGTCGTGTTGGCCAAGACGGTCAAGGGCTGGACACTCGGCGCCGGCGTGGAGGCGCGCAACATCACCCACCAGGCCAAGAAGCTCTCGGAGGCCGAGCTCAAGGTCTTCCGCGACCGCCTGGAGCTGCCCATCCCCGACGCCAAGCTCAAGGACGCCCCGTACTACCACCCCGGCCCGCGCGCGCCGGAGATCAAGTACCTGGAGGCGCGCCGGGCGGCCCTGGGTGGACCGCTGCCCCGCCGCGTCGTCCACCCCGTGACCGTCGAGCTGCCGGGCGACCCCGTGTATGCCGAGTTCACGGCCGGGTCAGGGACCCAGGAAGCGTCGACCACGATGGCCTTCAGCAAGCTGCTGCGCAACCTGCTGCGCGACCCCGGCATGGGCCGGCGCGTCGTGCCGATCGTGCCCGACGAGGCCCGCACCTTCGGCATGGACCCCCTCTTCCGGGAGGTGGGCATCTACGCCGCGCGGGGCCAGCTGTACGACCCGGTCGACTCCAACCTGGTGCTGTCGTACCGCGAGGCCAAGGACGGCCAGGTGCTGGAGGAGGGCATCACCGAGGCCGGCGCGGCCGCCTCCTTCCAGGCCGCCGGCATCAGTTACGCGACCCACGGCGAGCCGACCATCCCCTTCTACATCTTCTACTCGATGTTCGGCTTCCAGCGGACCGGCGACCAGTTCTGGGCCATCGGGGACGCGCGGGCCAGGGGCTTCCTGCTGGGGGCCACGGCCGGCCGCACGACCCTCAACGGCGAGGGCCTCCAGCACGAGGACGGCCACTCGCTGCTCCTTGCCTCCACGCTGCCCGCCGTCCACGCCTACGACCCGGCCTTCGCCTATGAGACGGCCCTCATCATCCGGGACGGCCTGCGGCGCATGCTCGATGGTGACGAGGACGTGGTCTATTACCTGACCCTCTACAACGAGAACCACGTCATGCCGGCCCTGCCCGACGGGGCCGAGGATGGCGTGGTACGGGGCCTGTACCGCTTCCGCGAGGCACCCGCCGTGGCCGGGGCGCGCAAGCCGACGCGCGCCACGATCCTGGCCAGCGGCTCGATCATGCAGGAGGCGCTCAAGGCGCAGGCCATGCTGGCCGAGCAGTTCGGGGTGGCCGCCGAGGTCTGGAGCGCCACCTCCTACCAGCTGCTGCGCGCCGATGCCCTTGAGATCGAGCGCTGGAACCGGCTCCATCCCGGCGAGCCGGCCCGGATGCCGTTCGTGGCCGAGCAGCTGGCCGAGTCCGCCGCCCATGGCCCGGTCGTGGCGGTGAGCGACTTCATGAAGGCCGTGCCGGACCAGATCGCCCGCTGGGTGCCCGGCGACAGCTGGACCGTGCTGGGCACCGACGGCTTCGGCCGCAGCGACACGCGCGCGGAGCTGCGGCGCTTCTTCGAGATCGATGCGGCCCACATCGCGCAGGCGGTGGTGGCCGAGCTTGCCCGCTGCGGCCGACTCGATGCAGCCGCGGCCCGCCAGGCCCGGGAGAGCCTGGGCGTCGACGCGGAGGCGCCGTACCCGCCGGCCGGCTGATGCGCCGCGGCCCAAGCATGGCCTGGGGGGTCCTGCGCGTCACCGGCTTCGCCGCGACGCTGGTGGCGCTGCTGGCGAGTCAGCCCTCGCCCGTGCTGGCCCATTCCATCGCCGGCCGCTTCCCCTCGCCCCTGCCGCTTGGCGCGTACCTGGCCGGGGCCGCGGTTGCGGTGGCCCTGTCGTTCAGCCTCGTCCTGACGCGCGAACCCATCTCGCTGTCCACGCGCGAGCGCCGTACCTTCGTGGTGCCGGCGCTGTTGCGGGCCTTCCTGCGTGTCATCGGCCTCATCGGCTGGGCCGCCGTGCTGCTCGAGACGGTCCTCGTGGCCCAGCCGGGCGACGCGGACGTGGGTTCGCTGTTCCTGTGGGTCTACGGCTGGGTGGGCGTGGCCGTGCTGTCGGCCCTGGTGGGCCCGCTGTGGCAATGGCTCGACCCCTTCGACTCGCTGGCCCGCGGCGCCGCCGCCCTGACGCACCGGCTGGGGTTCGACGGTCCGCGTCCGGCGACCTACCCGGCTCGCCTGGGTCGCTGGCCGGCGGTGGCCGGGTATGCCTACTTCGTGTGGCTGGAGCTAGCCGTGACCAACGGCGGCGGCGGCCGCTACCTCGGCCTGAGCCTGGCCGGCTACACGCTCGTGACGCTGGCCGGCATGCTGGTCTACGGCCGCGCCGCGTGGCGCAGCCAGGCGGAGACGTTCAGCGTGTGGTTCGAACTGCTGGGCCGCCTCGCGCCGCTGGCCCTGGACGGACCGCCGTCGGCGTGCCGAGTCCGCGTCCGCGGCTACGCCACCGGTCTCATCCGGGCGGTCTGGACGATCCCGGAGGTGGCGTTCGTGGCCCTGGCGGTGGCCGGCGTCATCTTTGATGGCCTGTCGCAGACGAACGTCTGGTTCGATGCCTTCGGCGCGGGGAGCGTCTCCAGCACGACGATCCAGCTGGCGATGTTCGCCACGGCCATCGTGACCGTGGCCCTGCTCGCCAGCCGGGTGGCCGGGCGGGCGGCCATCGGGGCCGGCCTGGTGCCCATCGCCGTGGGCTACATCCTGGCCCACTACCTGACGTTCCTGCTCATCGACGGCCAGCGCATCATCCTGGTCTTCGACGACCCGCTGAGCCTGGGCTACCACTTCCTTGGCCTGGCCGGCTGGGAGCCCAGCGGGGCGTGGCTGCCGCCGCCGCTGGTGTGGGGCGCGATGCTCGGCTCGGTGGTCGGCGGCCACATGGTCGGCGCGATCGCGGGACATGCCTCGGCCGCCGCGGAGGTCCGTCCGGACGCCCCGGCCGGCACGCCATGGACGACCGCCGCGCTCGGCGCGCTGCGCCGCCGCGAGGTGCCGCTGGCATGCCTCATGGTGGGCCTCACCGTCCTCACCCTGTGGTCGCTCGGCCAAGTGGTGCTGCGCCCCGCCTGAGCGTGACCGGGGGGCTTGCGCTCGTGCGCTACCATCCTCGCAACGTCCACATCGGTGGGCCTCAGGAACGCACGGCCACACGATCGCTCCCTCTCACGGTCTCCGCGAGAAATCGAATCGCGGAAGCCGGCACAGAAGGAGCGGTTTTCGTTGTTCACGGACAAGACCCTGGTCTGCGCGGATTGCGGCCAGGAGTTCCTCTTCACGGCGAGCGAGCAGGAGTTCTACTCAGCCCGCCAGTTCAGCGAGCCTCGCCGCTGTGCCTCCTGTCGAGCTGCCCGCAAGGCCGCTCGCGGTGACAGCGGTGGTGGCGGTGGCTACGGCGCCAGCAGCTATGGCAATGGCGGCGGCGGCGGCAGCTACGGCGGCGGCAGCCGCGGCGGGTACGGCGGTGGTGGCGGCGGCGGCGGCGGTTACGGTGGCGGCGCCAGTCGCGGCCCCCGTGAGATGTTCGACGTGACGTGCTCCAGCTGTGGCCGCGAGGCCCAGGTGCCGTTCCGGCCCACCAGCGGCAAGCCCGTCTACTGCAACGACTGCTTCGCCTCTCGCCGCGCCTGACCGCGTGGCGGCTATGAGCCGTCCAGTCCGATCGCACGAAGCCCGGCGAGCGATCGCCGGGTTTTCGTTGCTCCTCGCCGCGTCGCTCGTGACTGGAGCCTGCACCAGCGGCACGACCGCCACCCCGACGTGGACCCCTGGGGTCACGGCCGTGGCCACCGCCACGACGCAGGCCAGCCCGGCGCCCTCC
>CAZFGT010000022.1:0-7530 GCA_964518505.1 uncultured Anaerolineaceae bacterium | reverse complement strand
CCCTGGGGTCACGGCCGTGGCCACCGCCACGACGCAGGCCAGCCCGGCGCCCTCCAGCGCCGCACCGTCCTCCACGCCCTCCGCAGCCCCGACGCCGACTACGACCGCTGCGGCCTTCGATCCCTCCAGGGTCCACCTGGGCCTGCAGCTCGTCCTGAGCGGGCTGGACCAGCCGGTCTTCGCCACGGGGGCGGGTGACGGGAGCGGGCGCCTCTTCATCGTCGAGCAGCCCGGCCTGATCCTGGTCGTGGGCCCCGACGGCAAGCTGATCTCCAGCCCCTTCCTCGACCTGCGCTCCACGGTCACCTGCTGCGGCGAGCGCGGCCTGCTGGGGCTCGCCTTCTCGCCCGCATACGCCACCGACGGCCGGTTCTTCGTGGACTACACGGACACGGCCGGCAACACCGTCGTGGCCCGCTTCACGCGCCGCGACGCCACCCACGGCGATCCGGCGTCCGAGAAGGTCCTGCTCCACATCGCGCAGCCCTACGCCAACCACAACGGCGGGATGGTCGCCTTCGGGCCCGACGGCGACCTCTACGTGGGGATGGGTGACGGGGGCAGCGGCGGGGACCCGCAGAACAACGGTCAGCGCCTGGACACGCTGCTGGGCAAGCTCCTGCGGATCGACGTCTCCGGCGACTCGTACAGCGTGCCGGCCAGCAACCCGTTCGTGGCCCGCAGCGGGGCGCGGCCGGAGATCTTCGAGTACGGGCTGCGCAATCCGTGGCGCTACAGCTTCGACCGCCAGACCGGCGACCTGTTCATCGGTGACGTCGGCCAGGACCTGTGGGAAGAGGTGGATGCCGTGCGGGCGGGCACCCCCGGCGGCCTCGACTTCGGCTGGCGGATCATGGAAGGCGACACCTGCTACAACGCGGCGACCTGCACGCGGCACGGCCTGACCCTGCCCGTGTACACCTACAGCCACTCGTTCGGGTGCGCCGTCGTCGGCGGGTACGTCTACCGCGGCACGACCTACCCTGCGCTCGAGGGTGCCTACCTCTTCAGCGACGACTGCTCCGGGCGCATCTGGGGCATGGACGCGGCCACGGCCCTGCGCGGCCCCACGAGCGCCAAGGTCCTGCTCGAGTCAGGGCTCACCGTGTCGAGCTTCGGCCAGGACGACGCAGGCGAGCTCTACATCTGCGATCTGAGCGGCAAGCTCTACCACGTCACGGCCGAGGCGCACTAGCCGGCCGCCCCACGCAAGCCTCAGAGCCCCGGGCCGCTTGCCTCAGCAGCCTGGCCAACCGGCCCGCGCCTCGCGCCCTATTCACGCCGCGCGTGTCCCGACCACCAGGGCCTGCACGGCTCCGATCTCGTCCGCCGTCTCAGCCGCGCCACGAATGAAGCGGCCGTCGAGCGTCCCTTGAGGCCGGCCATTGACCCGTTCTGGGTGCGCCAGCGGTCGGGACAGTCGCGGCGTGCATGGAGTCGGTGCGTCAGAGACGTAATGGTCTGGGGTCTGCCGCCGGAGGATCAGCCCGCTGACCGCCGTCTCTTGCGCCTCGCAACTCGCCGCCAAGGGCCGTGAGGCACCATCGCCCCATGGCCACGCGCGACAGACCCATCGATCGAGCCGCGCAGAGGACCGCCCACGAGCTGGCGAGGATCGGCGACGAGGTGCACATCGCCCGCCTGGGGTGCGGCTTGAGCCAGACGAGCGTGGCTAGAGCCGTGGGCGGGTCGCAAGCGCAGGTCAGTCGGCTCGAGCATGGTCACGTCCGCCACATCGATGTGGTGATGCTGTCACGGGTGCTGGCTGCGACCGGGCTGCGACTGAGCATCAGGACCTTCCCTGATGGCTCGCCGGTCCGCGACGCCGGGCACGTCGCGCTGCTGAGGCGCCTTCGCGCGCGTCTGTCGCCCGCGTGGACATGGCGACTCGAGGTTCCGGTTTGGGCCGGGACGCGTCCAGGCGATATGGGGAATGAGCGACGGCGGTGGGACGCCCTGGCGCGGATCGATGGTGTCTCGGTCGCGTTCGAGGCGGAAACCCGCCTCTATGACGTACAAGCCCAACTCGCTCGCGCCCTCTCGAAGCAGGCGTCAGGCAGCGTCGATCGACTCGTCCTGGTCGTCGCCGAAACGCACCACAACCGGCGCGTAGTGCGGGAGATCGGGCCCCTCGTCGGCGATGACTTCCCGATCCAACCGCGGGCCATGCTTACCGCTCTCGGCGAGGGTCGAGATCCGGGCGGCAATGGGATCGTGCAGCTCTAGCGCCCTCAGAAGCCCGGGCCGTCGCCGCCGGCCAGTTCGGCCAGGCTCCAGAGGTCGCGCCAGATGAAGCCCGGCCGCGCGCCGGGTGGGGTCGGCTCGACGTGCCGGTTGACCCAGGCCGTGCCCATACCGTGCTGCTCGGCTGGGCCGATGTCGTACTTGAAGCCGAAGGCCACGTGCAGGATGGTCTCCGGCGCCTCGCCGAGGCGGTCGAGGACGTAGTCGAAGACCGCGGTCGACGGCTTGTAGGCGCCACAGTCCTCGGCCACGATCACGTCATCGAAGGGCAGGTCGAGCTGCCGCAGCGTGCGCGCCATGATGGCCCGGTCGGTGTTCGACACGATCACCAGCCGCAGGCCCGCGGCCTGGGCTTGGAGCAGGGCGGGCCGCGTGTCGGGGAAGGGCTGCCATGACCCCATGGCGGCCACGAGGGCCTCACCGTCGGCGGCCTGGTAGGCGTAGCCCCGCTCCCGGCACCAAGCCTCCAGGCTTGTGGCCAGGATGGTGCGGTAGGGCCGATACGGTCCAGCCAGGAGCTCGAACTGGAGCTCCTCCCAGCGGTCACGCAGGACCTGGCCCGGCCCGGGGTCGGGATCACCCTCGCGCGCGGCGAGCTGGTAGAGGAAGGAGGCCGCGCCGCCCTCCCAGTCGACGAGCGTGCCGTAGCAGTCGAAGGTCGCGACGCGGAAGCCGTGGCCCCGCGACCCGTCGGCGGTCATGGGGCGAGTGCCTCCACGGTCGGCGCGTGGGCCACCTTGCCGTCGGGCCCGATGGGGATGACGGCGACGTGGTCGACCCCGGCGTCATGGAAGGCGCCGATCCTGGCACGGACCTCGGCCACGTCGCCGATGGCCACGATCTCGCGCATGATCCGTTCGCTGCCCGGCGGCTCCAGGTCGGCCTCCGTGTAGCCGCACTCCAGCAGGTTGGCCCGGTAGTTCACCAGCTGGATGTACCAGGTCGAGTAGATGCGGGCCGCCGCGAGCCCCGAGGCGAGGTCATCAGCCAGGACGACCGGCAGGGCGACGACCAGCAGCGGGCGGCCCCCACGCCCGGCCGAGGCGGCGCCCTCGTCGACCCATGCCCGCGCCCGGGCGGCGTACGAGACCGGCACGAAGAAGGGGAAGGCCCCATCGGTGCGCGCGCCGGCGAGAGTCACCATGCGGCGTCGCAGGGCGGCGATGACGAGGGGCGGCTCGGTGGCCGGAAGGGGAGCCGTGTACGGCGCCGCCTCGTACGCCTCCAGGTAGGCGGTCATCGCCGAGAGCACCGGCAGGTACTCGTGGCCCCGCTGCGGGCCCACGCGCTCGGGGTGCGACGCCCCAAGGCCCAGCACGAATCGGCCGCCCGAGAGCTCCGCGAGGGTTCGCGCGCCCGCGTGGGACGCGGCCGCGTCACGGGCATAGATGCTGGCGATCCCCAGGCCCAGCGTGATGCGGCTGGTCAGCTGTGAAAGGGCGCCGGCGAGGGCCATCGGCTCGCGACCGGTCGTCTCGTTGACCCACAGCGTGTCGTAGCCGGCCGCCTCCACGCGCCGCGCGTGCGCCACCACGCCGTCTGCGGAGAGGTTGTCGAGACCGGACCACAGGCCCAGCCGGCCGAGGATGCTCATCCGTGCAGGGTAGCGTCCCGGGCGCACGGGCCGCGTCCGGCGTCAGGCCGCGGGGGCTTCCGGACTGTGCTTGACCGTGTACATCGCCTGATCCGCCTGGTCCACGACGTGATCGAGCTCGGCGCGCGTGCGGGCCGTCGCGGCGCCGATGGACAGGCTCAGCGCGAGGCCGGTCTTCGCCATCTGCCAGTCGGCCGCCGCCGCCCGGACGCGATCGACGAAGACCTGCGCGCCCGCCTCGTCGGTCTCCGGCAGAAGGATGAGGAATTCGTCCCCGCCGACGCGGGCCACGACATCCGTGGCGCGTGCCTCGAGCGCCAGCACCTGCGCCGCGCCGCGGATGAGGACATCGCCCTGGGCGTGGCCCAGCCGGTCGTTGATGGCCTTCAGTTGGTCGACGTCGGCGCTGACCACCGAGCAGGGCCGGCCGTAACGTTCGACGCGCTCGGCCTCCGCCTCCAGCGCCTCGTACCAGTGGTTGCGGTTGGACAGGCCCGTGAGCGCGTCGGTGCGAGCCTCGCGCGCGAACCGATCCCGCTCGTCGGAGAGCGACTCGCGCGAGGCGGCCTGGCTGATGAGCAGCTCGGCGGCCTCCGCGAGGGCGCGGCCGATGCGCTGGCACAGGTTGGTGAAGCCCCGCGGCCGGGCATCGGCGTGGGCCACGACCAGGACGCCGATCGGTCGCTCGGGGTCACCGATGGGCAGCGCCAGGCGGGCCACCAGGCCGGTGCCTCGACCCAGGGCGTCGCCGGCTTCCTGGGCCAGTTCCTGCTCCAGCAGGGCGCCGTTCCGGACGCGCGTCAGGAGGCGTTTCGCGGCGGCCTCGATCTCGACGGTCGGCCCGGCCTGCCAGTCGCGCACGACGACCTCGCACACCGTCCCGTGGTCGCGCTCCAGGTAGGTCACGCCGACGTCGCACGAGAGCGCCTCGGCGGTGACCTGGGCGACGTGGCGGGCCGTGTCGGTGATCCGCTCGGGCCGGTACTCCATGAGCGAGCGGATGGCGTGCACGAGCTCCAACTCGTCCGCCAGCAGCTTGGCCGAGGAGACCTCCATGTGCGCGGCGACCAGCTCGGCGGCCAGGCGCTGCAGGCTGGCGTCGGGCTCCAGGATCGGCGCCGTCGCGCCAAGGACCACGAGGTGCGACTCGCCCACCGGCACGAGCGCGGCATGGGCGCTCCAGTACGGCCCCACGATGTGGCTCGGGGCAGCCGTCTCGACGCGGACGGGCCTTGTCGCGGCCTGGGCCCGCACCACGAGGGCTTCCGCCTCCCGATCGATATCCACGATCCCGATCCACCCGACGCCTCGCCCCTCGCCGCCCACGAGCGCCAGGCGCGGACCCTCGCGGCGGAAGACGAGGGCGTCGGCGATGCCCACGGCCTGGCCCATCGGCGCGGCGGGGACGCGCAGCGGTCGGGCCGCCGAGGTCGCGGTCGTGGAACGGACCCGCCGGCGTCGCCGGCGGTCGGCGTAACCGGCCACTAGCGCAACAGGAAGCCGCCGCCGAGCGGGTCGCGCTCGTCGACGACGAAGGTGCTGTAGCCCGTCACGTAGGCCGTCCCCGCCACGCTCGTCTGCCACGCGGCCTGGTCGCCCAGGCGGGCCGGCCCATCGAGGCGGCCCTCGAAGATGGCGCCGGTGAGGCTGGCGTTGCGCAGCGTGCCGCCGATGGGCAGGGTGCCGCGTGAGGCCGCCTGGGCGAGGAGCGCGGAGGTGCCCGAACCACATGGCGAGCGGTCCACCTCCGCATCGGCGAAGACGGTCACGTTGCGGATGTCGGCGTCGCCTGCGCGGCCGTCGGGGGCGGCGGCCGGTTCGTGGTCGACGATGATGGTGCCATACACGAAGCCCAGGTCGGCATCGGTGGGGTGCTGGGGCGCGTGGTCACGGCGCAGGACGTCGGTGATGGCCGCCCCCGCCCTGGTCAACGCGTCGGTCTGGGCCGGGACGACCCGCAGGCCCAGGGCGGCCGCGTCGACGATGCCGTAGTAGGCACCGCCGAAGCCGATGTCGACCTTGACCGGGCCATCGGAGGGCAGGTCCACCCCATCGGGCCGGATCGCCAGGTCCTGCGCGGCGAGGTACGAGGGCACGTTGTCGAAGCGGACGCCGGTCACCTCGGGCGATCCGGCCGCACTGCGCCGCACGGTGGCGTGGGCGGTGACGACGCCGGCGGGCGCCTCGAAGCGGATGACCGTTTCCGGCTCCGTGGCCGGGAACAGCCCCTCTTCCACCAGCGCGGTGGCCAGTGCGATCGTGCCGTGCCCACACATCGTGGAGTAGCCCTCGTTGTGCATGAAGAGGACCGTCAGGTCGGCGTCGGGCCGGCCGGGCGGCAGGAGGACGGCAGCGTACATATCGCGATGCCCGCGCGGCTCTAGTACGACGGTCCGGCGGACATGGTCCGCTTGCTGCTGCACCCAGCGCCGACGCTCCAGCACCGTGCCCATGGGCACGGGCGGGTAGCCGGTCGTGATGAGCCGCAGCGGCTCCCCGCCGCAGTGAAGGTCGATCGTCTGGAGGGTCAGCCGCGTCCGCACCACGGGCCGTAGCCTACCGTGCCCGCTGACGGGTGACCGTGGCCGTGGCGCCGCTGACGAACATGGCCAGATACCAACCGGCGTGGTATTGGAACAGGTCCCGTGCCGCCCGGCGGGCGTCCGGCCCCGCTCTCGAGCAACTGTCGAGCGTGGAATCGGGGCTGCTCAGGCCCGATGCACGTCCTATCGGCTGGCATACCTGCTCGAGTACCACCCGGGTTGGTATATGGACATGTTCGGGCTGAGGGGCCGTTCAACCGCCGCGCAACGGCCCGCTTGACGCACCCGCGAGTCGGGAGCTAGGCTCCCTAACGAGCGTTCGTTCGGACCGCGCCAGAACCCGGGAGTGCACCAGACCGGATGGTCGAGACCCGCCGCCAGCAGATCGACGACGTCGCCAGCGCCTTGTTCCGCGAGCGCGGCTATGCGGCGACGAGCGTGCGCGAGATCGCCCGCGGCGTGGACTTGCAGGGGGCCAGCCTCTACGCCCACGTGGCGTCCAAGGAGGCCCTCCTCTGGTCGATCGTGTGGCGCGTGGCGGAGCGCTTCCGCCTGGCCGCCGATGCGGCGCTGGCGAGCCCGGGGCCGGCCGCCGCGCGACTCGCCGTGCTCCTGCGCGCCCACGTCGGGATCGTGGCCGGTGAGCGCGAGGATGCGTCCGTCTTCCTGCAGGACTGGCGCTTCCTGGACGAGCCGCACCGGGCCGAGATCGCCGCTCGCCGCCAGTCCTACGAAGCGGTCCTGCGGGGACTGCTGGTCGAGGGTGCACGCGACGGCTCACTGCGCCCCCTGGACGGCCCCGCCGATGCGGCCGTGACCGGACGCGCCATCCTCGCCGCCCTGAACGGCATCGCCGCCTGGTACCACCCTGACGGCGCACTGGACACGACGGCCGTGGCCGATGCGTACCAGACGATCTTCATGCGCGGCCTGCGGCCGCCGGACGCGCCCGCAAGCGAGGAGGCCAAGCCGTGACCGACCCCCTGGCCCTGGATCCGATCCTGCCGCCCCGCGAGCGCACGCACCTGCCCCATAACGACGCGCGCCTCAGCCACGACGAGCGGTATCGGGCGTTCGAGGCCCACGTCCAGGCGGGCGGCAAGATCGAGGCCGGCGACTGGATGCCGGACGAGTACCGCGAGAGCGTCC
>CAZFGT010000021.1:1890-41512 GCA_964518505.1 uncultured Anaerolineaceae bacterium | reverse complement strand
GGCCCGGTGGTCGGCCCCGACGGCTGTCTAGGCCGCGGTCACCACGCCAAAGCGACAGAGTCGCCACGGGGATCGGCTGCGGCGGCATAGCAGCCACGATCCTCGAGGACTTCGATCAGCTGAGCCGTACCGAGCAGATCATCGAACGCGGCCGTGGCGCGTACCGGCCAGCCGCGTGCGGCAAGGGCCTCGATCACCGTGGCTCCGAAGCGGGCCTCCAGCACCAGCTCGTTCGATCCGGACGAGCCCAGCCCGTGGACCCACCGCGGTGCCTCGACAGCCACGGCCACGTCACGCCCCAGATCCAGCATGCCAACCAGCAACTGGATCGCCGTCTGGGCCTGGCCATCCGCGCCGCGGGTCCCGAAAGCAAGCCAGGGTCGCCCGCCCCGGAGGGCAAGACCCGGGATCAAGGTGTGGCGAGGCCGCAAGCCCGGTGCCAGCGCGTTCGCAGCGTGCGGGTCCAGAGAGAAGCCCGCACCCCGATTCTGTAGGACGAAACCGCCATCCGGCACGAAGACGCCCGACCCGAACGAGCCGTACACACTCTGGATCAGGCTGACGACCACGCCGTCGCGGTCAGCCACGCATAGATAGACCGTGTCGCCGCCAGCGCTAGGTTGAGGAGCTCGGGCGCGTCGTTGTTGCGCGAGACGCGTTGTCACGTAACCGGGCTCGCGCATCGTCGCCAGCGCCGGGCCGCGCCATTCGGTGTCGCCGAGGTAGGCGTCACGGTCGTCGAAGGCGACCGTCTTGCGTCGGACCAGCTGGTCGATCAGTTCGACATCGTCCTTGGCCCATGCCGCCACCGGTGCTTCGTCGAGGAAGGCGAGCTGCTCGAGCACCGCTATCCCCTGCGTGTTGGGGGGCAATTCACAGACGGTCGCCCCCCGGTACTCGCCAGCGAGTGGCGTGACCCATTCACCTTGGTGCCCGGCGAGGTCCATCTCCGAGAGCAACCCCCCACCGGCACGGACGGCGGCGTACACCTGCGCTCCGAGTTCGCCGCCGTGCAGGGCGGCGCGGCCGCGTCGGGCGATCTCCTCAAGGGTCCTGGCCAGGGCAGGTTGCACGATGCGGGCGCCGGGTTCGGGAGGGTCCCCGGCTGGCATGAACCACCGAGCGCCACCCCGACGCAGGTCATCCGCTTGATCGGCGATCGCCCGGCAAAGCCTTGGGGTCGCGGCGAATCCGCCCTTGGCGGCGCTGATGGCCGGTCCCAGGATCTGTGCCAGGTCGAGCCGTCCCCACCTGGCATGGAGCATCGTCCATGCATCGATCGCGCCTGGCACCGTCACCGCCAAGGCCCCGCGCTCGGGGATCGAGGCCAAACCGAGGCCGTGATACGCCTCGATCGACATTTGCGCACCTGCCCGCCCGCTGCCGTTGAGCCCGATGAGGCCATCCCGCGGCGACCACACCTGGGCGAACAGATCTCCGCCTGGACCACACATGTGGGGCCAGACAACGGCCAGCACGGCATTGGCCGCGATCGCGGCATCTACTGCGCTGCCGCCGCTACGAAGGGTGACCAGGCCGGCAAGAGACGCCAGGTAGTGGGGTGTCGCGACCGCGCCGATCGACCCGTACGCCGCGTCACGGATCGCGGGCTGCATCACAGGCTTGCGAGGTTGAAGCGCGCCCGCACCTGCGAGCCATGGCGTTCGGCGTCGGGGCGGACCCACGTCGTTGCCACGTCGTCACCATCGGCGTCGCGGTGGATGCGGATCTCGGGGACGGCGTCGATGGTGCCTGCGATCTCGATGGCGATGCGTTGCCCGTCCACAGCGACGTCCGTCAGCCGGGCGCGTCGGTGTTGGTCGGCGAATCCGCCCGACTCGCTCGGCTTCACGCCTCGCCGAGCGACCGCGTGATTCTCCGCGTCTGCGCGGGTCAGAAGGGCGTCGAGCTGACTCGGTGCAAGGTACTGCAGCCAGTGCGAATGGCTGATCGAGCCACCAAGAAAACCGCCCTGGAGACCACGCCGCTCATGCAGCGCGAACCTCGCGGCGGCCGTCGCCAGGTCCACTCGCGTAGGACCAACGAGCCCATTGAGGAAATCCCACACCACTTCCCCGAAGCTGCCATCCCGATCGAACATGAACGTGTCACGCCCGACCTGCGTCCGAGCGTCCATGAATGGGCTGAAATGGTTCAGGACAGCGACGATCCCCGTGCCCGGGATCTCGTCGATGGCATACGACGTCAGCCCGTACGGCGCTGGCCGCCAATCACGGTGCGGCCCGTGCCATCGCTCGCCTGGAGCCGTCACGTTCAGTCGGTAGCGCATGCCACGCGCCGCGAACTCGGGGACGCTGAGCGTCGAGAACTCATGGTTGTGGTCCGCGATGAGGGGCGCGATCGGAACCCCCCACCGGGCGAAGCGCTCATCGATGACGCGAAAGTTGGCCCGGATCTCGCCCGCGTCGTAGTCATGCGCGTCATCGCCCAGGAAGGGGCCAACGTTCGGTCGGAGGACGTGTGGTCCGAACTCGGCCTTTCCCGTAGAGGCCAGCCGTCGCATGGCCTCAGCCCCACTGTCGGTAACGGCATCCAGGCAGACGAAGAGCGCCGGAACGTGACCATGGGCATTGAGGACATCAACGAACGCAAAGTCCTTCGCGGTACGCCACAAGCCAAGGCAGTCATCGAAGCGAAGCCTCGTATACGGCGGCAGGGGCATCGTCACGAATGGCTTTCGCGCAACCCACACGACGGTCCGCCAGAAGAGGTCGTCCAGCCCAGCTCCAAATCCCAGGGTGGCCGTCCCCCAGATGGTTGGCGGAACAGACCACTGCGCGATGCGTCCCGCGCCAAGACCGCGCGCCCACAGGATCGGGTAGCCGTCCCCGGTGGCGAGCACGGTTACATCGGGCTTAAGGCGTCCGTGCATGATTCGCACGCCCCGACGCAGCCGCACGGCCTCCGCCCGCGGACGTTCCTGCACGATCCAGTGGGACTCCGCCGCCACTCGGAATTCGGTCGTCGAAGCGCGTCGTAATGGAGCGCGCGTGGACAGGCCCACCGCCATCCGGTAGTTGCTCGGAGCATGCTGGAGCATGCCGTCCAGCGAGACCAGACCGGCCCCTTCGTGAACAGCGCGCAGGATGGGCTCGCAACCGGCTGCGCCAAGGTCACCGATCAGACCATCCTGGCCGATGAGGATCGTCGACACTGCCGCGAGCCCGGCTGCGCTCGGTAAGCCGTGAGCGACGTTCCAGAATCGGTGAGGGATGCCGAGGTGTCGCAGGGCCGGACCCAGAACTGCGCGGCTCCACTGACCTCCGACGTCACGGCCGTCGACCAGGACGAGGACTCGACCGTCCCTACGCATGGAGCGAAACCGATGACGTGGGGGAAACGACCGGGTCGAGGGGGAACATGGTCAGGAGTTCGTATCCCGAGGCGGTGACGATGATGTCCTGCTCGATGCGCGCACCACCAACGTACGGCACGTAGACACCGACCTCGAGCGCCAGATGGTCGCCGATCCGGACGTCGTCCTGCGACCCGGGAAGCATCCACGGCCGCTCAGCACCGAACAAGCCAAGGCCATGGCCTGCATGGTGCGGCATCGGCCCCTCGAACCCGGATGCCGCGAGACTAGCTGCCACGCCCCGGTAGACCTCGTGCCCGAGGATGCCTGGCTCCAGCGCCCGCAGAGCCCACGCAAGAGCGCTGAGGACCGCCTCGACGATCGCTGTCTGCGTTCGGGTCGGTGAGCCGAGGACGAACGTGCGAGCCGCGTCAGCGTGGTAACCACCGCAGAGCGGGCCCAGGTCCAGAAAGCCGAGCTCCCCGAGCGCAAGCAGCTTGTCGCTCGCACGGGCGTTCGGGAACGAACCTCGCCCGCCACTGGCGAGGTTCGTGGCAAAGGCGGTGCCCTCTGCGCCCGCGACTCGGATCGCTGCCTCGACAGCCGCTGCGACCTCCAGTTCGCTGACTCCCGGGCGCAGCGCTGCGAACGCTGCGGCGAGGCCGGCGTCACACTGGCTGGCTGCCCGGCGAAGCAGGGCTCGCTCGCCGGGGCTCTTCTGGCGACGCAGCTCTTCGCCCAAACGAGCGTCGAGCTCGAGACGTGCGATGGCCGCGATAGCTGTCCCGAGAGTGACCTGTGACGTTCCACCAACGGCGAGGATGACTCGCTCGGCCCCGTTCGCCAGTACCCGATCCGCGACGAGCGGGTCGAGGGCGTCCCCCACGCCGGGCGCGCTCACAAGGGTCGCCGCGGTGGTCGCGGTCGCAGCCGCTAGGCCGATCGCCGCAACGACCAGCTCGGTCGTGCCGTCAGCAAAGGCCAGCACAACGCCGGCTGCCTCTTCAGATCCGGTCAGGTACCGGATGTCCGCTGGCCGATCGCTGACGTAGACGTCGGCGTCCCGCTCGCGGAGCAGCTGCATGAGGCGGCGACGGCGGGCGAATTCTTCCGGTTCGGGTGCCTCAGCGCTCACATCTTGTTCCGTGGCGGTCTGAGCCAGGCTGATGAGTGGAAGGGACTCGGGCGGAGACCTTGCGGCCCCCGCCCGAGAAAACCACTATGAAGTCGGCGATGGTGCGGGGTAGTCGGTGATGATATTGACGTCACTCCTGAGCTGCGTGGGGATGTTCCACGTCTTGAGGGTCGAGTCGTATTGCCCACTCGACTGGAACCAGGTGAAGCCGGTTTGGAGGAGCTGGGCGAGGTCCGTGTTGCCCTTCTTCACCGCGGCGGCAACGATGATGTTGCCGGGCGTCACGAAGGCGATGCTGTACTTACCCGGGTTCTGCGTCTGAACGTAGGAGGTGGACAAGGCGTCCTCGAAGATCGCGTCCGTACGTCCGTTGTTGAGGGCCAGAAGCCCGGTCGGCAGGTCTGGGTAGGTGGAGACGTTGATCGCCGCCTTGCTCGCGGTCGTGCAGGCGGTGCTTTGATCCTGCAGCCACGTCTGGCCGACAGAACCGAGTTTGGCAGCGGCATTGTGGCCGCATAGATCCGTCGCCTGCTGGAAGCCGAGCGGGTTGCCGTTCTTGACCAACAGCGCCTGAGCCGCGATCTGATACGAAACGAAGTCCACGACCTTCGAGCGGTCCGAATTGACCCACAGGTCAGAGATGACCACGTCGATCTGGCCAGCCTGGAGCGCCGGGATCAGGCCCGAGAATTGGAAAGGCTTGATCTCATACTGGCGGTTCAGGTTGCCCATCACGGCCTTGATCATGTCGATATCAAAGCCCTTGTAGGAGGTCGGGTCGTTGGCGTCCGCGAACTCCATCGGAGGATTGTCTGGCGAGAGGCCGATGCGGATCGTGGGCGCCGGTGTGGGTGTTGCCGTTGGTTGAACGGGTGTGGCGGTCGCTCCCGTCGTAGCGAGTGGCGTGGCGGTCGGCGCCACCGTCGTTGTCCCCGCGGCACATGCGCTCACGAGGAATACGGCGACGACGAACAACGCGCCAAAGCGCGGCAGTCTCATGGTTTCCTCCGGTTCTGTGTTTGGCTCACCAAGTGCTCGAGAACTTCGCCATCAGCCCTCCTTCGCCCCCTCCTCGACCGTCACGTGCGCTCTGTCGGTCAGAATGTGTCGACTGCACGGCCGACCTGCCGTAGGAACTGTTGAGTCCGCGGGTGCTGCGGGTGGTCGATGACCTCAGCCGGGGTGCCCTGCTCGACGATCAAACCGTCGGCCATGAAGAGGACCCGGTCGGCAACCTCGCGCGCGAACGACACCTCGTGGGTGACCACGATCATCGTCATGCCGCCTTCGGCCAGGCGACGCATGACCCGTAGCACGTCGCCGACGAGTTCCGGGTCCAGAGCCGACGTCGGCTCGTCGAACAGCATCAGCCTCGGATGGATCGCCAGGGCTCGCGCGATGGCGACGCGCTGCTGCTGACCGCCCGACAGGCGCTGCGGCAGGCTGTCGGCGTGACGTTCCAGACCCACCATCTGCAGGAGTGCCCGGGCCTCGAGCTCGGCCTCAGCCCGTGGCACGTGGTAGACGTGGATCGGCGTCTCGATGACGTTCTCGAGGGCCGTCAGATGCTCGAAGAGGTTGAAGTGCTGGAAGACCATGCCGATGCGGGCCTCGGCGCGTGCGGTCGCCAAGCCGCGTACGGATCGAAGGCGCCCATCGGCCGCCTTGTCGTACCCCACGTAACGGCCCTCGACCGTGACCTCTCCCTTGTCCATGTTCTCGAGGTGGTTGATCAGGCGCAGCATCGTGCTCTTGCCGGAGCCGCTCGGCCCCATGACGGTCAAGACCTCGCCGCGCTTGACCTCGAACCCGACCCCACAGAGGACCTCGCGATGCCCGTAGGCTTTCCACACGTCGCGAAGTTCCACGAATGGGGCAGCCCCAGAGGCCTTGACCTCAGAGGACCCGGACAAGGCGATGATCGCGTGGAGATCGAGGGCTTCTGTCGGCCGATCTGGTGGGCGTGAGGTCGACTTGGGCGCGCCTTCGGGCGGCTCAGCGCCACGGGCTTGCTCGAGGGAGACCTGGGCGGACCCTGCCGCTACGGGGATCGCGCGCTGGCGCTGGAGCCGAAAGCCAAGAAGACGATCCCACGCTCCGGGCATCCCGCGCGTCTCGAGGTTGAACCGTCGTTCCAGTATGAATTGGGCGAGCGCGATGACCGAGGTCAGCGTCAGGTACATGGCCCCGGACGCGAGGAAGACAGGGAAGAACTGGAAGTTCGTGGAGACGATCGTCTGACTCCGTAGGGTCAGTTCGTTGACCGAGATCACGGAAGCCAGCGAAGTGTTCTTCAAGACGCTGATCGAGTCATTGCCGATCGCTGGCAGGAATGCTCGCATCGCCTGCGGGATGACGATCCGCCGCATCATCAGGACCGTACCCATGCCGAGCGACTGCGCCGCGACCCATTGCGTACGGTTCACCGAGAGGACGCCCCCTCGGATGACCTCCGCCGAGAAAGCAGCCTCGTTGAGGCCGAAGCCCACGATCGCGGTGGTGATGGGATCGAGAACGATGCCTATCGAGGGGAGGACGTCGTAGAGGAAGACCAACTGCAGGAGGATCGGGGTGCCACGGACGAACCAGATGTAGAACCCCGTGATCCAGCTCAGCGGCCGGAACGGGGAGAGGCGGAAGAGCGCGAGCACGAGCCCAAGCGAGATACCGATCGCCAGCGCACCCACTGCGATCTGGACGGCCAGAACGGCACCCTGCAGCAGATACGGCAGCGTCAGGTACTTGAGGAACTCGTTCACCGACCTGCCTCCTCGGCGGGCGGCAGGGCGGCCCAGTCCAGCGGAAAGCCCGTGCTGCCCCGAGCGCTGGACGAGATGCTCAGGCCACCATCGACCAGGATCGAGACGCCGGTCACGTAACTCGCGGCGGCCGATGCCAGGAAGGACACGACCTCACCGATGTCGCGACCTTCGCCGATGCGTCGCAAGGGGATCGGGTCTGCCGCGGTCGACCGCTCGGCGTCCGTCCGGAGCATCGGCAGCGTCATGTCCGACTCGATCGTCCCGGGTTCGACGGCGTTCACGGTCACCCCGAACGGCGCGAACTCCAAGGCCCAGACCTTGGTGAGCATCGTGATCGCCGCCTTCGAGGCGCCGTAGGCGCTGCGGCCAGCGAGGGGCCACTCCCCGAGCACCGAACCGGTATTGATGATCCGCCCCGCGGTACCGGCCTTCGTGATCTCGCGTCCGGCCGCGCGTGTGCAGAGGAAGTGGCCCTTGAGATTGACCGCCAGGACTCGGTCCCACGCCGCCTCGGACAACTGGACCACCGGCGCGATCTCAAGGATCCCGGCGTTGTTGACCAAGATGTCGAGGTGTCCGAACGTGTCGATGGTGCGAGCGACCATCGCTTCGACTTCGCGGGCGCGAGAGACATCGGCCTTGATGGCCAGCCCTCGAGCGCCCGCGGCCTCGATGGAAGCGACCGTCTCCGCCGCACGATGAGCGTCCCGGGAATAGTTCACGACCACGTCAGCCCCGTGTGCGGCGAGGCACGTCGCGACGGCACGGCCGATGCCGTAGCTTGCGCCGGTCACGAGGGCCACTCGGCCATCAAGGGTGGGAACTGTCATCTCGTTCTGTACCTCTCTGTCCGGTCGAAACTCCCGTTCATGGCAGGTCGGCGACGGCCTGGGCGTATCGCATCCATTGCTCGCGTTCGCTTGCATAGGCAGCCACGGCGCTCGGGTCAGGCCGTGTGACGGTCGCGCGCTCGTCCGATAGCCAGCCCTCCGCGATCGGGTCGAGGCTGGCCACCTCACCTAGGCCGTAGGCCGCGAGAAGAGCGGATCCGAGAGCGGCCGATGCGCTCGCGTCGTACCGTTGCTCGAGGTTGGCCACATCCCCCACGATCTGTCGCCACAGGGCGCTCCGAGCCCCCGACCCGGCAGCCGATGTCCGCCCGTGCGCCTCATCGCATCCCTCGAGACCGGCCGCCACGAGATGGCCGAGCGACTCGAGCGCTGCCCGCCATACCTCGGCCCGGCCGTGGTCAAGGTCCAACCCGAGGATCGCTGCCCGCGATGCCGTGAGCCGGTTGCCTTCGTAGCGCGCTGTGGCAAGCGGGATCACCGCAACGCCGCGTGCACCAGGGGGGACAGCCGCTGCCGCGCTGTCGAGTTCCTCGTAGCTTTCCGCCTGCAGCACGGCCGTCCGGAGCTGCTCGGTCAAGCGGCCGGCATCGACGGCGTAGGTGACGAGCCGCCAGGGCGCTGCCTCGCCGATCAGCGATGGATCACGAACCGCTGCCTCGAGGTCGCAGGTCGCGACCATGACGGTCCACGTCGAGCCGTAGTAGATGACGCGGTCGCCGGCTCGCACAGCGCCGTGGCCCACGAACGTGGCAAAGCTATCTGTGGTCCCCCCGACGACGGCTGTACCGGGGCGCAGGCCGGTGAGGGCCGCAGCTGTGGCGGTTACCCGTCCCACGACCGCCGACGGGCTCACGATCTCCGGCATCATGCTTCGTCGCACACCGAGAGCGTCGAGGCTGGTCGGCGCCCAGTCGGTGCGTGACGTATCGACCAACCCGCCCCATCGGTATGCGCTGTGCGGATCGATCGTGACCCGGCCCGTCAGGAGATGGACGACGAAGCCACTGGGGCCGACGACGCGTGCTGCAGCGGCGAACTCATCGGGGTGCTGGTCGCGGAGCCAGAGGAGGCGCGGCGAGACCTCGTCGCCGGATAGGGCCACGTTCAGACGGCGAGCCACCTCAGGCACGTAGGCAGCGGCCCGGTCGTCTCCGTACAGGAGGGCCGAGCCGATGCTTCGACCATCCGCATCGAGCAACACCGACGCTGGGAACAAGCCGCATACCCCGACCCCGGCGACCTGGCGCGTGTCGATGGCGCGGAGCGCGGCACGCACCGCCGTGACGGTTCCGTCCGTCCAGTCGGCCTGAGGGTCGTGCGTCATGACGCCCTCGTCGTGGCGACGTTCCGGGAAACTGACGGAGCCTTGGCCTTCGACACGCCCGCCTTGGGCCATCAGCACGGCCCGAACCCCCTGCGTCCCGAGATCGATGCCGAGCCACATCCGTTCGGTCACGCCGCCCCCTCGCCCGATCGCTCGTCCCGGGACCGGGGGATCCGCGATCGTGAGCCCACCGCGACAAGCGGCTGGTCGGCTTCATCGGTCACGCTGGCGACCTTCCAGGCCCTGCGCAATATCGGCTCTGGGTCGAGCAGCGGGGGAGCGGTCGGTGCACCGGGCGGCACGGAGCGCGCCACATGTGTCATCGCGGAGACGGCGGCGCGCGGGTCAGGGAAGGTGCCAGCAGCGACCGCGACGAGGCAAGCGAGCCCGAGTGCTGTGGGCTCACTCGTTGTGCTGACCTCCACTGGCCGCCGGTACGAGGCGGCGCGCATGGCGAGCCAACGCTCGTCGTCAGCGACTGCAGCACGGATCACCGCCTGATGACCTGCCACCTGGTCGATCCGCTCAAGGATGGCCTGGAGGGTCGTGGCCACCCCTTGAAAGGACGCCTGCATCAGGTCCTGCCGCGTGACACCCAGGGGCAGCCCCACCCAGGCGCCCCGAGCCTCCGGGACGCGGACGGGAAACCGCTCCCCGGCCAGCGTGGGCACGAACGAGATGCCGGCTTCGTGCCGTGTACCAAGACAACTCAGCGCATCGTCGACCGATGCGTACCCGAGCAGGTCGGCGGCCCAGGCCAGAGCCGCGCCTGCCGTCGTGTGCGACCCGCCCACGACCCAACGGTCCGGCAGCGCGTGCGGGTAGAGTTCGAGCCCGCGCTGCGGGTCACCGATCGGTCGGTCGGTGACTGCCATCACCGAACCAGTGGTGCCGATGTGTTCGAGCGCCGTCCCGGGGTCGAGCAAGCCAAAGCCCAGGACGACCACGTCGTCCCCAGCCCCGACGACAACGGGCAGGCCGGGTCGCAACCCGAGAAGCGACGCGGCTTCCCCGAGGAGGGGACCCGCAGCGGACCACGGGGAGTCGACGGGAGGCAGCATGCTTTCGCGGATCTCCACGGCGTCGATCAAGTCGGGTGACCACCGACCTGCGCGAATGTCGAACAGAGAGGTGGCGCAGGCGTCGATCGGCTCGGTTGCCAGCTGGCCCGTCAGCCGCAGGCGCAAGTAGTCCTTGCAGCCGAGCAGGTGGGTGACACTGGCCCACGCCGAGGGATCCCGCCGCTTCAGGAAGCGCACCTTGGCGGCCGGCATGGAGGCATCGAGCTCAGCACCGGTGATGGCATAGATCTGGTCTGCCCCCACCCTGCGGGTAACCTCGGTGGCGTCCGGTGCGGCGCGCCGGTCGCCGAGTACGAGCGATGGCCCGACCGGTCGACCGTCTGCCCGGATGCATACCAGCGCGTGCATGTGGCCTGTCACACCCATCGCTGTGACCGTGCGTGTGACCTCCGCCGGGAGCGCGGTCGTGGCGGCGATCATCGCGGACCACCAGCTGGCTGGGTCCTGCTCTACGGCGTCCGGCTCTGGCCGCTTCGTGGGGTACCCGACCGAGGTCCTGCAGATCAACCCTCCGGAGGCGTCGAAGACCACAGCCTTGACGTTCGTGAGGCCGACGTCGATCGCGAGGAGCCGGTCAGTCTCCATCTCAGCTGACCGTGTAACCGATGGGGCCCAGCGTCGCCATGAGCGCGGCCGCGTCAGCTGCGATCGCGGCCAGCGGGCGGCGCGCCGCCGCTGCCTCTGCGATCAGTCGCCCCACCTCCGCCATGGTCGCTGGCACAGCGCCAAGCCGCGTCAATTCCTGGACGCCGATGCGAATGCCCTCCGTCCCCTGGACATCGGGCAGCAAGGCACTTGTCGTGATGATGCCAGCCGACTCCAGGCGGCCTGCGACCTCTGCCCCACTCCCGAAGCCCGCTACTTTCGCGAGCAGACAGTGCGACTGGGAGTACCGGCCATCGACGACGACGGCAGGGACCCCCTGCTGAGCGAGGGCGTCGCCGAGCGCCTGAGCATTGGCCCTGACGGCGTCGGCGTATGCCGCGCCAAACGCCTGCATCTCCAACAACGCTACGGCCATGCCGGGCATCCGGAACGGATGGTGATTCGTAACGAGCGCGGGTACGAGCGCGCCCGTGACACGCGCCATGAGGTCATCCCGGTTGCTGAAGATGATCCCGCCCTGTGGGCCTGGGAACGTCTTGTGGGTGCTTCCGAAGACCAGGTCCGCGCCTTCGCCCAAGGGATCCTGGAAGCGCTGAGCCGCGAGGAACCCCATGACATGGGAGCCGTCGTATACGAGGTAGCCGCCGTGCTCGTGCACCACGTCCACCAGTTCGTGGACCGGGTGCGGGAACAGGAAGTTGCTCGAGCCGAGGATGACCACCTGGGGTCGGATGCGGTGGATGAGCTCGATGCTGGCCTTGACATCAACGTTGTAGCGCGCCCCATCGAATGGCAGGGACTGCACCTGCAGCGGCGCCAAGGGGGCAGCGACCAAACGCCCGGCCTCGCGATGCCCGCCGCCGTCGCGTCCCAGTTCGAGAACGGTGTCGCCCGGATGGCACAGGCCCATCAACACGGCCACACCGGCGATGTGCCCGGCGAGCGGCCGCAGCTCTACGAACGATGCCCTGAAGACCGCCCTCGCCAGGGCATTCGTCTGCTCCTCGATCTCGACGATGAAACGGTTACCACGGTAACGCCGCTCACGGAGGTCTCGGCCGGGATAGTCGGCGTAGCGGCCCTCGAGGTCTGAGTCGAGGACGCGCCGGACCGCGGGGCTGAGCACGTTCTCCGAAGCGATCAGGTTCACCGTGCTCCGGCGCCAAACCTCGTGCCGGCGAACCAGGTCGACCACGCCGGCGACGGAAGCCTGTAAGGCAGCTGCCGTAGGTGAAGACCCGTTCATGCGACGCCACCATCTTGCCCACGACCGGAGAGCAGGATCGCTCGTGACAACATGTCTGACCTGTTAGCCGCGAATGGAGGCAGCGTAGGAGCGTGCACCTGCATTGTCAAGGCCGTCAGCTGCGCCTAGACTACGGGCTACAGGTCTGACCGGTGCGAGCCGACAATAGAGGCTGTATGTTCGATGATGATGTCAGACAGCCGCGTCAGTGATGGTCTCCAGCGGTTGGGGCGCGCTCAGCAGTCGATGGCCCGGGACGGTCTCGACGGGCTACTTCTCGCCGGCGGCTCGAATCTGGCCTATCTGACTGGCTACCCGACCGCGGAACGCTCGATGGCACGGCCGTCCTTCGCCGTCTTGCCGGCCCGTGGAGCGCCGATCCTCATCGTGCATCGCAGCCGCTTGTTGGGCGCCCAGCGCCTGTCATGGGTTGCGGACGTGCGCACGTACGAACGCCTCTCGGAGGCGCCGGTGGAGGTCCTCGCCCGTGCTTTCGGCGACGTCGGACTGCGCGGCGGACGCGTCGGCGCGGAGCTTGGACTCGAGCAACGCCTCGGGATCCCCGTCCTCGAATTCGAGCGTGTGCGTGGTGGGTTGGCACCTCTGGAGCTGTGCGACGCGGCCGAGCTCCTGTGGACCTTGCGCGCGATCAAATCGCACCATGAGATCGACGCTCTCCGACGCGCCTGTCGGGTGACGGCGGACGCCTACGCTCGGGTGCTCCCGACCCTGCGCCCGGGAATGGCTGAACGAGATGTGGCCACGGCGTTGAAGGTCGCGATGATCAGCGCCGGTGGTGCCGACCCACACGTGGCCATCACATCCGGAATGGGCCATTACGACGACGTATCTAGCCCGGGAACCGATCGTCCGCTTGAGACCGGCGACCTGGTGTGGGCCGACTCGGGCTGTACAGTCGGCGGGTATTGGGCCGACTTCGGCCGAGCCGCAGTCCTAGGCGCGGCCACGACGGAGCAACGCATGCTGCAAGCCGAGATAGACGAGATCACCATGGCTGGTGTGGCGCTTGCCCGGCCCGGGACGGCCGTGGCCACCATTGCACACGCGATGCAGGAGCGACTGGTGCACTTGGATGCGCCCGGCATATCGTTGATCTCAAGCATCGCTGGCCGGGTCGGCCACGGCATCGGACTCGATGCCGCTGAGCCGCCGCATGTCGCGGCCTCGGACAGTACGGTCCTCGCCCCGGGGATGGTCATCACGATCGAACCTGGCGTCGCGACCGCGTTTGGCACATTCCACGTCGAGGAGCAGCTGGTGGTGACCTCCGCCGAGCCCGAGATCCTGTCGCTCTCGCCTCGGACACTCGTGGAAGTCGATCCATGAAGAGGAAGAGCGTCGACCAGCTGCCGACATCAGCGACCGACGGTCGGGAGCCCATCGAGGCGGCCGCGACAGCCGGTACCGAGGCACAGATGGACACGTCGGGCCTCGTCACGTTGCAGCGCGGCGTGCGGCGATCAAGGTCCGTGACGGACCAGGTGGTCGAGGCCGTGTTCACGATGCTCAGAAGTGGAAGATTTCGGGCCGGGGATCGTCTCCCCGGGGAGTGGGCGCTGGTCGAGCAGCTCGGCGTTGGGCGCTCGGCGGTTCGCGAGGCTCTCCGTGAGTTGGCGGCCTTGGGTGCGGTCGAGGTCCAGCCGGGACGGGGCACGTATGTCCGGTCCTTGCGCGCTGATCTCCTGGTCCGGCCGGACCTCCTTGGCCCGGAGTTGGACCGAGCGCTCATCTGGGAGTTTCTCGAAGTGCGCCAGATCGTCGAGCCGGAAGCCGCCGCACTCGCCGCGCTCCGTGGTACCGACCTCGACCTGGGGAGGCTCGCCTACGACATCGATTGTCTCGCCCAAGCTGTCAACGTGGGTTATCGGCCCCCAGAGGACCTCGGGTTCCACCTCGATACCGTCCGCGCGACGCATAACACCGCCCTGACACGCCTCGCCGGGGCCATCGTGTCCTTCTACCAGCGCGATGAGGCGCTTCCGAGCGACCGAGATGTACGCGAGCATCTGGCGATCCTCGACGCGATCCGAAAGCGCGATCCAGAGTCCGCGCGCGAGGCGATGCGCGCCCACCTCAATAGCGAGCTTGCGCTTCGGGGCATGGAGGAGAATCCAGCCTGACCGCTGCGGCGGGGTCTCGACTCGGGTCGTGCCGTGGATCTGCTCCCTAGCGGCGAGGACTTGCCCCGCGGATCGCGTCGGAGACGACCTATCCGCGCGACGTTGGTGCCTGCGGCGATTTGTCGGATAAGCCTGCGATCGGGACAAGCGGCTGTCCTTGCCCCTGGGCTGGACTCGGCGAATCGGTAGACTTGAGCGACTGTCCGATTTGCATGTGTGAGGAGAGCGATGCCGTACAAGGTCATTCAGGTCACCAAGGTGCCCATCACAGCACTGACCGCGAAGGCAAGATCAGCCGCGGGACGAGCGCCGAATCCGCGCGACGTTGAATTGCGCAAGGCTGTCAACGAAGCGCTAGCGGCAGCCGAGTCTGACGCCATCCAGGTCAAGGTCAGAGGTGAGGCGAAGCTGGCAACGTTACGTGCCGCTGCCGTCCGTGCGGTCAAGGGCTCCGGGGCCAAGGTCTTTGTGAGTACCCATCGCAGTTTCCCGGACAGCGTGTTCATCAGCCGCACGCCGCTGTCAAAGCGTGGGCGTCGAGCCAAGACGGGAAACTGAATAGACCGTGGACGCCTGACGGCTGTCGCGGGGTTGTAGAACCGACCAACCTGGTCGTCCAGCCTGGCCATGCTTGATCGCCTCCACATGGCCCGGCCTGTTGGTGATCAGTCCATGACCTCCTGCCCACCGTCGATGCCAAGTACCTGCGCGGTCACGAAGCCGTTCGTGATCAGGTACATGACGCCCTTCGCGCAGTCCTGGGCCGCTCCGATGCGTCCCGCGGGCAGCCGTCGTGCGAGCGTCGCGTAGAGGCGGTCCTTGTCGTTCGCGTGCAGGATGTCCATCAGCGGGGTGTCGCAGATACCCGGCGCTATCGCATTCACTCGTAACCCGTCGGGGGCGAACTCGAGCGCCAACGATCGCACGCCTGCATTCAGGGCGCCATTGATGCACGCGCCGATCACGTAGCCGGACACGGGGCGTTTTGCCGCAACGCCGGTGAAGAAGACAACACTGCCGCCTCGCCGCAGATGCGGTCGTGCATCGTAGGCCGCCCAGAACGGCCCCCAGAACTTGCTGTCGAAGGACTCGCGGGCACTCGCCTCCGTCAGGTCGCCAAAGAGGATCGGCCTAACAGTCGAGCCGGGCAACACGAGATGGTCGATGGGAGCGCACGAAGCGAGGAAACTGGCGACGGCCGATCTGTCTTCTACCTGCAGAGCCCGCCAGACGACCTGGCGCCCACCCCGGTCCTCGAGCTTCCGAGCTGCCTCTGAGAGCTTCTCAGGGCCCCGCGCCGCAATGGCTACGTCGGCGCCACCGTCGATCGCCATCTCAGCCGTCGCGAAACCCATTCCGTAGGAGCCCCCGATCACCACTACCTTCTTGCCGTGCAGCGAGAACAAGGTCCGCCTCCTGGAGTAGCGTCCGACCCTTGGCCTTAGGTCACCTGAACACCGCGACCGGCTTCTGCAAGATCAAGGCTCGCCGTCCACGATGCCGAACGTGTACCCACCCTTGTGCATGAGCGCTGATCCATCCTCATTGCTCACCGGTGATGGGGATCGCAGGCTCGAGCCACAGGGGGCTACGACCCTCGAGAAAGTCGAAATCACACCCCTCGCTCGCCTGGGTGACATGGTCCACGTAGAGTCTCTCGTAACCCCTTGTGGCGGAGGCCGGCGTTGGTGCCCACTGCGCGAGGCGACGTGCGATTTCGCCGTCGGGCAGTAACAGTTCGATCCTCCGATTGGGGGTATCCAGGCTGACGATGTCGCCAGTTCGGACGGCGGCCAGCGGGCCCCCCACTGCTGCCTCTGGCGAGACATGGAGAACCGCGGTGCCGAACGCGGTGCCGCTCATGCGCGAGTCGCTGATCCGCACCATATCTCTCGCGCCCTTCATGAGGACCTTCTTGGGTAGCGGGATGCTGCCCCATTCCGGCATACCGGGAGCACCGCGGGGCCCGCTGTTCTTGAGGACCAGAACATCCTCCGGTTCGATGTCCAGCCCGGGATCATCAAGACGCTGAGCGAGGTCATCATGATTCTCAAAGACGATCGCGCGGCCCTTGTGAACGAGGAGGTCCGTGCTCGCAGCAGTCTGCTTCAGGATCGCCCCGTTCGGCGCCAGATTGCCGTACAGCACGGCGATGCCGCCTTCGGCAGCGATCGGTTGAATGAATGGTCTTATGACGTCGTGATTGACCACGACGGCGGTGGCGACCGCCTCCCGCACGCTCGCTCCGGTGATGGTCTTGGCGCCGAGATGGAGGAGCGGTGACAACTCCTTCAGCAGCGCTGGCACTCCACCCGCATAGTAGAAGTCTTCCATGAGATATCGCCCGGCCGGTTTCAGATCGACCAACACGGGCGTTTCTCGGAGTAGCGTGTCGAATCGGGACAACGGAAGATCAAGCCCAAGCCGGCGAGCCAATGCCACAAGGTGGATCACCGCGTTCGTAGATCCAGCGATGGAAGCAAGGACGCGGATCGCGTTCTCGAAGCTCTCGACCGTCATGGTTTCGGAGGGTCGCGCATCGGCTATGACCAACTCGACGGCACGCTGACCGCAGTATTGGGCAAGGCGCATGCGGTTCGAATCGACTGCTGGGATGGCGGAGCTGCCGCTCGGGGCAATGCCGAGGGCCTCGGCGATGCACGCCATCGTTGAGGCCGTGCCCATCGTTGTGCAGTGGCCAGCGCTGCGTTCCGTATGGCTCTCGAGATCGCGCCAATCCGCGGCCGTGATCGTGCCGGCCCTGAATTCGGCGTACAGGCGGTGCGTATCGGTGGACGATCCGACGTCTTGACCGCGCCACTTGCCATTCAAGCCTGGCCCACCAGGCAACATGATCGCAGGAATGTCGAGGCTGGCGACTGCCATGAGCATGCCCGGGATGGTTTCGTCGCAGGCTCCCAGGAGTACCACGCCGTCGATCGGGTACGCTCGGATCGTCTGTTCAACTTCCATGGCCAACAGATTCCGGTGCATGAATGAGATCCCGGTCGGACGGGCGAGGTCCGCCCCCATCGTCATGGTGGGGAACTCCAGCGGGAAGCCACCCGCTTGCCATACGCCCCTCTTGATGGCTTCGACGAGCTGCCGAAAGTGCAGATGGCAGCGGGTCAGTTCACTCCAGTTGTTGCAGATGCCGATGACGGGGCGACCTTGAAAATCGCTCTCAGAGAAGCCTTCGGCTTTGAGCGCGGTCCTCTGGAGAAAGCCGTCGATCCCGCCAGCGTCGAACCACGCAGCACTTCTGTAACGACGCTCCTGGCTCAACCTGCGCCTCCACTCCATGTTGTCGGTCGTTTGTCGCGGTCGCGGACGATCAGTCGCATGTCGGGTTTCAGGGTCGTCCGCCGATCAGCGCTCAGCTGTCGCCACCGATCCGGACATCGATCTCGGATGGCAGGAAGGAGAACACGCGGGCCGGATTCGTGATCATCAGCTCGGCTTGGGCCTTCTCGTCGATCCCATGGGCCCGCATCAACGACGGGATTCTCGTCAAGAGGTTGTCGTACCCCCGGCCTCCGTACGCGTGCCACAGGGTTCGGAGACAAACGTCCTGGGACACCAGGACATTGGCGCCAAGTCCCCATTCCAGCAGCTGAGCGATCCCGGCGACCCTCTCCTCGTCTCGGGGCATACGGTTGCCTCGGCTATCTGGGTAGGCCTCGTGCCCGAATGTGTCGTATTCGACGATGGCGCCACGCTGCGCGACCTCACGCTGCTGGTCCAGGTCGATCACGACGTCCATGTGGCTGACCACCACCCGCGATAGGTCCGTGAGGCCGGAGTCCCGAAGGAGGTCAAGTACATGAAAGACCTCCCGACAACCCCCGGCGAAGTGGATGTTGATCGGACAACCGGTTGCAAGTTGAGCGCGGGCAGCCGCGCGCACCACAGTCGCCTCCTGTGGGTCTAGGGGGTCGCTCGTACCGATCTCGCCGATCACCCCCGCCCGCACCCCGGCGATGCCATCGTTGATGTCCCCGATGAAGGTCTTGGCGATCCGCTCGGTGGTGGACTCGGCAAGGCCAGGGGGGTGCGAGGCCCGGACGTAGTAGCCCGTGCCCATGATGACCCGGAGCCCGCTCTGGGCCGCGATGCGCTTGAGAGTCACAGGATCCCTGCCCAGGTCGATCGGGGTGAGCTCGACGATCGTCCGGCCTCCGGCCCGTCGATAGGCAGCGACCTCCTGCGCGACCGTACCGTCGTCGAGGAGGTCAAGGTTCTCGAGGAACGCCATCGGCATCCGTTCGAGTTCCGGCCTTGGCACCGTGGCCAGCGGCCGGGGGTCGTTGTCCCGGTCGCCGAGGAAGAGCCGCAGATCCGCGTGGAGGTGCTCATGGGGCAACACGACACCGAGTTCGGCCGCTTCGATGGCACCGCTGACGGATTGCGCTCTCATGGACCCTCTTGCGTGGGCGCCTTCAAAAAGTCGATTATCGTCTTATCCTAGCCGCCCGAGACCGACGAGGAGGATCGATGAGCGCGACGCGGTTCACCGGTGAGCGCCACAACCTTGTGGATGGCAAGTGGGTGAAGGCATCGGCGGGACAGCTGCCGGCGATGGACCCAGCGACCGGCGAGGTCCTCGGCTCCATCGCTCGTGGTGGCGCCGCTGACATCGACCTGGCGGTCCGGGCGGCCCGCGCGAGCTTCCTGCGGGGCGACTGGTCCCGCGACGTGCCAAGCCATCGGGGTCGCATCCTGTGGGATGTCGCCACTCTGATTCGTGGCTCCTTGGAAGAGCTGGCCAACCTCGAGACCCGCGACTCTGGTAAGCCGATCCGGGAGGCGCGCGAAGACATCGCGGGCGTAGCCGACATCCTCGAGTACTTCGCCGGGATCGCTTCGAAGATCAGCGGTAGCTCGATGTCGTTGCCCAATGGCCAGCTAGGGATCGTCCTACGCGAGGCGGTCGGAGTCGTCGGTTGCATCACTCCCTGGAACTTCCCGCTCTACGTCGCGGCGTGGAAGGTTGCCCCAGCGTTGGCGTGTGGAAACTCGGTCGTGCTGAAGCCATCGTCGCTCGCGAGCCTGACCTGCCTGGCTTTCGGCGAATTGGCCCTGCAGGCGGGTCTTCCAGCGGGTGTGCTGAATGTCGTATGCGGAACCGGCGAGGACGCGGGCCTCAGCCTGGCTTCCCACCCTGACGTCGACACCCTGGCGTTCACCGGTAGCACCGAGGTCGGACGGCGCGTGATGACCGCCCGAGCGGCGCTCGTGCGACCGACCCAGGTGGAACTTGGAGGGAAGTCGCCAAACGTGATCTTCGGTGATGCAAACCTCGAGGCGGCAGCCAAAGCCGCTGCGTTCGGCATCTTCTACACGCAAGGTGAGAACTGCAATGCTGGCAGCCGGATCCTCGTCGAAGCTTCGGTGGCGGACGAGTTCACGGAAAGGGTTGCCCAGGTGGCTCGGAGGATTCGCGTTCTGCCGCCATTGGATGAAAGCTGCCAATTGGGCAGTCTCATCTCGTCGCAGCAACTGGAGAAGGTATCGAAGTACGTGGAGGTCGGGGTCGCGGAAGGCGCACGACTCGTCACGGGAGGCCACCGTGTCACGGGTGCTCCCTTTGACAAGGGGAGTTTCTACGAACCCACGGTGCTGGCTGACGTCGACGCGAGCCACCGGGTGTTTCAGGAAGAGATATTCGGACCGGTGGTTACGGTGACACCATTTCACGACGAGGCCGATGCGATCCGACTCGCCAACGCAACTGACTTCGGCCTCGCGGCGGGGGTCTGGACCTCGGATTACGATCGCGCGATCCACTGCGCGCAGCGAATCGCGTCCGGCTACGTCTGGGTCAACACGTTCAATACCACGCCCGTCGAGGCGCCGTTCGGCGGTGTCAAGTCGTCCGGGTTCGGCCGCGACTGTGGGCCACAGGCGCTCGACAACTATCTCAGCTGGAAGACGCTGGGACTCGCGACCGCACCGTATGTCGACTGGTACGAGCAATCGTGATGCCGAGGAGGGATCCTCGTCTGATCCCAGTCGGCTTTCGGCGCCTCGCAGGGCCGCCCGGATAGATGCGGCCCGTCCTTTGGGTTCCTGACGAAACGCCGCCCAGCGCAAGCGAGTCACTTGGACACCTGGCGGAGGTCTACACCTACCCCTCGAGTGGGGCCCTCCCACCGACGCTACGCCGCGGCGACATGGTCGTCCTCGGCGGTCAGCCTGAGCGGGGGCTTGAGGTCGCGGGCCGTCTCGAGAGCCTGCGATACGTACAAACCCTGACGGCAGGAGTGGACGGGATCGTCGGGCTGACGCCGCCTGGTGCGATCCTGTGCGACGCGGCCGGCGTTCATGATGTTGCCGTCGCGGAATGGGTCGTCATGATGGCCCTTGCGTGTCGGCGCCGCTTGCCTGAGTACGTCGACCTCCAGCGTGAGGGCCGATGGGCTCCCGTTCCGCTGGTCGGCGACGACCTGAACGGCTCAACGGTCCTGTTGGTCGGCATCGGGGCGATCGGGAGTGCCGTCGAGGCGAGATTGCTGCCATTTGGCACGCGGATCATGCGTATCGGCCGGCGCCCGCGAGATGGGATCTACTCCATGGGGGACCTGGTGGCATTGCTGCCGCTCGCCGACATCGTGGTGATCCTCGTGCCGCTAACCCCCGAGACGACGGGGGTGTTCGACGCCAGGGCGTTCGCGGCGATGCGGCCTGGGGCGCTCCTCATCAATGGCTCCCGAGGGAGGGTGGTCGACACGCCCGCGATGACGGTCGCAGTCCTGGCAGGCCGGATCCAAGTGGCGCTGGACGTGACCGAGCCAGAACCGTTACCCGCTGGACACCCCCTGTGGTCGGCCCCTGGGGCCCTCATCACGCCTCATGTGGCCAGTGACGTGCGGCGGCAAGAGGAGCGAGCGTGGCGCTTGGTCCAGGAGCAGGTCGAAAGGCTGACACGAGGCGACCCCCTCATCAACGCCGTCGCCGAAGGGTACTAGGCGGTCCGTCTGGCGATCGTCCGTCGACCGCCGTTTGAGCTCGTGGACACGGGCACGGCCGACCTTGAGGGGATGCCCCGAGCGCGGTCTACCGCCTTCGCGGCACCCCATTGACCTCGGGGAGGAGGCTGCTTATAGTCGACTTTGTCCCATCCTGGTTGTGGATTTGTGGAGGCCCAGGTGACCAAGGCGTCCGGTGTCTACGTGCCATTCATCACCCCGTTCACAGCGGAAGACACGGTCGACCTCGAGGCACTCCGTGCCCACATCGACTTCCTCATCCAGGAAGGCGTGCATGGGCTGATCCCCACCGGGAGCACGGGTGAGGCTCAATCCCTGTCGCCTGAGGAGTATCGATCCGTCGTTCTAGAGACACTCGACCACACCGGCGGGCGGGTCTCTGTCTTCGTGGGTTGCTCCGCTAATGCGACACGACAGGTCATCGCCAACTGCAATCTTGCCGAGAAGCACGGCGCGAACGGTGTGATGGTGACCCACCCGTTCTATTCGCTACCTGACGCGGACGAGCTCTACGAGCACTACGCGACCGTAGCCAGGAACGTGGGCATTCCCATCATGGTCTATAACAACCCATTCACGACCGGCGTCGACTCGAAACCGGACCTCCTGGGTCGTCTCAGCGAGCTTGAGCACATCGAGTATGTCAAGGAGAGCTCGCTCGACTCTGCTCGTATCGTGTCGATCCTGGAAGAATCGAACGACCGCCTTGTGGTCTTCTCGGGGACCGACAATCAGGCGCTCGAGCACCTGAGCGTGGGCGCCAAAGGCTGGGTCTCGGGCGCCGCAAATGTGATTCCCCGCGAGTGCGTCGAGCTCTTTTCTCTGGCGGTCGAGCAGGGGCGGCACGACGAGGCACTCCAACTCTATCGGCGCCTCTATCCGTACCTGAACATCTGTGAGGGAACCGGCAAGTTCGTGCAGGTTGCGAAGCTTGGTCTTGAGCTCCGTGGCCGACAGGCCGGCGGTCCGCGCGCGCCGCTGCTTCCGGTGGACGCTCAGCTTGCTGAGGGCGTGCGAGTCGCCCTGAACCGGGCTCTGGGGGCGCGGCAAGCCGTCAACTAAGGCCGAGGGCGAAGGGACGTCGCATGTACGCGGTCACAGTCGATGGCCTCGTGCCGAGCGGGGAGCTCGGCGTGACGCTGCCTCACGAACACCTTTACTGCGACCTCCGGCTGTACTGCTCACCGAACGACTCGGCCGACCTGCCGATGGAGTCCATCCCCATGGACCGTCTGCGCGACGCACCGCTTGACTTCAGGGCAAACCTGGACATGCGAGACGAGGCCTTGGTCACCGAAGAGATGCGGGCCTTCAAGGGATTCGGCGGGGGGGCGATCGTCGAGCTCAGCACCGTGGGTCTTGCGCCCGACCACGCGGCCCTCCGGCGGGTATCTCGGGCTGCCGGCGTGCATGTCATCGCAGGCACGGGCTATTACACGGGGCAAACGCATAGCGATGAACTGAAACGCATGTCGGTCGCTGCCATCGCCGAGGGCATGGTCCGGGAGATCGTCGAGGGCGATAGCGCGACGGGGATTCGCGCGGGCATCATCGGCGAGATCGGCACAAGCGCACCGCTACAGGCGTCCGAGCTGGCGGTCCTCCGAGCCGCCGCACGGGCGCAACTCTTGACGAATTGCCCGATCAACATCCACTTCGCCCCTGGCTTGGCGGAGGTCTTCACCGTGTTGGATGTCCTTGCGGCAGAGGGCCTACCAGCGTTCGACCGTGTGGTGGTGAGCCACGCGGACGATGTGCTTGACGTGGAACTGCACGAGCGAGTGATGGCCCGAGGGGCAGTCATCGAATACGACACGTTCGGGAACGAGAGTTATCCAAGCCCATGGGGCAAGCCCATGCCTACCGATGAGGAGCGCGTGTTGGCGATCGCAGACTTGATCCGGCATGGCTTTCTCGGCCAGATCCTCGTGTCTCACGATGTATGCATGCGGTCGCTGTGGCTCCGTTTCGGCGGGAAGGGGTACGTCAACCTTCTCGATCAGGTTGCTGTGTTGTTCGAGCGTGCAGGGATAACCACTACGGAGCTGAGGCGACTCTTCATCGACAATCCGGCGCGATTGCTCGGCTTTGTGGCGTAAGCGGCATGGGGCAACTTCTTGATCCAGTACCGCGCGTTCGGGTGGAGGACCTGACCAAGTCTTTTGGTCCTCACACGGTCGTCCGCAATGTGAACCTGGCGGTCGCCCAAGGCGAGCGCATCGCGATCATCGGCCCGAGCGGCGCGGGCAAGAGCACGCTACTGCGCTGCATCAACTGGCTCGAGCGCCCCGACTCGGGTCATGTCTACCTCGACGGTGAGCTCATCGGTGAGAGCCTGCGAGACGGGCGCTACGTCGCGATCGGCGAGCGAGGTCTCGCGCCTGCCCGTGCCCGCATCGGCATGGTCTTTCAGCACTTCAACCTGTTCCCCCACCTGGATGTCCTCGGCAATGTGGCGCTCGGGCCCCGCCTTGTGCTTCGTCTTGACAAACAGGCAGCCCAGGAGCGTGCGCAAGCGCAGTTGGAGAGGGTGGGCCTGACGTCGAAGCTGCATGCGTATCCGGAGAAGCTGTCAGGCGGCCAACGGCAGCGAGTGGCGATTGCGAGGGCTCTGGCCATGGAGCCCACCGTCATGTTGTTTGACGAAGCGACGTCCTCGCTGGATCCCGAGTTGGTGGGAGAGGTGCTGGCCGTCATACGAAAGCTTGCGCAGGACGGCATGACGATGCTTCTCGTGACCCACGAGATGCAGTTCGCTCAGGATGTGGCTGACCGGGTCGTGTTCATGGATGAGGGTCTCATTCTGGAAGAGGGCCCGCCGAGCACGATCTTCCGCTCACCCTCCAATCCGCGAACGCGCGCCTTTCTCCGGGCAGTCCTTGATCGCGAACGTACGTCGGAAATCTCCTGAGATTCGGTCGTGGACTTCTTCGGCCCTCTGTTCGCGAACCTGCCGGTCTTCCTGCCCGTACTCCTGCGTGGTGCTGGAGCGACCCTCGTCCTGACGGCTCTGTCGGGCGTCGTGTCGGTGGCCGGTGGATTGGGTCTCGCGGTGGTGCGGACCAGCCGGCTGCCTTTCGTGAGCCAGATCGCAACGGGTTACATCGAGGTCATTCGTGCCATCCCAGTGCTGGCATCGCTGTTCGTCATCTACTTCGGCCTCGAGGAATTCGGCATCAACCTGCCTTCCCTCGTGGCGGCGGTGACCGGCCTGGGCATGATCGGGTCGGCCTACATGGCCGAGAACCTCAGGGGTGGGTTTGCGGCGATTCCGAAGGGCCAGCGGGAAGCCGCCGCTTCAGTCGGGCTGTCGCCGACGCAGGTGATGAGTCACGTGCTGCTGCCACAGGCGATTCGCGTGGCGATCCCACCCTCCATCAACTACGCCATCAGCCTGCTGAAGGACACGGCTATCGCGTCGACCGTTGCCGCCCCGGAGCTCCTCTTCGCCGCCAAGGGCCTGGTTTCGCAATTCATCCTCCCGCTGCAGGTCTACTTCCTGACCGGCTTGATCTACCTCGCCATGAGTTTGCCGCTCGCCATGCTCGGTCGGTACCTTGAGCGGCGCTTGGCTGCGGGTGTGCTCCAATGAATCTGGTCACCCTCTACCAGGAGCACCTGGGCGATTGGGTCGTCTACCTCCTGCCGGCACTGGCGCTTTCGATCGAGATCGCGATCTTCTCGATCCTTGTCGCCGGGCTCGTGGGCCTGCCGATCGCTGTCATGAAGATGTCACGATCACGACCCCTGCGATACGCGGCGAACGCGTATATCGAGGTGCTCCGGGGATCACCAGCTCTTGTGCAACTCTATTTCATCTACTTCGGTCTGACTGCGTTCGGGATAACACTCGACGCGCTTCCCGCCGCGGTCATCACGTTCGGCCTGAACGGGGCGGCTTACATGGCCGAGATCTACCGCGGTGGCCTCAGAGCCGTTGACGCTGGTCAAAGTCATGCGGCCTACGCACTCGGCATGACTCCCGTGCAGACGCTGCGATACGTTCTTCTCCCGCAGTCTTGGCGCGTGGTATTGCCGCCGGCGGGCAGCTTGGCAGTGGCGATATTCAAGGACTCGTCCTTGGCGACCACGATCGCGGTGCCCGAATTGATGAACCAGGCAACGTTGCTGGTCGGCATCTGGTACACGCCGTTTGCGGTGTTCCTGCTGGTGGCCGTGATGTATGCCGCAGTCGCGTTGCCCGCGACGATCTACATCAGAAGGCGCGACCGAAGCCGTTCATGGGCGGAGACTGCCTGAACCCGAGGTGGCGGCGGGGACATGAGCAGACAGAGGAGGTGGCAACTTCAGACGCTGCAGAGTTTTCGGCAAGGCGCATCGAACTTTGGAGGAGGATCACGCAATGTCCCTAGTACGCTCGGGTCTGGTAGCCCTGGCGATCCTATCTGTCGTAGGCGCGTGCACGTCCGGGGCAACATCCGCGCCCCCGGCGGCGACCGGCACGGTCGCGCCCACCGCCGCGACGGGATCAACGCCGCCGGCAAGCGCAACAGCAGTAGCCGTTCAGACCGTCACTGCCGGCCAGATGACCGTCGCGGTCGACCAGGACATGCCGTACAACGGCGTCGGAACCGACGGCAAGTTGACGGGCGTCAACGGTGACGTCCTCACCGAGATCGCGTCGAAGTTGGGCCTTCAGATCAACGTCCAGCAGATGGACTTCTCGCCGGGCCTGCAGGCCATCCAGAGTGGCCGCGTTGACACCATGACTGACTGCCCGGTCGACACCCCACAACGAGAGGGGATCTACAACCTCACGCAAGGCTTCTTCTACATCCCTCTCGAAATAAGCCAGCGCAAGGACGAGAACCTCAACACGATCGAGGACATCAAGGGGCACAGCTTCGGCACCATCCAGGGGTACTCCGAAGTGCCGCTCTACCAAGCCATCCCGTGGATCGGCAGCAAGTTGAAGCTGTATCCGACCGTCGATGCCTTGATCCAAGACACCATCGCTGGGCGACTTGACGCGTTCGCTATCGGTTCGCCCACCACGGCGTATGCGATCAACCAGCACCCGGACTACAACCTCAAGTACGTCCTCATGGCGCCAACTCCTCTGTTGCCCGAGACGACGGCTCCTGGCGTTTGCATCTTCCCTGTCAACAAGAGCAATACGACATTGGTGCCCGCAATGAACACGATCATCACGCAGATGAAGCAGAACGGCGATCTCAAAGCCATCTTCGCAAAGTACAACATGACCGATCCAGAGTTCATCAACGGAGTGACGGCAACTCCGGCTCCATCGGCCAGTCAGTAGTAGATGGTTGCGTCGGCGGGTCGATCGAGGTCGACCCGCCGACGCCACTCAGGTCACATCGTGTCGGGCGCGCAGTGCCTCGCCCGACAGTGTCGGTCATTCCACACGCGCGGAGGGTGGTGCTCGGCAGATGGATAGATGGGTGGATCACGCAAAGGCTGTGATCATCGGCGCTGGCATCGCGGGCAACAGTCTGGCGTACCACCTGGCGCGACTCGGCTGGCGGGACCTCGTGCTGCTCGACAAGGGTCGGCTCCCGAACCCTGGTGGCTCGACGGGACACGCATCGAACATGATCATCCTGCCCGAGGGCACCCAGGAATTGACCGAGCTGGGCGTGGACAGCATCGCCCAATACACAGAGCTTGGGGCGTTCGTGCGGTGTGGTGGCATCGAGGTTGCCAGGACCGCGGCACGGATGGAGGATTTCAAACGACGCCGCGGCATCGCGAAGTCGTGGGGCATCGAGGCTGAACTGATCTCGCCCGCCGAGGTCAGGAGCTTGGTGCCATTCCTCGACGAGACGCGGATCCTAGGCGCCATCTACATGCCGGACATGGGGACGGTGGACGCCGTCCGCGCAGCCACGGCCATGAGGGCCAGGACCGTCGAGATGGGCGCCGTGACCGTGGCGCACCTGACCGAGGTGACCGGCATCATCGTTGCCGACGGCTCGGTGGCAGGCGTGCGCACAGACAAGGGCGACATTCGAACCAGCACGGTCGTGGTCTGTTGCGGGGTATGGAGCCCACGGATCGCCCGTATGGCGGGCTCGTCGATCCCCTTGACTCCAGCCGTGCACCAGTTGATCAGTGTCGGGCCCATCGAGATGTTTGCCGGCCTCGCCGGCGAGATCAACTTTCCGATGGTGCGGGATATGGACAACGGAGTCTACGAGCGCCAGCACGGGGCCGACATGGAGGTCGGTTCGAACTCACATCGACCCATCCTCGTCGACCCCGACGATATCCCGGCCGCCGATGAGGCCGCCCTGTCACCCACCGAACTCCCTTTCACCAAGGACGACTTCGTCGTGCAGATGGAACAGGCATTGGAGCTGATGCCTTCCATCATCGGCGACGAACGAGCAAGCATCCGGTACGCCATCAATGGGCTCTTGTCGTTGACGGCCGACGGGCTGCCGATCATCGGCGAGCTCCCTGACGTCCGCGGGCTCTGGTCCGCAAATCTCGTATGGACGAAGACCGGCGCAGGAATCGGGCGCGCGCTGGCAGAACTGATGACGTCGGGCGAGAGTGAAGTCAACCTTCAGCCATTCGACGCTGCGCGCTTCCACAACCATGAGCGCTCACCGATCCATGTGAAAGCGCGCGCGGCAGAATGGTTCAACAAGTACTACGGGATCGTCCACCCGGCAGAACAATCGACCTCCGATCGCCAGGCCCGGCTGAGCCCGATCTTCGACCGCGAACGAACCCTCGGCGCGGTGTTCCGCGAAGAGGCTGGCTGGGAGGTGCCGCTGTGGTACGGCGCGAACGAGGCGCTCGTCGCCGACTACTCGCAAGAGGTCATGGCTCGCCCGGACGAGTGGGATGCGCGATGGTGGAGCCCGATCATCAACGCTGAACACCTTGCGATGAGGCAACGGGTAGGCCTTGCAGATCTCTCCGCACTCTCGGTGATCGAGGTCTCCGGCCCCGGCTCACTAACGTACCTGCAGGGTCTTGCGGTCAGTGAGATCGATGTGCCTATTGGCCGCATCGTCTACACCTGGCTCCTGAACGCCGCCGGCGGTGTGGTGTCCGACCTGACCATCACGCGCCTTTCGCGCGATCGCTTTCTCGTCATGGAGGGCGATGTCAGAGGTCAGCGGGACAAGAAGTGGATGATGGATCGTCTGCCGGATGATGGCTCCGTTCAACTGCACGACGTAACGTCGGCGTGGTTCTCGGTCGGCGTTTGGGGACCAAGGGCGCGCCGCCTCGTCCAATCGATCAGCGACTCCGACCTCTCGGATCCAGCCTTTCCCTTCCTCCACGCCCAGGCCGTCGATGTTGGAGGGGTTCGAGCTCTCATGTCGCGCATCTCCTACGTGGGGGAGCTCGGCTGGGAGATTCGCGCGCCATCGGAGGAGGGTGCGCGCCTCTGGGACAATCTGTGGGACGCGGGGCAGGCTTTGGGTGCGGTCGCGATCGGCGATGGCGTCTGCTCAACGACCGCCCGGCTGGAGAAGAGCTTTCGGGCGCATGGAACGGAGCTGTCGCTGGGGTACGATCTGGTGGAGGCGGGCCTGGCGCGTCGGTCGGTCAAAGACGCTGACTTCATGGGGCGCGCTGCCTATGTAGACCAGAGGTCGCGTGAGCCCGTGGCGAAGCTCTGCAGTCTGGTGGTGGACGACCACCAGTCGTCGAGTGGGGTGCGGCGTTTCATGCTGGGCGGTGAACCCATCCTGACCTTGGCAGGTGAACCGCTCGCCGACTCGCGGGGGCGCCGGTCGTACGTCACGAGTGCGGGATCCGGTCCCTCGGTCGGGCGCCATATCCTCATGGCATATCTGCCGACCGATGTCGCGCGCATCGACACGAAGTTCCTTGTGGAGTACTTTGGCGAAACCTACCCGGTGACTGTCGCCGTTGTCGGCAGCACCCCGCTTTTCGATCCTGCGAACAGCCGGCTCCGTGGGTAGCCGTCGGCCACAGCGTCCAGGAAGAGGCTAGTCGTGGGCCCCGAAGCGGAGAGCACGGAAGACCCCACCATCGACTCGATGCTTTGGCGGCCCGCAAGGCGCGAGCGCCTGTCGGAGGAGGTCGCCGACCGGCTCCGTGCGGCGATCCTGGCGGGCGAGCTCCGCCCTGGGGCGCGGATCGTCGAAGCCGCAGTTGCTGAGAAGCTTCAGGTCAGCAAGTCTCCGGTCCGCGAGGCACTACGGGTGCTTGCGAGCGAGGGCATCGTCATCGCCACGCGGCGCCGGGGGGCCTTTGTTCGAGGGATGACCAGCAAGGACGCCCGAGAGATCCGCGTTCTTCGCGAGACGCTGGAAGGTCTCGCCGTCGAGCTGGCGATGGAGGAGGTCGACCCCGCCTGGATCAGCGGACTGCAGCGGTTGGCATCAGAGATGCGATCCTCACAGGATCGAACGCAGCTGCTCGAGCTCCACGTGGCGTTCCATGCGGAACTGACGTCCCGCTCACGCAACCAACGACTCACCGCGATCCTGGCTAATCTCAGCGTGCAGACGAGGGCCGTCTTTCCGTTCATCGACCTGCTCTCCGGCGGGCGCGAGGTCCAGGCGGACCAGCACGAAGACCTCGTCGCGACGATCCGTTCGGGCGATGTGGTGGCCACCAGGGCGCTCATCAAGGAACACATCGGAGATACCGCGGACTTGCTCGAGGATCTGTGGAGAGGATCCGGAGGCCCGGTGGCTGGCGCGGATCCCGACAACGGGCAGCGAGCCCGGTCGGACTCCAGAGGCCCGGGTGACGTCGCTGACGTGGAGCCGATCGACTAGCTCTGCTCGCGGGCCTGAGGTCCGATCCGATACCCTCGGGGGAAAGGATCGGCAGCGTCCAACAGGAAGCTGTGGAACCCGGTGAGGAATGCCCTGCCCGTGATCGTCGGATGGACGATCGTCCGTTCGCCCAGCCGTTCGACACTGTCGATGGCTGCCTCGAAATAGGTACCAAGCAGCCCCTCGAAACGCGCTGTGTCGCCGATGCCTATCTGTCCCTTGGTGTACATCAAGGCCAGGCGAGCCGACGTACCAGTCCCGCAGGGCGAGCGGTCATAGGCCCCCGGCGGCGAGATGACGGCGTGACGGTAGTCGCCCCTTGTGGTCCGGCGCGTCGTGAATAGCGTCTCGTAGCACCGTGTTATCGCCGGATCGTCCGGGTGCTCGATGTGTATCTGTTCATCTACTGCCGCGATGATCTGCGCTGCTGCCCTGGCCGCTTCGACCTCGCTTCCGGGTGACAGCTCAAGCCCGATCGAGTCGGCGTCCACGATCGCGTAGAAGTCACCCCCGAACGCGATGTCGGCCAGAACGCGTCCGTGATCGCGGGTTTCAAGGGTTACGCCGTCCGCCCATACGAATGAGCCTACGTTCGCCAGTGTCACGCGTTTGACGCTGCCGTCATCGACGTGGACCATGGCCTTGACAGCACCGGCAAGGGTCTCGAACGTCAACTCCACGATGCCCTCAGTGGCGGGAACCATTCCCGTTTCGACCACCGTCGTGGCGACGCCGATCATGCAGTGCCCGCACATGGGGACATACTCGTCCTGTTCGAGCAATAGGACCGAGAAGTCTCCGCCATTCAGTGGTGGCATCACGACTGCGGAGCACATCATCGAGCTGCCCCTCGGTTCGAAGTTCAGGAGCTGGCGCAATTGGTCGTCGTGGATCCGCAGCCAGTCGCACCGCTCCCTCAGCGTGCGGCCGGGCGGAACCGCAACGCCCCCGACCACCACCCGAGTGGGATTGCCTTCGGTGTGAGAATCGACGGTCTGGATCAGTCGCCTACTACGCATGCCGTCCTGCTTCCTGCCGTTGATCAACGGCTCGGTGGGCCATCCTCGTCCGTCCGGGTGACCGTGTCATGGAGAGGCTAGGCCATGCTCGGCTGGCCTCGCGGCCCGATGTATGCCGTCACCCCGCCATCGATCGGCACCGTGATGCCGGTGACCATGCGGCTGGCATCTGATGCGAGGAAGAGCACGACATCGGCGATGTCATCAACCTGTGGAAGGCGTCCCATCGGCGTCCGTTCCACCAGTTCATCAAGGTCGATAGTGCCGCTCGCGATGTCGCCTCGGAGCGCCCGTGTCATCGTCCAACTCGGCGCCACACAGTTCACCCTGATGCCGTCGAGCGCCCATTCGACGGCGAGCGTCCGGGTGAGGTTGATGACCGCGCTTCGACTCGAGGTATACGCGGCCCGACGCGGGATGCCCCCGTACCCATGGATCGAGGAAACGGTCACGATCGAGCCGCCCTCACCTCGTTTCAACATCCGACGAGCCGCGGCTCGGGCAGTGATGAATTGACCGGTGACATTGATGCGAAGGATACGATCGAACTCGTCGACCGGACAGTCGACCGATCTTACGATCAGCGAGTCGCCGGCGAGGTTCACCAGGATGTCGACTCGTCCGTGGCGCTCAACGACATGGTCGAACGTAGCCTCAACCCCGATCTCGTCCAACACGTCCATGGCTAGACTCTCACTCATCCCGCCTGCAGCGACGATGCTCGCGGCGGTGCGTTGCGCGCTCTCGAGCCGAGTGTCGGTCACCACGACCATTGCACCTTCTCGTGCAAGCGCGAGCGCAGTCGCCGAGCCAATATCCCCGCCGCCTCCGGTGATCAGGGCTACTCGACCAGCGAATCTCACAGAGCGCCTCCAACGGTACTGTTCAGGCTTAGAGGGTGTGCCATATTGTAGTGCGCCCACTGCCGCAACCTGATACGATCGATCCCGACGCTCGGCGGTGTCGACGCAACGCGAACATTCATTGCATGGCGCAATCGCCGCCGCGATTCATGTGATGGCGGGATTCGAAGGAGCGGCGCAGCATGGCTCGTATTGCTACATCGACGGCGATGCGATGACGCGGCTCGAAGGCCGGACTGCGGTCATCACTGGTGGGGCCAGCGGGATCGGGCTGGCGGTGGCGCAGCTCCTTGCCGCTAATGGGGCGACCGTTGTCCTGGCGAGCCGGTCACGCGAGCGGGGAGAGGCGGCAGCGGAAGTTCTTGTCGCGTCGGGGGCGCGTGCGCTGTTCATCGAGACAGATGTGGAACGGCCTGAAGATGTGGAGCATCTGATGGAGCGGGTCGTCGACTCGTTCGGGTCACTCGACATCCTGTTCAATAACAGCGGAGTCAACGTCTCTGAGGAACCTGATGGCCCAACGATAGAGGACTGGGATCGCCTATTCGCCGTGAACGTAAGAGGGGTGTGGCTGTGCTGTCATGCGGCGCTTCCTCACCTGCTCCGATCCAAGGGTGTGATCATCAACACAGGTTCCATGGCTGGCCTCGTGGGGGTTGCCGGTAGCCCTGGCTATGCTGCCTCGAAAGCCGCCGTCATCAGTCTCACCCGATCGCTGGCCTTGGCCTACGCGGACCGCGGAGTCCGTGTGAACGCCATCTGTCCCGGCCCGATCGCCACCTCGATGACCTTCGACGAATGGGAGTCGATGGGAACCGAAGAGGGCCGCCGGCGTGCCTTGGCGGTCGTGCCAGCTCGCCGCATCGGAACTCCCGAAGAAGTCGCCAGTCTCGTCCTCTATCTCGCATCGGACGATGCAGCGTTCGTCACGGGTGCAGCGGTGGCGATCGATGGAGGCAAGACTGCCGGTTTGATGTCAAGTGAGCGATATCGGTGGTAGGTCTGCGGCAGGGAGCCACACGGTTGCATCGAACTTCCAGGCGCGCATCTTGAATCCAACGGAGTCCGTGATGTCAGAAACAGAGGCGCCAACCGGGTCGAGTCCCATAGATATCGGACGCGATGAGGCGATTGCGATGTACTACCGGATGCGCCTCATCCGACGTTTCGAAGAGAATGTCGTCGACCTCGTGAACAGCAACGAGATCGCTGGAGTGACCCATGAATACGTCGGCCAGGAGGCGGTAGCGGTCGGCGTCTGCAGTGCGCTAAATGCAGATGACGTCATCACGAGTACCCATCGTGGTCATGGCCACATCATCGCGAAAGGCGGGAAGGTTCGGTTCATGCTCGCCGAGCTGATGGGTCGCATCACCGGCTATAACAAAGGGCGTGGCGGCTCGATGCACATCGCGGACTTCTCCCTTGGCATCTTCGGAGCCAATGGGATCGTTGCCGCTGGTGCGCCGATCGCCTGCGGGGCCGCTTTCGCCTTCCAACGCCAGGGGCAAGGCAGGCTCGCTGCGTCCTTCTTTGGCGACGGTGCGATCAATCAGGGCGTCCTCGCGGAGTCGCTCAACCTCGCGGCGATCTGGAAGCTCCCGGTGGTCTTCATCTGTGAGAATAATGGCTATGCCGTAACCACGCCGATCGGAGACGTCATAACCGATGAATTGTGGCATCGTGCTGCTGCATTTGGCGTCTCATCGGTCGCGGTGGACGGGATGGATGTCTTCGCCGTGCGACGCGCCATGGCGGAAGCCGTCGCGCGCGCCAGATCCGGTCAGGGGCCAAGCTTTCTTGAATGTCGCACGTATCGGTACGTGGGGCATCAGACGGCAGAGCGTGTCATGAAGCTCAGCTATCGGACGAATGCTGAGATCGAGGAATGGCGACAGCGTGACGCCATCGAAGCATGCGCCCGGAGGCTTATCGAGACCGGGGCATGGGCGGCGGAGGATCGAGCAGTCGCGGATGCGGCCGTGGAGGCCGAGATAGAAGAAGGGATCGCATTTGCTCGGACGAGCAGTTGGCCAGACGAAGCCGACGCCTTGAAGTATATGTATGCGTCGCCTTACCCTGACTTGCCGGCGAAAGGGTGGGAGGCATGAGGGAATTGCGGTATGTCCAGGCGTTGAACGAGGCTCTGCATCAGGAATTCGCGCGCGATGAAACGGTCATCATGGTTGGCGAGGATATTCGCGAGAACATGCGGGGCGAGACCCGCGGGCTCTTCACGACCTACGGACCAGATCGCGTGCTCGACACGCCGATATCAGAGGCAGCGTTCACCGGCTTTGCAACTGGCGCGGCGATGGCGGGGCTCCGTCCGATCGCTGAGTTCCAGATCCCGTCGCTTGTCTACGTCGCGTTTGATCAGCTGGCGAATCAGGCGGCCAAGTTGCCGTACATGTCGGGCGGTCAGACGCAGATCCCGGTCACGTACATCGTGATGGGGTCCGGAGCCCGGGGCAACATGGCGGGCCAACATTCGGACAATCCTTATCCCTTCCTCATCCACGCAGGCATCAAGGTGGTCGTTCCGTCAACCGCTTACGACATGAAGGGTTTGGCCACCGCGGCGATACGGGACAACGACCCCGTCGCGATATTCGGGCCTGCTGCGTGCCTCGGAACTCGAAGCGACGTGCCCGAGGAACCATATCTGATCCCCCTGGGGATGGGTGACGTCAAGCGCGACGGGACTGACGTGACGGTCGTGGCTGTCGGCCATCTGGTCCACGATGCGCTGAAGGTGGCGGATCTGCTGGCCGCACGGGGCGTCAGCGTTCATATCTGGGATCCGAGGACGCTCCTGCCGTTGGATCGAGCGGGCCTGCTTGAAGCAGTGCGGAAGACGGGCCGCGTGGTGATCTTCGATGATTCGAGCAGCACGTGTGGCTACGCCGCCGAACTCAGTGCAGTGATCGCTGAATCCGCCTACGCGAGTTTGCAGGCCCCGATCAAGCGCGTGTCCCGCGCTCACGTGCCCATCCCCTTCAGTGTGCCCCTTGAGAGGGCAACGCTCCCCACAGCAGACAAACTCATCGCAGCGATCGAGTCGACGCTAGGTTGGTCGATGTCAGGAAGCATGGGTGGCTCCGATGGCAACGCATGACGTGCGCGTGCCCAAGATGGGGATGGGCAGCACCGAGGTAGACGTTATCGCGCTCCTGGTTGGGGTGGGGGACGCCGTCGTTTCGTCAACGCCCCTGCTCGAGATCGAGTCGGAGAAGGCGTCGTTCATCATCGAGGCAGAGTTGGCGGGCACGGTAGCGGAGATCCTGGTGGCCGTTGGTGACGTGGTCGAGACGGGAGCCGTGGTATGTCGTATCGAGGCTGATGGATAGCGGCGGATCCAGCCGCGATCAGCCTTCCGATCCCTGGGCGGGGCTGACGGAGCTGGAGCGTCTGCCGTTACGCGCCACACGTCGCGTCATCGCGCGCCGACTCAGTGACACATGGCGAGACGTGGTTCCCGTGACCCTGCATCGCGACCTGGATGTCTCCGCGGTCACGATCCAGGTTGAAGGCGGCGGTCCCCGGCTGCTCGACATGGTGCTTCATGCCACCACGCGAGCCCTGCTTGCCACGCCGGCATTCAATGCCGTGTTTGACGGTTCCGTCCGTCGCGTATTCGCCGAGGTGAATATCGGCCTCGCCGTCGATACTCCCAAGGGACTGTTGGTGCCGGTCCTTCGAAATGTCCAGGCCATGAGCATGGCCGACATCGGTACAGCACGGCGCACGGCGACGGATCTGGTTCGGGGATGGGGGCACTCCGCTGCGGACCTGATCGGGGGAACCTTCACCATCAGCAACCTGGGACCGCTAGGTATCGACTTCTTCACGCCGGTCATCAACGGGCCGCAAGTCGCGATCCTGGGCCTAGGCCGCCTGCGCCGCCAAGCCGTCGGCTGGTCGGGGGAGTCGGGCGTAGAGCCACGGTCGCTGTTGCCAGCGAGTCTCACGATCGACCACCGCGTCCTCGATGGCGCCGACGGGGCACGTTTCCTTCAAACGCTGCAGCAACATCTCGATGCGCTGAGCGGGGATGAACGGGAGCCCCTGAGCCGGTAATGGGTCAGTCGCCCCGCGATGGTCCCGCTGCTCACGATGGCCGCCGGCTCGGTCAGCTCCAGCGGTCATGAGCGCGACGCCGTCGGCCACCGGGACCGCGCCCGCGATCGGGCGATCGGCGGAGTTGCTCCTGCTCACGGCCGTGTCGCTCTGGGGCCTCAACTACGCGGTCATGAAGTTCGGGGTCGGTGAGATCAGCCCTCTCGCCTTCCCCGTGTTGCGCTTCGGTCTCGGGGGCCTTGCCATGGCCGCCGTCCTGTACTGGCGTGAGCGAACGCTGCGGGTGGCGCGCGCGGACGTGCCGTTGCTGGTGATCGCCGCCGTACTGGGCATCAGCCTGAACCAGCTCTGCTTCGTCTACTCGCTGACCGACACCGGCGCGAGCGACGTTGCGCTGCTCGGCGCCACGGGGCCCCTCGGCACGGCGCTCCTTGCGACTGCGGTTGGCCTTGAGCGGTTGGGGTGGCGCCATTGGGCGAGCACGATCGTCGGCCTGGTGGGCGTTCTGTTGATCATCGGCGGGGGCGCGAGCGCGGTCGTCGGGCACTCGCCCCTGCTCGGGGACGCCCTAGCCCTCGTGGCGACCCTCTCGTCGAGTGCCTCGGTGCTGCCCATCCTGGTCCTGATGCGCCGGTACAGCGCCTGGTCCGTCCTGACCTTCGAGATGCTGATCGGGAGCGCGCTGCTCCTGCCACTCGCGTTGCCCGCCCTCGTCACACAGGACTACGGGCGGGTCACGCTCGAAGGCTGGGGCGCCCTGGCGTACGCAGTCGTCCTCACCGGGGTCCTCACCAATCTGCTCTACCTCACCGCGGCCGGACGAGTGGGGCCCTCGCGGGCGGCGATGTTTGGCTACCTGCAATCATTCCTCGGAGTCCTCTTCGCCATCGCCCTACTCGGTGAGCAGGTCAAGCCGCTGCAGCTCGCCGGCGGGGTGGTCGTAGTCGGAAGCGTCGTCATGAGCCGCTCGCGGCCCGTCGGTTCGCGGCCGGTACGGGTCTAGACCAGTGCGTCGAGACAGGCGGCTGTACGCTGCGTCGGCATGGCCCAGGACATCAGAGGAGAACTCGTGATGCTGCCGTCGACGGCCCCAGTGGCCGCTCGCGCCCGCTGCTCTTGACAACCCGGGCCCGCCTCCAGGGGGGTTCGTCGGACCAGTCGTCCACCCCTCGAGTCGCGGAGATAGCCGCGTTCGCAGTGGAGTTGCCATTCGCGGCCGGTAGCTACCGGATGTCTCATGGCAGATCGCGAGGCTCCGTGACAACGACGGTCATACGGCTCACCGCCGCAGACGGGACGATCGGCTGGGGCGAAGCCTGCACACTCGGCAGTAACTACATCGAGGCGTCCGCGGCGACCACGATGGCGGCTGTTGAAGAGCTCGCTCCGCACGTCGCGGCGGTCGACCCGTTGGCGCCGGCCCTGCTGGCTGTGACGATGGATGCGGCGATGCGCGGTCAGACGGCCGGCAAGTCTGCGATCGACGGTGCGTTCTGGGACCTGCGAGGCAAGCTACTGGGCCAGCCCGTGGCCAACCTGATCGGTGGGCAGCACCAAGCGAGCTACCCGATCTTCCACGCCCTGACTCTCGACGATCCCGCGAGGATGGCGGAGGAAGCCGACGCCAAGCAGACAGAAGGCTATCGCCACTGGCAGATCAAGCTTGGCGATGCGCCCGACGATGACGCGCAACGTACCCGTTCGGTCCTCGCGGTCGTCGGCCGGGACGCGCAGTTCGTCACCGGCGATGCGAACGGTGGATGGACGGTTGCGAACGCGCTGCAATTCCTGCACGGCGTCGAGGGGTCCTTCTTGTACGTCGAACAGCCGTGCCGAACACTTCGTGAACTGGCCGAGGTGCGACGGCGGACCTCATTGCCCGTGATCGCAGACGAGGCCATTCGGGACGGCTACGAGCTGATCGAGGGCCACCGAATGGGTGCGACTGACGGTATCAACATCAAGCCAGCTCGGGTCGGCGGGTTGACCAAGGCGTGCCGCATCCGCGATCTGGCCCAGCAACTCGGGCTGATGGTGATGATCGATGAGTCGATGGGTGGCGGGATCGCAACGGCAGCGATGGGTCATCTTGCTGTGAGCGTGGAACAGGGCCACCTCCTCGCCGCCTCGCATCTGTCGGACTTCACCGATGTCGAGATGCTTCTTGGCGGTGGCGCTGTCAACGCGGCTGGCCGAGGTTCTCTGACCGACGGACCGGGTTTTGGCATCGAGGTCGACGAGGGCGCATTGGGAGATCCGGTCTTCGTGTACTCGACGTAGCGCCCTAGTCGCGCTACATCGAAGCTTGCACGGCCAGGTCAGCTGTCACCGGATAGCATCCGAGCCGGGTTCAGAACGAGGAGCGTATCGATCTGCTCCTGCGCCAAACCAGCGTCCTTCAACTGCGCCGCGAACGTGGACGCGACGAACGCGTATCCGGTGCCGCCATACGCCGCGAGGTGGTGTGTCGTGCAGACGTCTTGCGACAGCAGTATCCGGTCGCCGTATCCCTCAGCGACCAGCTGCACCACCAGGTCCAGCTGACGACGCGTGTCTCGCTCCCAGGTGCCTCGGATCGTGTCGAATTCGACGTACGCGCCGCGGCGAAGGATCTCGCGGTGGTACTCCAGACGGGGATATGTGTCGCTGTGCCCGATCACGACGCGCCGAAGATCGACGCCCTCGTCTTCGAAGATGTCGAGCTGGTCCAAGCCGATCGGGCTCGCGATCGAATGGGTCGTGAGAGCCAGCCCCGACCGCTTCTGGGCGCGTGCAGCCGCTCGGTGGATGCGCTCCTCGACCGGCGAGATATATCGAGCGTGGACGCCGATCTCGCCGATGATGCCAGCCCGGATCCCGTCGGCGACGCCGACCTCGATGTCGGCCACGAACTCGTCTGCGATGTCCTGGACCGAGCGGCGCCACAAGTCCGACTCGTAGAAGGGTTCTCGATATCGCCCCGTCCCCATCACCACATTCACACCAGTCCGAGAGGCGATATCGCGTAGGTCCAGCGGGTTTCGACCGATATCGCTGGTCGTCAGGTCGACGAGCGTGCGTCCGCCGACAGCGGCGAACCGGGCAAGCTCCTCACACGCGAGATCGACGTCGAAGAGCATGAACTCCCTGTGCGGCTGGAACTGCACGTACAGGTCGCTGAGGAGATGCTCGTGCGGCAGGGTCAGTCCGAGCGATCGCGACTGGATCGGTCCGAGCACCGACATGACGTCCATAGCTCACCTCTTGCGCTGCACAACTCAGGATGGGGCGGGGACCCGCGGCCCGACCGGACCTCTGGCTGGCCAGTCGGCCTGGGACTCAACCCGTCAGCTTCTGCGCACGATACTGACGTGGAGCGCGCACCTTGGCCGTCAGCCGTACCTTCCCGAGCTTTGATCGCTCCAGCCCTGACGCGGCGCCGAACCATCGAGGATTGAACGGATGCCCGCCGA
>CAZFGT010000021.1:0-1790 GCA_964518505.1 uncultured Anaerolineaceae bacterium | reverse complement strand
CGCTCCAGCCCTGACGCGGCGCCGAACCATCGAGGATTGAACGGATGCCCGCCGACGCACCTCTACGTGTCTGAGTGCGCCGATCCAGGCGCCGACGGGAGAAGCGGCCATGCCCTCGACGACGGCGAAGCGACCATTGTCCGACCGCATGCTTGCGGCGCTGGCCGTTGCCCTGGTCGTCGCCGCCTGCTCGTCGGCGACGAGTTCCGCCGTCCAGTCGCCGTTCCCGACGAGCGGCGGTTCGTCGGCCCCGTCCTTGGCTCCTCCAACGCCGGCGCCGACTCCTGGCCATGTCGCGCTGCAGCTCAAAGCCGGCCCTGGTCCGGTCGACGTGGCGGCCGGTTTCGGCTCGATCTGGATCACCGATCATCACGGGGGCAGCGTCACACGCCTGGACCCCACCACGGGCCGGGTCCTCGCCACCATCCCGGTCGGCACCCAGCCAGCCAGCATGACGATCGGGGCCGGCTCTGTGTGGACGGCAAACTACGACGGCACGATCGGCAGGATCGATCCGACGACCAACCAGGCCGTCAGTGTCGGGCAGTTCCCGCACCTGTGTGGCTGGCCGACGGTGGCGGACGGCGCGATCTGGGTCTACGAGTGCGACGCCGGCGCACCCTATGTGGCCCGCGTTGACATCGCGACCGGGCGGACCACGGCAACCATCCCGGCCGGCTCCGACCAGAGCACCTTGCTGTGGGCCGATGATGTCCTGTGGATGACGACATTCCCTGACGGCGAGCTCCTCCGGATCGATCCCCGGACCGGCTCCGTCCTGCAGCGGGTCGCTCTGCCTGGCTGCCCGGTCCTGGGCCGCCAGTCGTATGGCTTCGGGTCCCTGTGGGTCAGCCTTGGCTTTTGTTCCGACAGCCCCCTGGTGCTTCGCCTCGATCCCAGGACCGGTGCGATCCAGGCCCGGATCAAGGCCATCGCGGGCGGGAGCGCGTCCGCTGGCAACGGTGCAGTCTGGGTCGGAGCCGGCGATGGGACCATCGATCGGATCGACCCGACGACGCTGACCGCCACGGCCTGGACGCAGCTCGGCCCGGTCTACGGCCTCGAGAACGGCTTCGGCGCGCTATGGGCAGTGTCGTTCGACGCTGACACGGTGTGGAAGATCGACACCGCGCCGTGATGCCACCGGAACCTTGGGCCTCAGTCAAGCTATGCCCGATCGAACGCTCGCACCCGGCGACCCCTCATGTCCGGTAGACAGCCCATCTGGGCACGGTCGGAGACGGGCGGAGTGATGGATCGAGAGCTGGTCCGACTGGCACAGCGCGGCGACCAGGAAGCGTTCGCTGTCCTTGCCCGGACCAACGCTGACTGGCTCTTCGCGGTCGCCCACCGGATGCTGCGTGACTTCGGGCAGGCGGAGGACGCGGTCCAGCAGACCCTGGCGAACGCCTGGCGCGAGTTGCCGCGGCTCCGCGACCCGGATCGGTTCGAGGCCTGGCTGCGGCGGCTGCTCGTCAGGGTCTGCTATGTCGAGTCGCGTCGCGCCCGGCGCTACGCGAACGTTCGGGCGCTGTCCGCCGACGAGCCGGCTCATGGTGACGACCAGCTTTCGCTCGCGGATCGCGACCAGCTCGAGCGGGGGTTCCGTCGCCTTCCGCCGGAGCAACGAGCGATCCTCGTCCTCCACCACTACCTCGGGCTTGCCCCGGTGGAGATCGCCGACGCGCTCGGGATCCCAGCGGGCACCGCCCGATCGCGTCTCCACTATGCCCACCGCGCGATGCGGGCGGCCCTCGAAGCTGACGAACGTCGCGTTGCCATCGGAGGCT
>CAZFGT010000020.1:0-41639 GCA_964518505.1 uncultured Anaerolineaceae bacterium | reverse complement strand
GAGAACGACGCGCTGCGAGCCAAGTTCGACGCCGAGTGGGGCGTGACCGTGCCGCCGAAGCGGGGTTGGCACCTGTCTGGGATGTTCGATGCGATGGAGCGCGGCGAGCTGCAGGCGCTCTACGTCATCGGCGAGAACCCGGTCCAGTCGGAGGCCGACCAGGAGCGGGCCAAGCACCTCCTCTCGAGCCGCGACTTCATGGTCGTGCAGGACATCTTCCTGACCGCCACCGCCGAGCTGGCCGACGTGGTCCTGCCGGCGGGCGCCTCGTGGGCCGAGTCGGACGGCACGGTCACCAACTCCGAGCGCCGTGTCCAGCGCGTGCGCAAGGCCCTGGATCCGCCGGGCGAGGCGCGCGAGGACCTGGCCATCATCTTCGACATCGCCCGCGCCATGGGCCACGACTGGGGCAAGCCGGACCCGGAGGCCGTGTGGGACGAGGTGCGCCGCCTGGCCCCGCCGTTCGCCGGCATGAGTTACCGGCGCCTGGACGAGCTGGGCGGCATCCAGTGGCCCTGCTATGACGAGGACCACCCCGGCGAACTGTTCCTGCACTCCCGGCTGTGGGAGGACCCGGTGCCGGGCCTGCGGGCGCCCTTCGTGCCGGTCGACCATGACCCGCCGGTCGACCGCCTGGCCCCCGACTTCCCCATCCGCCTGACGACCGGCCGGCGCCTGGACTCGTACAACACCGGCGTCCAGTCGGGCGGCTACCGCTCCCCGCTACGGCGCGGCGAGTCGCTGGACATCTCGCCGGAGGACGCGGCCGCGCTCTCCCTGGCGGACGGCGAGCGCGTGCGGGTGGTGTCGCGCCGGGGCCAGCTGGAGGTACCCATCCGGGTGGACGACTCGCTGCGGCCCGGCCTGACCTTCATGACCCTCCACTTCCAGGACGAAGTGGCGACCAACCTCCTCACGATCGACGCCACGGACCCCAAGTCCGGCACGGCCGAATTCAAGGCCACCGCCATCCGCATCGAGAAGCTGACCCCCGCGTCGGCCACCGCCTCGTCGCGGTAGGCGCGGCTACACTCGGGCCGATGGACCTCCACGTCATCGCCCCGCCGGCCAGCCCCGCCGAGCGCGCGGCGGTGGATGCGGTCATCAGCGAGCGGGTCGGGCCGCCGACCACGTGGCACGGCGGGGTGCGCGAAACGACCCTGGAGGGCCACGTCGCCCACGGCGGTCACGCGCAACGCGAGCATCGCGACCTGCTGCTGCCGGCGCTGCATGCCCTCCAGGACCACATCGGGTTCATCAGCCAGCCCGCCCTGGGCTACGTCAGCCGCCGCCTCGCCGTGCCGCCCGCCGAGGCCTACGGCGTGGCCACGTTCTACTCGCTGCTGGCGACCACGCCGCGACCGCCGGTCGTGGCCCACGTCTGTGACGACATCGCCTGCCGCCTGGCCGGGGCGGAGGAGCTGTGCGCGGCCATGGAGGCGCGACTCGGTCCGGCGGGTGCCCCGGGCGCCGACGGTCGCGCCACCTGGTTGCGCAGCCCGTGCCTTGGCCAGTGCGAGCGGGCGCCGGCCGCCCTGCTGACGATCGCCGGGGAGGAGCCACAGGCGTTGGTCGTGGCGCCGGCCGACGCGGCCGCGCTTGGCGACCGCCTGGACGCTGCCGCCGAAGGCCGGCACGCAGGTCGCGATGGCGGAGACGCCCCATGGGGGCCCGAGCGTCAGGCGGCGATCCGCGCGTCCGTCCCCCAGGCGGGCTCCGACGGGCTGGTGCTGCTGGCCAGGGTGGGCTCGGTCGATCCATCCGACCCGGCCGCCTATCGCGCCCGTGGTGGCTACCAGGCCCTGGCTCGGGCCATGGAGCTCGGTCCCGCCCGCGTCATCGAGGAGATGAGCGCATCCAAGCTCGTCGGACGCGGCGGCGCGGCCTTCCCTACCGGCCGCAAGTGGGCGGCCGTGGCGGCCGCCGCGGCCCAGCCCCACTACCTCGTGTGCAACGCCGACGAGTCGGAGCCCGGCACGTTCAAGGATCGCGTCCTGGTGGAGGAGGATCCGTTCGCCCTGGTCGAGGCGATGACCATCGCCGCCTTCGCCACGGGCGCCGCGCGCGGCTACCTCTACCTGCGCGGCGAGTACCCGTTGGCCCACGCCCGCGTCGGCGCCGCCGTCCGCCAGGCACGTGCGGCCGGTCTCCTTGGCCCGGCCGTCATGGGCACCGCCTTCGCCTTCGATATCGAGGTCCGCCGCGGGGCCGGCGCCTACATCTGCGGCGAGGAGACGGCCCTCTTCGAGTCGATCGAGGGCAAGCGCGGCGAACCGCGCAACAAGCCGCCGTTCCCGGTGGAGGTGGGCCTGTTCGGCAAGCCCACCACGGTCAACAACGTGGAGACGCTGGCCAACGTGCTGCCGATCGTGCTGCGTGGCGGCGCTGCATTCGCCGGGACAGGGACCGAGGGCTCGACCGGGACCAAGCTGTTCTGCCTGTCCGGGCACGTGGCGCGGCCGGGCCTCTACGAGGTGCCGTTCGGGACGACCCTGCGCGCCCTGCTTGACCTGGCCGGCGGCGTGCCCGGCGCCGGGCGGCCGGACGACGCGATCCGGGCCATCCTGCTGGGCGGCGCGGCGGGCGTCTTCGTCGGTCCGGAGGCACTGGACACGCCCCTGACGTTCGAAGGGACCCGGGCCATCGGGGCCACCCTGGGGTCTGGCGTGGTGATGGTCTTCGACCGCACGACGGACCTGGCGGGCACCCTGCGGCGCATCGCCGCCTTCTTCCGCGACGAGTCGTGTGGCCAATGCGTGCCCTGCCGCGTCGGCACCGTGCGCCAGGAGGAGCTGCTCGCCCGCCTTGCCGCGCGACCCGCCGGGGGCGCCGCGGGCGATGAATCGGGCCTGCTGCGCGAGCTGGGCCAGGCGATGCGCGACGCCTCCATCTGCGGCCTTGGCCAGACGGCGTCGTCGGCCATCGAGTCGGCCCTCCGCCGGCCGGAGCTGCTGGCGTCATGACCATCGACCCGATCATCCTCAACCCGCCCGCGCGGCCCAGCCGCGTGCCGCAGGCGCCCGCGGCGGATGCCCCGGCCCCGGTCGAGCTGACCGTCGACGGCCAGGTCTTGACCGTGCCAGCCGGCGCCACGATCCTGGAGGCCTGTCGCGCCCAGGGCATCGACACGCCGACCCTCTGCTACCTGGAGAACCTCACCCCGGTCAACGTCTGCCGTGTCTGCGTCGTCGAGGTCGCCGGCTCGCGCGCGCTCGCGCCGGCCTGCTCGCGCCGGGTCGAGCCGGGCATGGTCGTGCAGACCGACTCGGAGCGCGTGCGCCATTCCCGCAAGCTCGTGCTGGAGTTACTCGGCTCGTCGGTTGACGTGGGCCTGGCCGGGCCAGCGGCGCCGGACGGGACGCTGGGCGGGTACATCTCCCGCTACGGCGCGGACACGGCCCGCTTCGGGACGCCGGGGGAGCCTGCCGCCGCCGGCGAGCGGGACACGCGCCAGCCCGGCCACCATCACGAGGCGCAGGGGGCGCCGACCGCGGAGACGGTGGCCCAGCCGGTCAAGGTGGACAACGAGCTCTACGTGCGCGACTACGCCAAATGCATCCTCTGCTACAAGTGCGTCGAGGCGTGCGGCGTGGACGCCCAGAACACCTTCGCCATCGCCGTCGCCGGGCGCGGCTTCGATGCCCGCATCTCCACTGAGTGGAACGTGGGCCTGCCCGACTCGGCCTGTGTCTACTGCGGCAACTGCATCGGCGTCTGCCCCACTGGCGCCCTCATGTTCCGCTCCGAGTTCGAGATGCGCGCGGCCGGCACGTGGGACCCCGACCGCCAGACCGAGACCGAGACGATCTGCCCCTACTGCGGGGTCGGCTGCGCGCTGGACCTCCATGTCCAGGACGGCGACATCGTCAAGGTCACCTCACCCCTGGACTCCTCGGTCACCGACGGCCACCTCTGCATCAAGGGCCGCTTCGGGTTCCAGTTCGTGCAGAGCCGCGGCGCCGAGCGCCGCTAGCGACCTCCCCCGGAGCGGGCGCGGGCCCGCATGGGATCCGTCCTCATGCGTGTGGCGACTGTCCGGGCCGTCGACCTGGCGTACGCCGTCTCGCGGGGCCCGTCCACCGGCTGCCCGACGCGCTCAGCGCATCACCCGGCGGCTGAACGCGGTCCTTCGGGGCGCTCGGGGGCCACGACAGTCGCCTGACGCATGGCCCCTACGGCAGCGCTCAGACCCAGTCGATCCAGCGCAGGACGCCGACGGCGATGGCGCCCATCACCAGCGACACCAGGACGACGATCCAGAAGCCGGTCATCTCCTGGCCGGCGAGCGCCGGTCCGGCCTCGCTCATGCCGAACAGCCCGCCAAGCGCGCCGACCCCGGCCAGCACCACGGTCACGCCGGTCAGCCGCTTCATGATCAGCGACAGGTTGTTGTTGATCGTGGAGAGGTAGACCTCCACGGTCGCCGCGACCAGCTCGCGCGAGCTGTCGAAGTCGTCGGTCAGGCGCACGAGGTGGTCGTAGATGTCGCGGAAGTAGAGGAGCTGCGCCTCGCCGATCAGCGCGTCGTCGCGGTTCGTCAGCTGGTTGAAGATCTCGCGGCTGGGGCCGATGACGTGGCGGATCCGGATCAGCTCGCGCTTCAGGCCGAAGACCTCTTCCAGGGTTTCGCGATCCGGCTTGTAGATCACGCGGTCCTGCAGGTCGTCGATCTCGTCCGCCAGGCGATCGAAGATGGGGAAGTAGCCGTCGACCACCGAGTCCACCAGGGCCCACAGGAGGTAGTCCAGGCCGCGCGTCATGGCTGGCCCAAGGCCCAGCTTCAGCTGGTGGGCCGTGTGGGGATCCCAGGAGGGCGGATGGACCGTGAGCAGGAAGCGCCGGCTCAGGACGAAGTCCAGCTCATCGACCTCGATGTGCTGGTTGCGCGAGAGGGCGAACAGGACGAGGTGGATGACGTCGCCGACATGCTCCACCTTGGCCCGCTCATTGCGCTCGCCGATGTCCTCCACGATCAGCGGGTGCAGGCCCAGGGTGGTCGCGACGGCCGCCATCTCGGTCGGCGACGGGTCGACCATGTCGAGCCAGAAGCGCGCCTGGGGGTCACGGACGAGCGCGGGCAGCGCCTCGAGGGTCGTGGACTCGGTCGCCTTGCCGTCGCGGAGTGCGACGAGCCTGATCCTGCCGCCGGAGTCGGGTGCGACGTCCATCTGGCGGGCATCATCGCTGATGGCGGGGGCCGTCGCTGCGTACACTCGCCGTGAGGGAGGATGCGGGATGGCCCGCTTCTACGATCGGCGCGATGCGGGAAGGCTCCTGGCGGCCCGCCTGGCCGACCTCGCCCCGCTGCGCCCGCTCGTGATCGGCCTGCCCCGCGGCGGCGTGCTCGTGGCGGCGGAGGTGGCGGCTGGCCTTGGCGCTCGCCTCGAGCTGCTCGTGGTGCGCAAACTGGGCGTGCCGGAGCAGCCCGAACTGGCCCTGGGTGCGATCGCCGAGGGTGGTGCGCGTGTCCTCAACGCCGATGTGCTGGCCGCGACGCGCATCACGGAGGCCGAGCTGGCCCACCTCATCGCTCGCGAGGAAGCGGCGCTCAGGGAGGAGATGACGCGCTATCGTCGCGGCCGGCCTCCGCTGGATGTCACGGACCGCCTGGTGATCGTCGTCGACGACGGCCTGGCCACGGGGGCCACCGCCCGCGTCGCTCTCGAGGCGCTGCGGGCTCGAGGCGCACGGCGCATCGTGCTGGCCGTGCCGGTGGCGCCGCGCGAGGCGGTCGAGGCGTTCGCCGCGCTGGCCGACGAGGTCGTGGTGCTCGCCGTGCCGCGCCCGTTCCTGGCCGTCGGCATTGCCTACCAGGAGTTCGGCCCGGCCTCCGACGCCGAAGTCATGGCGGCCCTGGGCGCCGGTGCCCGAGCGTGACACGGCCCACCGTTTGCGCGCCAGCGCGGGACCGTCGATGCTAGAGCCTCCGCCGCAGATCGCGCCGGTCCTCTAAGGAGTCGACACGTGGCCACATGGGAAGCGAGGACCTGGCTCGCGGGCCTCATCGGCTGCGCGCCCGGGGACCTGACCGTCCGCAGCGTCGACCGCTATGGGCCGACCGAGACGCAGGTGCGCTACGCCCGTGGTGATGAGGCCGTGGCCCGGCTGGTGGTCACGGGACCGGTCATGGACATGGGCATCAAGGAAGGCCAGGGCTACTGGGACGTCTCGGTGCGGATCGGGTCGGGCTCCGAGGATGTCCACACCATCCGCCTGCCACAGGCGGACGAGATCGCCTACTAGGGCAGCGGCCTAAAGGACGGCCGCCACGCGGCGCAGGAACCAGCGGCCGGCGGCTTCGGTGGCGGTGTCCAGCGGCGCGACGTCGGACGTCCGGCGATGTCCGCCCGGCGGGGTGTAGTAGCCGACGAGCTCGAGGCGACCCGGCCCCACGCTGAGCTGCCCGGTGAAGACCGGGAGGCGGGCCGTCGCGTCACCGGGGCGCCACTCGACCACGACCGTCCAGCCCGTGTCCGACGCGGTGACCTGGCCCAGGGTCACCAGCGCCGACGCATGGAGGGCCCGGTCGGTGCCGGTCCGGGTGTCGATCTCGAAGTCGCAGCGGAAGCTGCGCATGCCTGGCCGCTGGTCCGAGACGCGCTCACCAAGCCAGGCGGCGGTCTCGCCCCCCAGGGCGCCCGGCGCGCGCTCGACGCGGACCGGACCCTGGACGGCCTGCCGCATGCGCGCAGCGTCGCCCTTCCTGCCGATGTTGCTCATGACCGCACGGCCTGAGTCTACGCCGGTACTCCCAGCGCGCTCGACGCGGCCTGATGTCCACGCTCGAAGGCCGCGAAGTCGGCCGCCACGAGCGCCGGACGATCGCCCACCACCACGGTCAGCGCTTCCAGGATGGAGGCTGCGCTGACGATCGGCCGTCGCGCGATGAGCGCGCCCAGGGCGACGATGCTGACGAAGCGATCGTCACCGGCCTCCCGCGCCAGGGCCGAGCAGGCGATCGGGACCGCCTCGATGTCCGTGCGGCGTGGCTCGGCTTCGACGAGCGAGGCGTTGATCACGAGAAGGCCGCCGGGGATCAGGAGGGGCTCGAACTTGGCCAGCGACGGTGGGTTGAGGACGACCACGCTGTCGGCCGCGTCCACGATGGGCGAGCCGATGGGGTGGTCGGCGATGATGACCGTGCAGGAGGCCGTGCCGCCGCGCATCTCGGGCCCGTACGAGGGCATCCACGACACGTCGCGGCCCTCGATGACGGCGGCCTCCGCGAGGACCTTCCCGACGAAGAGCAGCCCTTGGCCGCCGAACCCGCTGAAGACCGTCGCGTGCTGCATCGTCAGGCCTCCCGCGCGCCCGTGGCGGGCACCTTGAGGCGGTCCACCATCACGCCAAGGGGGTAGGTCTCGACGACGTCATGAGCGACGTGGGCCATGGCCTCGGTCGGGGTCATGCCCCAACCGACGGGGCAGGTCGAGAGGATCTCCACGATGGACAGCCCCGCGCCGGCGAGCTGGACCTGGAAGGCCCGCCGCAGCATCGCCTTGGTGCGGCCGATCAGGGGCGGGTCGGCGATGGAGCCGCGCGCCGCGTACGTCACGCCCGGCAGCAGCGCCAGCATCTCCGTGATCGGGATGGGGTAGCCGGCCAGGCCCGCGTCGCGCCCGGCGGGGCTCGACGTGGTGTGCTGCCCGAGCAACGTCGTCGGCGCCATCTGGCCGCCGGTCATGCCGTAGATGCCGTTGTTGACGAAGATGACGCTGATCCGCTCGCCGCGCGCCGCGGCGTGGACGATCTCGGCCGTGCCGATGGCGGCCAGGTCGCCGTCGCCCTGGTAGGTGAAGACGAACGCATCGGGGCGCACGCGCCGCACGCCGGTCGCCACGGCCGGCGCGCGGCCGTGGGGCGACTCCACGAAGTCCACGGCCAGGTAGTCGTAGGCGAACACGCTGCAGCCCACGGAGGCCACACCGATCGTCGACGGGGCCAGGTGCATCTCGTCGAGCAGCTCGGCGACGAGGCGGTGGATGATGCCGTGGCCGCAGCCCGGGCAGTAGTGCGTCGACGTGTCGACGAGCGCCTCGGGGCGCTGGTAGATGACCCGGCGGGTGTCGGACGTCAGGGTGCTCATCGAGTCACCGCCTTCGTGCCATCAGGGCTGGGATGGCCGGCCAGGTGCGGGGCGGTCACCGCAGCGGCATGGACGACCGCCTCGACGACCTCGCCCGGCGTGGGGACCATGCCCCCGGTGCGACCGTGGAAGAAGATCGGGGTGCGTCCCCCGAGCGCCAGGCGCACGTCCTCCACCATCTGCCCGGCCGACATCTCGACGACCACGACGGCGCGCGCCCCCAGGGCGACCGCCGCCAGCTCCGCCGACGGGAAGGGCCACAGGCTGATGGGGCGGAAGATGCCGACCCGCAGCCCCTGCTCGCGGGCCCGCTCGACCGCCGTGCGCGCCACGCGCGCCGACGTGCCGTAGGCGACGATGACGATGTCCGCGTCGTCGAGGTCCTCGCCGGCCCATCGCACCTCGTGTTCGGTGATCGCGGCGTACTTGGCCTGCAGGTGGTGGTTGTGGGCCTCCAGCTCCTCCGGGCGAAGATGCAGGGAGCGGACGACCCGCGGATCGCGCTCGACGGCCCCCGTGAGCTCCCAGCCCGCCGGCTCGCGGGCCGGCGTCCGGTAGACGGGCACGACCGGCTCCATGGCCTGGCCCATGACCCCGTCGGCCAGGATGATCACCGGCGTCCGGTACCGCTCGGCGACCTCGAAGGCGTCGGCCGTGAGGGCCACCGCCTCGGAGATCGACGAGGGCGCCAGGACCGGCACCCGGTAGTCGCCGTGACCGTGGCCCTTGGTGGCCTGGAAGTAGTCGGCCTGCGACGGGCCGATGCTGCCGAGCCCCGGCCCGCCACGCATCACGTTGATGAGCACCATCGGCACTTCCGATCCGGCCATGTAGCTCATCGCCTCGGCCATGAGGCTCATGCCGGGGCTGGAGGACGAGACGAGGACGCGGGCGCCCGTCGCCGCCGCGCCGAGGGCCATGTTGATGGCCCCGAGCTCGCTCTCGGCCTGCACGAAGACGCGGCCGAGCTCCGGCATGCGGCGGGCCATCCACTCGAGCAGCTCTGCCTGCGGCGTGATGGGGTAGCCGAAGTAGGCGTCGCAGCCGGCCTGGATGGCGGCCTCCGCCATGGCCTCGTTGCCCTTCATCAGGACCGGGCGCGGGGCCTGGTCCGCCTGGCTGGCTGGTTCAGCGGTGGCGGTCGTCATGAGGACCATCTCACGTCCCCTTCGGGCGAGCGAAGACGGTGAAGACCGCGTCGGGACAGACACGGGCGCAGAGGACGCAACTCGTGCAGGCCGCGGCGTCGGTCAGGCGGGTGGGGTGATAGCCGAGCTCGTTCACGATCGACGTGTCCAGCTCGAGCAGGTGATGCGGGCACACGTCGACACAGAGGCCGCAGCCCTTGCAGTGGGCGGCATCGATGTCGAGGGGCTGGAATACCTGGTTGACGGCGATGACCACCGACCACCTCCGAGCAGAACGTACGTGCGGGTCGGGTCACCGGCGAGTGCCGAAGGGTGCCTTCGCAGGGGCCGTTCGGCCACCGGCCACGCGCCCGGGCGGGGCCCGCGGGGTCCCCGGGAATCGGTCCGAACGGCCCTGTCCGGTGCCATCCGGCTTTGCCACCCTCCAGCCACGGCGCTTGCCTCGTCACGCAGGAGACTCCAGGCCATGGACTTCCCGAACCTGTTCAGCCCCCTCCAGATGGGCGGCCTCGAACTCTCCAACCGCATCGTCCACGTGCCGACGGACATCAGCTCCTCGCACGCCGACGGCGAGGTCAGCGAGCGCGACATCGCCCACCACGGCGACATCGCCCGCGGCGGCACGGGCTTCATCATCGTGGGCGCCACGACGCCCGATATGAAGACCGGCCGGCCCACCGTCACCTGCCTCGTGGCGGACGGCGATAACTACATCCCCGGCCTGGCCCGCCTGGCCGAGAGCATGCATCGCTACGGCGCGAAGTGCGCCGTCCAGCTCCAGCATCCCGGCCGGCAGTGCGCCATCCCGCGGTACAACACGCTGGGCGCCACCGACCGCGTCCTCAAGCTGCCCTGGTCGGCCGGTCACGAGATCGTCTACGAGAACGCCGACGAGAAGGGCAAGGAGATCCGCGAGGCCTCGATCGCCGAGATCCTGGAGCTGGTCGATCTCTTCAGCGAGGCCGCCTGGCGGGTGAAGCAGGCCGGCTACGACGCGGTCGAGCTGCATGCCGCGCACGGTTACCTGCTGTCGGAGTTCATGAGCCCCTTCCTCAACATGCGCACCGACCGCTTCGGCGGCAGCCTGGAGAACCGCATGCGGTTCCCGCTGGCGGTCGTGGACTCCATCCAGAAGAAGTGTGGCCGCAGCTTCCCCCTCCTGGTCCGCTACTCGTTCGACGAGTGGTGCGAAGGCGGCCGCACGACGGAGGAGGGCCTGGAGATCGCCCGTCTGCTCGAGCGCGCCGGCTGCGCCGCGATCGACCTCTCCATGGGCATGCAGGAGAGCGCCGGGGCGGGCTTCGATCCGATGCCCTACCCGCAGGGCTGGGCCACCTATGCCGCGGCGGCGGTCAAGAAGGTCATCAAGATCCCGGTCATCACCAGCCACTCGTTGCGCGACCCGGCCTACTGCGAGCAGATCCTGGCGGAGGGCCAGACCGACCTCGTGGGCCTCGCCCGCCAGCTGCTGGCCGATCCCTACTGGCCGGTCAAGGCCCGCTACGGCAAGGTCAAGTCCATCCGGCGCTGCATCTCGTGTCTCGGCGGCTGCTGGCAGGAATCGCTGATGGCCAAGAAGGAGATCGCCTGCTCCATCAACGCGGCGTGCGGCAACCCCGCCTACGCGCAGATGAAGCGGACCACGAAGCCGGTCCAGGTCGCCGTGGTCGGCGGCGGGCCGGCCGGCATGGAGGCCGCCCGCATCGCCACCGAGCGGGGCCACCTGGTGACGCTGTTCGAGCAGGCCGGCGAGCTCGGCGGGGCCATGAAGTACGTCTGCCTCGTGCCGGGCAAGGAGAAGATGCGCTGGTACCTGGACTGGGTCCGCGACCAGCTCGTCGAACTCAACGTGGACGTCCGCCTGAACCACGCCCCGACCGTCGAGGAGCTCGCCGAGTTCGACGTCGTGCTCAACGCCACGGGCGCCCGCTCGTACGTGCCGGAGGTGGCCGGTGACGCCTCCCGGGTCATCCCCTTCGAGGACGCCATGGCCTGCCCCAAGGTCGCCTGCGAGTGCTATCCGGGCGGGCGGCGGCTGCACAAGCTGGGCTCACACGTCCTGCTGTGGGGCGACAGCTACGCCGCCACCGACACCGCGGCCTTCCTGGCCAACATCGGCAAGCAGGTCACGATCGTGACCGAGAACCCCGAGTTCGCCGCCGACTGCGAGGTCATCCACATGTACGTCCTGCGCAAGCGCTTCGCGCAGGGCGACGCCGAGGTCCTGGAGTCGCGGCCGTACCCGCACCCGGTGACGGTGCTCACGAGCACGACCGTGGCGGAGATCCGGCCCGGCGAGGTCGTCCTGCAGGACAAGGACTTCGGGCGCACGACCCTGGCCGTCGACAACGTCGTGACGTGCCACACGAGGCCGGAGGTGGCCCTCCTTGGCCAGCTCCGCGCCGCCGGTGTGCCGGTCCTCAACGTCGGCGACTCGGTCCGACCCCGTAACCTGTATCACGCGGTGAAGGAGGGGTCGGCGTTCGGCTACGAGGTCGACGAGGATCTGCTGTTCAACCCCAACGGCGCGATCCTGCATGACCTGCCCCTGGACGTGCGGGCCCAGCTCACCCGCGAGACCGGGCCGTCCTACACGGCCCAGCAGATGGCGGCGCTGGCCGCGAGCCACACGGAGGTGCCGGTCGCATGAAGGCCCACTCGATCTCGCTGCTCGGCACGGGGCTCATCGCGGGCTTCTACGCCATGACGCTGCACGGGCAGCGCGGTCGCGATCGCGTGCGGGTCGTCCACTCGCGGACGGCGGCCCGGGCGGCCGAGTTCGGCAAGCAGTGGGCCATCCCCGAGGTCACCACCGACATGCTGGCGGCGATCCGCCACCCCGAGACCGACGTGGTCGTGGTGGCGCTGCCCAACCACCTCCACGAGGAGGCGGTCAAGGCGGTCGCCGCGGCCGGCAAGGCCGTGCTGGTGACCAAGCCCCTGGGTCGCAACGCGGCCGAGGCGCAGCGGATGCTGGAGGCGGTCGAGGCGGCGGGCGTCTTCGGGGGCTACCTGGAGGACCTCTGCTACACGCCCAAGACGCTCAAGTCGGTGCGGTCCGTCCAGGACGGCGTCGTCGGTGACGTGACCTGGGTGCGCTCCCGCGAAGCCCATCCCGGGCCCCACAGCGCGTGGTTCTGGGACGGCCGGCTGACCGGCGGCGGCGCCATCATCGACCTGGGCTGCCACTGCATCGAGATCATCCGCAACTTCGTGGGCAAGGGCAATCGACCGGTCGAGGTCATGTGCCATACCGACACCCTCGTCCATCCCATCGCCGACGAGGACAACGCGGTCGCCTTCATCCGCTTCGAGTCGGGCGCCATCGGCCAGTTCGAGGTGAGCTGGACCTTCCGTGGCGGCATGGACCTGCGCGATGAGGTGGCCGGCACCAACGGCACGATCTGGCTCAACCACTTCCTGCGGACGGGCTACGAGGTGTTCACGGCCGGGGGCACCGGCGGCTACGTGGCGGAGAAGGCGGAGACGGCCGCGGGCTGGCTCTTCCCCGTCGGCGACGAGGTCTCGGAGCTGGGCTACGTCGACATGTTCAGCGACATGTTCGACGCCCTCGACGGCGGCACGAGCCCGCGCGAGACGCTGTACGACGGCTACGTCGTGAACGCCGTCATGGACGCCGCCTACCGCTCTGCCCGCAGCGGCTCATGGGAGGCCGTGGACCTGTTCGCCTGGCGCGGCGGGTCGACACCGCGCATCGCCAAGTCGCCCGAGACCTTCGAGGGCCACGTCGTCATCAAGCGCGAGGTGCTGCCCGACGGGCGCACGAAGCTGATCCTCAAGGACCCCGTCAGCGGGGACTTCACCGACCGCACCGTCGCCGCGGGCTGAGATGCAGGCGCCGGTCCCCTGGCCAACCGTCGTGCAGCACCCATCTAGTCGTATAGACTGGTTGGGCACGGTGGCTCGGGAGCTTGGGCCGTCGGGCGGGAGGAGGAGCCGGAGATGACGCGCCTTGCGGATGTCGGTGCTGCGGTCATCGGCTCCGGATTCATCGGCACGGTCCACATCGAGGCCCTCCGCCGTATCGGCGTGCCGGTCCTGGGTCTCGTCGAGTCGTCACCCGAACTCGGCGCCACGCGGGCGACCGAGCTGGGCCTGCCCCGGTCCTACGCCAGCCTCGCCGAGATGCTCGCCGATGATGCCGTGCGCGTGGTCCATGTCACGTCGCCCAACGCGCTCCATCACGCCCAGGTGAAGCAGATCCTGGCTGCCGGCCGCCACGTCATCTGCGAGAAGCCGCTGGCCATGACGTCGGCCGAGTCGAGCGAGCTGGTCGCCCTGGCCGCCGCGAGCGGACTGGTCAACGCGGTCAACTTCAACCTCCGCTTCTACCCCCTCAACCAGCATCTGGCCGGCTTCATCGCGGAGGGCGGCCTGGGCGACGTGCGCCTCGTCACCGGCCACTACTTCCAGGACTGGCTGCTCTTCGACACCGACTGGAACTGGCGTCTGGAAAAGGACAAGGGCGGCGCCCTGCGCGCGGTCGGCGACATCGGCTCGCACTGGCTCGACCTGACCAGCTTCCTCATCGGGCATCGGGTCGACGCGGTCATGGCCGACCTGACGACCTTCATCCCGGTGCGGCGTCGGCCGGCGGGGCGGGTCGTGACGTTCTCCACCGAGCGGGCCGCCGAGACGGTCCCCGTGGAGATCGACACCGAGGACGTGGCCACGATCATGCTGCGCTTCGAGGGCGGCGCCCGTGGCGCCTGCGCCATCTCGCAGTTGAGCCCGGGGCGGAAGAACAGCATCGCCTACCAGATCGACGGCGCCACCTCCGCGGCGGCATGGGAGTCCGAGCGGCCCGAAGAGCTGTGGATCGGGCATCGGGACCGGCCCAACGAGGTGCTGCTGCGCAACCCGGCCCTCATGAACGCCGTCGGCAGCGCCGCTGCCCGGCTGCCCGGTGGACACGTCGAGGGCTTCGCCGACACGTTCGGGGCGGTCTTCCGCGCCATCTACGCCGACGTGATGAGCGGCGCCCCATCCGCCACCCGCACCTACGCGGACTTCGCCGACGGCCATGACGAGATGCTCGTCGGGGACGCCGTGCTCGAGAGCTCTCGCCAGGGCCGATGGGTCGATGTCGCCCGTGCGCGCCAGGAGGTCGTAACGCCATGAAACTGGGATTCCTCACCGCTCCGTTCCCGGCCACGCCGCTGATGGACGTCGCGGACTGGGGCGTGTCGGCCGGATTCGAGGTCCTCGAGATCGCCTGCTGGCCTCAGAGCAGCGGCCCGACCCGCCGCTACGCCGGCACCAGCCACATCGACGTCGCCAACCTCTCCGCCTCCCAGGCCACGGAGCTGGTCGGTGAGCTCCGCGACAAGGGCCTGGCCATCTCCGGCCTGGGCTTCTACCCCAACCCGCTGCACCCTGATCCGGTCCACCGCGAGCAGGTCATCACGCACCTGAAGCACGTCATCACGGCCGCCGAGAAGATGGACGTGCCCCTCGTCAACACGTTCATGGGCGGCGACGCGGCCCGCACCCAGGACCAGAACTGGGAAGAGGCGCTGCGCGTGTGGCCCGCCATCGTGGCCTTCGCCAAGGACCACGGGCGCAAGATCACGCTCGAGAACTGCCCCATGCTCTTCTCGTACGACGAGTGGCCGGGCGGCCACAACATCGCCACCACCCCCCGCATGTGGCGGCGGATCCTGGAGCAGTGGGGCGACACGATCGGCCTCAACTTCGATCCCAGTCACCTGGTCCTCCAGATGATCGACACGCGGCGCTTCCTCAAGGAGTTCGGGCCGCACGTCCTCCACTACCAGGCCAAGGACCTGATGATCGACCGCGACGGCTTGTACGAGCGCGGCGTCTTCTCCATGGGCATGGGCTGGCAGATCCCGCGCATCCCCGGCCTTGGCGAGGTGGACTGGTCGGTCGTCTTCTCCGAGCTCTACCGGGCCGGTTACGAGGGCGACTGCATCATCGAGCACGAGGACCGCCGCTTCGAAGGCACCGACGACAAGGTCAAGCAGGGATTCCTCATCGCGCGGGACGTCCTGCGCCCGTACTGCAAGTAGCGGCTCGTCCGCTGCAGGAGCCAGCCATGGCATTCACCGTCGAAGACCTGACCGAGCACGACATCGCCAAGACGATCGACCATTCGCTGCTCCGACCCGAGCTGGACGACGCCTTCGTGGAGGACGGCTGCCGGCTCGCCGCCCGCTACGACGTGGCGTCCGTCTGCGTCCGGCCGGCGGATGTCCGCCGGGCCAAAGCGATCCTTGAGGGGACCGACGTGGCGGTCGGCACGACGATCGGCTTCCCGCACGGCAACCACACCACGGAGGTCAAGGTCTTCGAGGCCCAGCGCGCCCTCGCCGACGGCGCGACCGAGCTCGACATGGTCATCCAGATCGGGGCCCTCAAGTCCGGGCGCGACGCCGATGTGGAAGCCGACATCCGCGCCGTGGCGCAGGTGGCGCACGCGGGTGGGGCGATCCTCAAGGTCATCTTCGAGAACGCCTACCTGACCGACGACGAGAAGATCCGGGCCTGCCATCTGACGGAGGCCGCCGGCGGCGACTTCGTCAAGACCAGTACAGGCTTCGCGCCGAGCGGGGCGACGCATGACGACCTGCGCCTGATGCGGGCCAACACGTCGCCGACGATCGGCGTCAAGGCGGCCGGTGGCGTGCGCACCCTGGACGCGTTGCTGGCGGTGATGGACCTTGGCGTGACCCGCATCGGGGCCACCGCCACGGCCACCATCATCGACGACTTCCGCGCCCGCAAGGCCGGCCGCGCACCGGTCGCGACCGCCTCCGAGGGCGGCTACTGATGCGCTGCCCGACGGTGGCCGCATGAACGCCATCACGACCGGCGCCACGACGTGGCTGCGCGAGGCGGCGGCGCTCCTGGAGCGCGTCAGTGCGACCCAGGCGGAGGGCCTCGAGACGGCCAGCCAGTGGTGCGCCGAGGCGATCGGCAGCGACGGGCTGGTGCACCTGTTCGGGGCGGGCCATTCGCGGATCCCGGTGGAGGAGATGTTCCCCCGCTACGGGTCCTATCCCGGGTTCAACCCGATGGTCGAGTTGTCGGTCACCTTCCACACCCAGGTGGTGGGCTCCAACGGGCAGCGCCAGGCGATGTTCATCGAGCGCGTCCCGGGGCTGGCGGAGGTCATCCTCTCCAACTTCCGGTTCGGCCCCCGCGACGTGATGATGGTCTTCTCCGCCAGCGGCCTGACGGCCCTCCCCGTGGAGATGGCGCGCGTGGCCAAGCAGCGCGGCCTGCGCGTGATCGCCGTCACGTCGGTGGCCCAGTCGATGTCGGGCGAACCCGAGCCGGCGGCCGGGGCGCGGCTGCTGGAAGTGGCCGACCTCGTGCTCGACACCTGCTCGCCGCCGGCCGACGCGATGGTGACCATCGACTCCCTAGAAACCCCCATTGGGCCCGGGTCCACGATCGGGGCGGTCGCCATCGTCAACGCGATCAAGGTCCGGACCGCCGAACTACTCGTGGCTCGGGGGGTCATGCCGCCGGTCATCACGCGCGCAAGCGTCGTGGGCGCCGAGCGGTCCAGGGCCCTGTTCGATGCGGCATATCGAGAGCATGCGCGGCGGCTAGCCCGCGCGATCGACCAGCAAGGAGGTGGAGGAGGAAGCGACGCGCTCTTCGGATCCACGACATAGGCTCGCGCCGGTGGTTGCAGAATGGACCGCCGGCAGCAGCATTGCGGAGGTTCTATCTCCATGAAGCATTCCGGAATCGGACGCGCGCTCGCAGCGTTGACCGCAGTCATGGTCATCGCGGGCGCCTGCTCCAGTGGTGCCACGACGGCGCCGCCCACCGCCGCCGGCGGTACCCCGACGGCCGCCGCGGGCACGCCCACGCCCGCGGCCTCCACACCCGCCGCCAGCAAGACCTACACCATCGGCTATTCGAACGCCGCCGGTGTCGGCAACGGTTTCCGCGAGGAGCAGGTCTGCACCGCCAAGGCGCAGGCTCTCGTCTCCGGCGCGGTCTCCAAGCTGACCGTCATCCATCGCAACACGGACGCGGCGGGCCAGCTCTCCGACATCCGTGACCTGATCGCCAAGGGCGTCAACGCGATCGTCTTCAACCCGAACGACCCGTCGGCCCTCAACCCGGCGCTCGCCGAGGCCCAGGCGGCCGGCATCAAGACCGTCTCGGTCGATGCCTACGTCACCGACACCAACACGTACAACCTGTACAACAACCAGGTCAAGTACGCGGAGCTCGGCGCCAAGTGGCTGTTCGACCAGATGGGCGGTACGGGCACCGTCTATTACATGCGCGGCCTCGCCGGCAACCCGGCTGATACCGACCGCGACACAGGCTTCCACAACATCCTCAAGCAATACCCCAACATCAAGGTCGTCCCCAATGACGAGGGCGTCGCCACCGGTTGGGACCCCACCACCGCCACGAACCTCATCAACGCCTTCATCTCCAGCGGCCAGTACGACAAGATCCAGGGGATCTGGACGTCCGGCATGGACTCGATGGTCGTCGATGCGATCAAGGCGGCGGGCAAGCCCTTCGTGCCGATCGTCGGCGCGGACCTGGGCGCATTCGTCAAGCAGCTCCTTGACCCCGTGGGCTACCCCGGCCTCAAGGGCGTCGCGGTGACCAACACGGCCGCCGTCGGCGGCGCCGGCATCACGCTGGCCCTGCAGCTCCTCAACGGCCAGACGGTCGCGACTGACCCGTCAGCCGCCCATCCCAACACGGTCCTGCTCGACCCGGTCGCGGTGGATAACCTGACCGATGCCGGCAAGACCACGCTCAAGTCCTGGCAGGTCACGGGTCTCGACCCGACGTGGCCGCTGGGCATCCAGATCGCCAACTACACCACCTATACCACGCCGCAGGCGATCGCCTGCAAGGGCCCGGGCGAATAGTCCCCGGCCTTACCCGTATCTCCAGGGGGATGCCGGCCGCGCCGGCATCCCCCGGTTCATCCCTCCAGCCACAGGACCGATGACCCTCACCACCACCACCACTGATCTCCTGCTCGAGGCGACAGACGTCTCCAAGACCTACGGCGCGGTGGTCGCGCTGAAGTCCGCGTCGCTCTCCGTGCGACCCGGCGAGGTGCATGCCCTGATGGGCGCCAACGGAGCCGGCAAGAGCACCCTGGTCAAGATCCTGACCGGTGCCGTGCGGCCTGACGGCGGCACCATCTCCGTTCGCGGACGACCCCTTGTCGTCCATTCGCCGGCTGAGGCACGCCGCGGCGGGCTCGTATCCGTCTACCAGGAGCCGGCGCTCATCCCGGATCTCGACATCCGGTCCAACCTGCGCCTGACGGCCACGCCGGTGGAGGCCTTCCGCCACTGGCTCCACGAGTTGTCCCTGGACGACGTCGATCTGTCGAGCATGGCGCGGCAGGTGCCGCTGGCCTCGCTCCGGATCATCGACCTCGCCAGGGCCCTGGCCATCGAGCCCGACATCATGATCCTGGACGAGATGACCGCGGCCCTGCCGGCGAACCTCACCGAGCGCGTCCTCGAGGTGCTCGGACGGCAGCGCGGTGGCGACCGGTCGGTCATCTTCATCTCCCATCGCATGATCGAGATCGCCGCCATGTGCGACCGGGCCACCGTCCTGCGCGAGGGCCAGACGGTCGGCGTCGTGGACGTCACGCAGGGCTCCGAGGACCGCATCGTCGAACTCATGCTGGGCCAGATCGCGGATGACATGCCTGGTGCGGGGCAGCACGCTGCGGCTGCCGCCCGGCCCGCGGACGCCCAGCCACGGCTCGCGGCCCACTCGCTGAGCGCGGCCCATCGGCTGCACGACGTGTCCTTCGAACTCCATCCAGGCGAGGTACTCGGGGTGGTCGCCCTGGACGGCCAGGGCCAGGACGAGCTGTTCGACATCCTGGCGGGCTCCGAGCGGCCGACCGGTGGCGAGCTGCTGGTCGATGGCACAGCCGTGACCTTCCACCATCCCGCCGATGCCATCCGGGCGGGGCTGGTGTACGTGCCCGCCGACCGGGCCGAGGCCCTCCTCATGCAGCGCTCGGTCCGGGAGAACATCTCCCTGCCGTTCTCGACCCGCCTGGCCCGCTGGGGGCTCATCGATCTCGCCGCCGAACGGCGGACGGTCAACTCGGCCGTGGCCACCCTGGAGATCGACGCACGGGCCGGTGGCGAGGTCCGGCGGCTGTCGGGAGGCAACCAGCAGAAGGTGACCATCGCGCGCTGGGTCGCGGGGGGCGTCCGGACGATGCTCTGCTTCGACCCGACCCGCGGCATCGACATCCGCACCAAGCAGCAGATCTACGTCCTCCTGCGGGATCTGGCGGCGGCCGGGGCCGCCGTCCTGCTCTATACCTCGGAGCTCAAGGAGATCCAGCTGGCGTGTGACCGGGCGATCGTCATCTTCGGCGGCCGGGTGGTGGCGGAGATGGCCGCCGCCGACGCCGACGAGCCCGCCCTCCTGCGCGCGGCCTACAACCTCAAGTCCGATGCGGTCATCCCGGAGGTGGCTGCGGCGGAGGCGGCGGCCGAGCTCGTGGCGGCGGAGGCCGCACCCGCGACCGTGGAGGACCACTCGTGAGCGCTGCCGCCACGCCCGTTGCTGCCCGCCGCCCGGCTGCCCTCGATCAGGTGGGGCCCATCGTGCGGCGCAATGCCTGGAGCCTGGGGCTGCTGGTGCTTCTCGCCGTCTTGCTCGGCTTCACGAAGTTCATCCAGCCCACGTACGGCGTGGCGGGCGTCCAGGGCCTGGGCACCTCCGTGCTGCCGCTCGCCCTGGCGGCCGCGGCGCAGGCAGTCGTCGTCATCTCGGGCGGCATCGACCTGTCGATCGGCGCGCTGATGGCCCTCACCAACGTCGTGGCGGCCGTGCTGATGAAGGATCAACCGGAGCAGTTCGGCGTCGTGGCGGTCATCGGGGTGCTGCTGCTTGGCGTCCTGCTGGGAGCTACCAACGGGGCCCTGGTGGTCGTGACTCGTGTCCCCGACATCGTGGTGACCCTGGCCATGTCGTTCGTATGGGCGGGTTTCGCCCTCCTGGTCCTGGGCACGCCGGGCGGCGGCTCCGCCAAGTGGCTGCTGGATCTGGTGACCGGAGCATTCAGCCACGACGAGGCGATACCGGTCATCGGCGGGGCGCTGAGTGTCATCGGCGAATGGATCCCCAAGGCCACCGTCGTGCTCATCGTCGTCGTCGCCGTCATCTGGGTCCCGCTCCGCCGATCCCGCCAGGGTCTGGCCCTGTATGCCATCGGCAGCAACCCCCTGGCAGCCTTCCGCAGCGGTGTGTCGGTAGGCCGGACCAAGATCCTCGCCTACGGCCTCATGGGCCTCTTCGCCGCCCTCGCCGGCCTGTCCCTGACGGCCAGCACCGGGATCGGGACACCCGTGCCGGGCCCCTACACGCTGCTCAGCGTGGCCGCCGTCGTCCTTGGCGGCGTAAGCCTGGCAGGCGGGCGAGGCGGCATGTTCGGGCCCATCCTGGGGGTCGTGATCCTCCAGCTCATTCGCACCGACATGACGTTCCTGGACATCGATACGAACCTGGCGACCGTGGTGCAGGGTCTCATCCTGATCGGGGTGGTCATGGTCGGCAGCCTCATCCAGCTACGGCGGGCTCGGGCATGAGCGGGGCCACCGAGGTCACGGATCCGCGGAGCTCACCGCTCAGCCTCGCCGCCGCGCGGCGCCTCTTCCGCGACCGGCCGTTCATCCCGCTGCTGATCCTGCTGGGCTTCCTCATCCTCATCAACGAGATCGCCAGCCCTGGCATCGTCAGCGCCGAGTGGGTCAGCGTCATGCTGCGGGCCGCCGTGCCCCTCGCCATCCTGGCCGGCTGCCAGACCCTGACCATGCTGACGGGCGGCATCGACCTCTCCGTGAGTGCCGTCGCCTCGATGTCGGGCTTCCTCGTGGCCACGCTCGTGACCGGCCCGGGCGTCCCCGCCGGGATCGTCATCGCCCTCGCTGCCGCCGCCCTCGCCGGTCTCGTCACCGGCATCGGGGTGGGCGTCTTCCGGGTCCACCCCCTGATCATGACCCTGGGCATGAGCCTGGTCGTGCTCGGCCTGGCGAACGCGTGGCAGCTGCAGATGGTCCAGACGAACGCGGGTGTGCCACCCGCCCTGCGGGCCGTCGGTTCGCAGGTCGTCTTCGGGGTCCTGCCCTACAGCCTGGCGGTCTTCATCCCGCTTGCCGTGGTGATCCTCATCGCGCTGCGGCGGACCGGCTACGGCCGGCTCCTGTTTGCCATCGGTGACAACCCCATCGCGGCGCGCCTGGCCGGGGCGCGCTCGTGGCAGATCCTGATCGTGCTGTACGTCATCTCGGCCCTCATGGCCGGGATCGCCGGCTTCCTCTACTCCGGCTACACGAACGTGGCCAGCGTCTCGCTGGTGGACAGCCAGCTCCTGCCATCGGTGGCGGCCGCCGTGATCGGCGGCACGTCCATCCTTGGCGGTCGTGGCGGCTACGGGGGGACCATCGTGGGGGCCCTCATCCTGACCGTCATCGGCTCGCTGCTCTCGTCGCTGGGCTACCCGGAGGCGGTCCGCCAGGTCCTGTTCGGGGCGATCATCGTGGCCGTGGCGGCGGCCTACACCCGCGTCACCGACGAGTCCTGAGCGACACCGGGGGGAGGGGATCAAGACGACGAGCCAGGGGGGCGAGGTCCGTCATCTGGGTCTCGATCTCGGCGCCACGAACCTCAAGTGGGCCGTCGTGACGCACGCCGAGGCCACCTGGGCGACGGTCGCCACCGGCCAGGTGGCCACGCGGGTCGTGGCCGACCCGGACGCGGTCCCGGCTTCGGTCGTGGCCCAGCTCGGCGAGGTCGCCGCGACGGCCATCACCGCCCACGGCCCCATCCTGAGCGTGGGCATCGGGGTGCCCGGGCTCTATGACCCGGTCAGCGGGCGCACCCGCTTCCTGGTCAATGTGCCCGGCCCCTGGGCCGGCCATGCGGTGGCCGGTCCGGTGGGCGACGCGGTGGGCCTGCCGGCCTTCCTCATCAACGACGCACGGGCGTTCGGCCTGGCGGAGCTCAACCTGGGCGCCGGGCGGGGCGCCGCATCGATGATCGGCCTGACCCTGGGCACGGGCGTGGGCGGCGTCTTCGCCATCGACGGGCGGGTCCACGAGGGCCATGACGGGACGGCCGGCGAGATCGGCCACCAGACCATCGACCCCGACGGGCCGTGGTGCCACTGCGGCAACCGGGGCTGCCTGGAAGCCTTCGCGCGGGCCGACCAGATCGCCGCGGCCTGCGGGACGGCGACCGCCGAGGAGGCGGTGCACGCGGCCGAGGCGGGCAACGAGCGGGCCCGGGCGGGACTCGCCGACGTGGGCCGCTACCTGGGCATCGGTATCGCCAACATGATCACGGTCATCTCGCCCGATCGCGTCATCCTGGGTGGCGGGGTGGCCGCCGCGGGCGAGCTGCTCTTCGCGCCGATCCGCGCCGAGATCGCGCGGCGCGTCCGCACCACCTCGCTCACGGACGTGGTGCTGCTGCGGGCAGAGCTGGGCATCTGGGCCGGGGCGATCGGCGCCGCCGTCCACGGGGCCGAGCGGGCGGCCGCGACATGACGCGCCTCGCCTGGACGCCGACCTATCGCTCGATCGAGCTGGATCTCCGGGCGAGGCTGCGGACGATGCACCCCGGCGACCGGCTGCCGTCCGACAGCGACCTGTGCCGGGAGTTCGGGGTCAGCCGCATGACCGCCCGCAACGCCATGCAGCGCCTCGCCGAGGATGGCCTCGTGCAGCGCATCCCGGGCCTTGGCTCGTTCGTCGTCGAGCCGCCGTCGCACCGCTATGCCGACCGCCTGCTGGCCTTCTCGCACGAGATGCGGCGCCTTGGCCGCGTCCCCAGCTCGCGCCTGCTGGCGCGCGAGATCCGACCGGCCAGCGACAGCGAGGCGAGCGCGCTGCAGATCCGCCCCGCCGAGCCGGTGGTGGCGATCCGCCGCATCCGCAAGGTGGACGGCGTGGCCACGGCGGTCGAGACAGCAGTCCTGGTGCGCCGCACGTCGGACGTCGTGATGGGCGCCGACCTGGAGACGGGTTCGCTGCACGAGGCGCTCGCCGGCGCGGGCCTGCATCTCCGGCGCGGGCACGCCACGATCACCGCGGAGGCGGCCACACCGGACGATGCACGCCTGCTCGGCGTGGCTGAGGGTGACGCCCTGCTCGTCGAGCGGCGCGTCATCCTGGACGTCCACGGCCGCCCGGTCGAGGCGACCGAATCCCGCTACCCCGGGGAGCGGTACGCCCTTGACGTCCGTTTCGAGGTGGACGACGGGCACGCCGGCGCGCCGGTTTGAGCGAGCCGCGCGGGATCAGCCCTCGCTGACGCTCCAGCCGCCGTCCACGGCGATCACCTGGCCGGTGATCATGCTCGCCTCGTCGCTCAGCAGGAAGAGGGCCGCGCGCGTGACGGCTTCGGCGGAGACCGGGCCGGCGGCGAGGGGCTGCTTCACGGCCAGGTAGGCCAGGATCTCCGGGTCCTCCTGCGCCCGGCGGCTCATGGGCGTCGCGATGAGGCCGGGTGCGATGGCGTTGACGCGGATCCCCCGGGGCGCGTAGTAGGCCGCCGCGGCACGCGTCAGGCCCTCGATGGCCCCCTTGCTGGCGGCATACGCGTGGGTCGCGAAGTGACGTGGCGCCGGGCGGGTGGCGAGCGTGCTCGACATGGTGAGGACCACGCCGCGGGCGCCGCCGGCGTCCGGCTCCTGGACCAGCATCCGCCGAATGGCCGCGCGACAGACCAGGAACTGGCTCGTCGCGTTCGTCCGCAGGACCGTCTCCCAGGCCTCGAGGGTCGCCGTGTCGAGGGGCCCGTCGCCGAAGCGGCGGCCGCTGATGCCCGCTGCGCTGTAGACGGCGTCCAGGCGCCCGGCGTGCGCCAGGCACGCGGCGACCGCCGCCTCCACCTCCGCCTCGACCGACACGTCCGCCGCGTACCAGGCGGCTTGGCCGCCGCCATCGACGATCTCGCCGGCCAGGGCCTCGGCGTGTCCCGGCGTGCGGGAGACGACGAAGACGCGGCCGCCTTCCGCCGCGATCGCTCGCGCCGCCGACCCGCCCATGCCGGTCGACCCGGTGATGAGGCACGTGCGGCCCGCGAAGCGGCCCCCGGTCGCGCTCATGCCGCAGCTCCCGCCGCGTCGGCCGGCTCCAGGAGCGCGCCGTCAGCGGCCAGCCGCGCCCGCAGGTCCGCTGCCGTGACCGTCCGCGGCGTGGTCGCCCCGCCCGCCGCGAGCGCCGCCGCCGTGCCCGCCGCCTGGCCCATCGCCATGCAGGTGGCCATCGATCGCGCCGAGGCGTGGGCATCGTGCGTCGCCGAGAAGCAGCGTCCCGCCACGAGCAGCCCGTCGAGGCCCGCTGGCAGGAGCGTGCGGTAGGGGATGCCGTACACGCCGCCTTCCGCGACGTACTCCCACGTCGTGCCGCCACCATCGCCGTGATCCTCGATGGGCGCACCGCACAGGGCGACCTCGTCGGGGAAACGGCGCGCGGCGAGGACGTCGTCGCGTGTGAGGCGGTAGTCGCCCATCACCCGGCGGCTCTCGCGCACCCCGATGGCCGGCGAGGTGGCCACCACCACGGCCGCCTCGAACCCCGGCACGCGGTCGCGCAGGAAGCGGTGATACTCCTGCACCTGGCGCCGGCCCTCGATCTCGGCGCGAGTGAGGGCCACCGGATCGGTCGCGTCGACATGGGGGATGCGCGTCATGTGGACCATCACGACGCCCGGGTGCGGGGTGCGATGCCACGAGCCCTCGAGCCGCGGCAGCTGGTAGTCGCCCGTCGCCGCCGCCTCGCGCATCAGCTCCCACAGCACGGTCTTGGGCACCGCCGAGGCGCGCGCCACATCCACGTTGGCCAGCTTGAACAGCGTCGAGAGGGCCTGGGTCGCGGGGGTCGTGCGGGCATCGTCATACCCGGCGCCGGCCATGGCACACACGTCCGCGTCACCGGAGGCGTCGACCAGGGCCCCGCCCGCGAACCACCGTTCGCCGCCCTTGCTCCAGGTGCGCACCGCCTCCACGCGGCCGTCACGGACGCGCACGCCGGTGGCCCAGGCGTGGAGCAGCAGGTCAACCCCCGCCTCCGCCGCCAGGGTCTCCCAGACGACCTTGAGGGCCTCCGGATCGTAGGTCACCCCGGTCCCGGCGCCGTAGGTGTTCGGCCGCTCGAAGGCCGCCCCGTCCTGCGTCAGGCGGGCCACGACCTCCCAGCCCAGCCCGCCGACCACGCGGCGGGGCGCAGCGCCGGGGGTGTAGAAGGCGTAGAAGGTGTCCAGGACCGCGGTCGACGTGCCGCCCATGAAGGCCAGGCGATCGAGGAGCAGGGTGCGCGCCCCGGCGCGCGCGGCGCAGATGGCAGCGCTCGAACCGGCCGCGCCGGCGCCCACGACGACGACGTCGAAGCGCTCCTCGGTGGCCATCAGGCGAGCTGCCCGGCGAGGGCGTAGATGCGTGCGGGGTTGGCGCGCAGGATGGCCTCCGTGGCCTCGTCGCCGACCCGCCGCCGGAGGCGCGGCACGAACGAGGCCATCAGCGTACGCAGGCCGGGCCCGCCGCCGTAGGCGCGGTAGTAGTCGTTCCGGCCAAGGTCCAGGCCGACCATCAGCCGGCCGCCGTGGCCGGCCGCCACCATCCCTTCCATGAGGTCCAGGAGGACACTCTCGGGGCGGTACTTGATGCGCCCGATGGTGTCGTACACCAGGCTCACGCCGCGGGCCACGACCTCGGCGTGGAGCTCCAGGTCCGGGTTGCGATCCAGGTGGGCCAGCACGATGCGATCGGGCGAAGCGCCGGCCGCGACCAGGAGGTCGATGATCTCGTGGCCGAACGTGCCGATCTCCGTGTGGACGACGATGGCCGCCCCGCTGGCGACGCTGCCGATGGCCGCCGCCTCCAGCCGCCGGCGCTCGCCGGACGAGACGTGCTGGTACGACGCGCCGACCTTGATCACGCCGGCCCGTGCCAGGTCCGGCGGCGCCTCGCCCTCCCAGTCGTGGGGATGCATCCCCTCGCGCAGGTCGGCCACGACCCGCTGGGCCAGGAGCTCGGTCGGCGCCTCGTGGACCCAGTGGCCCGGCGGGTAGTGCTCGTCGCGGTGGTAGCCCGTGGCGCCGATGATCACGGCGCCGGTCTCCTCGGCGACCCGTCGCATGAGATCGGGCCGGCGCCCCAGGCCGATGGGGGTCAACTCGACGAACGCGGTGAGGCCGGTCGCCTGCCCGTCGCGGACCTCCTCGAGGACGCGCCCGGCGTCCTGGATCTCACCGCCGCGCATGGCCGCGGAGGCGACGAAGAGGTGCTCGTGGGCGTCGACGATCCCGAGGGCGCGCGCGGGCAGGGGGCCCAGGACGGTGACGACCTGGGGCTCGGCGGATGGGGCCGGGCCAGGCCCTTGCCGGTTCAGTAGCCCACCGAGGGCATGTAGGCGCCGCGCGGCTCCTGGTAGATGCCGCGGGTCATGAGGTTCGTCACGAAGTAGACGCGCAGGCCTTCGGCGAGGCACCAGCGGAAGAGTTCGCCGTTGTCGAGCGGCACGAGGAAGCCCGGCGTCCCGAAGTCCTCGGCCGCGCCGATGAGGGCCTGCAGGTCGCGCGTCGTCTCGGCCACCGAGTGGTTCCAGTAGCTGATGCCGGCGGTGTAGCCGGTGACGCGGCCGAGGTGCTCGACCACCCGCGCCGTGCCACTCGCCACGGCCTCCCGGAGTTCGCCCGAGCGGTCGTGGCCGTGGACGCGGACGCAGAGCGCGTCGCACTCGGCCAGGTCGTCGGGGTAGGCGCGGCGGATGCGGTAGCCCGGCAGGGTCAGCCCGAGCGGCTCGCCATGCAGGGCAGCGAGCGTGGCGCGGACATCGAAGCCCAGCTTCGTATACAGGCAGAGGGACCGGTTGTGGTACGCGATCTGCACGAGCCGCACCCCGGGGGCCTGGCGGCCGGCAGCGCGCTCGAGCATGGCTTCCATCAGGAGGCGGCCCACGCCATCGTCCTGGGCTGTGGGGTCGACGCTGACCGGACCCACGGCCGAGATCAGGGACCGCTCGTCGAGGAAGCTGCTGCCCAGGATGCGGCCGTCGCGCTCGGCGACCACGCCGTAGAACCGGGGATGCTCGAGGAGGTGCCGGATCGGCCCGGCCGCGGCGTCCACGGTCGGGAAGTCGGGCGGGAAGCCGTGGTGGATGGCGAGGGTGGCAAAGGCCTCGTAGCAGATGCGCCCGCACTCGCGCCAGTCGCCCTCGACCGCCTCCCGCACCGTGATGGCGTGGTCGGGCGGCACGGCCGGCATCGACGCGCGTTCCAGGACGACCATCGACCGATCGTAGCGTCGGCCCGTCGGCCACGCACAGGGCCGAACGTCCCGCCGCGGCAGGGACTAGGCGCGCCCCGCGTCGACCTCTTCGGCGCGTGTGCGGCCGGCCAGGAGGATGAGTTCCTCGTGCAGCTCGAACCACACGCCGTGGTAGCTGTCGACGCGCGGTGAGGCCACGAAGCGCAGGTCGCCGGCCACGGTCCGCTCCAGGGCCGCCGCCAGGCGCAAGCGATACCGGCCGGCGCGCGGCCAGCGCGGCACGAGGCCAGCGAGCCAGGCCGCGGCCTCCTCGTGCAGCTCGGCCAGCCGCGCCACGACGGCCGCGTCGTACGCGGCATCGGCGTGGTCGTTGAGCACCGGCCCGGCGTCCGTCTGCCGCAGCTGCAGGTCGGTCACGACGGACTTCACACGCCCGTCGTAGGTGAGGAGGGCATCCAGGGCGGCGAGGGCGCCGTCCGCCCCGATCGCACCCTGTGCGGCGGTCAGGAGCTCCGCGCGGCGGGCCCGCCCGGGGTCGGTCAGGCGGTACGTGCCACCCGGCGCCGTCGCGCTCCCGTCCGCCACGAGGCGGTCGAGCAGGGGCTGGACGTCGGCGACCGGCGCCACCACCGCGCGCGCCACGCCCTCGGCGGCGGCCATGCCGAGCACGGCCAGCGCCTGGATGCAGTCGTCGGCTGAGACGGTCTCGGGGGACGCGGCCGCGGCTGGGCCCGTGGCAGCTGCGGTCGCTCCGGGATCGCCTTCTTCCGGGATGGCGACCCCGAGCTCCCTCGCCCAGTCGAGCAGCGTCCGTGCCTCGGGGGCGATCTCCGTGGCCCCGGCGACGGCGCCGCGGAAGACCTCGCCGGTGTCGCCATCGATGGTGATGACGTCGCCGGCCGCCAGCGTCAGGCCGGGGAAGCGCACGGTCCCGTCGCCCACCTCCACCTCGTGCGCGCCGACCACGGCCGGCAGGCCCCAGCCGCGGGCCACGACCGCGGCGTGGCTCGCCAGGCCGCCGCGGCTCGTCAGGATCCCAGCCGCGCGGGCCATGCCGTGGACGTCATCGGGTGACGTCTCGCCCCGCACCAGGATGGGCGTCCGCCCCTCGTCGGCGACCCGCTGGGCTGCCTCTGGGTCGGTGACGATCTCCCCGGTCGCGAGGCCCGGCGACGCGGCCAGCCCGGTCGCCAGCGGTCGCTCATCCCGGGGCAGGCCGGTCGCGACCCGCGGCGGCCTGGCCAGCAGCGGGGCGACCCGCTCCACGGCCTCGCGGCGCGAGAGCGGGAAGTGCTCATCAAGGGCCATCTCCAGGGCGATCCGCAACGCCGCGCGCGGGCTGCGCTTGCCGACGCGCACCTGGAGGAGCCACAGACGGCCCTCCTCGATGGTGAACTCGATGTCGCACAGGTCGCGGTAGGTGGCCTCCAGGCGTGCGCCGTCGCGGCGCAGCTCGGCGGCGACCGCCGGCAGCCGCTGGTCAAGAGTGGCGAGGGGTTCGGTGCGATGCGTGCCCGCCACGACATCCTCGCCCTGCGCCCCGAACATCACGTCGCCGTAGAGGCCCGGCTCGCCGGTCGCCGGGTTGCGCGTGAAGACCACCCCGGTCACGGAATCAGCGCCGCGGTTGCCGAAGACCATGGCCTGGATGGTCACGCCGGTGCCGGCGTCATCGGGGATCCCCTCCCGCTGGCGGTACGCCCGGGCGCGGTCGCTGTTCCACGACCGGAAGACGGCCTCGACCGCGAGGCGGAGCTGCTGCCAGGGGTCATCCGGCGCGTCCTGCCCCACGATGTCGCGGAACATCGTCCGCAGGCGGTCGTGGCAATCCCGGGCGAAGGCCGCGTCACCGGAGACACGCGCCAGGCCGGCCTCCGTCACATCGGTCAGGCCAAGGTCCAGGATGGTGTCCATCATGCCGGGCATGGACACGGGGGCGCCCGAGCGCACGCTGACGAGGAGCGGGTCGCCGGCGTCCCCGAAGCGGCGCCCGACCTGCCGCTCGACCTCCGCCATGCCCGCCCGGATCTCGTCATCCAGGCCGGCCGGCCAGCCGCCGGCCAGGTAGGCGCGGCAGGCCGCGGTCGTGATGACGATGCCCGGCGGGACGGGCAGCTCGAGCTCGCGGGCCATGACGCCCAGGTTGGCCGCCTTGCCGCCGATGAGGGCCGTCACCTCGGAGAGGGGCAGGTCGTGGGGATGCGCCAGCGTGTAGACGAACGTCACTTCACGGGCTCCTGCAGCGCCCGCCAGACCGTCTCCGGCGTGAGGGGCAGCTCGCGGATGATGACCCCCGTCGCATCGCGCACGGCGGCCGCGATGGCCGGGGCGATCGCCAGGAGGGCGCCCTCGCTCATGCCCTTCGCGCCGTAGGGGCCCGGTCCGTCGCCGTTCTCGACGATGGCGCTCTCCATGGCCAGGGGCAGGTCCATGCTCGTGGGGATGCGGTAGTCGATGGCGCCCAGGTTCCGGATGCGGCCCGCGTCGTCGAGGATGTAGTGCTCCATCAGCGTGTGGCCCAGGCCCATGATGGCCGCGCCCTCGTCCTGGCCGCGCACCTGGTTGGGATTGAGGGCCTTGCCCACGTCGGAGACCGTCACGTGCCGGGCGATGACGATGTCGCCCGTGTCGCGGTCGACCTCCACCTCCACCGCCGTGCAGTTGAACTCGTAGAACGAGGCCGTCCCGCCCAGCGGATGGTCGGGCACGGCCTCCTTGCGCATCTCGCCGACGCCGATGAGCTCGCCGCCCAGCCGCCCCAGGCCGCGACCCAGGACCTCGCCGATCGGCCAGCGGCGCTCGTCGATCGCCACCTGCCCGCCGTCCACCACGACGGCCGACGCCTCGACGTGCTCGAGGCGGGCGGCCATGGCGCGCAGCTTGGCCTGGATGTCGCGACAGGCCAGCAGGACGGCGTTGCCCATGAGGACGGACGAGCGGCTGGCCGATGTCTGCTGGTCGTACGGCACGACCGCGGTGTCGCCCATCACGACGGTGACCGCCTCCATGGGCGCCCCCAGCTCCTGGGCGGCGATCTGGGCGAAGATCGTGCGTGCCCCCTGGCCCATGTCGGACGTGCCGGCGTAGACGATGACGCTGCCGTCGGCGAGGAGGCGGACGATCGAGTACGAGAGGCCCGTCGTGGGCCCTTCCTTGAGGCCGACGGCGAGGCCCCGGCCGCGACCCGGCGCCGCGGGCTCGCGCCAGTCGATGAGCCGCGCCGCGAGCTCGACCGTTTCGGCCCACCGGCCGTCGGCGGGCGTGTCACCGGGGATGAACACCTCGCCACGCTCGGCCAGGTTGCGCAGGCGCAGGTCCAGCGGGTCCAGGCCCAGGATGCGCGCCGCCTCGTCCATGTTCGACTCGCCGGCCCAGATCTGCTGCGGATTGCCGAAGCCGCGGAAGGCGGTCGAGGGCACGGTGTGGGACAGGACGCTCCGCGCGACGATGCGGACCGCCGGCACGCGGTAGGGCCCGGCCGACGTGTAGCTGCCCTTGGCCACGGTCCGGTCGGCGATGTCGGCGTACGCGCCGATGAGGTAGTCGGCCTCGATGTCGCGGAAGACCAGCGTGCCGTCGCGCCGGAAGCCCGAGCGCACATGGACGTCGGACGCGCCGCGGCGGACCGCCTGGAAGGTCTCCTCCAGGGTCAGCACGAGGCGGACCGGCCGGCCAAGGCGAAGGGCCATGAAGGCGAGCAGCGGCTCGTACTTGGCGTGCTGCTTGCCGCCGAACGCGCCGCCCGGATCCGGGGCGATGACCCGGACCTTGGCCAGCGGCAGGTCCAGCAGCGTGGCGATGACGCGCTGGAGCCAGTTGGGGTGCTGGATGGCGCTCCAGACCGCGATCCCCTCGCCGTCCGGAGCGGCCATGAAGGCGTGGGGCTCGATGGCGAACTGGGTGACCATGGGGAACGTGTAGGACCCTTCCACGACCACCTCCGCCTGGGCCTCGGCGGCCGCCAGGTCGCCCCACCCATAGCGGTGCTCGCGCAGCACGTTCCGGCCGGCGAACGGATCGCCGGGCCGCAGCGCGGGATCCTGGACCAGCGGCGCCGCCGGGTCCAGCGCCGCGCGGATGGAGGTGACCGCGGGCAGCTCTTCGTAGGCGACCCGCACGGCCGCCGCGCCGGCCTCGGCCGCATCGAGCGTCTCGGCCGCCACCGCCGCCACGGGATCGCCGTGGTACTTGGTCTCACCCGTGGCGAGCACCGGCCGGTCCCGGAGCTGGGGCCCGAAGCGCGGCACCGGCTGGGGCAGGTCCGCCGCGCTGAACACGAGGCGCACGCCGGGCACCTCGAGCGCCTCCCTGGCATCGACGCCCAGGATCCTGGCCCTGGCGCAGGGGAGGGCCACGAGCTTCACGTGGAGGGCGTCCTCCACGTGGATATCGGCCACGTACGCCTGGTGGCCGGTGACGCGGTCGCGGCCGCCGCCCCGCGCCGGTGAGCTGCCGACGGGGCCGCTCATTGCGGCGCCACGCTCGCATCCGGCGTGGCCGCCGGGTCCGATGCCGCCTGGCGCGCGGTCGGGGGCTCGGCCGCGTGGGTGTCGCCTGCCGGCGTCTCGGCCGCCCGCAGCACCGCCTCGATGATCTGTTCGTAGCCGGCGCAGCGGCACAGGTTGCCAGCGAGGCCTTCTTCCACCTCGGCCCGATCGGGATGCGGCGTGAGCGCCAACAGGGCATGCGCGGCCAGGAGCTGGCCGGGGATGCAGAAGCCGCACTGCGCGGCGCCCGTGTCGAGGAAGGCCTGCTGCAGGGGACTCAGGCGGCCGTCCACGGCCAGCCCCTCCACCGTGAGGACCGTGCCGCCATCGGCCTCGGCGGCCAGGACGAGGCACGAGTCGACGCTCCGGCCGTTGAGGATCACGGTGCAGGCGCCGCATTCCCCGACGAGGCAGCACTCCTTGGTGCCGGTCAGCCCCAGGTCGTCGCGGAGCGCCTCGAGCAGGGTGTGATGGGCGGCCACGGCCAGCTCCCGCGGCCGGCCGTTGACGGTGCAGTGGATGGGGATGGTGGCCGTCACGCGGCCGCTCCGCCGGCGACACGCCGGGCCGCGATGTCGGCCGCCCGGAGGGCCAGGACGCGCAGCATCGCCAGGCGGTACGCCGGACTGGCCCGCATCGACCTGGGCGAGGGGCTGGCCGCCTCCAGCAGGCGGTCGAGCAGCAGGTCCCGGGCCTGAGCAGAAGCGGTCGCGTCGGCCAGCACGCCGCTGTCGTCCGTGACCAGGAGCGGTCGCGGCCCGACGCTGCCGTAGGCCAGGCGTGCGTGCCCGTCGTCCATCACCGCGCAGGCCAGCGTCACGGAGGCGAGGTCATGGCCGCGGCGGCGTGTACGTCGGAGGTGGACGCCGCCCCGCCGGCTCGCCGGCAGCGGCAGCTCGATGGCGGTGACGATCTCGCCGGCGCCCAGCGCGGTCCGCCCCGGGCCGATGAAGAAGTCGTCGATGGGGATGCGCCGGGTCCCGCCCGAGCCGATGGCCACGACCTCCGCGCCGTACACGAGCAGGGCCGGCGCCGTGTCCGCCGCCGGCGAGGCGTTGCAGATGTTGCCCGCCAGCGTGGCCCGGTTGCGGATCTGGGCCGACCCCACGACCTGGGCCGCCTCCGCCAGGGCCGTGAAGTCGCGGCGCACGCGGGCGTCGGCGGCGATGTCGGTCATGACCGCCCAGCCGCCGATCACCAGGCGGCCGTCCCGCTCGTGGAGGCCGTCGTCGCGCTCTTCGATGGCCTTGAGGTCGACCACGACCTCCGGCCGGACCGTGCCGTCACGCAACCGGATGATGAGGTCGGTCCCGCCGGCCAGGACGGAGGCCGAGCCGTGGGCGTCCAGGATGCGGAGCGCCTCCCCCAGGCTGGTGGGGCGCTCGTACGTGAACGGCCGCATCCGGCTTACAGCACCCGATCCACCTCGTCCAGGAGCACCTGCGGCGTGGCGGCGCGGACGAAGTAGTAGGGACGGGTGGCGAAGCGCTCCACGAAGCCGGTCCGGGCCTTCCGCAGGGCCTCGGTGTCGACCATGGGCATGGCGGCGCCGGGAGCCAGCAGCTCGTTGAGCAGGAAGTAGTTCTGCAGCGAGTGGAAGGTCTGGAACTGGCGCTCGAAGGGGATCATCGGGCTGAGCGACGGCTCGAAGTTGCCGTCGATGGCGGGCACGACGACGACATCGACGTTGCTCGGCTCCAGGTAGAGCTCCCACGTGGGCATCGCGCCGAAGAACTTCTCCACGCCACGATCCGGCGAGGCCTTGTCGGCGCGCTCGGTACCCTCCGTGCGGCGCTTGATGAACGGCTCCTTCGAACCAAGGACCGCCCGGCCCTCCTCATCGATGACCGTCGTCTCCGTGGAGACCAGCAGGGCGCCGCGGCGGCAGGCCTCGATCTGGCCCATCGACTTGCCGTGGTTGGACTCGCCGCCCAGGAAGAGCACCGTACGGTCGTGGTAGCGCACCGCCGAGGCGTGGAAGGGGTGCAGGCCGGCCGCTTCCATGCGCAGGGCGAGCATGGCCACGACGACCTTCTGGATGGGCCCGGCCGGCCACGGGCCGCGGAACGTCATCTGCCGCCCGTCATAGCCGACCGCCTTGACGCCGTCCTGGAACCACACGATGTCCGGCTCGGGGAGCGTCACCTGGGGCGAGATGCGCACGTCCGCCAGGCGGTAGTTCATGAAGCTCATGTCGTCCAGGACGTGCGCGCGAGGCTCCGCGCCATGCACGTCGATGCGCAGGCGGGCACCGCCGGCCGTCATCTCCTCCGAGAGCTGGAGCTGCGAGGTCATGCTCTCCCTTGGGCTGCGATGGCGTCGCCGGCCAAAGGTTCGGCCTCGGCGAGGCGCCCGGCCATGTTCTCACGTGCCTCGACGAAGTGGGTCTCCAGGGCCTGCACGACGGCCTCCACGTCCCGTGCCCGCAGCCCGTCCAGGATCGGGGCGTGCAGGTGGGCCGACCACTCCGGGTCGGCACCTGGCCCGACCAGGCTCATGTACGTGCGCGAGAACGGCGCCAGGGACTGCCACATGCCAAGGAGCGTCGGATTGGCGGCCAGCTCGACGATGCGGCCGTGGAAGGCAGCGTCGGCCTCCGCCACCGCGCGCCCGTCGCCCGCGCGGGCAGCGGCCTCCATGGTCTCGCCGAAGCCCAGCAGGTCGGCCACGTCGGCGTCGGTCATGCGGGGCACGGCCTGGCGTGCCCCCAGTACCTCCAGGGCGGCCCGCACGCTGTAGGCCCCCAGCAGCTCCTGCGGGCTGGGGCGCCGCACGCGGGCGCCACGGAAGGGCGAGATCTGGACGACGCCGATGCCCTCAAGGGCGCGCAGCGCCTCGCGCACGGGGGCCTGGCTCGTGCCGAGCTCACGCGCCACCTGGGTCTCCACGATGCGCGAGTGGGGCGGGATGCGGCCGCTCAGGATGCCCTCCAGCAGGTGGTCGCGGATCTGGTCCGCCAGCACACTGCGCGAGACGACGCCGGCCATCGTGAGCCGCGCCTAGGTGGCGAGCGGGGCGCGGGCGAGGATCTCCACCGTGCCGGCCGACCCGTCCAGGCGGAGGCGGTCGCCGGTGGCGATCCGGTGCGTGGCGATCGACGTGCCGATGACGGCGGGGATGCCGAACTCACGCGACAGGACCGCCGGGTGCGAGGTCAGGCCGCCGGTGTCGGTGACGAGCCCGGCGATCTTGGTGAAGAGGACCACCCAGGCGGGGTTGGTCATCTGGCAGACGAGGATGTCGCCCTCGCGGACCTCGTCGAACTCCTCCACCGTGCGGACGACCCGCGCGATGCCCTCGATGATGCCGGGCGACGCCCCGATGCCGGTGATGCGCCGGTCGTCGGTCGATTGCTGCTGGTAGAACCGATCGGGGTAGCCCCAGTTGACGAGGTACGGGAAGGCCAGCTGCGACGGGGTGACCGTGCCGACCCAATCACGCGGATGGATGGCCTCGGCGGCTTTGCGATCGGCCCGCCGGGTGGCGATGAGGCCGCGCGCCTCGATGGAGGCGGCCTTGCCGATGAGCGCGCGCAGCTCGTTGTAGCGCAGGAACATGACGTCGTCCGGCTGGTCCAGCCGGCCGTCGGCGACCAGCTTCCGGCCGATGGCCATGAGCACCAGGCGCACGTGCGCGTTGGCCCCCTGGTCGATGTAGAAGTGGTGGTCGGGCGTGAGCGGCGCCATCCGCAGGTTGACCTCGTTGGCCGCGCGCATCGCCTCCAGGGCCTCGCCGGTGAGACCGGCCAGGATCTCCTGCGAGGCTGCCTCGATGTCACGCCGCATGGCCTCGATGGCCGAGGGGTAGTCGTAGTCGGTGTCCAGGTAACCGCGGACCAGCTCCAGGACCGGGCCCATGTCCTCGCGCGCCGTGGGGTAGATGAACTCGTGGCTCCACACGGCGTGCCAGCCGAACTCGCGCTGGTACGGCTCGACGCGCTCGCGGATGAAGCGGCGGCCCCGCTCGGAGGCCTGCAGGGTCCGGCTGATCTCGCCCGGCCCGGTCGCCCCGAACGCGGCGCGCAGGGGGGCGTCGTCGCGGACCTCGTTCTTCATGCGCCAGAGGGCCTCGATGGAGTCCCAGTTGCGGTCCGAGGCCGAGTTCTGCAGCCGGCCCAGCAGGCCCTCGTCGACGCTGCCGCGGGTGCGCTCCATGACCGCCCGCAGGTTGAGCGTGGCCGACAGCTGGGCGAAGTTGAGCATCCAGTGGATCTTCCAGTGGCGGTCGTGGATGTCGATGGCGTCTTCGAGCACGCAGGCCATCTCGGCCAGGCTCAGGCTCTCCGCCTCATCCAGGCGGCCCTCCAGGAAGGCGAAGTTGCGCTCCATCTCCGGGCGCAGCCGCTCGCGCCACCAGTCGGCGAAGTGCTGGCCGTAGACCGGCAGCACGGAGTCCAGATACGGCCCGATCGTCGTGGCGTAGGCGGCATCGCGGGGCACCCGCGCCCCGTAGCGCGCGCTGTACTCGGTGGCGTCGATGCGCAGCTCCGGATCGGCCGGGATGGCCGTCGTGTAGACGTAGCCGTTGACGTTCTTGGCCAGCCAGTCGACGGCGAACGGGGTGCCGAAGCGGCGGAACATGTGATCGCAGCTCAGCCACCAGCCGCCGATGTCGAAGAACATGGGGCTGATGGGGTGGGGGCAGTGGAGGTCGTCGAAGACCCAGAAGAAGCCCTTCTCGACCTCCGCATCCCAGGCCACCGGGAACGACGCGTCGCCCAGGAACTGCCCCAGGATCTCCTCCGTCTCGGTCATCGCGAAGCCTCCTTCAGAGCGTCTCGAAGAACTCGCGCTGCCGGACGGCGAGCCGGGCGACGGCGTCGTCCAGGACGATCTCCCGGACGTGGGCCGATGACGCGTGCTCCTGGAACGCCTGTTCGGACGTGTACTGCTCGTAGAGGAAGAAGGTGCCTCGCTCCGCCAGGGAGCGGTGGGCCCAGAAGGCCAGGCAACCGGGCTCTTCGCGGGAGGCGGCGGCGATGCGGCCGAGGAGTTCGCGCACGGCCTCTTCCTCGCCGGGCTTGGCTTTCCAGGTGGCCGTCACGACATAGGACATGGGAACCTGCTGGTGCAGATAATCGATTATCGATGATGATGATACCATCTCGGCATGACCCAGGCAGAGGCGCCGGCCAGCAGCCCGCTCGCGGCGATGGTCAGGGACACGCCCACCGACTACTGGAATGACTCATGCGCGGTGGAGGAGCTGCGGTACGCCGTCGAGCGCGGGGCGACGGGCGCCACCTCCAACCCCACGATCGTCCTCGAGGTCATGCGCAAGGAGAAGGCCCACTGGCTGCCCAGGCTGGCCGAGCTCATCGCCGGGCACCCGTCGTGGACCGAGGTCGATCTGACCTGGGCCCTCGTCGAGGAGATGGCCGTCGGCGGCGCCGCGGTCCTGGAGCCGGTCTTCCGCGCCAGCGGCGGGCGGAAGGGACGCCTGTCCTTGCAGACCGACCCGGCCAACTACCGCAACGCCGAGCGGATGCTGAGTCAGGGTCTCCGCTTCGCCGCCCTCGCCCCGAACATGCAGGTCAAGTTCCCGGCCACCAGCGCCGGCTTGGAGGCCCTCGAGCGGGCGACCGCGGAGGGCGTCAACATCAACGCCACGGTCAGTTTCACGGTCGCCCAGGCCCTCGCCGTGGGAGAGGCGGTGGAGCGGGGGCTTCAGGCCCGCGCCGCGTCGGGCGGCGATGTCTCGGCCATGTCGCCGGTGTGCACGATGATGATCGGCCGGCTGGATGACTGGATGCGCGTGCTGGTCGAGCGGGACGGTGTGGCCGTCGACCCCGACGCGCTCGACTGGGCCGGCCTCGCCGCCTTCAAGCGGGCCGTCGGCATCTACCAGGAGCGCGGCTACCGGACGCGGCTGCTCGCCGCGGCGTACCGCCACCGGCTGCACTGGACGGAGCTCGTCGGCGGCGACGTCATCCTGACCATGCCCCACGGCTGGCAGGTCCGCTTCAACCAGAGCGGCATCGATCCCGTGTCGCGTATCGACGTGCCCGTCGACCCCGACCTGGTGGCCGACCTCGCTGCCCGCATCCCCGACTTCGGGCGGGCCTACGAGCCGGACGGCCTGTCGATCGCCGAGTTCGACACGTACGGCGCGACCGTGCGCACCCTGCGCGGCTTCGTGCGGTCCTACCACGACCTCGTCGGCGCCGTCCGCGATGTGATGCTGCCGGACCCTGACGTGCGGCCGGCATGAGCGAGCAAGGGACGGCCGGTCTCGACGTCTTCAGTCTGGCCGGCCGCACCGCGCTGGTGACCGGCGGCGGAGGCGGCATCGGAGCCTCCCTGGCCGAGGCGCTGGCCGGGGCCGGCGCGCACATCGCGGTCGTGGGACGGACGGCGGAGGCGCTCGACGCCGCGGTCCAGCGCGTGAAGGGCATCGGCGGCGAGGCCGTGGCGGTGCTCGCCGACGTGACCGACGAGGCCTCGGCGGAAGCCGCGGTGGCCCACGTGGTCGATCACTTCGGCGCGGTCGACATCCTGGTCAACGCCGTCGGCGGCGGCGCCGGCAAGGTCCTCCATCCCGCCGAGTCCTACCCGCGCCAGGACTGGGACTGGATCATGGAGCTCAACCTCCGCAGCACGATCGTGGCCACCCAGCCCGTCGTGCGCCACATGATCGAGCGCGGCCAGGGCGGCGCCGTCCTCAACATCTCGTCGGTGCGGGCCAACCTGGGCATCAACGCCGGCTACTCGGCGTACGTGGCGGCCAAGGGCGCCATCAGCTCACTGACGCGCCAGTGGGCCACCGAGTGGGCCCGCTACGCCATCCGCGTCAACGCCATCATGCCCACCTTCGTCGACACGCCGCAGGTAGCCACGCTCCTGGCCGATCCCGCCTTCAAGGCCGGTATCGTCGGCCGCATCCCGCTCGGGCGGGTGGGCGAGACCAGCGACCTGGCCGGGCCGGCCATCTTCCTGTGCTCGGACGCGGCGTCCTTCATCACCGGCCAGGTGCTGGGGATCGACGGCGGCCTGACGGCGACCCAGTAGCCGGATCGGAGGACCCAGCATGGAACAGGCGGCCTCGATGATGGAGCGGGTGACGCCCCACGTCTTCACCACGACCCGGCTCCGCGGCTGCAATCCCAGCTTCGTCACGACCTCGCAGGGCGTCGTCGTCATCGACACGCCGCAGCTGCCGACACGCGCCGTGGCCATGCGCCGCGAGGCGGAGAGTCACGGCCCCATCCGGTACCTCATCAACACCGAGCACCACGTCGACCACATCTTCGGCAACTACTTCTTCAAGGGCGCCGGGACGGTCGTGGAGCACCGCGGGCTGTTCGACAACTTCATGGTCCCCACGCCCGACCTCGATCCGTACGCCTACGCCCTCGAGGCCATCCCGACCGACGACCCCGAGGCGGCCAGCATCATCCCCGACCGCGAGACGTACTACGCCGACCCCAACAAGGGCACGGTCGTCTTCACCGGCGACCTGACCCTGCGCGTCGGCGACCACACCTTCAACCTGCTGTACACGCCCGGCCACACCCCCGGCCAGGTCGCCGTCCACGTGCCAGAGGAGCGCGTCGTCTTCACCGGCGACACCATCTTCTGCGAGTGCCAGACCTGGCTGATGACCTCCAACGTGGACCAGTGGCTGGAGTCGCTCGAGCGGATCCGGCAGCTGGACGTGGACATCCTGGTGCCGGGCCATGGGCCGGTCACGACCCTGAAGTACATCGAGACGCAGCGCTCGGTCCTGCTCGACTGGAAGGCCGCGGTCGCCGCGGCCGTGGCCAAGGGCTGGTCTCGCGACGAGACGGTCGCCCGCGTGCGCTTCGACGAGCGCTACCCGGTGGACGTGGGGCAGGGCTACATGATGGATCACATCCAGACCCTCAACGCCGCGTCGCTATGGGACAAGCTGACCGCCCTGGGGTACGCCAAGGGGCGCTGATCAGAGAGGCTGGCCCGCGCGCCGCCGAGGGGACGCGGCTGCCCACCGAAAGAGTGGCTAACGACGAAGATGGCAGGCGGCGAGGCCCCTCGGGCCCCGTTTCCCCGTCGTCTTCGTGCCTCAACGGTGCACGGCGCCGAAGCAGGGGCCCGATGTTCGTCGATGGGCACCCTTAAGGTGCACGCCGTGGCCCAGGCGAACTCGCGCCCCGTCGTGGGACGCCGCCATCGGCCGATAGATAAGGTTTACTATCGGTCGCGAAGGAGGGTCTCTTGGCGACGGAACCCGCGGATGTCCTGATCGTCGGTGCCGGCGCGTCGGGCGGCGTCGTGGCGCGGCGGCTCGCCGAGGCCGGGTTCCGGGTCGTCTGCCTGGAGCAGGGCGACTGGCACGACAAGGCCGAGTACCGCGGCCCCGAGCTGGACTGGGAGCTGACCATGCGCAAGCAGTGGTCGACCAGCCCCAACGTCCGCGGTCTCGCCCAGGATTACCCCATCGACGAGACGGATGCCGAGATCTCGCCGCTCATGTACTCGGCCGTGGGCGGCTCGATGCTCATCTTCGCCGGCGCCTGGCCGCGCATGCTGCCCTCCGACTTCCGGGTGCGCTCCCTTGACGGCATCGCCGACGACTGGCCGCTCGACTACCAGGAGCTGCGGCCCTACTACGAGCGCACCGACCGCGAGTTCGGCGTCTCGGGCATGGGCGGCGACCCGGCCTACCCGGCCGGCGGTGAGGATCCGCCGCTGCCGCCCCTGCCCATCGGCGCCGGCGGCCTGAAGGTCGCCCGCGCCCACGCCCGGCTGGGCTGGCACTGGTGGCCGGAACCCAACTCCATCCTGTCGGTGCCCTATGACGGACGGCGCCCCTGCGTCCAGCGCGGGACGTGCCAGCAGGGCTGCAACGAGGGCGCCAAGGCTTCCACCGACCTGACCCACTGGCCCAAGGCCATCGCTGCCGGCGCACGGCTCGTGACCGGCGCCCGTGTACGGCGCCTGGAGACGGACAAGGCGGGCCTGGTCACCGGCGCCACGTGGCTCGATCGCGAGGGTCTGGAGCATTTCGAGCCGGCCCGCGTCGTCGTCCTCGCCGCCAACGCCATCGGCACGCCACGCCTGCTCCTGCTGTCGGCCTCGCCGGCCCATCGGGACGGGCTGGCCAACTCGTCCGGGCTCGTCGGCCGGCGCCTCATGATGCATCCCTTCGCCAACGTGGGCGGGCTGTTCGACGAGGACCTGGAGAGCTGGCAGGGCCAGTTCGGCTGCTCGATCGAGTCCTTCCAGTTCTACGAGACCGACGAGCGGCGGGGCTTCCTGCGCGGCGCCAAATGGGGCCTCGCGCCGACGTTCGGGCCGATCAACGCCGCCCTGCCAAGCCGCGCCGGGACGCAGGTCTGGGGCCCCGACCACCACCTGCACGTCCGCTCGCACCTGGGCCGCGGCGCGAACTGGGGCCTCTTCGGCGAGGACCTGCCCGATCCGGCCAACCAGGTCGCCCTGTCGTCCACCCTGACCGACACGTCAGGCATCCCCGCCCCCGAGATCCACTACAAGGTCTCCGACAACTCGCGGCGCCTGCTGGACTTCCACATCGAGATGGCCTCGCAGTCGCTCAAGGAGGCCGGCGCCCACACGGTCGAGGTCGACCGCCTGATGCGCTACTCGGGCTGGCACCTGCTGGGCACGGCGCGCATGGGCGACGACCCC
>CAZFGT010000019.1:0-44049 GCA_964518505.1 uncultured Anaerolineaceae bacterium | reverse complement strand
TGCTGGCGCGCATGCAGCTCGCCCAGCTGGTCGGCTAGCAGGCGAGGCGGCTAAGCCGCGCGTAAGCCTTCTTAACACCGCGGCCGGAGTCGTTGACGGCGCCGCTCGTGCCGCCTAGCCTCGTCGGATCATGGCTCGAACCATCCTTCGGCACGTGACGCCCGCTGTGCGGGCACGGGATGCCGGCATCCGCCGCCTGCGTCGTCTGACGGTGGGCGCCGCGGTCTTCGGCACGGCCGGCACGGTGGTGCTCGGCGGCGCTGCGGCTGTCAACGACCCGGGGCGGGCGGCCCCCACGAATGTCCCGGTGGCGCAGCCAGGTGCGGGCGGTACGAGCAGCGCGGCGACCGTGTTGCCGGCGACCGCCGAACCAACCTTCAGCTCCGGCCAACGCCACCACCACGCCGCCACGCCGGGCCTGGTCCCGCCCGTGGTGACGGGGGGTCAGCCGGGGTCGGGACTCGTCACCTCGGGTGGTTCATAGGCGTCAGAGCGGGGGCCGACCGGTGACCCTTCCCCTCGATCCCCGAGTCGATGCCTACATCGACCACCTGCCCGACTGGCAGGCCGCGATCTGCCGCGAGGTGCGGGGGCTCGTGCACACGGCCGACCCCGAGGTGAGCGAGACCATCAAGCGCGGCGACCGACCGTACTTCGTCCTCCAGGGCAACATCTGCGCACTCTTCGCGACGAAGGATCACGTCAACGTGTTCCTGTACGACGGCGCCATCGTGCCCGACCCGCAGGGCATCATCACCGGTGGCCATGACAACGCCACGGCCCGCACGGTCGCCATCTACCGCGATCAGCCGCTGCACGTCGAGGCGCTGCTCACGATGTTCCGGGCCATCATCGTCAACAACCGGGCCGGCGGGTGGCGCCGTATCAAGCAGGCCGGGCCATCATCCGGGTAGGCCCAGCCGGCGGGGTATGCTGGGTCCTCGGCAACGGCGGGGTGTAGCGCAACGAAACGACCGGATGACCCGCGAGTACGACTGCGCGATCCGGCCCGCAAGATCAGAGGACATGGCCCCGGCTTGCCGATGCGGCCGGGCCACATCTGGGAGTTCGCATGCGGGATCAGCCAGGCTGGATCCGTCCGGTCAGTCGGGCATCGCTCGCGGTGTCCGTTCTGACGCTCTTGTTGCTCGGTCTGGGTCAGGCCGGGCCCGCACGAGCGATCACGACCCCGTGCGGGCTCGCCGGCCACCACTGCGCCACCGAGACGCTCTACCCACAAGGGACCGGCGCCGGCACCGTCGAGTCGTACACCGACGCCAGCCGCACGACACCGGACCACTTCCTCGACTGCCGCCGCGCCTTCGGGGTCCTCTCAGGCACCTGCGCCCACACCTACGACGTCGGCTCGCAAGCGATCTTCCTGTGGCTCGTCGACACGCCGGATCCGGGCAGCTTTGCGTGTCCTGCCACGGGCGGCCCATGCGCGCTCACCGCCGTCCCGGACACGGCCAAACTGTTCACGAGTGACACGAACACCGGTTTCTCATTTCCTCTCCAGTACCCCACTCCGTTGACGATCTCGCGCGTGGGGTCGGGGAGCGGCCAGGTGACGAGCTCTCCGACGGGCATCAGTTGCGGCTCCATCTGCACCACCGTCTTCGCGCGGGGCCAGCCCGTCAGCCTCACCGCCCGGCCCGACCCAGGTTCCGTGTTCAAGGCATGGTCGGGTGCCGCCTGCCAGAACCAGGGCTCGACGTGTGCGTTGGCGATGGATGCCACCACGTCGCTCGACGCCCGGTTCGAACGCGCCGCGACTGCAACGCCCTCGCCGACGCACCAGGCCACGGCCACGCATACGCCGCTGGCAAGCCCGGCCACGAGCCCTCCCGGCTCGGTGGTGCCGGCCTCGGCGGGTCCCTCGGCGACCGGATCAAGCTCAGCGACTCCATCGGCGCTCGCCATCGCGGCCAGCCCCCCGGTCGCCACGACCTCGAGCACCGACCTGACGCCGGTGGCGATCGCGATCGTGATCGCCGCGATCGTCCTGGGGGGAGGCTTGGCCTTCGTGGGCGTCGAACTCCGCCGCCGCGGCGGACCGAGGAGCTAGCGTGTCATGGGATCGAGGGTCGAAACCAGGATGCCGCCATGGGCGCCACGACCCAGCGCGGTCGGCTCGCAGCTTACGGAGGTGTGACGGGCTGTCGCGTCAGAGCCGGCGGGGGGTGTCGGCCTCGCGAGGGTGACTGGGCGAGTACGCTACCGCTACGCATCGCGTCCTATCCAAGCGGCGCGTGCGCCCGGAATGGCGTCGGGGTGTAGCGCAACGGTAGCGCACGTGCTTTGGGAGCACGAGGTTGCGGGTTCGAATCCCGCCGCCCCGACCACGCTCATGCCGCGCTGGACAGCGGCCCCGTTCCCCCGCACCATCGAGGCATGCCTCAGCCCACCCTGACCGGCGACCTGGTTCGCCTCCGGCCCATCGAGGCGGGCGACGCGGAACGGTTCGCGGCGATCCTGGCCGAACCGTCGGTGGCCCGCTGGTGGACGCTCGCCCCGGACGGGGCCGCGGCCGACTGGCTGGCCGACGGTGACCAGGTCACGTTCGCCATCGAGCACGAGGGCGCGGTCATCGGCAGCATCCAGTACAGCGAGGTGGACGAGCCCGACTACCGCAGTGCGGGCATCGATCTCTTCCTCGCCACCGCCGCCCAGGGCCACGGCTACGGCACGGACGCGGTGCGCACGGTCGCGCGCTACCTGATCCAGGTCCGCGGCCACCACCGCTTGACGATCGATCCGGCGGCGGCCAACGAGCGGGCCATCCATGCCTACGGCAAGGTGGGGTTCCGTCCAGTCGGCGTCATGCGCTCATACGAGCGCGGCAGCGATGGCACGTGGCACGACGGCCTGCTGATGGACCTGCTGGCCGGCGAGCTGACCTGAGCCGCGGGCCAGAGTCTCTGCAGGCCTGAGCACCCTCGGGCCGGAGTCTCCGCGCGCCTGAACATCCAGCGTTCACTGCGACCGAGGAGCCGCGCTTCCCCCGTCGTATCGTGCGCCGGATGGAACGAATGGCGGTGGAGGACCTCTGGTGGGGCGTTCCCGGGCCGTTCCTCCGCCGTTGTGAACGCCCGGCGCACAGCGCGCGGAGGGTGGACAGCGCCGGGGAGGGGGGACGCGGTCGGGAGGGCGCACAGCGCGAGGAGGCCCGTGCCCGCCCCTCGGATCGCCTTCTAGGCCCGGGCGCTGGCTTCCTTGCCCCAGCGCGCCAGATCCGCCCGCAGGTCGAGCGGCTTGACCACGCCCTGGTGCTCGTACTCGCCCCACGCCTCACGTGGCACGCGCCACATGATCTCGAACTCGTTGCCGTCCGGGTCGGCGCCGTAGAGCGACTTGGACACGCCGTGGTCGCTGGCGCCGCCGAGCGCCCCGGCCTCCGCCAGCACCCGCTGGGCCGTGGCCAGATCGTCGATCGTGGGGACCTCCCAGGCCAGGTGGTACAGGCCCGTCGAGCCTCGGGGGGCTCGTGGCGCCGTCTCGCCGACACTGAACAGGCCCAGGTCGTGGTGGTTATCGCCACCCGCGGCCCGCATGAAGACCGCCTGGCCGCCGAACTCGCTGGCCACGACCTCGAAGCCGAACACGCGGTGGTAGAAGTCGGCCGCCCGCTGGGCGTCGCGGACGTACAGGACGGCGTGGTTGAGCCGCGCCACGGGCGCGGCGGCGGTGGTCTCGGTCATCGTTCCCTCACGCGGCCTTGGTGGTCGGCCCCACCAGGCGCCAGCCGGTCTGCCAGGCCCAGCCATTCTGCAACTGCAGGCTGATGTTCAGCCAGGCCATCGCCTCGAGCGTGCGGGCCATGACGAGGCCGCCCACGTCGAGGGGGCGAAGGCCGATCGACTCGGCGAGCCGGAGCACGACGGCCTTGGCCGCCGCGTCGTCGCCGGCCACGTAGCCATCGACGGCCTGGCCCTCGATCACCGGCGCCGCCTGGCGCGAGGCGAAGAGCGTGTTGAAGGCCTTGACGACGTGAGCCTTCGGCAGGTCGGCCTGCAGCGCCTCGGCGGCCGACGTCGCGGGCGTGCCGCTCGGGTCGGGCGTGGGCACGTTGCTGGTGTCGATCACGATGCGGCCGGCGAGCTGCGGGCCGACTTCGTGGACGAGCGAGGCGAAGGCGGTCCCGGGCACGGCCAGGACGACCACGTCGGCGCCCTCGATCGCGTCGCGGTTGGACGAGGCCGCGGAGGCACCCGTGGCGGCAGCGGCGGCCTCGGCGTGCGCAGCGTGGGCGGCACTGATGCTGACGGAATGGCCTGCCCGGACGGCGGCCCCGGCGAGTGCCTGGCCGACGTTGCCGGCTCCGATGATGGCGAGTTTCACGATGCTTCTCCTGCGGTCGAGTTTGCTGTGGAGTGACTTGTATTGTTCGGAACCATCTTGCCACGGGAGTTGGACCGTGTCAATATGAGTTGGTGAAGGACAATCAGGGCCTTGAGCGTCCACGTCGGCCGGCCATCGGGGCACAGGTCCGGCGGCTGCGTCGGGCACGTGACCTGACCCTTGCCCAGGTCGCGCAGCGGAGCGGCCTCAATGTGGGCTTCCTGAGCCAGATCGAGAACGACAAGGCGTCCCCCTCCCTGGAAACGCTGGCGGCGATGGGTGAAGCGCTGGACGTGCCGATCTCGTGGTTCCTGGTCGACTCCTCGCCCCCACCACGGGTCGTGCGCGCGCGCGATCAACGACACCGCACGATGCCGGGCGGCGGAGCGCTCATCGACGTGGATGGCGGGGTGGCTCGCGACCTGCGCATCGTGCGCGGCACGATGGCGCCCGGCCAGCGGACGGGGCTGCATGCCCATCCCGGCGAGGAACACCATCTCCTGCTGAGCGGCCACCTGCAGGCCAGGCAGGGCGACCACCTGCTGGACCTTGGACCCGGCGACTACCTCCTGTGGGACGCCAGCGTGCCGCACGACGTCGCGGCCGTGGGTGACGAGCCGGCCGAGCTGCTCCTCATCAGCCACACGGCCCACGACGACGGAGCGCCCTCGGGCAGCTGATCCGCGTTCGGGTAGGACCATCGGGTCACGAGACGGTCCGGCATGCGCTGCTAGCATCGCGGCGTGGATCGAGATCGCCGACCCGCACGGGCGGCCCGTTCGATCGGGGTGGTGCTGCTCCTGGCCGGCCTCATCGTGGCCGGTTGTGGCGGCTCGTCCTCCGCATCGCCGGCGTCGACCCAGGCTTCCGGGCCTACGGCGCCTCCGCGCCTGGCCGACCCGACCTCGGCGGCCGACGTCTATCGCGCCCTTCGCGTGGCGGGCCTCTCCCTTGTCGGTACCGACTCGGTGGCCGGCCAGACGCCGAGCGACCCGGTCGAGCGCATCAACGCGACGTTGGCGGGCCAGCCGCTGGCCATCCTGGGGTACGCCTCGGACCTCGGACGAGCGAAGCTGTATCCCTTCCGCGACGGGACGGCGCCCGACGCCGGCCAGCCGGTCTACACCTTCGCCGGGACCAACATCGTCATCGAGTTCGGGCCTTCGACCGCGGGCAAGAAGCCGCCGGTGCCCAACGCCACGCTCACCGCCGCCGCCCAGCGCCTGGCCACGACGCTGCAGGCTCTCCTTGGCCAGCTCGCCGAACGATCGGTCCAGCGCGCCAGCACCCCGCCGCCCGCCGCGACCCCCACGCCGGCCCCCACCGCGGCGCCGTCTTCGACCTGATCTCGCGGGCGGCTAGTGGCTGCCCCACTGGTACGTCTGCTTCACGATGCGCAGGTAGACGAAGGTCTCCGTCGACTCGACCCCCGGGACCTTGCGCAGCTTCTCCGACAGGAACCGCAGGAGCGCCTCGTTGTCCTCGCACACGGTCTCGACCATCAGGTCGAAGGCACCGGCGGTGATGACCACGTAGATGACCTCGGGCAGGCGGCCGATGGCCTCGGCGGCCTCGACGAGCTGGTCCCCCCGGCATCTCACGCCGACCATGGCCATCTGGTCGTAGCCCAGCTTGAGGGGGTCGGTGACGCCCACGATCTGCAGGACGCCCCGCTCGATCAGGCGGTTGGTGCGGGCCCGCACCGCGGCCTCGCTGACCCCCAGCTCGGAGGCGATCTGGGTGAACGGGCGGCGGCCATCGGCCTGGAGGTGCTCCAGGATCTGCTTGTCAAGCTGGGAGATGTCGTCGCCCGAACGGATCGCGGGCCGGCGGCCAAGACTCACCGCGCGAGGCTAGCAGACAGGGCGCCCGAGGGGCAATGGAGGCGCGTCGGGGCGAGGCAGCCGCCGGGTTTCGTGCACGCACCACCTGTATGGTTCGACCGATGGCGGGTCCCGGGGACCGGCAGTACCATCGGACGGACCGGATGCCCGGACGTTCGTCCTCCAGCTGCACGAGCGAAGCCACCCCATGACCGTCGCCCAGCTCCAGCTGCTCCTCGCCGGCGCGCTTGCCGCCAACGTGCTGCTGCTGCTCGTCCTCGTCCTGCCCTCGCTGCTGGGCCGCCGCCTGCCCGGTGGTGACGATCCCGACCTGCTCGTGCCGCCCGACCTGGGCGAGATCGCCCTCCAGGTCGCTGCGGCCCAGGGCGACGGACCGGCGGACGCGGGCGGGGTCTCCCGCCTGACCTCCGAGGCGGCCGTCCGGCTCGTGAGCTACGGCTTCCTGGGGGCCGCCGCGGTCGCGGTCGCGGTCAGCGGGGCCTGGCCCACCACGGCCGCGGCGATCTACATCCTGCTCGGCATCGCCGTCGTGTCGGTGGCCGTCGTCCACGACCTCCTGCCGCCGCGCGTCCTCGGACCGGGCAAGTTCATCCTCGAGGGGACCGGCACGGTCGCCGGGGTGACCCTGCTGGTGGCGCTCACCGGGGGCGCCGCCAGCCCCTTCGTGGTGGGCTACTTCCTCATCGCCGCGGGCGCCGCGCTGCTGGTCGACGCGCGCACCAACTTCCTGCTCGCCGCCTCCATCTCCATCCTGTACCTGGTGACCGTCTTCCTGGTCCAGGCGGCGCAGCCGCTGGCGACCATGGATGTCGCCCGCCTCGTGGCCGGCCTGGTCGCCTTCTGGCTCATCTCCTACCTCGCGTCCGTCGTGGCCCAGGCCCAGCGGACGACCCGCGATGCGGCCGTGCGCCTATCGCTGATCGATCCGCTGACCCGCCTGGCCAACCGCGCCTACGTGATGGCCGTGATGGACCGCGAGGTCCAGCGCGCCCGGCGGACGAATCGCGGGTTCTGCATCCTGGCCGCCGATCTCGACGGCCTGAAGCCGATCAACGACACCTTTGGCCACCCCATGGGCGACCGCATCCTGCGGGCCGTCGGTGAGGTCATCGGCAGCCGCATCCGGGGCATCGACACGGCCGGTCGGGTGGGCGGCGACGAGTTCATGATCCTGCTCCCCGAGACCGAGGAGGCCGGCGCGGTGATCCTCGCCGAGCAGCTGCGCGAAGGGGTCAATGAGATCCGCGTCGACGCGGGCACGTGGGTCGTGCGGACCTCCATCTCCGTCGGGGTGGCCAGCTTCCCTGGCGATGGCGACACGGCCGACGAGCTCCTGGAGGCCGCCGACGCGGCCATGTACGCCTCCAAGCGCGGCGGCCGCGACCGTGTCCGCCTCGCCCGTGGCGGCCGCCCGCTGGCCCTGCCGCACCTGCCCCCCGTGGCCGTGATGGCGACCGCGCCGGCAGGCGATGGGCTGCCTGTCACCGTCGCGGGGCCGGTCGCCGCCCCCGTGCCGGTCGCGGCGCCGGTGGAGCCGGCTCCGACCCCGGTGCCGGCCTGGTCGGCCGTGACGCAGCCCCTGGCGCCGACCTCACCGTCCGCACCCGCCCCTGGCCCAGCCGCGCCGCGAGCACCTCGCATCCGCCCGGCGGGTGGCGCCTGGCAGATCCCCTCGCCGGCCCTGGGTCCGACCTTCGGCGGGCGAAGGGCCGACACCGTCGCCGCCGGCCTGGCCTGGCCCCGCCGCCCGTTCGTCCCGGCAGCGGAGGCGGTCGGCCACGCGACGCGAGCCATGGCCCGCGCCGCATCCCCGTCCCTCGCCGGGGCGGGCCCGGGCGAGCGACTCGCCCGTCCGCGACCAACTGAGCGAGACCGGTCCGTGCGGGCCGCCGAACATGCCGCCGCCCCGCGACCACCTGCTCGTCCGGAGCGCCCCGCCGCGACGGGCGAGCCGGGGCGCAGCGACCGACCGCGCCGCTTCCGGGTCATCCAGCAGAACGACGAGGCGCAGTTCGAGCGCACCATGCGCCAGTTCCTGACCAGCCCCGACGACGCCCCGGAGGCCGCGGACCCGCCCGCGTGACCCGCGGTCGTGCCGGTGTAGCATGACCGCCCATGGCCGACGAACCCGTCCGCTCGCCCGGCTTCTCCACCCGAGCGCTGCGCGCGGCATCGCGGGTCCCGCGCGTCCTGCAGACGCCCAACGCGGTCCCCATCTACCAGGCCGTCACCTACTCCGCGGAGGAGAGTGAGGAGCTCGGCGCGGTCCTGCAGGGGCGGCGCGAGGGCTACGCCTACTCGCGCCTGGGGCACCCCACGGCGACCATCCTCTCCGACGCCATCGCCACCCTCGAAGGTGGCGAAGCCGGGCTCACGTTCGACTCGGGCATGGGCGCCATCAGCGGCACGCTTGGCGCGCACCTCAGCCAGGGCGACCACATGGTCGTGACGCGGGCGGTCTACGGCAGCACGCGGGCGCTCATCACGACCGTCCTGGCGCGCTTCGGGATCACCAGCACGTTCGTGGACCCCACGGACCTTGAGGCGGTCGAGGCGGCCATCACGCCGGCCACCCGCGTGATGTACCTGGAGACGATCTCCAATCCGACGCTCGTGGTGGCCGACCTCGCCGCGCTGGCCGCCCTGGGGCATCGGCACGGCCTGACGGTCGTGGTCGACAACACGTTCGCCTCGCCCTACCTCTGCCGGCCGCTCGAGCTCGGCGCGGACCTGGTCCTCGAGTCGTGCACGAAGTGGCTGGGCGGGCATTCGGACGTGCTGGCCGGCTCGGTCAGCGGGTCGCGCGACCTGGTGGCCCCGATCGCCGCGACGCAGGTCGACATCGGGGCCACGATCGCGCCGTTCAGCGCCTTCCTCGTGCTGCGCGGCATCGAGACCCTGGCCGTGCGCCTCGATCGCCACTGCGCGACTGCGCTCGCCCTGGCCCGCCAGGCCGAGGGCTCGCCGATCCCCCGCGCGGTCTTCTACCCCGGCCTGCCCAGCCATCCGCAGGCGGCCGTGGCCGCGCGGCAACTGCGGGCCGGCGGCGGCCTGCTGGCCCTGGATCTTGGCGCGCGCGACGCGGCGGCGGCCTTCATCGATGCCCTGACGGTGCCGCAACGGACGGCCTCACTGGGCAGCGTCTTCACCATGGCCGTCCATCCGCCGTCGACCACCCACCGGCAGCTCTCGTCGGCGGAGCTGGCGGCAGCCGGCATCGCCGAAGGCCTGGTGCGCATCTCGGTCGGCCTGGAGGACGTGGAGGACCTGGCCGCGGAACTGGCGACGGGACTGGCCGCGGCGGCCGCCGTCGGCGTTCCCGCCTGACCGCAGCGGCAGGAGCCGGCCATCGCCACCGCGACCCTGGGTCGACGCCGCGTCGCCGCCTACGGCGACCCCGTGACGCGCGCCGGGGCGGCGCTGTGGGCGACCATGACCGACGTCCGCTTCACGGTCGTCCAGATCATCATCGTCGTGGCGGCCGGCCTGATCGGCACGCTCCTGCGGCAGATCCCGGCCTCGGCCTTCCAGGACCCCACCCAGTACGCCTCCGAGTTGGCCGACCTCCACACCCGCTACGACCCCCTGACGATCCTGGGCGTCCATGTCGGGCCCACCCTGACCGACGTCTTCCTGGCCCTGGGCTTCTTCAACGTCTTCAGCGCGGTCTGGTTCACCAGCGTCCTGTCGCTGCTCGCGGTCAGCATCGTCGTGTGCACCCTCGACCGGACCCCTCGCCTGTGGCGCGGCGTGCACGATGTCCGGCCCACCCAGCCGGCCCCGTTCTTCGACCTGCACCTCAATGAGCGGGCCGCCTTCGTGGCTCCCGACCTGGCCCCGGCCGAGGCGGTCAGCTACCTGCGGCGGCACCGCTTCAAGGTCCGCGAGACGGTCGACGCCGACGGGGTGCGGCACGTCTACGGCGACCGCAACCAGTATTTCAAGCTGGCCACGCTCCTCACCCACCTGGGCCTGATCCTCTTCCTGGCCGGCGGGGCCATCACCGGCGCCTTCGGCTTCGAGACGGTCCTCTTCGTGGGCCAGGGCCAGACCGCCCCGATCCAGCCGGTGGGCACGCCCGACAACCTGCTCATCAAGAACCTGGGCTTCCAGGCCCCGCAGCGGCCGGATGGCACGTACGAGGACTACCGCACCAACCTGGCCGTCTACCAGGACGGCAAGCAGGTCACCCAGGCGACCATCCGCGTCAACGAGCCGCTGACCTTCGACGGCTTCGTGTTCCACCAGAACACCTTCGGGCCGGCGGAGGACCTTCAGATCCGCGACACCAGCGGGACCCTGGTGTGGTCCGGGCCGATGATCCTGGACGGCTCCATCGGCGGCCAGCCGCAGGGTTTCATGACCATCCCGGGCGCGCCGATCGGCCTGCTGGGGCTGCTCGGCACCGATGCCAAGGGCGCTCCCAGCCTGACCATCCTGGGGGTCGCCGCGGGGAGCGGCCAGGACCAGCTCCAGCCAGTCTTCGCCGCTGCGCTCGGGATCGGCTCGACGAGCGATCCCGCCGTCACGGGCGGCTACCAGGTGCGCTGGGTGGACGCCAGCCAGTTCAGTGGCATGGTCATCAAGAAGGACCCCGGCCAGGATCTCATCTGGGTCGCCTTCCTGTGCCTCATCAGCGGCCTGATCCTGACCTTCTACTTCCCGCGGCGACGGGTCTGGGCGCGCTTCGACGAGGGGCAGGTGCGGGTCGCCATGCTGGCCGACCGCTACGTGCCGGCCGAGCGGGAGTTCGGCCAGCTGCTCGACGGTCTCGCCACCCGGTGGGCCGTCACCCCGGAGCGCGCGCGGACCTGAGCGTGCCCACGCTCGGCGAGCTGCAGCTGGCGATCTTCCCCACGGCGGTCCGGCTGGCGCCGCCGGATCGGGAGCCGCTCATGGCGCCCGTGGCCTGGGTCCGAGTCATGAAGGCCCGCACACCGGCCTTCGATGCCCTCGAGCCCGGTGACCTGGCCATCGTGCCCGAGGCGGCGCTGGACCTGCTCACGGCGGAGGTGGAGGCGGGCGACGCCCTGGCCGCGCTGGTGCGCGGCGCAGGGGCGTGTGCGCTCCTGCTGGTCGGCCCGCGTGAGGGATCGGAGGCGGGCCCGGCGGCCGCGGCCGTGGCGGGGGAGGCGGGGGCCATGGGCCTGCCCGTCCTGCGGCTCGCCGGCGGCGACACGGAGCGCCTGGAACGGGCCGTCATCGGCTACCTCGTCAACGCGCGCGCCGAGCTCGACCGGCAGGCCGGCGCCCTGGAGGCCGACCTCGAACGGCTGGCGCTGACCGGTGCCGGACCCGACGCCCTGGCCGGCGCGGTGGCCACCTTCGTGGGGCGCGCCGTGGCCCTGGAGGGGACCGCCGGGGAGGTGCTGGCGGTCCACGCCCCGCCGCGCCCGCCCACCGCCGCCCGTGCTGCGGCGCGGTACCTGGCGGACCCCCGGGCGGTCGCCCTGCGCGCGCCGCTGGCCGGCGCGACCGCCCTGATCCTGCTGGGGCCCGAGCCGGTCACGGAGCTGGAGCGGACGATCGCCCGCCGCGTCGGGCCGTTGCTGGCGCTCGCCCTTGGCCATGTGGCGACCGCGGTCGCGCGTCCGCCGGCGCGCCGGCCCGAGGGGTTCCCGGCGGCCGGCCCGCCGTGGGTCGTGCTGATGGCCCGCCAGGGCGGGTCGGGCGAGGCCGACACGCGCGAGGCGCGGGAGGCTCTTCGGGCGCGGGTCCGGCGCCTCGCCGGGGCGCGCCATCTCCAGCTGCGGGGGGATGCCGACAGCCTGGAGCTGCGGCTGGTGGCGGCCACGCCCCCGGACGACCCCCTTGCGCTACAGCTTGCGGAGCGCGTCGCCACGGTCGCCAGCCGCCTGGTGGCCGTTTCGCGACCGTTCGTCGCCCCCGAGGCACGAGCCGGCGCCGAGGCCGAGGCGCGAGCCACCCTGGACGCGGCGAGCGCCCTGCCGCCACCGAGCGGGCAACCGGAGCGGCTCGTCGTGCGGGCCGATCGCCAGGCCGCCTACCGGCTGCTGAGCAACCTGCACAACCTGCCCGACGGGCACACGCAGGCGCAGCGCCTGCTGGCCCCGGTGCTGGAGGGCCGACCTGGCCGCCGCAGCCGCCGGCTGGCCACGCTGCGGGCCGTCCTGGAGCAGCCAGGGTTCGCCGCCGCCGCGGCGGTCCTGGGTATCCACCGCAACACGCTGACTTACCGGCTGGGGGTGCTGGAACGGCTCACCGGCTGGCAGCTTGACGACCCGGAGCTGCGGCTCGCGCTGCTCATCGCCCTGCGATTAGTGCAAAACGACTAATACGAGACGACCGCGGCCTCCGTCAGGGGGGCGTCCGGTGGCCCGCGGCGGGCTACACTCCCGCGATGTGGGCATGACGTACAAGTCAGGCCCCCGTTCGGTCACGCGTGACGAAGGAGACTCCATTGACCATCGACTTCGGGACCATGGACGCGCTGGCCAAGATCGAGGCGGCCAAGGAACACAACATCCGCTTCGTGCAGCTCCAGTTCACCGACATCCTGGGCATCGTCAAGAGCGTCACGATCCCGCTCCACCAGCTGGCCGGCTCGGTCAAGGACGGCACCTGGTTCGACGGCAGCTCGATCGAGGGCTTCACGCGCATCTCCGAGAGCGACCAGTGGCTCAAGCCCGACATGGACACCTTCGCCGAGATCCCCTGGCAGCCGGGCCACGGCACGCTGGGCGGCGGGCCGCTGGGCAGCCGCGGTACCGCGCGGGTCATCTGCGACGTCATGACCCCCGGCGGCGACCCGTTCGTGGGCGACCCGCGCTTCGTGCTCAAGAAGCAGATCGAGCGCGCCAGCAAGCTGGGCTACATCTGGAACACCGGTCCCGAGCTGGAGTTCTTCCTCTTCCGGCGCGATGAGGACGGCCACGTGGCGCCCCTGCCGCACGACCAGGCCGGCTACTTCGACTTCTCCACCGACCTGGCCCAGGAAGTGCGCCAGGACATGGTCAACGCGCTGGAGGCGTTCGGCATCCGCGTGGAGGCGGCCCACCACGAGGTCGCGGCGGGCCAGCACGAGATCGACTTCGAGTACGCCGATGGCCTCAAGACGGCCGACAACGCCATCACCTTCAAGTTCACCCTCAAGGCCATCGCCAACCTGCACGGCCTGTACGCCACGTTCATGCCCAAGCCCATCTATGGCATCAACGGGTCGGGCATGCACACCCATCAGAGCCTCTACTCGGTGGCCGAGGGCCGCAACTCGTTCGCCGACGCGACCAACAAGTACGGCCTCTCGGACCTGGCGCGCAGCTACATGGCCGGCATCCTGGCCCACGCCCGGGGCATGATCGCCGTCCTGGCCCCGACGGTGAACTCCTACAAGCGGCTCGTGCCGGGCTACGAGGCACCTACCTACCTGACCTGGGGCCGGACCAACCGCTCCGCGCTCATCCGGGTGCCCAAGGCCTCGCCGGGCCGCTCGGTCGAGGCGACGCGCATCGAGGTGCGCTGCCCCGATCCGTCGTCCAACCCCTACCTCGCCTTCGCGGTGATGCTGGCGGCCGGCCTCGACGGGGTCGAGAAGGGCCTCAAGCTGGCCGATCCGGTGGAGGAGAGCCTCTTCGAGATGAGTGCGGCACGCATCGCCGAGCACGGCATCCAGGAGCTGCCGGGCACCCTGGGCGACGCGCTCGAGACGCTGCGCCAGGATGACGTCGTGCGCGCCGCCCTGGGTGAGCACGTCTACGACCACTTCGTGGCGGCCAAGACCGAGGAGTGGGACAGCTACCGGGCGCAGGTCACCAACTGGGAGATCGAGCGCTACCTCGACGCCTTCTAGGGATCGCTGGTGGCCGTGTCTTGCACGGCATGACGGATCCGACGGCGGAGTGAACGCTCCGCCGTCGTTCGTTGCCCGCCGCGACCCGAACGGCGGCTGAGCCCGCTCCCTCCGCCCCGCCGGGCGTCGGAAGCGCCGTCGCAGGCACAGCCGGTGCCCCGGGACGGCGGTGTGGGTCCGGCTGGAACGAGCGTCAGCCGAAGCGACCGCGATAACCGGGGTCCACCAGGGCCGCGATCCGGCGCATGAGGTCGTCTGACTGGGCCTCCAACGCAGCCCGCCGGTCGTTCGGGGCGCCCGCCGCAGCGTCCCCGCCATCACCGTCCGCGGCCGCCGGGCGATACGGTGTGCCGAAGCGGATCGTGACGCGCGTTCCCGGTCGGGGCAGCCGCGCCCCGACGGGCCAGGCCCGGTCAGAGCCGCTGATGCCGACCGGCAGGACGGTCGCCCCCGAACGGACGGCCAGGAGCGCCACGCCCGGCTTGGGCTCGCCCAGGTGGCCGGTGCGGCTGCGCGTGCCCTCGGGGGCGAGGCCGAGCCAGGCGCCGCTGGCCAGCACCTCCTGGGCGGCGCGGTAGGCCTCCCGGTCGGCCCGTCCCCGGCGCACGCCGAAGCCGCCGTAGGCCCGCAGGATCGAGCCCACCACGGGCACGTCGAAGGCCTCGGCCTTGGCCATGTAGCGCACCTGGCGCCCGATGAGCCGCGCCACGCTGACCGTGATGAGCGGGGGGTCCAGGATCGAGAGGTGGTTGGAGGCCACGATCACGCCGGGCTCGTCGGGCAGCCGGTCGGCGCCCTCCACGTCGATCCGGTCAGCGAGGAGGGCGAGCCCCAGGCGGACCCCGAGGTTGCCGAGCTGGACCGCCGGCGGCAGGCGCGGTTCAGCCGTCGCGGTCGACGCCCAGCTGGCGCGAACCCACGGCCTCGCCGCCGTCCACGCCGATGGTGTTGCCGGTCATCCAGTGGAGCCGCGGCGAGGCGAGGGCCACGATCGCCTCGGCCACGTCCTCGGGACGGGTGAGGCGGCCGGCCGGGTTGCGCTCGCCGGCGACCTGGAGCAGCTCCTCGTGGCCGGGGATGCGCCGCAGGGCGGGCGTGTCGGTCACCCCGGCCCGGATGGCGTTGACGGTGATGCCGACCGGGATGAGTTCCATGGCCAGCTGGCGGACGTGCGACTCCAGGGCCGCCTTGGCGGCGCTCACCGGCCCGTACGTGGGCACGTTGCGGACGGCCCCGTCGCTGGTCATGGCGAAGAGGCGGCTGCCGTCGGCCAGCAGCCCAGCGTGGTAGAGGTCGCGGCTCCAGTAGACCATCGAGTGGGCCATCACATCGGCCGTCATCTCCAGCTGCTTCTGGCTGACCTCGCGGCCGTCCCCGGCCGGCACGATGTAGGGCAGCGTCGTCCCGAAGGCCAGCGAATGCAGCATCACTGCGACGAACGGGTCGGCGCCGGCGGCCCGCCGCTCGGCGAAGGTCGCCTTCGTCGCCTCGACCACCACGGCCCGCTTCTCGGGGTCGGCGGCGTTGATGTTGTGGAAGACGACCGGCCTGCCGCATGCCGCGATCTCCGCCCGGACCGCGTCCGCGGCGGCGATCGTGCCCCGCAGGTCCAGGTGGACGCCGACGATGCCGTAGCCGGCCCGGGCCAGGGCGATCGACGTGGCCGCGCCGAACCCGCTGCTGGCGCCCAGGATGAACGCCCAGCGCTCGCGTCGGTCGTCGGCCGTCATCGGCGTGCGTCCTCCCGTGGCCTCGTCCCCCGACGGAGTGTAGCGGGCGGTCCGGGCTCCCATGCGCGGCGGCCGGCGGGCCGTGGCGGCTGCTAGGCTCTGGTGGTGAGCGACCCGGCCAGGGACCTGACGACGCCCGAGCGGCTCGGCGACTGGATCGTCATCCGCGAAGGGCGGCCAGGTCGCTGGGGTGGCGAGCTGCGCCGTCGCCGCATCTTCGAGCGACTCGCGATCCGGACTCACGCCCGGATCATCGAGGACGGGTGGTACCCGCGCCTCCTCCGCAAGGCCGCGCGCGGCGCGCTGGGAAACCTGCCCGGTCCGCTGCTCTATCCGTTGCCCCGTCGCGGTGCGAAACCGCGCTTCGCGGCGTCCGAGAAGCTCCGCGGCGGCCTGCTCGAGGCCGCCCGGCGCCTGACCGACCCGACCGCGGTCGCCATCTACGACGATCCCGCGGCCCAGGCGCGAGCCGTGGGTGTGACCGTGGACCCGGCGTGGGCCGCCGAACTGGCACGGCGCCAGACGGACACCATCAGCACGTTTCGGTGGCTCGTGGCGCCGACCGCCTCGTTCGCCGACCTGGCGGGCCTCGAGCGGGACCGGGTGATCGTGGGCGGCAACGGCACCGATACCGACCGCATCCGGCCCGGCCCATGGCCGGAGGTGCCGGTGGTCGGCGTGGTCTCCGCCGCGGCTCCGGGACGGGGCATCGAGACGCTCGTGGACGTGGCTCGCCTGGCGCGGCGCCAGGTGCCTGACCTGCGCGTCCGTATGTGGCTGGTGAGCATGAGCGAGGACACCGAGGCCTACCTGGCGGGCCTCCGCCGGCGGGTGGCGGACGAACCGTGGATCGAGATCGGCACGGCCCCCTACGACGGGCTCAGTGCGGCGCTCGCGGCGGTCACCGTCCTCACCATCCTCTGGCCGCCGCATGAGTACTACGACGTGGCGCTGCCCGTGAAGCTCTTCGACGGGGCCGCCGCGGGCCGTCCCCAGCTCGTCACGCCGCGCACGGAGACGGCTGCGGTCGTCCGCCGCGAAGGCATCGGCGTGGTGACGAGTGGCGACGAGCCCGAGGCGATCGCCGCCGACCTCGTCACCCTGCTCCAGGATCGGGCGACCATGGAGGCGCTCGGGGCGCGGGCTCGCCAGGTCGCCGAGACGACGTTCGACTGGCGGGTCGTCGGCGAACGGATCGCCGACGAGGTGCTCCGCCGAGAGGGTCTCGGCGCCGCCTAGTCAGCCCGAGGTGAGCCGGTCATCGATCCAGCTGAGGCCACCGGGAGCCAGCCTGACCAGGCCCGCCTCCACCGCGCTGCGCGCGGCCAGGTAGTCCACGCCGTCGACACAGACGAGTTCCGGCACCGTCTCGCCTTCCTCGCCCTGCGGACCCACGGTCCGGGCCAGCTGCCTGGCGAGCGTCACGCCCTCGGCCACCGCGGCCGCCCCGCGGATGGTGAGACTCCGCTCGAGCCCGGGGAGCAGCCCGCGACGACGCGCGATCGCGAGCGGGTGGCGCACGAGCCGATGGAGCCGCCGCAGGCCCCCGCCGGGCGGTCCCAGGCTGGCCGCGTCAGCGATGGCCCGGACCCGGCCCCCCAGGTCGGCCGTCACGAGGCCGCCGAGGCCGTCCGGCAGGCGTGGGCCCGGCCCCCCGGACGTGACCAGGATCAGCCTCGCGCGGGCCGCTGGGTCCAGGGCGGCGAGGGCGTGCGCGCGATCCGGGTCGAGGGCCACGACGACGAGGAAGGGGCCCGCCGGGACGCGTGGCCGGGACGGCGAGGGTGTGCCACCGACCGCGGCCCGAGCGGCGCCCGCGCGATCGGAGCCGTGCTCCGGCACGGCCGTCTCGTAGGCCTCGATCAGGCGCCTGGCGACACCCGCGCCACCGAACCGATCCACGACCGCCGCTCGCAGGGCGTGCGGATCGAAGTCGCGACGATCCAGGGCTGCCTCGATGGCCGCAGCCAGGGCGGCCGCGTCGCCCGCGGGTACGACCGCACCCAGGTCGTCCGGGTGCGCGCCCATGATCTCGGTCACCCCTCCCGAGTCGGTCGCCACGACCGGCAGACCCGCCGCCAGGGCCTCTACCGCCACGACGCCGAACGTCTCGCGGGGGCTGGGGTGGACGAACAGCGACGCCCGCGCCATCGCGGCGGCCACGGCCGGCCGATCGGCTGATGGCTCGAAGCGCACCGCCTCGCCGATCCCCAGTTCCACCGCCCGTCGCCGCCAGCCGGCGTCGATCTCGGCCGTCGGCGCGCTGCCGATGAGGCGCAGCGTCGTGGTCGGGCGTGACCGTTGGACCAGGGCGAACGCGCGCAGCAGCGTGTCCAGCCCCTTGCTCTCCTTGCGGTACCCCACGAAGAGCAGTTCGCCCGGCCGCCGTCCCGCCGCCTCACCCACCCGGAAGGCGTCCACGTCCACTGCATTCGGGATCACCACGACCTTGGCCGCCACTTCCGGCAGGGCCGCCACGATCTCGTCGGCCAGGACCTGGCTGACCACGATGAGCCGCTGCGCCTGCCCGACCGCCGCCAGGTAGCGGGCGCGGATCTCCGGCGCGACCAGGAGGCGCTGCACGAAGGACGCGTGCTCCGTCAGGAAGAGCGGGCGAGCGAGGTGTGCGGCCATGGTCGCGGCCGCCGCTCCATCGGGGTAGACGGTGTGCGCGTGGATCACGTCCGGTGCGGTCCGGCCGGACCAGCGACCGGCCAGGGCAAGCAGGGCCCGCTCGCGCGCGCGGGCCGCGTGGAGCACGCCGGAGACGGGATCACGACCGCCGGCGATGCCCAGGCGCGCCACGGGGAACCCGGCCGCCGGGGGCTCGGCCACGTTGAAGACGTCGTCAGCCTCACGGATCGCCGCCGTCGCCAGGTCCCCCACGACCTGCGCCATCCGCGCCCGCAGCGGGCCACTGCCGATCAGGCCGGCCGGGGCGAACGACACCACGGTGGGGGCCACCCGGCCGGTCGCCCCCAGCGCCCCGGCCTGGTCGGCCACGAATCGGCCGGCGACCGGGTCATCCCATGACGGGTACCACGTGGCGACGATGAGCAGCCGCAACCGCGTGTCGCCGGGCGTGGGTCGAGCCACGCTGCCGACGGTACCATCGTGGGTGGACGTGCGGATGACCGCCGCTACGCTGGGCCGGCGGGAGCCGGCGGCACGGGAACGGACCGCGCGTCGGTCCAGCGCATGTCGCCCAGCCAGCGGAGGCCGCCGGGCGCGATCAAGGTGCGGTCGTCCGCCGCGCCCGCCGCGGCCAGCACATCAAGGCCGCCCAGGCAGACGAGCCAGACGATCGTGTCGGCCTCACCACGTGCCTGATCCGAGGCGTCGCGCACGGCTCGCACGAGCGCCGGCAAGACGGCCGCCTCGAGCCGGGCGCGCCGGCGCTCATGCACCAGGGCCCGGATCTGCCGGAGCGGGAGCGCGGCGAGTCCATCGGCGGTGCGTCGCGGCCGCGCGGCGATCAGCTGCGCCACCTGCCGGTCGAGCCCGTCGGCGACGATCCGCCAACCGGAGCGGGCCTGGCCGCAGGTCACGACCACGGCGCCGTCGACGACCCATGGGGGCATCCTCACCAGCGCCCGGTCCAGGGCGGGGCGATCCAACGCCACCACCACGACCGCGGGCAGCGCCGCGGGAACGGGGGCGGGGCGCCGCCCCGGCGTGGCGGCGTGGATGGTGTCCGCAGGCTGAGCGGCCAGGACCTCGTCGTACAGATCGGCCAGCCGAGTGGCCACGGCGCCGGCCGCGTAGCGGTCCGACACCCAGGCGCGCAGGGCCGCGGGCTCGAAGTGGCCGCGGCGGTCCAGGGTGGCGGAGATGGCCGCGGCGAGCGCGGCCGCGTCGCGCGGTGGCACCAGGGCGCCGAAGCGGGCCGGCTCGTCGCCCAGGATCTCGGTCACCCCGCCCGAGTCGGCGGCCACCACGGGCAACCCGGACGCAAGGGCCTCGACCGCCACCACGCCGAACGTCTCGCGGGTGCTGGGATGCACGAAGAGCGTGGCCCGAGCCATCGCCCGTGCCACCCCGCCCCGGTCGGCGGCCGGCTCGAAGCGCACCGCGTCGGCGAGGCCGAGTTCAGCGGCGCGACGCTGCCAGCCCGTCTCGGTGGCCGCGTCCGGCGAGCTGCCCACGAGCCGCAGGGTCGTCGTGGGCCGCGCGGCGTGGACGATGGCGAACGCGTCGAGCAGGGTGTCGATGCCCTTGACGGCGGTGCGGTAGCCCACGTACAGCAGCTCGTCGGCCGTCCGTTGCGCGGGCCCCACAAGGGGGAACGACTCGATGTCGACGGTATTGGGGATCACGACCACCCGATCCGCCAGGTCGGGGAACGCGGCCACGATCTGGGCGGCCAGGTCGCTGCCGACGGCGATCACCCTGGCGGCGGCCCGCGCCGCCCGGCCGTACAGGTCGTGCTGGACGGGATCCGCGAAGAGCCGGGCCAGGTATGTGGCGTGCTCCGTGAGCACGAAGGGCACGCCCCGTTGCGCGGCGACCACGGCCACGGCAGCGCCTTCCGGGTAGCCCACGTGGACGTGGATGAGCGGCCAGGGCGTGCCGGGCCTGGCATCCAGGAAGGCCGCCAGCGCGCGGGCGCGATGGACCGCCTGGTTGCCGCTGTCGTGCCCGGCTCCGGCGACGGTCCCGCCGGTGACCCCGAGACGGAGCACGGGGATGCCCGGTGGGCCGGTCGCGCCGGCCGGGGCGATGGCACGTCCGCCGGCCCCGGCGACGGCCACCGCGGCGGCCCACGCGTCGGCGGCACGGGTGCGGAGGGCGAGATCGCCGGCTGAGCCGAGGGGCTCGAAGCTGATGACCGTCGGCGTGACCCGACCGGTGGCCGCTAGCGCCGCGGCCTGGTCGGCCACGAAGCGGCCGGTGATGGGGTCATCCACCGCGGGGTACCAGCCGACCACGAGCAGGTCGGTCGGCGCTCCCCGGACCACCACCGGTGCGCGACCGATCGGAGGATCGGCCGGGCGGCCGGCCATCAGGCGACGGCGTCCAGGCCTACGTCGACGATGGGCGGCAGGGGATCCGGCTGGTGGCCGGCCTGGCGGGCCGCCGACCGTTCCTCGTGCACGGCCACCACCTCCAGCGGGGTGCCCGCCGCGACGACGTTGCCCCGTTCGAGCAGGATGGCCCGGTTGCAGAACTCGTTGGCCCAGTGCATGTCGTGGGTCACCAGGACGATGGCCCGCGCGTTGCGCATCAGCTGCTTGACCCGCTCCTGGCTCTTGGCCCGGAAGGTGGCGTCGCCCGTGCTGAGGACCTCGTCAAGGAGCAGCACATCGGGGTCCACCGCGGTGGCGATGCTGAAGCCAAGGCGGGCGTTCATGCCCGAGCTGTAGGTCTTGATGGGCGCGTCGATGAATTGGCCGATGTCGGCGAACTCGATGATGCCCGGCATGCGCGCCCGCATGTCGCGGTGATCCATGCCCATGAAGGCGCCGGCCAGCTCGATGTTGTCACGCCCGCTCAGCTCCGGATCGAACCCGGCCCCCAGCGTCAGGAGGCTGGAGATGCGGCCCTGGACGTCGATCATGCCCTCGGTCGGCTCCAGGATCTGGGCCAGCACCTGGAGGAGCGTGCTCTTGCCCGCGCCGTTGGGGCCGATGACGGCCAGCGACTCGCCGTAGTCGACCTGGAAGGAGACGTCGCGCAGGGCCCAGAAATGGGTCGGACCCTTGTGGCGGGCCAGGCTCATGAACGTCTGTCGGACGGTGTTGCGGCGGGTGAGCCGCAGGTTGTAGCGCACGCCGAGCGCGCGCACGTGGATGGCGGTGGGCATGCGCTAGAGGACCTTGGCGAAGGAGGGCTCGAGCCGCCTGAAGACGATCACCGACACGATGACCAGGACGAGGGACTCGACCAGGACGATGCCCAGGAGGCCCCATTCCGGCGGCTGTCCGTAGTAGATCAGGTTGCGGAACGACTCGAAGAGGCCGGCGAAGGGGTTGAGCGTGTAGATGCTGTAGAGCTGCGGGTGGTTGGTGGCGATCGACTCGATGCGCTGCGAGCTGTAGAGCGCCGGGGAGAGGTAGAACCAGATGCGCAACAGGTGGCCGGCCAGGTTGCCGATGTCGCGATAGAAGACCGTCACCGCCGCCGCCAGCAGGCAGATGGCGAACGTCAGGACGAACTGTACGGCGGCGACCACCGGGATCAGCAGGATCCAGGCCGTGATGTGGTTGGGGAACAGCAGGACCAGCATCGCCCCCAGCGGGACGAGCCCGAAGATGAAGCTCACGAGGCCCCCCACCGTGGCCGCCACCGGCAGCACGACCTTGGGGAAGCGGACCTGCTTGATGACCTTCTCCTTGGTCGTCACGCAGGTCACCGCGTCGGCCACGCTGGCGCTGAACCACTTCCACGGCAGGATGGCGCAGAAGATGAAGAGGGGATACGCCTCCTGGGTCGACTGCAGGATGACCGAGACCAGGACGACGTACACCAGCATCGTGAGGAGGGGGTCCAGGAACCACCACACGTTGCCCAGGACGGTGTCGGCGCCGCGCTTCTTGAGATCGGCCCGCACGAGATAGCCGATGAGCCGGCGGTGGGTGAGGATCTCCGTGACCGTGGACCGGAGGGTGGCGATGGGTCCGGGCCGGACGGGTCGATAGGCCGGGCGGACCGCCTCGGTCGTGGCCGGGCCGCGGAGTTGATTGGGCGTGATGGCGGCCATGGCGTTTGGAACCTTACCATCGGCGGCCGACGGGGTGCTGTCGGGCGAACGGGCCCCCGTCGATATACTCGGCCCGTGCACACCGACCGCCCCGGGCCGTGGGTCGTGCTGTCCCAGACGGACCAGCGGCGGTGGGGCGGCGACCTACGCCGCCACCACGTGATGCGGCAGCTGGTGATCCGGACCGCGGCCGCGGCGGTCCCCGGCCTGGACCGGCCCGCCGTTCGGGACTCGACCCGCCGCGCCGCCGGGCGCCCCTGGCCGTGGCGGACCCGCCCCCGCCTGGCCAGCAGCGAGCTGCTGACGCCCGGTGCCGTGGTGCTCGCCCGGCGCATGACGCGGCCGGTCGCGGTCGACCTCCACGACCACGTCATCGCCCAGGCCGACGCCCTGGGACGAGCCGTCAGCGACGAGTACCGCGTCGCCCAGACGAGCCGCATCGCGGCCAACCTGGAGCTGTTCCCGTGGGTCGTCGTGCCCTCGGCCTCGTTCGCCGACCTGGTCGGGCTGGACCCCGGGCGGGTCATCGTCGCCCCCAACGGGTCGGAGACGGATCACGTGCAGCCGCGCCCGGTCCAGGATCCGCCGGGGATCGGTTTCGCGTCCGGCGCGGCCCCGGGCCGCGGCATCGAGGCCCTGGTCGCCGCGGCCCGCCTGGTGCATGCGGAGGTGCCGGATCTGCGCCTGTACCTCTGGCTGGCCGCCGTGGATGGGCCCAGCGAGGCGTACGTCGAGGGGCTGCGCCAGGCGTGCGCGGCCGATCCGTGGGTCATCATCGGCGGGGTGCCCTACGGTGAGCTGTCCGGGGCCCTCGCCCGAGCCCGCGTGCTGGTCGTGCCCCATCCGGCCAACGCCTACCTCGACGTCGCGGTGCCCATCAAGCTCATCGACTCCATGGCGGCAGGCCGCCCCGTGGTGGTCACGCCGCGCGTGGAGACGCGGCGGATCGTCGAGGCGGCCCAGGCCGGCCTCGTGACGGCCGACGACTCGCCGGCCGCGATCGCGGCCGCCGTCACGACGCTCCTGGGCGACGCGGACCTGGCCGCCCGGCTGGGGCACAACGGGCGGACCGCGGCCGTGCGCGACTACGACTGGCGGGTCATCGGCGACCGGGTGGCGGACGCCGTCCTCGAGCGGGCCGGCGAAGGCGTGCGCTGATGGCCACGGTCGCCATGTTCGTGCTCAACGACGCCCGGACCGACGCCCGCGTGCTGCGCGAAGCCGCCACGCTCACCGCGGCGGGCCACCAGGTGACGATCATGGCCCGCACCACCCAGCCGTACGCCGCAGCGGGCGAGCGTGAGGTGCGGCCCGATGGGGTGACGATCCGGCGCCTGCCCGTGGCTGGCGGTTGGCTGCGCTGGCTGCTGCTCGCGCGGCGACCGCGGCTCGCCCTCGCCGAGGTCCGGGCGTGGGCCGTCGGACAGGCTGGCCGCCCACCGGCCGGCTGGCTCGCCCTGGTCGCGATGGCCGTGGTCGGCGTGATCCTCTCGCCCCTGCTCGTGCTGGGCGCCCTGCTGCTCCTCGCGGGGGACCGCCTCACCCGTGGGGGCGGACCCGTCCGCACGGCCTGGCTGGGCATCGGATGGCGCCTCCAGTGGCGCTTCTCGGTCATGCCCTGGGCCCGCGCGGCCGGGGCCGCCGCGCCTGCCGCCGCCATCCTCCACGCGCATGACCTCTCGGCGCTGCCGGCGGCCGTGGCGGCGCAGCGTCGCCGCCCGGCGCCCTTGATCTACGACAGCCACGAGATCTTCGTGGAGGCGGGCCTGCATGCCCGACGCCCGGCCTATGCCAAACGGGCCATGCGCCGGATGGAGCGTCGTCTGGCCGCCACGGCTGACGCGCTCGTCACCGTCAGCGACGAGCTGGCGGCGGTCCTCGGGCCGGCGCTGGACGCACGGCGGGTCATCGTCGTGCGCAACTGCGCGCCACGCTGGACGGTGCCGTCGCCCCGCCCGGACCGGCTGCGCCAGGCCCTGGGCCTGGCCGCGGGGACGCCGCTCGTGCTGTACCACGGGGCCCTCGTCCCCGGCCGCGGCCTGGCCGAACTGGCCGCGGCGATGGGCCAGCCGGGCCTTGAGCAGGCGCACCTGGTGTACCTCGGCTGGGGCACCTCGGAGCCCGAGGTGGCGGCCCTCGTGGCGGCCCCCGCGACGGCCGGCCGGCTGCACCGCCTGCCGCCCGTGCCGCCCGACGAGCTGCTGCCGTGGGTCGCCTCGGCCGATGTCGTGGCGGTGACGATCCAGCCCGACACGCTCAACCACCGCCTCTCCACACCCAACAAGCTGTGGGAGGCGCTGGCGGCCGGCGTACCGGTCCTCGCCAGCGACTTCCCGGCCATGCGCCACATCGTGCTCGACGACCCGGCCGGCCCGCTCGGGGCGGTGTGCGACCCGACCGACCCGCGGGCCATCGCCGCGGCCCTGGCCGGCCTGCTGGCCCTGCCGCCGGCCGAGCGCGACGCCCTGCGGGCGCGCTGCCACCAGGCCGCCACCGAGCGCTGGAACTGGGAGACGGAAGCCGGCCGCCTGCTGGCCCTCTACGGTGACCTGTTGCACGAGGCCATGCCAGTGTCGGGCGACGAGGTCACCGCGGGCGCTCCCCGCACCGGTCGCCAGCGCGCGACCTTCCTGCTGCCCGGCACCGGCTCGCACGACTCCCGGACCCGGCGGATCGCGGCCGGTCTTGCCGAGCGGGGCCACGGGGTGACGGTCATCGTGTCGTCAGTGGCTGGGGCCGCAGCCGCAGAGCCGTGGCCAGCCGGCACGCGTGTCGTGGCCACGGCCAGCGCCCGGCCGGGCGCCGCGACCACTGGCGGCGACAGCCCGTCCGCGTCGGCCGGAGGCGGCCCCTGGCGGTTCGTCGTCGAGGCCCGCCGGATCGTCGGGATCGCCCGCCGGACCGGTCGCCAGGCGTCGGCGGCGCGGGCGCTGGACGATGGCGCCGACCTCTATCAGGCGATGGGCTTCCTGGCCCTGCCGGTGGGCCTGCGGCTCGCCCGTGCGGCGCAGGCGCCGCTCGTCTACGACGCCCGCGACGTGTACGCAGAGTCCAATAACATCGTCCGCCTGCCCGGTCCGGTGCGGTGGCTCTTCCGTCGGCGGGAGCGCTCGTGGGCGCGGCGGGCCGACCGGGTCTTCACGGTGAACGAGGCATGCGCCGACCTGCTGGCCCGGCGCCTGGATGTCCGCCTGCCGGCCGTCGTGCGCAACTGCGCGCCACGCTGGACGGTGCCGTCGCCCCGCCCGGACCGGCTGCGCCAGGCCCTGGGCCTGGCCGCGGGGACGCCGCTCGTGCTGTACCACGGGGCCCTCGTCCCCGGCCGCGGCCTGGCCGAACTGGCCGCGGCGATGGGCCAGCCGGGCCTTGAGCAGGCGCACCTGGTGTACCTCGGCTGGGGCACCTCGGAGCCCGAGGTGGCGGCCCTCGTGGCGGCCCCCGCGACGGCCGGCCGGCTGCACCGCCTGCCGCCCGTGCCGCCCGACGAGCTGCTGCCGTGGGTCGCCTCGGCCGATGTCGTGGCGGTGACGATCCAGCCCGACACGCTCAACCACCGCCTCTCCACACCCAACAAGCTGTGGGAGGCGCTGGCGGCCGGCGTACCGGTCCTCGCCAGCGACTTCCCGGCCATGCGCCACATCGTGCTCGACGACCCGGCCGGCCCGCTCGGGGCGGTGTGCGACCCGACCGACCCGCGGGCCATCGCCGCGGCCCTGGCCGGCCTGCTGGCCCTGCCGCCGGCCGAGCGCGACGCCCTGCGGGCGCGCTGCCACCAGGCCGCCACCGAGCGCTGGAACTGGGAGACGGAGTTCGCGGTGCTCCTGCGGGAGTACGGCGAGCTGACCGGCCGCCCATGGTGAGGACCCGGCCGCGCGCCATCGCCCTCGTCACCCACAGCTACTACGAAGAGGATCCCCGCCTGCGACGGCAGGCCGAGTCGCTCGCCGCGGCCGGCTGGTCGGTCGACGTCTTCGGCCTCCGCCGGCCCGGTGAGGCGGGGGAGGGGGACCTGGCGGGCGTGCACATCCGGCGCCTCGGCGTGCAGCGCCACCAGGGGGCCGGGTTGGCCACCTACCTGCGCGAGTACCTGGCCTTCTTCGTGCGCGTCCTCTTCGCCCTGGCGCGGGCGCACCGGCGCAGGCATTACGCGGTGGTCCAGGTGGCGACGCTGCCCGATTGGCTCGTCTTCGCCACGGCGCCGCTGCGGGCCGTCGGCGTGCCGGTCATCCTGGACTTCCACGAAGCGATGCCCGAGTTCTTCCGCAGCCGCTTCCCGGGGCCGCTGCGCCGACCCGGCGCCTGGCTGCTGCGACTGCAGGAGCGGGCGTCGGCCGGCTTCGCCGACCAGGTCATGACCGTCAACGAGGCGCTGGGCGACCGTCTGGCCGGCCTCGGCGTGCCGCGTGACCGCCTCTCGGTCATCACCAACAGCCCGTCCCTGGCCCGGTTCGACCCCACGGCCGGGCCGACGCGGTCCTTCATGGCGGACGGCACCCTGCGCCTGGTCTACGCCGGGGCGGTCACGCCGATGTACGAGCTCGACGTCGTCCTTGACGCGCTTGCCGCGCTGCACCGCCGCCGTCCGTCATTGGCGCTGCGCCTGGAGATCTACGGGCGCGGTGACGCGGCGGAGCCGCTGGCCGCCCAGAGCCAGCGCCTGGGCCTGGATGACGTGGTCACGCAGCACGGGCGCATCCCGCTGGAGGCGGTCCCCGCCGCCATCGCGGCGAGCGACGTGGGCCTCGCCCCGACACGCCGCGACACCTTCACCGACCTCAGCCTGTCGACCAAGATCTTCGAGTACGCGGCGATGGGCAAGCCCGCTCTCTGCTCCGACCTGCCGCTGGTGGCGCGCACCTTCGGGCCGGGGGCGGTGTGGACGTACGCCTCCGGTGACGCCGGCTCGCTGGCCGATGTCCTCGGCGCCATCATCGATGAGCCGGTGGCCCGCGAGGCCCGCGCGGCGACCGCGGCCGCCCGCACGCGGTCCCTGGGCTGGGAGGACGAGGCGGTGCGCTACCTGGCCGTGATCGACGGGGTCGCCCGCGCCCGCTGACGACCGGGCAGGCGCCGCCAGAGGAGGGCGGCCGCCTGGATCGCGGCGCAGCCGGCGAGCGCGAGGGCGAAGCCGCCCGCGATGCCCAGCGGCGGCAGCGTCACGATCAGGATCGCGAAGAAGCCGGCCGTGCCGTAGAGGCCGGTCAGGAGGCCGTGCAGGACGGCCACGGCCGGGGCGAACCCGTCCCGGCGATGGGCGAAGACGGTCAGGATCGCGGCGAACGTGGGGAAGATGGCGACGACCCCGCTGGGCCCCCCGCCGAGGGCGTCCGCGGCGGCCGTCAGCACCAGCACGATGGCCGTCCCGATGAGCATCCGCGCGGGAATCTCCCAGGCCGGGGCGGGACCGGGGCCGCCGTCCCGCCCAGCCGCGGGCAGGGCCCGTACCGCTGCCAGCAGGCTGGCCAGCACCAGGAGGAGCAGGAGCACCGCCGGCAGGCCCACCAGGGGCTGCGCCAGCAGCCCGACGATACCGAAGGCAGCGACCGCCCCCACCAGCGCCGCCGGCCAGCCCCTGACACCCCCCAGTCGCGCGTAGGTCACGGCGAACGCGGCGATGGCCGCCACGCCGAGCAGCGAGCCGACGGCCACGTTCGCCGCGAACGCCGGGCCCTGGTCCAGGGCGATGAAGAACGTCACCGGGCCCGAGGTCAGGGGGAGGGCGATCAGCCAGCCGCCGATGAAGGCACCCCATCGTCGTCCGGCCACGCTGGCCGCGCCGATGAGGATGGGCGTGAGCACCAGCTTGAGCAGGACGAGCCCCACGCGCGCAGCCTAGGGCGTCACGCGCGCTCCGGCGCGCCGTGTGCTACGTTCGGCCGGATGTTCACTGAAGCGTTCGTGAACCTCTACACGCGGGATATCGAAGCCGGCCTGCACTTCTACCGCGACCTGCTCGGCTTCGCGGAGACCTTCCGCACCCCTGCCCAGGGCACCCCCGAGCACGTCGAACTCACACTGAACGGCTTCGGCCTGGGGCTCGGCACCGTGGAGGCGGCCCAGCGCGTACATGGCGTCGAGGCGTCGCCCGGCAGCCCGGCCATGGTGCTGGTCGTCTGGACCACCGATGTGGACCGGGCGTTCGAGCTCCTGACGTCGGCCGGCACGCCGGTCGTCCAGCCGCCGCACGACACCGGCAGCCACAACCGCAACGCGCTCCTGCGCGACCCGGACGGCAACCTCGTGGAGATCGTGGCCCGCGTCCGCTGAGGATCGGCTCGCCGCTTGCCATAGATGATTGCGTGTGCAATCATCTATCCATGAACGATCCACGCAACTTCAACGACAACATGGTGGCCGACCTGCGGGCGCATGCCGGCGTCTCCACCCAGGGCCCGATGGCCGGGCGGCACCTCATGGTCCTCACGACCATCGGGGCGCGCAGCGGCGAGCCGCGCACCTCGCCGGTGGCCTATACCCGGGACGGTGACGCGTACGTGATCATCGCCTCCAAGGGTGGCGCGCCCACGCATCCGGCCTGGTATCACAACCTGGTGGCACATCCCGACGTGACCGTCGAGGTCGACGGGCAGCGCTTCGAGGCGCGTGCCACGGTGACCCACGGCGCAGAGCGGCGCCGCCTCTACGACGCGCAGGCGGCCCTCATGCCCGGCTTCGCCGACTACGAGACACGCACCGAGCGGGTCATCCCCGTGGTGCGGCTGGAGCGCGTGGGCTGATCGTCCGCCCCGCTAGGGCGGGCCGCGGAGCCATCCAGGCTCGCAGTACCAGGAAGCGCACGGCGGTCGCCAGCGCATTGGCGCCGATGAGGACGACCAGCTCGACGGCGCGGCCCGATCGCGGCCCCAGCGCCTGCAACACATCAAGAGCGCCGGTCGTGATGACCAGCGCCACCCCCAGCGCGAACAGGCCCACGACCTGGTCCTGCCAGGCCGTCCTCCCGCCGTCACGCCCGAAGGTCAGGCGCCGGTTGGCGATCGTGTTGCCGACGGCCGTCGCGATCAAGGCCACGGCGTTGGCCGGCTGGGCCGCCACGGAGGACCGCAAGACGGCATAGAGGGCCACGTACGCCGCCGTACTGACGACGCCGATGGCGGCGAACCGGATGACCTGCGCCCGCATCAGGAGCCGCCGGAGGTGACCATGCCCGAACCAGCCGAGCCGCGGCCGACGACCACCGTCGACGAGCCCAGCTGACCCGTCGCGGTGGGAGCCGCGGTCGGGGCGGCGGTGGTGGTCGCGCCACCCCCACTGGTTGACGAGGTGCCCGATCCGACCTCGGCCACTGCCGCCGGCGTGGCGGCCACATGGCCGGTGTAGGTGAAGGCGGCGAGCCCGCCCAGGGTGGCCGTGCCGGCCGTCCCCAGCACGGCGGCCCCGACCGTCAGCTGGCGCAGCCGCCGCAGGGCGGCGTCGCGCGTGCGCTGCTGGGCAGAGATGTGTCGCGTGGTCGGTGACTTGTCCATGGCGCGAGTCTCGCGGGTGGCGCCTTGCGAACGGGTTACGGCGGGCGGCCGGTCAGGCCAGGCCGCGCGGCCAGCTGACCGACATGCTCGCGCCGCCGGCCGGGGAGGTCCCGGTCCGCCAGGCGCCCCGCGACGCGCGGACGATCGAGTCGGCGATGGCCAGGCCCAGGCCCGCTCCGCTGCCTTCGGCGGTGGCCCGGTGGAAGCGGTCGAAGACGCGCGTCTGCTCAGCGGGCGGGATGCCCGGTCCGGCGTCATCGACGGTCAAGCGTACCCGGCCGCTCTCCAGGCTGACCGTGACCGTCACCTCCCCACCGTCGGGTGAGTACTTGCAGGCGTTGTCCATGAGGACCCCCAGCAGACGGTCGAGCCAGTCGGCCGGGGCCTGCACCACGGCAGGCTCGGCGGGCACCGCGACGTGCAGTGCGAGGTGTCGCTGCTCGGCGACCGGGGCGAAGCGGTCGACCGTCTGGGACGCCACCGTGCCCAGGTCCACGTGCTCCATCGGCGGCCGACCCTGGAGCGCGTCGAAGCGGGCCAGCCAGAGCAGGTCGTCGACCAGCCGGCGCATGCGGCGGGCTTCGCGGTCGACACCCTGGAAGGCCCTGGCGTACCAGTCGGCCGTGCGCGGCTGGGTCGCCGCCAGGCTGGCGTGGGCCTCGATGACCGAGAGCGGCGTGCGCAGCTCGTGCGAGGCGTCGGCGGTGAAGGCGAGCTGCCGCTGGCGGGCCCGCTCGATCGGTGCCGCCACGCGTCGGCCGATCGCGACCGCGCCAAGGAACACCACGATCAGCAGGACCGGCGCGATGAGGACCTCGGCCAGCAGGATGGTCGAGGTGGCCTGGGAGACGGTGTCCAGCGTCTGGCCCACGACGACGTAGTCGTCGCCCTCCACGCCCCCTGCGACGCGCAGGGCGACGTCGCCGACCATGACCGTCTGGGGCGCCGTGGCGTGGTACGCGGAGGCGGGCAGGACTGCCTCCGCATTGGTCGCCTGGACCGTGCCGTTGGCGTGGATCGTCCAGACCAACGTGGCCGGGCCGAACCGGTCGGGCGGTGGGGCACCGTAGCCCGAGTCGGGCGGTCCCCCGGGCTCGTCGCCGATGTGCGACAGCGAGGCCACCAGCCGGTCGTCGATCTGCTGTGTCAGGTCGTGGGTCACGAGCAGGACGACCGCGGCCCCGATGACGAGGTACACCACGGCCACCAGGGCGGTGGCCAGCAGGGCGACGCGGATCGACGCCCCGCGCACCCCCTCGGCGCGGGCGGCCCGGGCCGCTCTCACGCTTCCTCGAGGCGATAGCCGGTGCCGCGCACGGTGACGATGCGGACGCCGGCGCCGGTCAGCTTGGCCCGCAGGCGGCTGAGCTGGACGTCGATGGCGTTGGAGCCCAGCGGGTCGGTCTCGTCATCCCAGGCGTGCTCGGCGATGGCCTTGCGGTCGACGACCGCCGGCGCACGCCGCAGCAGCAGCTCCAGGATCTGGTACTCGGTGGCGGTCAGCCGCAGGTCCGTGCCGGCCACCGACACGACCCGTGTGCGGGGATCCAGCGTCAGGCGGCCCCGCGACAGGACCGGCCCGTCCACGCCGTGCGGCCGCCGCTGCAGGGCGCGGACGCGGGCCAGCAGCTCGCCGAAGTCGAAGGGCTTGACGAGGTAGTCGTCAGCGCCCGCGTCGAGGCCCTCGATGCGGTCGTGCGGCGCGTCGCGGGCCGTCAGCATCAGGAGGGCCGTGGGCCGCTGGTGGCGCCGCGCCCAGGCCACCACGTCGATGCCGGGCGCGCCCGGCATGCGCCAGTCGATGATGGCCACGTCGTACTCGTACCACTTGAGCTGGTCGATGGCGTCGTCGCCACGGGCCACGGCGTCCACCTGGTAGCCCTGTTCGGCCAGGCCGAGCACCAGCACGTCACGCAGGCCTTCGTCATCCTCGGCGACCAGGAGGCGCATGTCAGCGGGCCTCCACGGCCGCCGGCACGGGGACGAGGCGCAGGGCGAGCACGGGGCACGCGTCCACGGCTTGCCGTGCCAGCGGCAGCAGGGCGCGCGGCACGACGTCCGGGGCAAGGATGGGGTAGCCCCAGTCGTCGAGCGAGATCAGCTCGGGCAGCAGCTCCGCACACAGTCCGGCCCCGTCGCAGCGGATGCGGTCGACCTGCAAGCGGAGGCGATCCGGGGCGCTCATGAGGCGCGGACCCCGTGTCCTGCCGCTGTGCAGCCACGGCGGGCCTGGTGGCGGCGGAACTCATCGCCGAAGACGCGCATGGCACTGGCGAGGTGGTTGACCGCTCCGTCGGGGTGGCGGCAGGCGCCGCGACCGCGGATCTGGCCGGTCCAGCGTTCGAGGTGGGCCAGATCGTCCCTGTGCGCCCCACCCGTCGCCAGGCGGGACGTCGTGTCGGCGATGGCCCGCAGGCCGAAGACGCACGGACCGCACTGCGCGGCGCTCTCGGCGGCCATGTAGGCCATCACCTGCGCGGCGGCCTGCACGCCGCAGGACTCGCGTCCCAGGAAGGAGAGCACCCCGCAGCCGAAGCCGGCCCCGGCGTCCCGCAGCGCGCCGGGCTCGAGCGGCGTCGACCACGCCGTCGGGCCGGCGATCCAGCCGCCGAAGTAGCCCCCCACGAGGACCGCCTGGAGGCCGTCCGCCGTCGTCCCCAGTCGCCCAGCCACGGAGCCGATCGTCTCCCCGAACTCGATCTCATGGACGGTGGTCCGCCCGTCGCGCCCGCTGGTGCTCACCAGGGCCGTGCCGGGTGCCGCATCGCTCCCAGCGCCACGGTACCAGCCGTCGCCGTGGCGGGCGATGAGGGCGACGTGGGCCAGGCTCTCCACGTTCTGCACGAGGGTGGGCCGCCCGCCGATGCCGCGTTCGAAGGGGCGTGGCGGCACGGAGGTCGGTCGGGCGTCGCCGGCATCGACGTAGTGGACAGCCGCCGACTCCTCGCCGGCCACGTAGCGCGCGGGGGCTGCCACCAGCCGCAGGCGTTGGCCGACGCGAGGCCCGCGCTCGAGGACGGCCCGGCCGATGGCGGCGCGAGCCGCCGTATGCGCCTCGCCGACGTACAGGACGACCTGCTCTGCCCCGACGGCGGCGGCCGCCAGCAGCGCGCCATCGAGCACGAGATGGGGCCGCGTCACCATGAGGGCCCGATCCTTGGCGCTCAGCGGCTCGCCTTCCGCCCCGTTCACCAGCACCACCGGCCAGTCGCCGGCCGCCTGGGCGACGGTGCGCCACTTGCGACCGACCGGGAACCCGGCGCCGCCACGACCGGTCAGGCCGCTGGCCTCGAGGACGGCGATGAGGGTCGCCCCGTCGATCGCCGGCAGGCGGCCCAGCCGGGCCTGGTGGTCGGCGAAGGATTCGGCGCCGGCGCCGAGCGGCGGCCCGCCGAGCAGCCGCGCCAACGGGGCGGCTCCGCTCATCGGAAGGTCCGGCCCGGGCGGTCTGCCGGGTGGGCGACCTCGGCGACGACCTGGCGGAGCACCTGCGGGCTGCCCGCGCGGACCGTTGCGACGCGCCACATGACGGCGACGCCGACGAGGCCGGCACACAGCACATCCAGCGCCAGCATCCAGGGGGCGAACGCGTCCGAGCCGCTACCGATGCCGTGGGTGATGGCGAGCGGCCACGCGGCATAGGCCAGCCAGTGGACCGCCCGCCACGCCCGCTGGCCCAGCCGCGCCCGGATGAGGCTCGTCACGATCAGGGCCACGATCAGGTCGACGGCGATGACGCCAAGGCCGACCCACAGCGGCCGGTAGCTCGAGGCGAACGGGATGAGGGCCGCGGCCGGGCCGAGGGCGGTGAAGGGGTCCACGATGGCGGTCACGATATGGAGGCCAAGGAAGACGAGCGCCAGGAGCGACAGGTTGCGGTGGAGGCCTGCCGTGAGGAAGCGCGGCCATGCCGGCGCCTGCCAGCGACTGACGTTGAGCACCCCGAGCACGACCACCCCGGTGAACATGAGTAACGAGACGATGCCCGCTCCCCGCGTGGCGAACCACAGCAGCTGGTCGCTCATGCCGCCCCCGCTGCCTGCGTCGGCCAACGGTTGAGGCGCAGGAGGCGCCCGTCGGCCGCCACGAGGCGTGTCGGCAGACCTACGGTGGCCAGCCAGTCGGGTGCGCGATCGGCCTTGACGATGGCGGCCGTGGCGATCGTGTTGGCCTCGACGCACGAGCCGGCGGCCACGGTCGCCGTGCGCCACGGGCTCACCGCGGGCTTGCCGGTGGCGGGGTCGACGAGATGGTGGCGCTGGACGCCATCCTGGGTCCAGCGCCGCACCGTGGTGCTGGAGGTGGCCAGCGCGCCGGCGGTGATCCGGACGACCTCCCCCGGCCCGTCGGCCGGGGCGCCGCTGTCGTCGGCGATCAGGATCGGCCAGCCGGCCGCGAGTCCCGCGCCGGCCGTCGCGATGTCGCCGCCCAGGCTCACCAGCACGCCCGCGCCGGTCACCCGATGGGCAGCCGCGGCGGCGTCGTCCGCCGCCAGGGCCTTGCCGACCGAGCCCAGGTCAAGCTCCACGCCGCGCGGCAGGCTCACCCGGCGGGCGGTGCCCTGGTAGCCGATCGCCTGCCAGCCGGGGACGGCCTCCAGGTGCAGCTCCAGGGGGACGTCTCGTCCCGCCAGGGTGGTGAAGTCCGCGCCGTACCCCAGCGCGCGCATCGTCCGGCCGACCGTGGGATCGACCGCGCCATCGGTCAGGCGTGCCGCCCGGAGGGCCGCTTCGAGCGCCCGGGCAAGCAGGGGGCTGACGACCATGGGGCGGCCGGCCCCGTTGAGCCGCGACAGCTCGGAATCGGCCCGGAAGCGGCTGTAGGTGGCGTCGGCGAGCTCCAGCACCGCCTCGACCGCGGCGCACGCCGGAGCCAGGGCGGTCGCGTCGGTCACGAGGACCGTGCAGCTGGTGCCAAGGGCCGTCCAGCTGCGTCGCGCGGCGTGTGGCTCTGCCGTCGTCATGCGTGCGTCAGGAGGAGCTGCAGCTCCAGCGTGCCGGCGTCGCTCACCGACAGGGCGATGAACGAGGTGGGCGGGGTCATGCCGTAGTCGGCCAGGGTGATGGGCAGGGAGCCGGTCACCTCGATGACGCTGCCCACGAGTCGTGCCTTGAGCGGCACGGCCACCGTCTTGGTGACGCCGTGGAGGTCCAGGGTGCCCTGGGCCGTGACGTCGATCTCCTGGCCGCTCGTCGGGTCGGTCCCCAGGTCCAGCGGGCTGGTCAGGGTGAACGTGGCGGTCGGGAAGGAGCTGGTCTCCAGGCCGTTGTGGTCAAGCTGGCCGTCACGGCGGGAGTCATCGCTCTGGAGCGCGGTCAGGTCAGCCGTGATGGTGGCGGCCGTGACCTGCGTGCCGGTGATCGTCAGCGTGCCGCTGACCTTGGGCGTCCGCCCCACGGCCGTGTTGGCGCCGATCGAGGCCAGCGTCTCCTGCATGCGGTAGCCGACCCACGAGTCGCTGAAGTCGGCGAAGGAGCCGATGGTCGTGTCGACGTCCCAGGTGCCGGCCAGCCCGCCCGAGGCCAGGGGCTCGGCGGCGGCGCCGGTCGTGGCGAGCGGGGCCTGGCTGCCGGTGTTGACGGCGGCCGGGCCGGCCGGTCGAAGGAAGAGGTACCACAGGCCGTAGCCACCGCCTGCCACGACGGCAAGGACGGCGACCAGGGCCGCCACGGCCGGGAGGCGGCGTCGAGGGGTCGTCATGGCCCTCAGGATGCCCCCTCGTACCTTGCGAATCGATGAACGGCCGCTGACGGTTCCGGGCCCTCGCCCTTGCTCGGGGCACCTAGCCCTGGAGCCTGTGCCGCCTTGCTCGCGGATCAGCCGCGGAGGCTGGCCAGGTACTGGGCGCGCCAGGCCTCCGTCGAGCGGACCTGGTTGAAGGTGAAGATGTGGAGGCCCGCCAGGTCAGCGACCGGATCGGCCGCCAGCGGCGTCAGCGCCTCGAGGAGGCCGTCCGGCCGGTAGCCGCCCGGGGCGAGGAGCAGCCGGCTGACCAAGCGCGTGTTCTTGGTCAGGAAGCGCCGTGAGTCGGCCACCCCGATGCGGGCGCTGATCGTCATCAGGCGGTGCAGCGGCGCCGCGCCGGGGAGGCCCAGGTGCAATGGCAGGGCGAGGCCGCGGGCTCGGCGCGCGAGGAGCCACGACGAGATGAGCCCCGCGTCGAAGCACATCTGGCTGACCATGTAGTCGGCGAAGGCGGCCTTCTCCACGAGGACCTCGTCGAGGCGCGCTGCGTCGATCGCGGGATGCCCCTCCGGGTAGCACGGCACGCCGATCTCGCTGAAGTCGTGCCCCAGCTCGGCCATCGCTCGCAGCAGGCTCAGGCCGTCGGGGAAGTCGCCGGTCACCGGTCCGTCCCCGCCGACCACGAAGGCCCGCCGCACGCCCATCCCGGCCAGGGTGCGCAGCAGCTCGCGCAGCTCGGCGCGATCGCGGATGAGGTGGGCCGACAGGTGGGGCACGACGTCGTGGCCGCGTTCCGTGAGGGCGCCGCAGAGCTCGACCGAGGCGGCCATGCCGCGCGCCTGCGATGAGGTCACCGTGACCGTCGCCCCTGCCGGCAGCGCCGAGGCCTCGTCGAGGGCGTGGGCCAGGGGGATCAGCTCGAACTTCGGCGCCGCCACCAGGGCGGCCAGGGCGCGTCGTGCTTCGGTCGACGCCGCGGGTCGGCGGAGGGCGACCACGTCAGGCGAGCGCGTCGGGCATGGACGCCTTGCGCTCGGCGATGAAGGCCAGCAGGGCCTCGTCGACGGCCGGGTCCAGGGGCGGCTCCTGGTAGTCGGCCAGCATCTGCTTCCACACGCGGTTGGCGCGCTGGGCCGTATCCAGGGCGCCGTCCTCCTGCCACTGCTCGAAGCTGTCGTAGTTGGCGATGCCCGAGCGGTAGAAAGCGCTCTCGAAGTTGGCCAGCGTGTGGGCGCTGCCCAGGAAGTGCGTGCCCGGCTCGTTGGCCAGGATGGCTTCCAGGGCCTGGCCGTTCTCCGAAAGGTCCATGCCCTTGGCGAAGACGGCCATCATGCCGCACTGGTCGGCGTCCATGACGAACTTCTCGTAGCCGCAGGTCAGCCCGCCCTCCAGCCAGCCGGCGGCGTGGAGCACGAAGTTGACGCCCGCCAGGACGGTCGGCTGGAGCGTCGCGGCCGACTCGTAGGCCGCCTGCGCATCGGGCAGCTTGGAGGCGCACAGGCTGCCGCCCGAGCGGAACGGCACGCCGAGGCGGCGGGCCAGGGCGGCCATGGCGTACAGCACGAGGGCCGGTTCGGGGGTCCCGAAGGTGGGCGCCCCTGACTGCATCGACATGGAGCTGGCGAACGAGCCCAGCACGACCGGCGCGCCGGGTCGCGTCAGCTGCACGAAGGTCATGCCGCCGAGCGCCTCGGCGAGGGTCTGCGCGCACACGGCGGCGGCGGTGACGGGCGCCATCGCGCCGGCCAGGATGAACGGCGTCATGAGCGTCGCCTGGTTGGCCTCGGCGTAGGCGCGCGCGGCGCCGACCATCGTGGCGTCCCATACGAGCGGCGAATTGGCGTTGATCAGGCTGAGCACCACCGCGTTCTGGTCGACGAAGTCGGGGCCGAAGACGAGGCGCGCCATGGCCACCGTGTCGCCGGCCCGCTCGGCGGCCGTGACCGAGCCCATGAACGGCTTGTCCGAGTAGCGGATGTGGCTGTAGACCATATCCAGGTGGCGCTTGTTGACGGGCACGTCGACCGGTTCGCAGACCGTCCCGCCGGAGTGGTGCATGAACGGGCTGGCGTAGGCCAGCTTCACGAAGTTGCGGAAGTCCTCGATCGTGCCGTAGCGCCGGCCGCGGTCCAGGTCGAGCACGAAGGGCGAGCCGTAGTTGGGGGCGAAGACGGTGGCCGAGCCACCGATCTGGACGTTGTTGAGCGGGTTGCGGGCGTACTGGGTGAACTCGCGGGGCGCGGTCGCCTGGACGATCTGGCGGCACATCCCGCGGGGGAAGCGCACGCGCTCGCCCTGCGCGTCGGCGCCGGCCGCTGCCAGGAGGGCGACCGCGGCCGGATCGCCGCGGAACTCCAGGCCCACCTCCTGGAGGATCGTGTCGGCGTTGTGCTCGATGAGCGCCAGGCCCTCCTCGTCAAGGACCTCGAACGGCTTGAGCGTGCGGGTCAGGAACGGCGTGCGTTCCAGCTGGCGATGCAGGCGGGCCGCCTGGCGGGCCGCCCGGCCGCCGCTGCGCTGACGCGGGGTCTCGTCCATCACGGGTCCTCCCTGCTGGCCGCGCCGACCACCGGCCGGCCTCGTTCACGACGTCGGGGGCCGGAGGCTCCGTGGCCGGCCGGCCGCGCCGGCAGGGCCACGACCTGGCCCAGGTGGGTCGACGGGGCGGTCCGATGGGGGAACGCGAGGGCGTCCACGAAGTGGGCCTGGAAGCCCGGCTCGACCGCGGTCTCGATCTTCTCCACCTGGCGGACCGTGGCCTCGATCTCGCGTCGGGCGCGGCCCGACAGGAGGGCCATGAGGGCGCCCGTGCCGGCCGCGTTGCCGGCGGCCACGACATGGGCCGGGTCGCAGTCGGGGACCAGGCCAAGCACCATCGCCTGGATGCCGTCGATCTGGCTGCCGAACGCGCCCGCCAGGCGGACCTCGTCGACCGCGTCGACGCCGGCATGGTCCATCAGGAGACGGGCGCCGGCGTACAGGGCGGCCTTGGCCAGCTGGATGGCGCGCACGTCATTCTGGGTGATGACGAGGCGCGGCTGGCCGTCGTGGAGGACGTAGGCGAAGGTGCGGCCGTCGGCCACGAGGCGCGGCGTCCGGGCGGCCAGCGTGCCGTCGATGACGCCGTCGGCGGTCACGATGCCGGCCAGGAAGAGCTGCGCCACGACCTCGACGATGCCCGACCCGCAGATGCCGCTGACGGCGAGGCCGGCCATCGCCTCGGCGAACCCGGGCTCGTCGGACCAGAGCGGGCAGCCGATCACCCGGAAGCGCGGCTCCAGGGTCTGCGGGTCGATGCGCACGCGTTCGATCGCCCCCGGGGCGGCGCGCTGCCCGCCGCTGATCTGGGCCCCTTCGAAGGCCGGGCCCGTGGGACTCGAGGCGGCCAGCAGGTGGCCGCCCACGCCGAGCACGATCTCCGCGTTCGTGCCCACGTCCACCACGAGCTGCACGCCCTCGCCGCGCTGCGGCTCCTCGGCCAGGATGACGCCGGCCGTGTCGGCGCCGACGTGGCCGGCGATGCACGGCAGCACGTAGACACGGGCGCCCGGATGGGCCCGCACGCCGATCTCCGCGGCGTTGACCTCCAGGGCGTCGTCGGTGGCCAGGGTGAAGGGCGCCGAGCCGAGCGGCACCGGGTCCAGGCCCAGCAGCAGGTGATGCATGATCGGGTTGCCGACGACGGTCAGCTCCAGGATGTCGCGGGCCGCGATACCCGCCCGGGCGGCCAGCGAGGCGACCAGCTTGCCCACCGCCGCCCGCACGGCGCGCGTCATCGCCGCCGCCCCGTCGGGATGCAGCATGGCGTACGAGACCCGGCTCATGAGGTCCTCGCCGAAGCGGATCTGCGGGTTCATGACGCCCTCGGAGGCGAGCACCGCGCCGTCGGACAGGTCCACCAGGTGGCCGGCGATCGTCGTCGAGCCCACGTCGAGGGCGACCCCCAGGGCGCGCTCGTGGAGGCCCGGCCAGACCGCGGTGATGACACGCGCCTCGTGCACGGCCACGGTCACGCCGTACGAGCCCGCCTCCAGCGCCGCCGGCAGGGTGCGGATGACCTGGAGGTCGGCCGCAAGGTCGGACAGGCCCCACTCGGCGGCCAGGGCGTCCTTGAGGCGCGCCAGGTCGCCGCGCGGCGAGGCCAGCACGGGCGGCGCCACCTGGACGTAGTGGAGCCGCACCACCGGGTCGATCTCGAAGGCGCGGCGGGCGAGCTCCTTGCGCACGACCTGGCGGTGGACCTGGCTCTCCGGCGGCACATCGACGACCACGTCGCCGCGGACGGCGGCGGTGCAGGCCAGGCGCCGGTCGGCGGCCAGGCCGTGGAGCCGGTCGTATTCCGCCTCGACCTCGCCGGGCGCCGACAGGTGGTCGGCCTGGGAGACCAGCCCGAGCTTGGGGAACTCGCCCAGGCTGGGCTGGACCTGGCAGCGGCCGCACAGGCCTCGGCCGCCGCAGACCGAGTCGATGTCCACGCCGAGGGCGCGGCCGGCGTCGAGGATCGTGGTCCCGGCGTCGAATCGACCTCGTCGGCCGGACGGCGTGAACACGATGAGCGGCTGCGGCATGGCGTCCACGCCGCTCACGGCACCGCGGCGGCCCGGCGGCGATTGATCCGGCGGCCCTGTTCGCCGTCGGCCGGCGCCTCGCGGTAGCGGCGGATCCAGCGGCCGCATTCGGGGTCGTTGCCCATCAGCACGTCGGCGGCCATGACCGCCTGGCGCACGCCATCCGACAGGGGGTTGGTGATGGCGCTGGTGAGGCCGCTGGCGATGGCCATGGCCAGGTACGCCCCGTTGATGCCCTCACGGAAGGGCAGGCCGAAGCTGACGTTGGAGGCGCCGCAGATGGTGTTGACGTGCAGCTCGTCGCGCAGCCGGCCCAGGATCCGGAAGACCTGGCGGCCCGCCGTGGGCAGCGCCCCGATGGGCATGAGCAGCGGATCCACGACCACGTCCTCGCGCGGGATGCCGTGGTCCAGGGCACGCTCCACGATCCGTTTCGCCACCGCGTAGCGCACGTCGGGGTCCTCGGAGATGCCGGTCTCGTCGTTGGAGATCGCCACCACCGCCGCGCCGTAGCGGCGGACCAGGGGCAGGACGCGCTCCAGCCGCTCCTCCTCGCCGGTGACCGAGTTGACGAGCGCCTTGCCCTGGTACGCGGCGAGGCCCGCCTCCAGCGCCTCCACGATGGACGAGTCGATGGACAGCGGCAGGTCGGTCAGGCCCTGCACCAGCCGGATGGCGTGGGCCAGCATGGCCGGCTCATCGGCCAGCGGCACGCCGGCGTTGACGTCGAGCATGTGGGCCCCGGCTTCCACCTGGGCCACCACGTCGCGCTCGACGCGGCTGAAGTCGCCCGCCTTCATCTCCTCCGCCAGGAGCTTCCGGCCGGTGGGGTTGATCCGTTCGCCGATGATCACGAAGGGCCGGTCGTCGCCGATGACGACCTCGCGGGTGGCCGAGGCGATGACCGTGCGGGTCACGCTGCCTCCCCGTGCGGTCCGGCCTCGTCCACGCCCCCGGCGGCCACGAGGCGGGCCAGGACGTCGCGCGTGTAGGCGTGCTCGAGGCGTGCGGCCTCCGCCTTGGCGGCCGCATCCGGCTCGTCGGTGCAGGGTGCCTGCGTCTTGCGCCAGTCGGCGATGTAGTCGTCCATCGCCTTCCGGCCGGCCTTCACGGCGGCCTTGTCGATGGCCACCTGGAAGCGCGGGTGCAGCACGATCTTGGCCGTCTGGCGGCCGTCGCGGACGACGACCTGGGCGGGGATATCGCGCCACCAGATGATCGTCAGCGTGCCGGCCACCTCAGGCCGCCCCGGTCGCCACCGGCAGGGCGGCGCGCAGGGCCGAGACGTCGGCCACCCCGGCAAGCGCCTCGATGGCCGTGGCCAGGTCGCCATAGCCGGTGCGGCGCAGCTCGAAGGCGAGGCCCAGCCGCGCGGCGGCGGCCCGGGCGGCGGCGAGCAGCCGCGGATCGTCGGTCTGGGCCAGGTAGACGACCCGCCGATACGCCCCGAAGTAGACCGCCAGCAGCTCGGGGTGGCGGTCCAGGCCCAGGCCGCGGACCACCAGGCGGTCGAAATGGCGGGCCAGGAAGTCGGTCAGGAAGAAGGTCGCCGGCTCCTGCGCCATCAGCCCGTCAAAGGCATCCTGGCCGGCGAAGACCTGGTAGCAGTGGGCGCCGGGCAGGCGTTCGATGCCTTCCTCGCGCAGCACCGCGTCGAGCAGGCCGCCCGTGCCGCAATCGGCGTAGGCCACGAAGATGTGATCGTGGGTCGTGCGCGCGGCGCGGATCCGGCGCCGGACAGCGGCGGGAATGTGCTCCGGCCTGTCGTGCAGGTCCGGCGGCAGGCAGGCGAGGTCGACGTGGCCCAGACCCGGCCGGCGCGTGAGGGCCACCAGCTCGGGCGCGAGCGCGCCGCAGGCGATGACCAGCGTGCGGGGCGGATCGGCGGCGGGCCGCGGCTCAGGCGGCACTGGCGCGTCGCTTGTCGATGAGGGCGCGGGCCATCTCGGCCGCCACGCCCGCATCACGACAGTAGGCGTCGGCGCCAACGGCCGCCCCGAACTCCTCGTTCAGCGGCGCCCCGCCCACCAGGACGATGTAGTCGTCACGCAGGCCCTTCTGCTTGAGCGTGTCGATGACGACCTTCATGTACGGCATGGTCGTGGTGAGCAGGGCCGACATGCCCAGGATGTCGGGGTGGTGCAGGTCCAGGGCGGCCAGGAACTTGTCGGCGTCCGTGTTCACGCCCAGGTCGAAGACCTCGAAGCCGGCGCCCTCGAGCATCATGCCCACGAGGTTCTTGCCGATGTCGTGGATGTCGCCCTTGACCGTGCCGATGACGACCTTGCCGATGGGCTTGGCGCCCGTCTCCGCCAGCAGCGGCCGCAGGATGGCCATGCCTGCCTTCATGGCGTTGGCGGCCAGGAGGACCTCCGGCACGAACAGGATGCCGTCGCGGAAGTCGATGCCCACGATCTTCATGCCCGCCACCAGCGCGTCGTCGAGCACGCGCGTGGCGCTCCAGCCGCGGCCGAGCAGGATGTTCGTGCCCTCCACGATCTCGGCAGCCATGCCGTCGTAGAGGTCGTTGTGCATCTGCTCGGTCAGCTCCTCGTCGGAGAGGGCCGCCAGGTCGATCTCGTTAGTGTCCGTCACGCCCGTTGTTCCGCCATGTGGAACGGTGCCGTATGATGGAACGGCCAGCCGCAATGTAGCGGACGGGAGGGGTCGTGTCCAGAGTCCAGGCCATCGAACGGGCCTTCGTCGTGCTCGGCACGCTGAGTGGCGGGCCGCTCGGCGTGACTGAAGTGGCGGCGCGCGCGGGCTTGCCCAAGAGCACCGTCGCCCGGCTGCTGGCGTCGCTCGTGGCCGCCGGGGCGGTCGAGCAGGTGCCCGGTGGCACGGACTACCGCGTGGGCGGCCGCATGGCGGCGCTGGCGGCCGGTGGCGGGCGGCCCACCCGCAGCCTCGTCGCGGTCGCGCGGCCGCACCTTGTGGCCCTGGCGGGGACGGTGGGGGAGGCGGCCGGCCTGTCGATCCCCGACGGCTCGCTGGTCCATTACGTGGACCAGGTCGACTCGCCCCACCCGGTCGGGGTGCGCGACTGGACCGGCACGCGCCTTCCGATGCATGCCGTCTCGTCCGGCCTGGTCATGCTGGCCCACCGGACCGCGGCCGAGGTGGACACGTATATGGCCCGGCCCCTGGAGCGGTTCACGCCGGCCACGGTCGTGGAGCCCGCCGCGATCCGCGAGCGGCTGCGGCGGGTGCTCCTCGAGGGTTACGCGTGGACCGCGGAGGAAGTGGCCGAGGGCATCACGTCGGTCGCGGCGGCCCTGGCCGACGAGGACGGCGAGGTCGTGGCCGCGATCCATGTCCACGGGCCCTCATACCGCTTCCCGGCCGGTCCGGAGGTCGGGGGCGCTGTCGCCGCCGAGGTCGTGGCCGCCGCCGCCCGCATCGCCGCCCGTATCCGCCAGGCTTGAGCCCGGTGGGGCCGCGACCCCGACTGACGGGTGGCCGCGGATCCATGACCGGCCTCGGCGCCGATGCGGTCCAAGTCATCGGATACGAGACCGCCGGGTCGCCAACCGGGATCGTGCCGCGTGGCGGCACAACCGGCGAAGAAGCACCCTCTCTACGCCCCTGAGCGCGAGCTCCAAGGTCACGCATGCCGCCAGCAGGCATATCTGACGGCGGACGGGTAGTTCCTACGACCGTTGTGCCGCTCGGCGGCAAGGGCGCGACGGGCCTCTCGACGTCCTTCCGCGTGCGGCAAGAGCTGAGGTGTACGAGGGCCTGGAGAGTCTCGTGACGGTCATGCGGGTGTGACGGGCGGGCTCATGCCCCTTTTCGGCGGCGGATCTCGGCGCTGACGGCAGGGACGACGGCGTGGAGGTCGCCCAGCACGGCGTAGGTGGCGACGCCCATGATCGGCGCATCGCCGT
>CAZFGT010000018.1:0-44617 GCA_964518505.1 uncultured Anaerolineaceae bacterium | reverse complement strand
GCGGTGGGCGTGGCGGTGGCCGTCCTCGTGGCCTTGGCAGGGATGACCGGCTGTCGGGCAGTTCGCGAGGGGCTCATCAGGTCGTTAGCCTACCGCGTTCCATCGATCTGCGCCAGAGCCTGCGATGTCATGTGACCGCCAGGTCACATAGTGCGAGATGCTGGTTGGGGGTCCCTCCGCCCGGTGGGGATCGTCGGGCGCCCCCTGGCGTCACGGTCAGCGAACGAATCCGGGTCGAAGGGGGCCCGAAGGCGGGATCGACCCATGCTGGGCCGGTATCGGTCACGGTGGGTGAACGAATCCGGGTCGAAATGGGGTCCGAAGGCTCGATCGACCGGTACGGGCGGATCTCGGTCACGGTGGGTGACCGTTGGCCGCGCTAGACGGGCGAGAGCGGCTCCGCGGACGCCTTGAGGGCCGAAGTGTTCACGGTGAGCGACACCCACGCCCTCGGCTCAGCTTCGCGCCCGGCGCCCGATGCCCGGCGCGTCCCGGCCCGCGCCCGCGTCAGTCGAGGGTGAAGTAGTCGGCGCCGGAGTAGCGGCCGGTGCGTTCCTTGCGGATCTGCATGAGGATGTCGTTGAGGAGCGAGCTGGCCCCGAAACGGAACCGCTCGGGCGTCATCCAGCGCGCGCCAAGGGTTTCGTAGAGCACCACGAGGTAGGCGATGGCCTCCTTGGCGGTGCGGATGCCACCGGCCGGCTTCATGCCTACGGTGCGGCCGGTCTGGCGCTCGAAATCGCGGATCGCCTCGAGCATCACGAGGGTCACCGGCAGCGTCGCCGCCGGTACGACCTTCCCGGTCGAGGTCTTGATGAAGTCGGCCCCTGCGGCCATGGCCAGGATGCTGGCGCGCCGCACGTTGTCCAGCGTCTCCAGCTCGCCGGTCTCCAGGATGACCTTGAGGTGGGCCGCACCGGCGGCCGCCTTGACGGCCACGATCTCGTCGAAGACCGCGCCGTAGTCCCCCGCCAGGAACGCCCCGCGGTCGATGACCATGTCGATCTCGTCCGCTCCGGCGGCAGCGGCCTGGCGCGTCTCTTCAACCTTGATGTCCATGAACGTCTGGCCGGAGGGGAAGCCGGTGGCGACGCTCGCCACGCGGACCCCGCTGTCGCGCAGGGCCGCCCGCGCATCGCGGATGCGGGCCGGATAGACGCAGATGGCGGCCACGCTGGGGATCGACGGATCGGCCGGGTCGGGCCGGATGGCCTTCTGGCAGAGGGCATGGACCTTGCCCGGCGTGTCCTTCCCCTCCAGCGTCGTCAGGTCGATCATGCGGATGGCCAGGTCCAGCGCCCACAGCTTGCTGTCGCGCTTGATCGAACGCTTGGCGAGGCTGCCGACGCGCTCCACCACGGCGACCTGGTCGACCCCGCCGACGCGGCCGAGCCAGCCCCCGAGGCCACCGGCATGCCCGTCCCAGGCCCGCACGAGCGCCTGGGCCTCGTGCGTGGCCCGTTCCTGGGCCGCGCGTTGGTCGGATCCGAGGTGCTCGATGGTCGTCACGACCCTATCGTACACCCACCTTCATGGACATCGGACCCTGGATATGTGACCATATAGTCACCATGCACCCAGCCCAGACCGATCCGGTGAGCCGCGTCGCCTCAGCCGTCGCCGATCCCACGCGCCGGCTGCTCCTGGAGCGCCTCTTCACGACGCCCGGCATGACCAGCGGGGAGTTGGCGGCGCTCGTCCCGCAGCACACCCGCTTCGCGGCCCTGAAGCACATCCGCGTGCTGGAGGGCGCCGGCCTCGTGCGCGTCATGCACGACGGCCGGCGACGGCGTCACTTCGCCGAGCGGGCCGCCTTCGCCGAGCTGCGGGACTGGATGGAGCGGATGGGCGGCAAGCCCCGGCGGCGCGCCACGAGGTAGTGGGCGAACCAGCGGGTGATCTCCTCGAGGTTGGCCACGCGGCGGAACGGCGTGCCCGAGCGGGTCAGCTCGTGGGTCTCATCGGGCACCCGCATGAGGCGCACCTCTCGCTTGAGCGACCGCAGGACGGTGAACAGCTCCTCCGCCTGGGTGATGGTCGTACGCAGATCGCGCTCGGAGTGCTGGATGAGCAGCGGCGTGTGGATGGCCGTGGCGTACGTCAGGGGTGACTCGCGCAGGTACAGCTGCGGGTCCTCCCACGGGTTGCGCCCGTATTCCTGGCGTCCGAAGGTCGGGCCGCCGATGTCACCCGAGAGCATCTGCGAGGTCATGTCGTTGACGGACCGGCATGTCACCGCGGCGGCGAAACGGTCGGTGTGGCCGACCATCCAGCTGGTCAGGTAGCCGCCGTACGAACCGCCCGTGACGCCAAGGCGGTCCGGATCCGCCAGGCCATCGGCGATGAGCGCGTCGACCCCACCCATCACGTCGGCCATGGGGCCGGTGCCCCAGTCGCTGAAGTTGGCGGCCGAGAAGGCCTCCCCGTAGCCCTGGCTGCCGCGCGGGTTGCAGGCGTAGACGCTGATGCCCTCGGCCACCAGGCACTGCCACTCCCACATGAGCGACCAGCCGTAGAGGGTCTGCGGGCCGCCGTGGATCTCCACTACGAGCGGCGCGGGTCCGGAGCGGCCGACCACGGCCGGGAGAAGCCAGCCCTGGACGCGTCGGCCGTCGACCTCGTGCCAGCGCGAGATCGGCTCCACGAACGAGATGTCGCCCCACGCGTCGGCCATGAGGTGCGTCAGCTGGCGGACCTCGGGGCGGCTGCCGCGAGGTCCGCCCTTGGGCAGGTCGAAGGCGACCACGTCGAACGGCGCCGTACCTGTCACGCGGATGGCGGCGTAGCGGGTCACGCCTCCTGGCAGCGACGCCGCCACGAGCGATGACACCCAATGGCGCCCCTCCGTGAGCCGCTCCACGCGATGGCTCGCGACCTCCACGCGCCAGGCCTCGTACGCGCCTTCGAGTGGCGCCGTGAAGCTGATCCAGCGGCCGTCCTCGCTCCACGTGACCCGCGAGCCGGGCCCGCCGAAGAGGTCGCTGTTCATGGCCGAGTCGACCATCAGGTCGTGCTCGCCGGTGAGGTCCTCGCCGACCCCGTCGCCGCCCTGGGGTCGGAAGCGCCAGACGTCCGTCCGCACCCCGGGGCGAGCCTGGGTGAAGCCCTTGACCGCCAGCCAGGCGCCGTCCGGGCTCCAGGCTGGATCGAAGAACTGGCGATCGTCGGCGCCGCTCGTGACGCGTTCGATGCGCCCGCCGGCCGAGGGCATCACGAACACGTCCACCCGCCCGGTCAGGTCGCTGTGGCGGTGGCGGTTGGAGACGAAGGCGATGGTCCTGCCATCGGGGCTCCACGTCGGATGCCCGTCATCGGCCGTGCCGCTCGTGAGGCGCGTGGCGACGCCGTCTTCCACGGCCACCCGCCACAGGTTGCCCGGCCGGTCGTAGGTGAAACCGGCCCCGTTGAGCATGTAGGAGAGGCGGTCGATGAACCGCAGGTCAGGCTCCGGACCATCCTCCGGCTTGCGCGCCGACGGGCGTTCCTTGAGCCGGGCCGCCGCCGAGACGACGCACAGGGCCGTGCCGTCGGGGCTCCAGGCGAGATCCGTGACGTCCTTGGGCAGGCGCGTCAGCTGGCGCGCCTCGCCGCCGTCGAACGGCAGCAGCCAGACCTGGGTGGCACCTTCCTTGGGCGCCTCCTTGGGACCCGCCTCGTCCCCCGCGCCGGCCGCCTGCAGGACGCCCGCGCGGTCGGAGAGGAAGGCCAGGGTGCGGCCGTCGGGGCTCCAGCGGGGGACCACGTCGTTGCGCCGGCCCAGGGTGACCTGGCGCGGCGGGGCTGAGCCGTCGGCCGGCACCGTCCAGATCGCATGACGGTAGCCGTCGCGTCCCGGGGCGACGGATTTGACGACGAAGGCGGCCTGTCGGCCGTCGGGCGACAGCGTCACCTCCGTGGGCACGCGCAGGGCGAACAGGTCATCGGGGCGCGGCGAACGTGGCATGGCCGAATCGGCTCCTCCAGGCGAAGGACTGGAGTGTAGCCGACGGTGCCCGGCCGGCGGGCGTACGATCGGCGCATGAGCGGCAGCTACACGAGCGGCAAGGAATACCTGGCCCCGGTGCGCATCCACGCCGATCGGGCCGCCGGCCGCCTCGAGATCGACTGGGCCGACGGGCACCAGACCGTCTACGACACGGTGACCCTGCGCTGGATGTGCCCGTGCGCCTACTGCCGCGGCGAGATGGGCCAGCCGGGGTGGCTCGATTCGAAGCCCACCCTGACACCGAGCCAGACCGAGCTGGTGGACCTCCAGCTGGTCGGATCGTATGCTCTCGCGCCAACGTGGGCCGATGGCCACCACACGGGGTTCCACACCTTCGAGCGGCTGCGAGCCGCCTGCCCCTGTGCGGAGGATGAGGCGCGCCGCGCCGCCGACCCGCACGCCCAGCACGTCCCGGGAGGCGTCACATGATCGTCAGCACCACCAACTTCGTGGCCGGCATGCGCGTCGTGGAGACGAAGGGCCAGACGTTCGGCGTCGTCGTCCGCAGCCGCGGCCTGGCCGGCAACATCGCGGCGGGCCTGCGCAGCCTCGCCGGCGGCGAGATCCACGAGTACACCCAGCTGCTTGAAGACTCCCGCCGCCAGGCCGTCGACCGGATGGTGGAGAACGCCACGGCGATGGGCGCCAACGGCATCCTGACGATGCGCTTCGACAGTTCGGAGATGGGTACCACGATGACCGAGATCGTGGCCTACGGCACGGCCGTCGTCCTGGCCGCCGGCGACTCGGGCCACGGCACGGGCGCCTGAGCTCGGCCATGGACCGCGGCAGCGGCACGCTGACCAACGTCGCGCGGATCGCGCTCGGGATCCTGGCCGCCCTGGCCATCCTGGGCGCGGTCGTGGCGCTTGCTGCGGGCATCGTCGCGGTCGCCGTGGAGGCGCTGATCGGAGCCGCCATCCTGGGCCTGGGAGCCGCCTACGAGCACGGTCGGTATCGCGCCTCGATCAAGGGCTCCGAGGCCAGCCGCTTCCAGCGCACCGAGGAGGTCTTCACCGATCCCACCACGGGCCAGCTCACGCGCGTCTGGTACGACCAGGCGTCCGGCCGCCGGGATTACCGGCCGGACGCCTGACCCGCGCCCCCAGCTCGCCCCCATGACCGCCGTCCGCCCGCCTGCCGCTCGACGTACCGCACGGCAGCGCGTACCCGCCACGCTGCCCTACATCAACCGCGAGCTGTCGTGGCTGGAGTTCAACGCGCGCGTCCTGTTCGAGGCGACGGACGCCCGCAACCCGCTGCTGGAACGGACGCGTTTCCTGGCCATCTTCGCCAACAACCTCGACGAGTTCTTCCAGGTGCGTGTGGCGGGCCTCAAGCAGCAGCTGGCGGCCGGCCGCTCCAATCCGTCGGCCGACGGCCTGACCGCGGCCGAGACGCTGGACGCCATCCGCAACAAGGTGCTCTCGCTGGTAGCGGCCCATTCGGCGGCCTTCGCCGGCATCCATGCCGAGCTTCTCGCCAACGACATCCGCATCGTGCCCTACGCCGAGCGCGAGGAACGGGGCCTTGAGCTGCGGCGGCGCTTCCTGGACGAGATCTTCCCCGTCCTGACGCCGCTGGCGGTCGATCCCGGCCACCCGTTCCCCTACATCAGCGACCTGTCGCTGTCGTTGGCGGTCACCGTGCGCGACCCCGAGACCGGCGAGCGCCGCTTCGCCCGCATCAAGGTGCCGCCGGTCCTGCCGCGCCTCGTCGAGGTGGGCCAGCGCACCTACATCCTGCTGGAGCAGATCATCGCCGCCAACCTGGATGCCCTCTTCCCGGGCATGGAGGTCCTGGAGCACCACCTCTTCCGCGTCACGCGCAACGCCGACCTGGCCATCGAGGAGGACGAGGCGGACGACCTGCTGATGGCCATCGAGGAGGAGCTTCGCAAGCGGCGCTTCGGGGCGGCCGTCCGGCTCGAGGTGGAGCGCTCGATGCCGGCCGCGACCCGGGCACTGCTGCAGCGCGGCCTGGGCATCCAGCCGACCGACGTCTACGAGGTCGCCGGCATGCTGGACCTGACGGCCCTCGACGCCATCGCCGACCTGGACCTGCCCGGCCTGCAGCGCGAGCCCTGGCAACCGGTCACGCCGCAGCGCCTCCAGCCGCTCGACGAGGACGAGGCGGTCGACGTGTTCGCCGCCATCCGCGACGGCGACCTGCTGCTCCACCACCCGTACGAGTCGTTCCGCGGCTCCGTGCAGCGGTTCGTGGAGCAGGCGGCCGACGACCCGGATGTGCTGGGCATCAAGATGACCCTCTACCGGACGGGTGGCGACTCGCCCATCGTGCGGGCCCTGATCCGTGCCTCCGAGCAAGGCAAGCAGGTCGTGGTCCTGGTGGAGATCAAGGCCCGCTTCGACGAGCGAGCCAACATCGTCTGGGCCCGCGCCCTGGAACGAGCCGGGGCGCACGTGGTGTACGGCCTCGTCGGCCTCAAGACGCACTGCAAGGTGACGCTCGTGGTACGTCGCGAGGGCCGCGGCCTGCGCCGCTACGTCCACATCGGCACGGGCAACTACAACGACAAGACGGCGCGCCTCTACGTCGACGTCGGCCTGCTGAGCTGCGGCGAGGAGCTCGGCGCCGATGCCACCGACCTCTTCAACTTCCTGACCGGGCTCTCCCGCCAGCGCACCTTCCGGCGGCTGGTCATCGCGCCGGTCAGCCTGCGCTCGACGATCCTGGAGCTGATCGAGGGCGAGATCGCGCGGCAGCGGGCGTCCGGCGACGGGCGCATCCGCCTCAAGCTCAACGCCGTCGTCGACCCCGAGATGGTCGGCGCCCTCTGCCGGGCCAGCCAGGCCGGCGTGCCGGTCGACATCATCGCCCGTGGCGCCTGCTCACTCCGTCCCGGCGTCGAGGGGGTCAGCGAGAACGTCCGCGTGCGCTCGATCATCGGACCATTCCTGGAGCACTCCCGCATCTTCGTCTTCGGCGACGGTGACCGTGAGCGGGTCTACATCGGTTCGGCCGACCTCATGGAACGCAACCTGGACCGGCGCGTCGAGGCCGCCGTACCGGTCACCGAGCCGGCCCTGGCGGAGCGCCTGAGGACGGTCGTGGAGGTCATGCTGGCAGACGACCGGCGGGCCTGGCAGCTCGGCCCCGACGATCGCTGGCGGCGGGTGGAGACGCTCCTCGAGTCGCCCACGGGACTTGATACGTTCGAGGTCTTCAAGGCCCAGGCGCGGGCCTCCATGCTGGTCGAGGACTGAGATGGCCGACCCGATCGAGGTCGAGCTGAAGTTCCGCGTCACCGATGGGCCGGCCCTGGAGCGGCTGCTCGACGCGGATTGGGTCGGCGATCACGCGGCCGGGGCCTGGCGGACCTTCGAGCTCGAGGATCGCTACCTGGATACGAGCGACGGCGCGCTCGCCCGCGGCGGCTATGGGGCCCGCCTGCGACGGCAGGACGGCGCCATCACCCTGACCCTCAAGAGCCTCGGCCGCGGCGAAGGACCCGGCGGGGCGCTCTTCCGCCGCGTCGAGCTGGAAGGACCCGCGACGGCGGACCTGCACCCGGAGACCTGGCCCGATAGCGAAGCCCGGCGGCGACTCATGGCCCTCGCCGGCGATGCCCCGCTCGTGCCGCGGTTCACCCTCCGGCAGGTGCGGCGCGAACGCGACCTGCGAGGCAGCGACGGGTGGGCGATCCTGAGCCTCGATGCAGTGCGGGTGGAGGCAGCAGGCCATGACATCGGTGGCGGCTCCTTCGTGGAGGTGGAGTCGCGCGGCGGCTCCGAGCGCATGCTCCAGGAGGTCGGCGCGATCCTGGAGAGCAGCGGGGCGGTGACGCCCGAGGGCCGCTCCAAGGAGGCCCTCGCCACCGAATTGCTCAACGCGGCACGCCAACCGGGCAGCGTGCGCCCGTGGGGTCCGCATCAGGACGGCGCGGATCCACCCGCGGAGCCGGCTGCCAGGCCGGCGCTCGCGCCGGTCAGGCGGCCCCCGCCGGAGAAGCCGCCGACCCCGCCGCCGGTCGCCAAGGTGGAGGCGGAGGACACACCGCCCCCGGTGAACGAGCCTGGACCGGTACCCGAGGCGCAAGTCGCAGCGGCCGTGGCGGCGGAGCAGCCCGCTCCCGCAGCCGAGCCGGCGTCGGCACCCGACCGGACCATGGCGCCGGCACCAAAGGCGACGCCGCGACGGCGCGCGCGCGCTGCTGACGCCCACCCGGCCCCCAAGCGCCCGCGTCGCACCCGCCCGGTCGCGGCCGAGGGAGCCGAGCCCGACGAGCGCAGCCAGATCATCGACCGGCTGCGCACGGGCCGCTCACCCGGCGTGGTGGCCGGCGACTCCCTGGCCGAGGCCGGCCGCAAAGTGCTGCGCTTCCACTTCGCCCGGATGCTCGAGCGTGAGGCCGGTACGCGCCAGGGTGACGACCTGGAGGAGCTGCACTCGATGCGCGTGGCGACGCGGCGGATGCGTGCCGCCTGGCGGGTCTTCGGTGACGGCTTCCGCCACGGCCCCAGCCGCCGCTACGTGGCCGAGCTCCGGACGGTCGCCACCGCCCTTGGCGCCGTGCGCGACCAGGATGTCCTGCTCGACGGCCTGACGGCCTACATGGCGGCGCTGCCGCCAGAGGAGGGCGTGGCCCTCGCGCCGCTCCATGAGTCGTGGCAGGCGGTCCGCCAGGGGGCGCGGGAGCACCTGGTGAAGCTCCTGGATGGAGACGCGTACCAACGCTTCGTCGAGGATTACGTGGCGTTCGTGGAAACCTCGGGTGCGGGCGGACGCGTCATGCGCGCGACCGACCCCCATCGCGTGCGCGACACGGCACCGAGCCGGGTCTGGGCGGCCTACGAGCAGTTGCGCGCCTACGACTCGACGCTCACCTGGGCCGACGTGCCGACGCTGCACATCCTGCGCATCGCCGGCAAGCGGCTGCGCTACACGCTCGAGTTCTTCCGCGAGGTGCTGGGGGCTGATGCCACCACGCTGATCGCGCGGGTCACGACCCTCCAGGACCACCTGGGCATGTTGCATGACGCGGACGTCGCCGCCCACCTTGCCCGCGAGTTCCTGGCCAGCTCGGCGGCCGGCCTCTCGGCCGAGACCATCCAGGCGGTCGGGCGCTACCTCGCCTCGCGCGAGAAGGAGGTCGCCCGCCTCCGCCGTACCCTGCCCGCTGTGTGGCGCCCGCTCGTCGGCGACGCGTTCCGGCGGGCGCTAGGCCGCGCGGTGAGCGTGATCTGAGTCGGCGGGTCGCGGGTAGCCCGCGACCGTCAGTTCGATCAAGGGGCTGTGGGCCACCATCACGTCCACATCGGTCCGCCGCCAGCGCGCCGCGACTGACTCCAGGATCTGTCGTCGTTCCACCGGCTCCTCGATGACGCGCGCCGTCGCCGCGACCTCCGCGTTGGTGGTCTGCTTGAGGCGGATGGTGAGCCGCGGATCGCGCTCGAGGTTCAGGAGCCAGGCCCGCTTGTGGTCGGCACGTGGCATCCCGCTGATGTACAGGCGGCCGTCGATGGCATGCAGGGCGATCTCGATGCGGCGGGGCTGACCCGTCTTGCGGCCGGTCGTGGTCATGTCGATGAGCTGCGACCGTGCGAGCGCATCGAGGGTGCTGTCGTCCATGAGCTGTGCTCCGCGAGGATAGTTGAGCACGCAACGATACCACGGCGGTCGCCCGCGCGGGTCTCGCCTCGACCCTCAGCACATCCTCTCAGCCACCAGCACGATTGGTGGTAAGTGCCTTCAGAGCAGCCCTGGGCGGTGGCGTGAAGCACATCCGTGCACGAGACCGGGCGTCGAAGGACCTCCGTGGGCCCATGGATGCTCTTACCACCAACCCCGTTGGTGCGACGTGGGAAGCGCCCGTTCCAAGGGCCACCGCGGCCGCGGTCGGCGACGAGCCGTCAGGCGGGCGGGGTCGTCTTGCGGGGTGTCCGGGTCCGTGTGACGCGTGGCTTGGCAGGCGTGGCGCGCGGCGTCCGAGGTCGCGTGGTGCGGCGGGCCGGAGCGGCCGCGGACGCCACGGGGGCCGACGCGGTCGAGGCAGCCTGGGCCGGCGCCTGGAGATCGGCGAGCTTGTGCTCCAGTGACGCAACGAGGGCGCCGACGGCGGCCTGGATCTCGCGGGCGTCGGCCAGCTGGACCTCCACCTTGACGATCCGCTTGGCCCGTCGTCGCTCGGCCTTGGCCGCCTTGTCGTCGGGCGCGGCCGCGCTTGTCTTGGAGCCGCCCTTGCCGTGATCGCCCTTGGCCATGTGGTCTCCCTGTGCTGCGTCCCGGCCGGAAAGCGAGGCTCGGCCGACCATTGAACCATCGGTACCCCTGACCCGCAATCACGGCGGTGCGGCGACGCACCGGTGGCGGTCCAGCCGTGGCGGCCTTCCGGGCCTGGCGGTCAAGCCGCCGCGGCCATAGCCAGGGCCGGGGCCCACGGCGCCGGCCTCGGGCGTCCCAGCTCAAGGCATCTCAACGAAAGATCCGCTCGACAGCGGCCCGAGCACGGGCGATCGCTTCGGCCTCGCGCTCGTAGTAGAGGAACCGCGCATTGGACCCGTGACGGCTGGCCCGGACGAGCCCGGCGTCGCGCAGCTTCGCCAGGTGGTTGCTCACGTTGTTCTCGCGCTCCCCGAGAGTCGCCGCGAGCTCGCACACACAGCAGGGGCCGTCGCCGAGCATCCGGAGGATCGATGCCCGGGTGCGGTCCGCGAGGAGCGCGGCCACAGCGATGGCGTCGGTCACGTCGGGGGCTTGGAGATCGAGGCGCGGTTCACAGACCAGCGGAAGCGAGGTGCTCATGCCGCTGCCGCGACGACGAGGGGGTCACCACTGTCGGCCCGCACCCGGAACAGCCGCGGTGCGAGGCGCATCGCGGCCCACACGAGGAAGAGCATCACCGGGACCTCGATCAGCGGCCCTACGACGGTCGCCAGCGCCACGGTCGGTGAGAACGCCGTGATAGCGATGGCGATGGCGATCTCGAAGTCACGCCCGGTCGCGTTGAACGCGACGGCCACCGCATCGGGGTAGGCGAAACGGAGCCGCCAACCGACGAATAGGACGACGAAGAACATCGTCACGAAGAAGAGCGTCATCGGGACGGCCATCTCGACGACGATGCCTGGCCGCTGGAGGATGAGGTCGCCCTTGAGGGCGAACATGACGATGAGGGTGAAGAGCAGGCCCAGGATGGACAGGCCATTGAGGGCCGGCTTGAGGGCGTCCATCCCGGCCTCGCCGCGTCGCCGCACCACCAGCATCCGCGTAGCGACGCCGAGCACCAGCGGCAGGCCGAGGTAGAGCACGACGCTCTCGGCCACGATCCAGACATCGAAGCTCACGTTCCCGATCAGGAGCCGCGCGTAGACCGGGATGAGCAGCATCTGGGCCACGGAGTTGAGCGCGACGAAGACGAGCGCCATGGGCGTGTTGCCCTTGGCCAGGAACGTGAAGATGATGACCATCGCGATACACGGGGCAAGCCCGTAGAGGACGAGTCCGGTGTGCAGTTCGGGGTCGCTCACGAACAGGTTGGCGAGGCCGAGCATCAGGAACGGCGCCACGAGGTAGTTGAAGGCCAGCACGACCGCGAGCTGCTTGGGCGAGCGGAAGGCACGGCCGACCTCGGTCAAGCGCACGTTCGTCATCGCCGGATACATCATCGCGAACAGGCCGATCGGGACGCCCAGGCTGATCGCGTTCGGGACGTTCGGCTCGAACGTGCCCCCGACGATGGCCTTGAGCGCGTCGATCGGCGGTGTCAAGGTGAAGTCGGAGATCCGCAGGGCGTTCCCGATGACGATGCCGGCCGCCATGCTGACCAGGACGAACAGCGGCAGGAGGCGGAAGTCCTCGAGCCGCGCCAGCAGGGACCTCATAGGGAGGTCATCGCGAGCGGGCGCTCCGCTGGCGTGCGCATGGTCTCGAACGGACGGTCGGGATGATGGTCGCAGGCGTACTGCGGCTGGATCTCGCTCTCGAAGGACGCGACGAGGTGAGGTTTGCACAGCCCCACCGAGCAGAAGCGGCACGCACCGACGGCGGGCTCCGGCCGACCCACCCGAGCGCATTCGTGGCAGAGCATCTGGCGGACTCCCAAGGCCGGGGCCACACACGCCTCAGCACCGGATGAACATCTCACCAAGCCCTGAGATGTGCAAGGTGCCGAGCGTCACGCGGATGGGGGCCGAAGGGCAGGCGATCCGAGGCAGCTAGTGCCCTTCGTGGCGTTTCGTGGAGGGCGACCGGATGTTAACGACGGGGTGCGGACCGGCAACAAAGCGTTGACGGGCTCGGCCCAGGCTGGCCCTGCGCATGACAGTCGAGATGCGTCCACCACCCATGCCTGAGGAGAGGACACGGTGACCCACATCGCTCGCGCCGGTCGGTTCGGCGCCATCACCCTTGCCGCGCTCATGGCCGTCGCTGCCTGCGGCGCCGGAGCGACGACCGCACCTGCCACGACCGCTCCGGTCGCTGTGACCACGCCACCGGCCGCCTCGAGCACGCCTGGCACGTCCGGCACGGCCGCCACAAGTGCGGCCCCAGTGACCTACCGGTGCTCGAAGGGCGACGGTCAGCTGAACGGCGCCGGCTCCACGTTCATCAACCCGCTGCTGACCAAGATGGCGGGTGACTACCTCGCCAAGTGCGCCGTGCAGATCAACTACCAATCCATCGGCTCCGGCGGTGGCGTCAAGGCCTGGCAGCAGAATACGGTCGACTTCGGCGCATCCGACGCGTATCTCGCCGACAGCGAGATCTCCACGGCCGCGGCCAACGGCACGCCGGTAGAGATCCCGACGACCTTCGGTGCCGTGGTCGTGGCCTACAACCTGACCGGGCTCTCTGCGGCGATCAAGATGACGCCCGACATCATCGCCAACATCTTCCTGGGCAAGATCACGACCTGGAACGATCCGGCTCTGACGGCCGCGAATCCTGGCCTCAGTCTGCCGAGTACCGCGATCAGCGTGGTCCATCGCTCCGATGGGTCGGGTACGACCAGCATCTTCACCAAGTACCTGACCGCGGTCAGCCCGGACTGGGTCACCAACGTCGGCGGCGGCGACAAGACCAAGTCCGCCGGCAAGACGGTCGCCTGGCCCGTCGGACAGGGCGCCAGCGGCAATGAGGGCGTCACCCAGGGCGTGAAGGCGACCGACGGTGGCGTGGGCTACATCGACGTGGCTTACGCCATCCAGAACAAGATCCCGTTCGCGGACGTCCAGAATTCCAGCGGCAACTACATCACCGCGTCGCTCGACTCCATCGCCCAGGCCGCCAACCTGCCGTCGTATCCGCCCGACCTCCGCTTCGACCTCGTGAACTCTGCGTCACCGCAGGGCTATCCGATCGCTGGCACGACATGGATCATCGTCTACCAGGATCTGTCGAAGGTCCTGAAGAGCCAGGACCGGGCGAACTCCCTGGTCGACTTCATCTGGTGGGCCATCCATGCCGGTCAGGCCGACTCGGCGCCCCTGATCTACGGTGCCCTGCCGCCCAACCTGGTCGCCCAGGACGAAGCCGCCGTGCGCTCGATCAACTGGGCCGGCACCCCCCTCCTGCCATAGCCTTTGCAGCACCACCTCGATGCCCCGGGGATGAGGCCATCCCCGGGGCATCGTCAATCTGTCAGAGTGGATGTCCTGCTAGATGACTGACTCGGTTGGTTCACCCGACGCCACTGAAGCGGTGGATCGAATCGGCTTACGGCGCCGCCGCTGGACCGGTGATCTGACCTTCCGTGGCGTGCTCGCCGCGTTGGCGGTGGGAACCACGCTGGTCCTTGGCTTCATGATGGTCGGCAGCTTCGTGACCGCCGCGCCGGTCTACGAGAAGTTCGGGATCATCGGCTTCCTGACCGGGACGAAGTGGGAGCCGTCGTTCACCATCTACGGCGCGTGGCCGTTCATCTACGGCACGGTCCTCACCAGCCTGCTCGCTCTGCTCATCGCGGTCCCCATCTCGGTCCTCATCGCGCTGCTGCTGACCGACCTCGCCCCGGCCCGTCTGCGTGGCCCGCTCGGGGTCGCCGTGGATCTGCTCGCTGCAGTGCCGTCAGTCGTCTACGGCCTCTGGGGCCTGCTGGTTCTCGTGCCGGTGATGCGCCCCCTCGAGCAGGCCGTCGCCGGCACCCTGGGGAAGGTGGTGCCGTTCCTGGGGCCGCCCACGCCCGGCCCCAGCTACTTCGCGGCTGCCGTGATCCTGGCGGTCATGACGGTGCCCATCATCTCGGCTGTGACACGCGAAGTGTTCGCTTCCACTCCCCGCCTCCAGCGGGAAGCAGTCCTGGCTTTGGGCGGCACCCGCTGGGACGTCGCTCGGACCGTCACCATCCCCATCGGGAAGGCAGGTCTCCTGGCCGCCATCGTCCTGGGCCTCGGGCGAGCGATCGGCGAGACCATCGCGGTGACCCTCGTGGTCGGCAATTCGAACAACATCGGCACGTCGATCTTCGCGCCCGGGTTCACGCTGGCGAGCGTGATCGCCAATGAGTTCAACGAGGCGACGGAGACGCTCCATCCCGAGGCCCTCATCGCCCTCGGCACCGTCCTGCTGGTGATCTCAGTACTGGTGAACGCCGGGGCCATCACCATCCGCAATCGATTCACCGGAGGGTTGCGGAGTGGCTTCTGAGGCGGTCGCCGCCTTCGCCCCGACAGACGGCCGCCGGCGGGTCAAGGCCAACCTCCTGGTGATCTGCGCGGCGATCGCCCTGATCGTCGCCCTGATCCCCCTCGTGGCCGTGTTCGGGTATGTATTCGCGAACGGCATCCGCAGCATGCTCAGCCTGGACTTCCTCCTCCAGGACCCGCCGGCCGACCTGAGCGCCACCGGCGGAGGGGTGCGCAATGCCCTGGTAGGGACGCTCGAGATGACCGGCCTGGCAACGCTGATCGCAGTGCCGATCGCGCTCGGGATGGCCGTCTTCGCCGTCGAGGTCGGCGGCCGGTTGGCGCAAGCCGCCCGATTCCTTATCGACGTCCTGGCCGGCCTCCCGTCCATCGTGGTCGGGATCTTCATCTACACGAGTGTGGTCGTGACCGAGGGCCACTTCTCGGGACTCGCCGGATCGCTTGCCCTGGCCATCGTCATGCTCCCGGTCGTGACCGTGTCGGCCGAGGAGATCCTGCGGCTGACACCACGGCCCATCGCTGAAGGGGCCCGCGCCCTGGGCCTCGCGCGGTGGCGTGCCATCATGTCGGTGTTCGTTCCGGTGGGCCTCTCGGGCATCATCACGGGGATCCTGCTCGGGGTCTCTCGGGCGATCGGCGAGACCGCTCCGCTCATCTTCACGTCGCTTGGCAACAACTTCTTCACCCTGGACCTGAATCAACCCATGCAGGCGCTTCCTCTCCTGATCTACCGGAACGCTCTGAACTCGGCGTTCGATGCCGCGCGTGATCGGGCGTTCGGCGCGGCGTTGCTGCTGATCCTGATCGTCCTGGGCTTCAACCTTGCCGGGCGCTGGCTGACCGCGCGCCGGCGTCTGGCAGGGAGTAGTCGATGACGACCCGTTCGGAGGAACCGCTCTTGACTGTGGAAACGCCTGAGATGAGCGAGTCAGGGGCAGACCCAGGCGGCGTCCCTGGGGCGCGTCAAGAGCCAGCGGCCGGTTCCGTCAGGCCGCCGACCGAAGTGGCCATGACGGTGCGCGACCTGAGCGCGTGGTATGGCCAGCGTCGAGCGGTGCGAGAGATCTCCCTGGACATCAATGCCAGGGCGATCACCGCGATCATCGGACCCTCCGGCAGCGGCAAGTCGACCCTGTTGCGGTGCCTCGACCGGATGCACGAAGTCGTGCCCGGTGCTCGCAGCTCAGGGCAGGTGCTGTACCAGGGCGTCGACATCTACGATCCAATGATCGAGCCGGCTGCCGTCCGCCGGACCATCGGGATGGTGTTCCAGCAGCCGAACCCGTTCCCGACCATGACGATCTACGACAACGTCGCAGCACCTGCACGCTTCAACGGCGTGGTCAAAGGCAAGGCCGCCGAAGACGACCTCGTCCAGCGCTGCCTGACCCGCGCAGCCCTGTGGAACGAGGTCAAAGACAAGCTCCGACACGGCGGTACGTCTCTGTCCGGAGGCCAGCAGCAACGCCTCTGTATCGCGAGGGCCCTCGCTCTCGAGCCGAAGGTGCTGCTGATGGACGAACCGTGCTCGGCCCTGGACCCAGTGGCCACCCTCCAAGTCGAGGAGCTCATGTCGCACCTCAAGGCGGACTACACCATCGTGATCGTGACGCACAACATGCAGCAGGCGTCGCGCGTCAGCGACGCGACCGCGTTCCTCACGATGGGTGAGGACCGGGCGGGGTATCTCGTGGAGGTCGGGCCGACGAGCGAGATCTTCACCAGTCCGAAGCAGCAACTCACCGAGGATTACATCTCAGGGCGCTTCGGATGAGCACCGAGACGACCCTCACCGGCGGTCACCACCCCAGCCGCGAGATGCTCGATGCGCAGATGCGCTCCGTCAAGGATGGCGTGCTGCGCATGGGCAGCCTCGTGGAGCAGCAGATCCTGGCCGCCCTGCAGGCCCTGGTCGACCACGATGCCGAGGCGGCGCTTGGGGTCATGACCCGCGACCGCGGCGTCAACGAGGTCCAGCGCGAGGTCTCCTCGCTGATCGTCACGACCATCGCCACCCAGTCGCCGGTGGCGCGCGACCTGCGCTTCCTGCTGGCCCTGGACCACGTCACCTACGAGCTCGAGCGGATGGGCGACCACGCCACATCGGTGGCCAAGCAGGCCCGCAAGCTGGCCCCCCAGCCGCCCCTCGCCGGCTACCTTGGCCTGCCGGCCATGGCCCGTGCGGTGGCCGAACTGGTGCGTGGCGTGCTGCTGGCCCTGATCGACATCGATGAGGCCAAGGCGCGCCAGGTGGCGGCCGGTGACGACGCGGTCGACGAGCTGTACCACAAGACGTTCGCCGACGTCCTGGACCTGATGCGGGCCGACCCGGAGAACGTTGATCGCGGGACGCGCATCCTCTTCGCCGCCAAGAACCTGGAGCGCATCGGCGATCGGGTCACGAACATCGCCGAGGACGTCGTCTTCCTGGCCACCGGCGAGATCGAGGACCTCAACGAGTGAGGGGCGCGACGGTCCAGCTGTCGCTCCTGCGTCACGCCCACGCCGGTGATCCCGCCAAATGGAAGGGCCCCGACGCTGACCGGCCGCTGTCGCCGAAGGGCCGCCAGCAGGCCGAGCGGCTGGCGCGCTTCCTCGCCGAGCACGACCTGCGCCCGGATCTGCTCATCAGCAGCTCCAAGGTCCGCGCCGTGCAGACGGCTGAGGCCGTGGCGCGCGTCTTCGACATGCCCATCCACAACGACGGGCGGCTCGCCGATCCGCTCGACCTGGCCACGGTGGACGCCATCCTGGACAGCGCGCTGAGCAGCGAGCGGGCACCGGAGGGGCCGCCGCGGGTGATGATGGTGGGCCACGATCCCGACTTCAGCGAACTGCTGATGGAGCTGACGGGGATCCCCGACCTGACGATGCGCAAGGGCGCCCTGGCCCGCATCGACGCGCCCCGCCCGCTCCAGCCCGGCGGCGGCACCCTCGTCTGGCTGCTGCCCCCTCAGTTGCTCGATCCGGCTGGCTGAGCCGCCCGGGGGCCGGCGCCCGCGCCGGTCGCCAGGTCGGCCGCGATGGGCAGGCTGAAGCGGAAGTCGGCTCCGCGTCCTTCCTCGCTCTCCAGCTCCAGGCGACCGCCATGGTCCTCCACGATGTGGTGCGCGATGGCCAGCCCAAGGCCGGTCCCGCCCATGCCGCGGACCCGTGCCCGATCCACCTTGTAAAAGCGTTCGAAGATGCGGGCCTGGTCCTGCCGGGCGATGCCCGGGCCCTGGTCGGCGACGGACACCGTCACCACGTCCGCCGCGGCCACGGCGCTGACCGTCACGGTGGTGCCCGAGGGCGAGAACTTCAGGGCGTTGTGGATGAGGTTGAGCAGCACCTGGCCCAGCCGCTCGGCGTCACCTCGCACGAGCGGCAGCCCGTCTACCGTGCGGGCCTCCAGGCGGATGCCCTGCCGCTCGGCGAAGAGGCGCAGGCGCTCGCACGACGCGCGCACGACCTCGGCCATGTCGACCACGTCCAGGTAGAGCCGCTCGCCGCCGGCCTCGATGCGCGAGAGCTCCAGCAGCTCCGAGACCATCTGGACGAGGTGGCCGGTCTCCACGTCGATGCGGGCCACGCGATCGCGGACCCGGTCGGGCACGACCAGGTCGTCGAGATCGCGCGCCAGCGTCTCTGTCAGCAGGCGCACGCTGGTCAGTGGGGTCCGCAGCTCGTGCGAGAGGTTGTCCACGAACTCGGTGCGGATGCGCTCCAGCCGGCGCAGCTTGGTGACGTCGTCGAGGGCCACCCAGAGGCCGCCCCACGGTGAGCGCCGGGCCCGGATGAGCAGCGACCGCCCATCCTCGCCGCGCGGCCGCACCTCGCCGCCCGCCGCGCCGCGGTCGCGCGCCGACAGGAGCAGCGCCTCCACCTCGTGATCGGCGAAGGCCTCCAGGGCGCTGCGTCCCTCCAATCCGCCGGGCTCGCGACCCAGGAAGGTGCAGGCGGCCGGGTTGGCGAAGCGGACCCGCAGGTCGTCGTCGAAGCGCAGCACGCCGACGCCGAGCAGGCCCGCCAGCTGCCCCAGCTCCTGGTCCGCCTGGGCCACCTGCTGGCGGGCCTGGTCGCGGTCCTCCAGCAGCGCGCGGGAAGCCGTCTCGACGTCCTGGCCCGGCTCCGCGGCGATGAGGCGGCTCACACGGTCCAGTCGGACCCTCTGGCGCCACGCGACGCCGACCGCCACGGCGAGGGCCGCGGCGAGCACGACGACGACAGCGGCGAGCGGGTCCACGGGGTCAGTCTAGGCCCCGCTCCGAGCGCCGGATCAGGCGGATCCGGGCCGGCGGAACACGTAGCCGACCCCGCGCACGGTCTGCAGGAAGGTCGGGTGACCCGTGTCGGCCTCGATGTCGGTACGCAGCCAGTGCATGTGCACGTCCACGGTGCGGGTCTCGCCGGCGTAGTCGTAGCCCCACACGTGCTCGAGGAGCTGGTCGCGGGTGAAGACCTGGCCCGGATGGCGCACCAGGAAGGCGAGCAGATCGAAGGCCTTGGGCTTGATGGCCACCGCATGGCCGTCGCGCAGGAGCCGATGGCCGGCCAGGTCCACCTGGACCGCACCAAGGTCGATGACCGCCGGCGGCGCCTCCACGGCCTGCTGCTCCAGCCTCCGCAGCAAGGCCCGCACGCGGGCCAGGAGCTCCCGCAGGCTGAACGGCTTGGTGACGTAGTCGTCGGCCCCCACCTCGAGGCCGACCACGGTGTCGATCTCCGCATCCTTGGCCGTCAGCATGAGGATCGGCACGGCCGACTCGGCGCGGATGATGCGGCAGACCTCGACGCCGCTCAGCTCCGGCAGCATGACGTCCAGGATCACCAGATCGGGCCGCTCGCTGCGGAAGCGCGCCAGCGCCTCGCGGCCATCCGATGCGGTGACGACGCGGTAGCCCTCGCGCTGAAGGTTCTCGGCGAGGGTCTCCCGGACGGTGGGCTCGTCGTCCACCACGAGGATCGTGCGGGCCATCTCCGCCCATGGTAGCCAGGCACGTTAACGGCCCGTTTCGGCTCCCGACACGCAGCCGCCGCCGATACCATGCCGCGGTGGCACGACCAGGAGGCGGTAAGCGGTGCTGACGTCGGCCGTCGCCGGGGCGCTGGCGGGCTTCGGTATCGCCATCCCCGTCGGTGCCATCGCCGTCCTGATCATCGCCACGGCCGCCTCGCGCGGCCTGGCCGTCGGTCTGGCGGCCGGGGCGGGCGCGGCCAGCGCGGACGGCATCTACGCCTCGCTGGCGGCGCTGTTCGGGGCCGCCCTCAGCGGCACGATCGCGCCGTGGCTGGCCGACCTGCGGGTCGTGGCCGCGCTCGCCCTGGCGGCCATCGGGGCCGTCGGCCTGTGGCGCGTCTGGCTGGCCGGGCGCGCCGCCTCAGCCGGCCCGGATCCCTCGCCGTCCCCGTCACGCACGGGCGGCGGCGCCGGAGGTACCTACGCCCGCTTCCTGGGCCTGACGCTGCTGAACCCGGTCACGGTCATCTACTTCGCCGCGCTGATGGTGGCCCTGCCGGCCATCGGCACGGCGCCAGCCGAGCGGCTCGCCTTCGCCGCGGGCGCCTTCGTGGCGTCCCTGAGCTGGCAGAGCCTGCTCGCGGTGGTCGGCGCGGTGCTCCACCGGCGGACGTCGTCGAGCGGGCGCATCGTGCTGTCGGCCGTGGGCTACCTCATCGTCCTGGGCTTCGCCGTGCGGATCGGCGCCCAGGCCGTCCTGGGCTAGGCGCCGCCCGGGCGTCAGCGGTCGAGCAGCGACCCTTCCACGCACACCGCGGCGACGCCGAGCCGGGCGAGTCGCTCGAACGTCGGCCGGCGGGTGACCGTCCAGCCCGCCAGCTCGAGGCCCGCCGCCTCGACAAGGCGGGCGGTGCGGCGATCGATGGCGCCGTGGGCGGCGGCGATACCGCGGCAGCCAAGCTCCCGGGCCAGCCCCACGATCCCGTCATCGACCCACAGCACGTTGGCCCAGCGCACCCACCCGGGTGCGTCGGCGGCTAGGGCCTGAAGCGCCTCGGGGTGGAACGACGAGACGACGGCGCCGGTCGGGGCCGCGCCCCGTGCCGCGGTGAGGACGCGCGCAACCTCCCGGCCAGGGACGACCTTGAGCTCCACGTCGAGGAAGGCGCTCGGTGGGAGGGCGGCCAGGACTTCCGCGAGCGCCGGGACGCCGTGCCTTGCCAGGTCGGCCGCGGCCGTGTCCGCCACCACCGCCGCGACGCCCTGGACGCGTTCGAGCGTGTCGTCGTGGATGACGACCGGTACGCCGTCGGCGGAGACGCGGACATCGAACTCGACGCCGTCGCTCAGAGGCGCGCGGGCGCCGGCCATGAGCGCGGCGAGGCTGTTCTCCGGCAGGTGGCGATAGTCGCCGCGGTGGGCCAGGCGGCGGGTCGTCATCCGAGGCGGACCTGGGCCGCCAGACCCACGTGGTCCGAGGGGTAGAGGGTCGGATCGCCGACCGCCGGGCGGTCGAAGACCAGTCGCGCGGTCGTGGCGTGGACCGCGCCACCGAGCCAGATGTAGTCCAGGCACATCGGGTCGCCATCGGTGTCCATGGCCGGCGCCTGGAGACCCGACGGCCAGGTCACGTCGGGCTCGCGGCCGTTCGACTCCACGGATGCGGAGCGAAAGATCGCGGCAAGACGCGCGTAGGCCGGCTCGCGCGGGTTGGCGTTGAAGTCGCCGACGACGATCGTGGCGGGCACCGCCGGCAGGCCCGCCAGCCACCCCACCAGCTGCGCCGCCTGCTGGTCGCGATGGCGCGCCCCCTCCTCGTCGGTCGTGTGGTGGAGGTGCACGGAGACGAAGCGCAGGGCCGTACGCCCGTCCAGCGTGAGCTCGACGCGCAGCGCCGAGCGGGCGAGGCCAAGGTCCAGGCGATCGTCGGCTGACGCAGGCGCGGCGTGGAGCGCCATGCCTTCCCGGATGAGCGTGGCGTTGCCGTATTCGGGGCGTCCCGCCCACCCCCGACGCGCCTCGTACGTGGCGGCGCCGGCCGCGCCGAGGAGCCGGTCCTGCTGCAGCGGGTAGACCACTTCCTGGAGCCCGATGAGATCCGGCTGGAGTGCCGCGAAGTCGGCCAGGAGCAGGGGCAGGCGCTCATCCCACCGGTCGGCCAGGTTCCGCAGGTTGAGGGTCGCCACCCGCAGCTCCAGGGGTGCGGACCCGGCGGAGGGGCTCACGCCGCCGGCTCGTCCCCCTGCTCGCGGACCTGCGGCACCGTCATGTACCACTCCACGAAGGAGCGGCAGCGGCCGTCGGGCGCGAACTCGCAGACGAAGATGTTGCGGTAGTCCACGTCCTTACTGGCGCCATCGGCCTGGCGGTAGCTGGTCTCGCCCACGGCCACGGCGACGTCGCCGTCGATGGCGAGGGGCCGGTAGTCGGCCGACCACGAACCCGGCTTGTCGGGATCCTTCAGCCACATCGCGACGATGGCCTGGCGGCCGATGAGCGGCGGCTGGAACGGCGCGAACGCGTACGTGGCGTCGTCCGTGAAGAGGGCCTCCACGGCGGTCCGCTCACCAGTGCGCCAGGCGTCGATGTAGCCGCGCAGCCAGGCGGCGAAACGAGCGTGGTCCATGCCAACAGCCTAGCGGCCCGGGCCGTCCGGCGCGTCGCGAGACCGCGCGGCCCGTGGTGCCCCGGCGCACCGAATTCGGCGCGTGGACCAGCTTGCAGCAGCATCGCAGGGACCATCAGCACGCTCAGAGGCAGGACCTCCGCGGTCGACAGGTCGCGATGTCGCGGTGTACGGTGGCCCGACCAGCACGCACCACGACTTGCGAGCCCCGCCCCAGAACGCGGGCACCGGTCCACCAAAGGCCGGCTCCGACTCGCATGCAACGGAGGACGCGATCGCATGAAACGACGGACCGCGCTGGTGGTCGGCCTCATGGCCGCCGCCCTGCTCCTGATCATCCCAGGCAGCGTCCTGGCCAACACGAACGAGCCCATCGCCCAGACGGGCGGCATGTCGGCGACGCTGCCGCTGATGGGCACGAGCCTGCAGGTGGACATCGCCCTCGACACGGTCGGTGTCATCAAGACGGTCGACGTCAACCCGCTCAGCGGGATGACCCAGACCAAGACCGACCCGGGCTACGTCCGCTTCGCCACCAGTGACGGCAAGACGTCCGTCTCGGTCCTCGCCAGAGGCGGGCGCCTGGCGCTCACGGAGCGCACGACGCTCGGCAATCTGGCCGGCAACGGCAGCTGGTCAGCCGACGTGTTCGGCACCAAGGCCAAGTCGACCGTGGCTTACACGATCGGCAAGGATGGCAGCGGCAACCCGACCGTGACCCTGGGCGCGATCAGCCCGGCGGCCGGTGTCACGGCCACGGCCGACCCGACCGCGACCAAGAGCGCCAAGACCAAGCTGACCGGCGGCTGGAGCTTCGCCTCAGCCGGCGTGACCTTCACCTGGCAGGGCTGGACCAAGCACCTGTCGATCTCCGTCTCGTCCAAGTCGGACGGCACGGCCGCGCTGCGGATCGTCCTCAGTGGCCGCGATCGCCAGAAGACGGTCGGGACCCTCGCCCAACTCGCGGCGGCCGGGGAGCGGACATGGTCCGCGCACCTCTGCGACGCGACGCCCGTGTCCGTGACGTACCACGTCGCGGCCGACGGCACGCTCGTCTACGACAGCGCAACGGGCGGTACGGTCACCGAGAAGACCAAGGGTCATGTCCTGTTCGTCCGCTTCAACGGCACGTTCGTGGGCATGGCGGCCTGGCTGAAGTCCGACGGCAACGGCTCGTACAAGCTGGTCGTCCAGGGCTTCTCCGGCTTCTGCGGCCAGGGTGACAAGAGCAAGGCCGACAAGGGCCACGGCGGCAACGATGCCGGCGACAAGGGCCATGGCGGCTACCAGGGGTGGGGCCCCGGCGGAGGCCGGCCTCACTGATCGGATCGATCACACGCGGGCGGGCCGACCAACCCGGTCGGGCCGCCCGCGTCTTGCTGCTCGGGGCGCTGTGCGGCACCCTCATCTTGGGCTGCGGCTCCACGGCCTCGCCCACGCCTGCCGGCTCGTCCGGCTCCGGCCCGACCGCCTCCGCCGGCACGCCTGACCTGGGTGCGGCCCGCCTGCAGCAGGTCCTGACCGCGCTCGGCAAGGGCTACGCCTTTGACGCCACGGTCAAGGTCGGGGGCACCGTCGCCACCGAGGCCAAGGGCCGCTGGGTCGGCGGGGCCAGCCAGTTCGTGCTGACCAGCAGCGGCCGGTCGGTGACCTATCGGTCGGTGCCGCCCGACGCGTGGGTCCAGCAGGGTGACGGGAGCTGGATCGCCACCCAGGGCTCGGTGCCCAGCGGCGACCCGCTCGCGGCGTTCACCTCACCCCTGAGCGTCCAGACGGCCGGCACTCTCACCGACCTCACGGCCACCTATGCCCCATCGACCCTGGGCCTGACCGGCACCGACCCGGTCGCCGTGACCGTGCACCTGGGAGCCGACGGCTCCATGACCGTGACCTACGCGACCAACAGCGCAGCCGGCCCGGCGACCTCGACGACGACCATCACGCCACCCACCGACTCGACCCCCATCCTCGCGCCCGGAGCGACGCCCGCCCCAAGCTGACCCTTCTGGCGGGTGCGTGAAGCCGCCCCAGCACGAACGAGACTGGCGCCCTCCGTGCTGATGCGCTCGAAGTCATCGGTCGCAGGCTCGACCGCGCCCCTCAGCAGCCGGCATCGCAGGCCCTTGCACCGCATGACGCATGCGGCGCCGCAGCGGCCCGCCCGCGCCGGCTCCTGCGCTGTCTGTTGCATCAGATGAGAGGACCGACGCCCGAGCCCTGGCTCCTCGGCCCCATCCGTCATCCGGTGCAACAGCCGAGATGAGCGCGTGGACCAGCGCCCTCGTTACCCTTAGCCGCCGGCGAGGGCCTCGCGAGCGGCATCCAGGCGGGCCAGGGTCCGCGCTGGTCCCAGGACAGCGAGCGTGTCGAAGAGGGGCGGCGTCGCGGTGCGCCCGGTGACGGCCACGCGGATGGCCATGAACAGGTCGCCGGCTTTCCAGCCGCGCTCCTCGGCCAAGGCCCGCAGGGGCGGCTCGATCTCCTCGGCCTCCCACGCCACCTCGCCGACGCGTGCCAGCGTGTGACGGGCCTCGGTCAGGCCGGTCAGCGTGGTCGGGGCGTCCCAGCGCTTGGGCACCAGGAGCCCGGGCTCGACGACCAGGTCCTGGATGAACAGGAAGTCGGTCATCTCGCCGACGGCGGCCAGGGTCGGCAGACGCTCCTGGATGAGGGGCACGAGGGCCAGGAGGTCGGCCTCGGTGGGCTCGATGACCACACGGCCGGCGGCGCGCTGGATGGCCAGATCGGCCTCCAGGAACGGGGCGACACGCTCGACCAGCTCCTCCGGCGATAGCCGCCGGATCCACTGGCCGTTGAGCCACTCGAGCCGCTCGGGATCGAACACCGCGCCGCCCTGATGCACGCGGTCGAGGTCGAAGAGCTGGGTCAGCTCGTCAAGCGAGAAGAGTTCGTCGGTGCCGGTGGTGGCCCAGCCCAGCAGGGCCAGGTAGTTGACCAGCCCCTCGCGCACGAAGCCCTGGGCGATGTAGTCGCTCATCGCGGTCTGGCTCTTGCGCTTGCTCATCTTGCTGCGGTCGGCGTTGAGGATGAGCGGAAGGTGGGCGAATCGGGGCACGTCTGCCCCCAGGGCGCGGAACAGCAGGATGTGCTTGGGCGTGTTGGAGAGGTGGTCCTCGCCGCGGATGATGTGGGTCATGGCCATCGCGGCGTCGTCGACGACGACCGTGAAGTGGTAGAGCGGCGAGCCGTCGCTGCGGACGATCACGAGGTCGCCGCCGAGGGCGCTCGTGTCGATCTCCACGTGGCCGCGGATCAGGTCATCGAACGCGACGACCCCCTCCCCGATACGGAAGCGGGTGACCGGCTTGCGCCCCTGCGCCTCCCAGTCGCGGCGCTGGGCCGCGGTGAGGTGGGCACACCGGCCCACGTAGTGGGGTGCCTGGTGGGCGGCTTCCTGGGCCGCGCGGTCGGCCGCCAGCTCCTCCGCCGTGCAGTAGCAGTAGTAGGCCTTGTCCTGGGCCAGCAGCCGCTCGGCGGCCTCGGCGTACAGCGGCAGGCGCTCCATCTGGCGGTACGGCCCGTACGGACCGCGGGCGGGCAGGCCACCGACCTCCGGCCCCTCGTCCCAGTCCAGGCCCAGCCAGTGCAGGCCATCCAGGATGTCCTGCTCGTAGGCGACGGTGCTCCGGGCTGCGTCGGTGTCCTCGAGGCGCAGCACGAACGTGCCGCCGTGGCGCTTGGCGAACAGGTAGTTGTAGAGGGCCGTACGGGCGGTGCCGATATGGAGCGGACCGGTCGGGCTCGGCGCGATGCGACAGCGGATGGGGGCCATCAGCTTGGGTTCGCCCAGGGGCGCGCGATGGGCCAGTCCAGGCAGGCGAGGATGACGGCACCCAGGTAGACCAGGGTGACCACGGCGGCCGCGATGGCGTCGAACGGCACGCCGAGCTGGTCGGCCGACGCGGCCTGGCCAAGGGCGAACCCGGCCCCTGCGACCAAGGCGGCCGTGCCACCGACCGCGGCCAGGTACGCCAGGCGCGGCGCGAGGAGCAGCGCCACGGCCAGCGCCGAGAGCACCCCCGTGACCACCGGCATGGCGACCACGAAGGGCCCCAGGGTCAGCACGGCGGCAGGCGCCAGCCAGCCGAGCACGGCGTAAAGGAGGCGGCCCCCGACCGACGGCCAGGCTTCCGCCCGCCCGCTCCGTCGCCCGGACACGGACCCATGAGGTGAGCCGAAGACCACCCCGCGCGCCCGACCCACGGCCTCCTGGGCGCTGGAAGATGCAGCCGCGGGACGAGGAGCGGCTGCGGGGCGGGACGCCGACGCGGCTGCGGCGCGCGAGGCGGCGGCCGCGGTGCGGGCCGCGTTGGGGCTCGGTCCGGGTCCCCGCGACGGCGTGCCCGGCGGCGTCGTCCAGCGCTGGCCGAACGGCTCGGCCGCACCACGCGGCACGTCCGATCCGGCGCGCCGGAAGTAGGCCCGCGAGGCCATCGACCAGGCGGCGCCGGAAGAGCGGTTGTAGACGTCGAAGTCGGCGCCCGACGGACCCGCGCGATGCGCCGCCCCGGTGGCTGACGAGGTCGTGCCCTGGGCCGGCGGGGCGGCGGGGTCGGCCGCGGGTCCGGTCGGGTCGGTCGGAGCGGTCGGACCGGTCTGCCGCGAGCGGTCGGGGCCGCTGGACCACCACGGCACGTCCTGCGCCGACCACGTGTACGAGTCGCTCGTGGGCTCTCGGCCGGAGGGGGAGAACGGATCGGGCCGACGCCGCTGCCGGTTGCTCTGGGTGCGCGATGCGCGCGCGGGACGCGGCCCGGACGTGGGCGGGCTCCCCTCACCGGCCGGGGACGCCTGGGTCTGGCCACGGCCGGTCGTGGCGCCCCGGGGCGCGCCGCCGCGCGTGGCCGGAGGTCGCGTCCGGGGCGAGGTATCGGCCCGGACCGGACCAGGACGATGGCGCGCATCCCATTCGCGGCGCCGGAGCGGGTCGCTCAGGACCTGGTACGCCTCCTGGACGGCCAGGAACCGCTCGGTATCGCCGCCGGTCGCGTCGGGGTGGTACTGCTTGGCCAGACGTCGATGCGCGGTGCGGATCTCACCGACGGTCGCCTCGCGCGCCACGCCGAGCACCCGGTAGGGGTCAGGGATCGGGGGCATCGTGGGAGGTTCGGATCAGGTGAGCTCCGAGATGGGCGCCAGCTCGAAGCCAGGGAGCACTTCACCCACCACGTCGCCCTGCGGATCGCGCATCACGGGGTGAGCGTACGCCGCCAGCTGCCGAAGTGCCCGTTCGTCGAGCGCGCCGAGCTGCCGCAGCGCCTCCACGGTGGCCACGTGCGTGCCCCGCTGGTCGCCGCCATCCTCGATGGCCAGGGCGAGGCCAGCGGCCCCGGAGCGTGGACCGCGTGCCTCGGGGAGCAGGGCGATGCCGCGGAGGCCCTCGGCGCCGCTTTTGGCGATCATGCGGCGCGCCCCCACGACGGTCAGCGCCGTGTCCAGCCGGTCACGGCTGCCGCCGACCATCTCCGGCGCGGCCAGCATCGCGTCACGGATCCGGGTCAGGGCGGGGATGACGCCGTGCCGCGCTTCGCCGGCCGCCACGCCGGCGGGGTCGGCCAGCAGGGCGTAGGCCCGGGCGACCTCCAGCAGCGGGAAGGCGTAGGTCGCCAGGCCGCAGTCGTCCCCGACCGTGACGAGGGCCGCCGGGCGTATCCCGAAGGCGCGGGCCACGGCGTCGCGGGCGGCCAGCTGGCTGGGATGGTCGCGCCGCCAGTAATCGTCGAGCGACCAGCCCGCGTGGCGGCTGAGCATGATGCTCGCCGCGTGGAAGCCCGAGCACATGTGGCGGACCGGCCCCGGCGCCTCCCCGTCACGGGCCAGGCGCGCCGCGGTAAGGGCGTCGAGCGGCGCCATGTCGCCGCACGCCAGCAGCGTCTGGCTCAGGGTGGCCCGGCGGAAGATCGCCTGCAGCGTGCGGACGTGCATGTCCTCGCCCGAATGCGACGAGGCCATGACCGCCAGCTCAGCGTGTGTCAGGTGGAAGGAATCGGCCGCGCCCGACTCGATCAGGGCGATCAAGGTGAAGGGCTTGACCGCGCTGCGCAGGGTGACCAACGTCTCGGGGTCGCCAAGCGCCCGCTCCACGGCCAGGTCGGCCCCCACCTGCACGATCGCGCCGCGGTGACGGCTCTCCACGATCGTCCCGCGCTTCACGTTCACGAGCGCCGGCGGGGCCGCGTTGCGCGGCCAGCGCGGGGGCGCCGACGCGCCGGCCGAGGCGCGCACGCCAGTCCTCATGGGCACGAAAGGTCGCGGGGTTCGGGCACCGAGCGATGGTACCCGGCCGACCGCTCCGCTGCGGCCATGCATTCGGGGTCAGGCGGGGGCTCCGTTGGTCCCGCGGAGGACTAGAATCTGCCGGATGCCCGACACGACCGAGATCGCCCCGCCGCCGTTCGTGCGACCGGCGAACCTGCACGTCTCCGAGCACCCCGCGGTGCTGCACAAGCTGGCCCTGCTGCGCGACGAGCGCACCGAGCCCAAGAAGTTCCGCGAGCTCGTGCGCGAGATCAGCTGGCTGATCGGATACGAGGCGCTGGCCGACGCGCACCTCGACGTCGTGCGCGTGCGAACGCCGCTGGAGATGACCGACGGGGCGCGCCTGGCCGATCGGATCGGCCTGGTACCCATCCTGCGCGCCGGCCTGGGCATGGTCGACGCGATGCTGGAGCTCATGCCGACGGCCCAGGTGTGGCACCTGGGGCTGTTCCGCGACGAGCGCACGCTGCGCCCGGTCGAGTACTACAACAAGCTGCCCGACGAAGCGACCGTCGACGTGTGCCTCATCCTGGACCCGATGCTGGCTACCGGCGGCAGCGCCACGGCCGCCATCGATGTGCTCAAGAACTGGGGCGCCACGCGCATCAAGCTGCTCAACCTGATCGCCGCGCCGGAAGGCGTGACCGCGGTCTCACAGGCGCACCCTGACGTGCCCATCCACTGCGCAGCCGTCGACCGGCAGCTGAACGAACACGGCTACATCATGCCGGGCCTCGGCGACGCCGGAGATCGCCAATTCGGGACGGGCCACACCGGCTGATCCGGCCGGCCCGCTGCGCGGGCCTTGCCGAGGCGCTTACGATGCGCCCGTGAGCGACGCGCCGGCCGAGCCGGCGGCCGTCCTGACACCAGGCGTCCCCGCGGGGGCCCCGGGGCGGCCCGTCACGGCGTTGCCCATGCCCCAGCTCCTCCAGTTGTCGGCCTACTGGTTCGGGCTGACGATGGTCTTCACGGCCCTCGATTCGGTCGTCCTGCCGGAGCGCCTGAAACTGCTGCTCCCGGCCGACCAGGTGAACGCCGGCGTGGGCGTCATCAGCGGGCTGGGCGCGCTGGTAGCCATCCTCGTCCAGCCCATGGTGGGCTCGATCAGCGACTACACGACGAGTCGGTGGGGCCGGCGCAAGCCGTACATCGTGATCGGCTCGACGCTCGACCTGGTCTTCCTCATCGGCATCGCCACGGCCAACCCGCTGGTCGCCATCGGCGCGTTCTACCTGCTGCTCCAGTTCAGCTCCAACATCGCGCAGGGGCCCTTCCAAGGCTACGTCCCCGACCTCGTGCCGGCCCCCCAGGTCGGCCTGGCCAGCGCCCTGGTGGGCGTGATGTCGATCCTTGGTCCGATCGCTGGGACGATCCTGGTCTCCGTCCCGGTCGCCCTGACCGCGCCCGGTCAGACACCCGACTTCACCATCGCCACGGTGGCCCTGGGGGTCATCGAACTGACGACGGCCATCGTCACGGTGGTCACCGTGCGGGAGGGATCCACGGCCAAGCCGCGCGGCGGTCGCTCGTGGTTGGCCATCGCCTTCGAGACCTGGGGCCGGGACGTGCTGAGCGAGCGGAGTTTCGTGAACCTGGTGGCGTCCCGCCTGATGATCCTGGCCGGCATCAGCATGTTCACCCGGGAGATCGACCTCTATCTGACCTACTCCATCCCGCTCTCGACCAGCGATCGCGGCTTCTGGCTGTCGGTCGCGCCGATCGTGCTGGGCGGGGCGGTCCTCATCAGCTGCGTCCCGTCGGCCCGCCTGTCGGACCGGTACGGCCGCAAGCCGCTGATCTACCTGGCGTGCGCCGTCGGTGCGGTCGGCTCGGCGGTCATGGTGGTGGCGCCGGGCGTGCCACTCGCGCTGGCCGGGGCGGTCCTCATCGGCCTGGCCGCGGGGACCTTCCTGGCCGTGGACTGGGCGCTCATGACCGACATCATCCCCAAGGCCGCCACCGGCCGGTACATGGGCCTGAGCAACGTCGCGACCGGGCTGGCCGGCACGGTCGCGGTGGCGGGCGCCGGGCTCATCGTCCTGGTGTTCACGAGCGGACTCGGCGACGAAGGTACGGCTCTGCGGCTCGCCTTCGTCCTGGCCATCGGACTCTTCGCGCTGGGTTCGTTCTTCCTGCGACGGGTGGATCCCACCCGTCGCGAGGACGCGACTGAGGTGCGGCCCTAGCCGGTCACGGCCTGGTCGGCGATCTCGAGGGCGCCGTCGATGATGGCGAAGCCCTCCGCCAGTTGCTCCTCCGTGATGCACAGCGGCGGGTTGGTGTGGATGGAGTTGTTGGCGATCATCGTGTACAGGCCGTGCTCGCGCAGGTACTTGCCCACGGCCTTCATCTCGTCGGACGTGCCGTTGAAGCTGGTCAGCGGGACGTACGGATCGCGCGAGCGCACGAGGTCGAGGATGCCGAACAGGCCAAGGCTGCGGTGCGTGCCCACGCTGGGATGCTTGGCCGCCAGTGCCTCGTGGTGCCGACGCAGGACCGGGCCCATGGCCGCCGCATGCTCGATCAGGTGATCCTCCTCGTAGACACCGATGGTGGCCAGGGCGGCCGCCAGCGAGATGGGGTGCGAGGAGTAGGTCAGGCCGCCGCTGTAGTACATCGAGTCGAACTTCTCGGCGATGTGGTGGCGCATGGCCACTGCACCGAGCGGGAGGTAGGACGACGTCAGGCCCTTGGCCATCGTCATGAGGTCGGGCGTGACGCCCCAGTGGTCGATGGCGAACCACTTGCCGGTCCGGCCGAAGCCGGCCATCACCTCGTCGGCCACCATCAGGATGTTGTAGCGGTCGCAGATCTCGCGGACGCCCTTGATGTAGCCGTCGGGCGGGATGAGGATGCCGTTGGTGCCCACGATCGTCTCGAGAAAAACGGCCGCGATCGTGTGCGGGCCCTCGTACATGATCACGTCTTCCAGGCCGCGCAGGCTCTCCGCCACGGGGCGGGGCTCCTTCTCGCCCCAACGGTGCGTGTCGGGGTAGCGCACGACGCCCACGAGGCCCGGCTCGTTGGGCCAGCGCCGCGGGTCGCCGGTGAGCGTCATCGCCCCGAACGTGGCCCCGTGGTAGGCGCGATAGCGGGCCAGGACCTTGTAGCGGCCGGTGTAGTGGCGCGCGATCTTGATGGCATTCTCGATGGCTTCCGCGCCACCCAGGACGAAGAAGACCTTGTCCATGTCGCCGGGCAGGATCTGGGACAGCTTCTCGCCGAGGCGGGCGCGGGGCTCGGTCACGAACGCCGGCTGGACGAACTGCAGCTTCTGCGCCTGGGCCGTGATGGCGTCGATGACCCGCCGATCGCCGTGGCCGATGTTGACGCTCATCAACTGGCTGTTGAAGTCCAGGATCCGCTTGCCCTCGGGCGTGTAGAGGTAGACGCCCTCGGCGTGATCGATGGCGATCGGGTCGAGCTGGCCCTGCACGCTCCACGAGAAGAAGGTGTGCTCGCGCGCGAGGCGGACCATCTCCTCGCTGCTCATGGAAGGGGCGGTCGGAGCGGTCGCCTGGGCCATCGTGGGGTACCTCATCGCACGTTCGGTGGGCTGCGCGCCATTGTCGCACCGCGCCGCCGTCGGGTTGCTGTCACGCCCACTCTGCCGATTGTGCTACCATGTGCGTCATGAGCGAAGGCGAGGCGGCGGTTGGCCGGGTGGGGGTTCGGGAACTCCGCCAGAACCTGTCCGTATACCTGGACCGGGTGAAGGCCGGTGAGACGCTCGAGGTGACCGAGCATGGCCGTACGGTCGCGCGCCTGGGCCCCAGCCCCGCTCCCGTGATGTCTCCCCTGGATCGGATGATCGCCCAGGGCACGGCACGGCCGGCGACCGAGGACCTCCTGGCCCTTGGCCCGCCCGAGGTGGTAGTGCTGCCGCCCGGTGTGGCGAGCGTCACCGAGGTCCTGCTGCGCCAGCGGGACGAGGAACGGTGGTGACCGGCCAGGCCGGCCTCGTCTACCTGGACGCATCGGCGCTCGTGAAACAGGTGGTCGCAGAGGCCGAATCGGCTGCTCTGCGGACCTACCTGACGCATCGGCCGTATCGCGCGACGAGCGTCCTTGCCTGCGTGGAGGTAGTCCGGGCGCTCGGCCGCGTGGGCGTGGATCAGCAGGCCCGACTCGAGGCCGTCTTCAAGGGGGTCGTCGTGGTCGGACTCGGGGAAGAGATCGTGTCGCGTGCCGGTCGAGTCGGGCCGCCTGCGCTCCGGACCCTCGACGCGATCCACCTTGCGACGGCCCTGGAGCTGGGCGCCGACCTGGCGGCCTTCGTGACCTACGACGCGCGCCTCGCCGACTCGGCCCGGGCGCTCGGCATCCCGGTCGCCGCCCCCGCCTGATCCGCGACGCCCCGGCGGGCTGCTGGTAGCCTGCAGATGATGCGAGTCACCGCCGTCACGCCGTATCTGGCGATCAACGGTGCCGCCGCCGCGATCGACTGGTACCGCGACGTCTTCGGAGCCGAAGAGGTCACCCGCTGGCACGATCCCGACGGGCGCGTCAGCCACGCGGAGATCCGCATCGGTGGCGTGCCGATCTTCCTGGCCGACGAGCACCCCGAATTCGAGCACATCGTGGGACCGCTCACCCTGGGCGGGTCGCCGATCCTCCTGGACCTGGACGTGGACGACGTGGAGGGGCTCTTCTCCCGGGCGGTTGCCGCCGGCGCCACGCCCGTTCGACCGCCCGAGCACCCCACGTCAGGCGTCCAGGCGGCCAAGATCACCGACCCCTTCGGCCACGTGTGGCTGCTGACGCGAGAGGTCGGCTGAGGTGGACCACCTCGACCTGCTAGAGGCCGCCGCCGATGCCGCCGCAGCCCTGGATGACGACGGTCTGCTGCTTGCCCCGTATCTCGGCGCTTTCGGGGCGGTCACCCGCGACGATCTCGACCCGGCCGACCGGACCGATCTCTACCTCGAGATTGCTCGATCCATGGCCGCTCGATATGCGGAGGTGGTGGATGCCGTGAACTCGCTGGAAGCCTACGAGGCCGACACCCGATCGTAGTGTCCGGTCCGGCGGGATCCGGGTGCTAGCCTGGCGGGGTGCCTGAAGAGGTCATCCCCTACGGCGATGATCGGACCCTGGCCGGTCACGGCTGGTCCTCGTCATTCCCCGAGTTCAGCGGAGCAACGGTCGCTCTGATCATGGGATCGCTGGGCGACTTTGTCCGTGATGCCTCGGGGTCCCAGGAAGACGCATGGCTGGACTCAATCCCTCGGCTCCAGCACGAAGTGCGCGAGGTTCTCGACCAGGATCGGCGGGCCAGTGGCTACTCGGCCATCCTCGAATACGAGCTCCCCATGGAGCACAGACGGCCGGACGTTGTGCTGCTGCTCAATGGTGCCGTCCTCGTCCTTGAGCTGAAGCGCAAAAACGCCGCATCGCTCGCCGATATCGATCAGGCGTCCGGCTACGCGAGAGACCTGCGCGGGTACCACCGGGAGTGCGAGACACGGCCGGTGTATCCGTTTCTCGTCCTGACGGAGGCGCTGGGCGAGCTCCCCTCCGTCGCGGGCGTACGCGTTGTCGGCCCAGACGTTTTGGACGCGGCGGCCGAGCGGCTCACGAGCGTGACCCCCGACGACCCGATCTCCATCCAGAGCTTCCTCTCGGAAGACGCCTATCGGCCGCTGCCCACGCTCGTGGAGGCCGCTCGCGAGCTATTCGAGCACGGGGATCTGCGGCGGATACGGCGGGCTGCAGCCGCCACCGAGCCAGCGCTCGAGGCTCTGACGGGCATCATCCATCAGGCTGCTGCGACTCGATCGCGGCATCTGGTCCTCCTGACGGGCGTGCCCGGGTCCGGGAAGACCCTCGTCGGACTGCAGGCAGTGCACGCCCGGTTCCTCGACGATCTGGCGGTGCCAAGAGCAGACGGCAAACCCACCGCCCCCGCTGTCTACCTCTCGGGCAACGGACCGCTCGTGCGGGTTCTGCAGTACGAGCTGCGTGGGCGCCAAGGCGACGGAAAGGCATTCGTGCGCGCGGTCAAGCCGTACGTCGAGCGCTATTCCCAGCACCCCGAACTTGTCCCGCCAGAGCATGTGCTCGTCTTCGATGAAGCCCAACGGGCCTTCTCAGCCGACAAGGTTGCGGCGGAGCATCGCGAGCTCGCGTCTCCTCGATCCGAGCCCGAACACTTCATCGAGTTCTCGGAACGCATCCCCGAGTGGTGCGTGGTTGTGGCCCTGATTGGCTCCGGGCAGGAAATCCACGAAGGCGAGGAGGCCGGGGTTGAGCAATGGCTGGCTGCCACCGAGGCTTCCCGCGCCGCGTGGACCATCCATGGACCACCGGGTGTAGGTCCTCGTTTCACGGCGGCCGCGAACTTCAACCTCGAGCCACGCCTCCACCTGGGCACTGGACTCCGGTTCCACCTGGCCATGACGGTCCACGAGTATGTGGGTCGTCTCCTGGACGCGGATGATCCAGCGGCCCTCGCGACACTGGCCGCGGACCTCGAGCGAGATGGCTACCAGTTCCGGATCACCCGCTCCCTTCACGAAGCGAGGACGTATCTGCGAGATCGCTACCGTGGTGACCCTGAGGCGCGGTATGGCCTCATCGCCTCGTCCCGTGACCGGGATCTCGCGCACTTCGGCATTCCCAACGGGTGGTACGACACGCAGCGGGTCAACCCAGGGCCGTGGTTTGGAGACGGGCCAGAGAGCGCCCGCTCATGCACCCAGCTTGCCTCGTGCGTCACCGAATTCGGTTGTCAGGGGCTCGAGCTCGACGCCACGCTACTCGGTTGGGGGTCGGACTTCCTGCTTGTCGATGGCGCCTGGAACAACAGCCGGGCCCGTCACTATGCGCGTGGGTCGCTCGTACGCGTTCCCCTCACGCTCCGACGGAACGCATACCGGGTCCTGCTGACGAGGGCGCGGGACGTATGCGTCGTCTTCGTGCCCCCGATGCCGATCTTCGATGAGACCTACGCTTACCTCGCGGCAGCGGGGTTCCGAGACCTGGAACGCTGGTCCGCGCAGGCCACCTAAGACCGCCCGCGAGTGATGACTCCGAGCGCATCAGGGCGGAGGGGTCGAGGAAATCGGGGCGGGCGAGCATCAAGGCGGATGCCCTCAGGCCACCACGCTTAGGGCCCGGCCATCTCCACGAGGCGCGCGAGGGCGTTGGCGAGACGCATCTGACGGGGAGTACGGCAGCGGACGCGCAGGAGGTCGGGGCTGGCCACCACGGCCGTGACGCAGCGGGCGCGTGACGTGGCCACGTTGAGGCGGTTCAGGCTGTAAAGGAACTCCATGCCGCGCGGCGCATCGTCGGCCGAGCTGGTGGCCATGGTGTAGATGGAGACGGGCTTCTCCTGGCCCTGGAACTTGTCCACGGTGCCCACGTCGGCCCCGGGCAGCGCCGCCGCGATCGTCCGCACCTGCGCGTTGTACGGCGTGATGATCAGCACATCCTCCAGGCGAATGGGATGCTCGCGGCCCTCGACGTCGATCCAGGTGGCGCCGGCGTCCACCAGCGCTCGCACGAGCCTGGCCACAGCCTGCGCCTCTTCGGGTGAAGTGTTGTCGTTCCCGGCGTGAGCCACGCCCACGAAGCGGATCCCGGTGCCGTCGAGCGGGGCCGTCCCCCGGAGCACCTGCCGTTCGCGACCGGCCTCCGGCTCGAGGCGGCCCTCGTAGAACGCCTCCGAGGTGTAGGCGCAGATGTCGGGATGGAGGCGCCACGTCCGCCGCAGGAACAGGCCGAGCTCGGGCGGCATGGTCTGGCGGTCGCCCAGCAAGTGGGCCAGCGCGGACCGGTCGGCGCCTGGCGGATGACTGCCCTGCAGCGGCTGGTCCAGCTGCTGCGGGTCGCCCAGCAGGACGAGCGAATCCGCGGCCGGTGACGCTGCGACCACGTTGGCCAGCGACATCTGTCCTGCCTCATCCACGAACAGGACGTCCAGCGACGCAGCGAGATCCTCCCGCGCCCAGAGCCAGGTCGTGCCGCCGACCACGTCCAGCTCCCCGGCGGCGAGCGCGTCGGCCACCTCGGCATTCGTGCCCAGGCAGCGGGCCATCGACGAGGTGCAGACGTCCTTGTCCGGACCCTTCTGGCCGATCCGCACCGGGCGGCCACGCTTGGCCGCCGCCTGGCCCACCTTGTCCAGCAGCAGGCCGATGACCTTGTGGCTGTTGGCGGTGACCCCGACCCGCTTACCGGCGGCCACGAGGTCCACGATCAGCTCCGCGCCGAGGGTCGTCTTGCCGGAGCCCGGCGGCCCCTGGATGGCCAGGAACGAGCCGTGTAGCTCCCCGATCAGCCGGCGCGCGGCGTCGCGGTCCAGCTCCCAAGGCACAGCGAGCGGCTGGCCGGCCGCCTGGCCAAGCCGCGGTGGCTCGCGCAACAGCAGTCGCCGCGCCGCGGCATAGGTGGCCGGCTCCGGCGCCGCGACGATGCCGTGATCGGCCACCCACCGACCGATCGTCAGGAGGCTGGCCTTCTGCGCCTCGGCCCGGAACGAGGGGTACGGCACCAGCGAGGCAGGCCGCAGATCGCCGGCCCTGGGACCCTGCTTGAGGTCGATGGTCCCGGCGTCGTTGTCGACCGCGATGACCTCGCCTGGGTTGACACCGGTCGGATCCGCACCGCTCGGATCGGGCATCCGCACGTCCGTGCCCACGTCGATGTCGTGCTCCTGGGGCGGGAAGTGATAGCGGTGGACCACCGACTTCGCCAGCGGCCCGAGTTCGGCGACGTGCTCCAGGCCACCGATGGCGTCGGGTTCCGTCACCCGGTCGTCATCGGTGCACTCGGTCATGAGGAAGAAGAAGCGCCACCAGCCGGACTTCTCCTCGCGGCGGTGCCAGCTCAGCAGCTGGCCGAGCAGCCACGAGGCGTGCTGCGCCGGGGTCCGCTCGCCCACGGCCTCCGGGATGCCGGCGGTCAGCCGATCGGTGACCTCGGCGACCCGTTGCAGGGCCTCGGCGAGGTTCTCCGGCGGAGGCTGGCCGGGCTTGGGCCGCGGCAGCGAGGCGTCGGTCGGCAGGTCCAGGTCGGCCGCCAGGGCGACCCGCTGGCCCTCCAGCCAGTCGCGCAGCAGCTGGTTGCTCACGCAGTCGTCGCGGTTGTAGCGCCTGATCCGCTCCAGGATCTCCGGATCGCGTCCCTGCGCCTCGCTCCCCTCGGTCCCCAGCTCCAGCCACTCCTCGAAGGCCGCGATGCTGGAGCCCGCGTCCCGCAGGTCCACCTCCCGCTTGAACCCGTACAACGGCTCGAGGCGCTTGATGGAGTAGCTCTCCACCGAGGCGCGGACGCCCTGCCGCACGGCCCGGAAGAGGTCCACGAAGATGCCTTCGCGCAGCAGCCGGTCCACCTCCAGCTCACGCGTCCCGTAGCGGCCCATCAGGCGCCCCATGGCCGTGGGCTCGTACGGCGCGTAGTGGTAGATGTGGAGACCCGGATCGGCCTCCAGGCGCTGCATGAAGAAGTCGATGAGGGCCTCGAAGGCACGGCGCTCGGCGTCGAGCGTGACGTCATCCCCCTCGATCGACCACCACGCATGGAAGGTCGGCTCGCCGTCCGGCGCCAGGAGCCCCGGCTCGAGCACGCCGAAGAGGTAGTCGACCCCATCGTCAAGGGCGAACGGGTCCCCTTCGATGTCGAAGAACAGGTCGCCGGGCGACGGGGCGGGCAGGCTCAGCAGCCCGCGGTCGGGTTCGAGGGTGCCATCCCGCAGCCGGCTCGGCGCGAGGCGCTCGGACAGGACGAGCGGCCGGACGGCGTCGCCCTGGACCTGGATGCGCGCCTGCTCGCGCACGCGCGCGAGGCTCATGGCGGTCGTGCCCTCGAGGGGCGGAGCCATCGGCAGGGCCAGCCCGCCCAGGGCGGTGCGGGTCGGGACGTCCCGCGTCCGGAGCGCCGCTCGCTGGTGGGCCGAGATGCCGGCCACCAGCGAGAGGTCGTCCGTCTCGCGGCGACGCGCCTCGCAGTCCGGCCGCCAGCGGCAGATCTCGCAGTGCTCGACCGGGTCCGGCCGCGTGGCCGGCGGGTACTCGGGGGCCGTGGCGCCGTCGGTGAAGGCCTCGAACTGGCGCCGGATCGTCCGGACGTAGGCGGCGTAGTCGGCGACGCGAAGGTGATCGACGTCCCGCGCGCTACCGCCCAGCGCCACGTGCATCAGCTCCGGCCGCAGGCCCTGGAGAAGGGCGAGCAGCTCCGAGTACAGGCTCAACTGCAGCACCGCCGAACCCTTGGTGTGCCGCGCGAGCTTCGTGTCCCAGACCTCGTAACTCCACGGGCCGAGTTGGCTCGGCGTCTCGACGCGGCGCAGGAAGTCGGCGAAGCCCAGCCACCGGCCGTCGAAGAACGCGGCCTGGTAGATGACCGCGGCGCCGGCGCGTATCGCCGCCACGGTCGCCTCCGCCGCGGCGCGATAGCCCGTCCCGCGGTCGCCCTCCGGAACGTGGATCTCCTGGACGCTGAGCCCCTCCGCCCGCAGGTCGTCGAGGAAGCGCTGTTCGTGCTGGAAGCCGCGCTTGACGACCCGGTCCAGTTCCGGGTCGACGCGCATCGGGCGCTCCACGAGGCCCGCCAGCGCGGCGCGCTCCAGATTCGTCAGGTGCTCACAGGCCAGGAAACCGACGAGATCGGTGGCCGAGTAGACGGGGCGTCCGTCGATGAGCTGCACGGGGGCAGCCTAGCGGAGGGCTGTCGGAGACTCCTTCCCGGGGCTTGCGCGGGGTCCTATGATGCCGCGGTCCGGTCCGTTAACAATCGTTGACCGGGCCGCGCAAGATGCGCGCGTCCAGACTCGCGGATGCTCAACGGGGCGGCGTCCGCTGGGCCCGCTCGACCAGACATGTCCCCAGTACATGTGAGGATGGAGAAGCGAAGTTGAGGACCACACGAACACGTACCCGAAGCCTGGCCGCCCTCGTGCCCTTGGTGGCGTTGCTGGCTTCCGCGTGCGGCAGCGGGACACCCGCAGTCAGCCTCGTGCCCGTCACGGGCTTCACCCCTGACGCGACCCTGTTGGCGGCGGCGCAGAAGGAAGGGACGCTCAACGTCATCGCCCTGCCGCCCGACTGGTGCAACTACGGCCCGATGATCACCGCCTTCACCGGCGCGACCGGGCTCAAGGTCAACAGCATCACCCCCGACGCGGGCTCGGGCGACGAGCTGACGGCCATCACCTCCAACAAGACCAACGCCGGCCCGCAGGCACCCGACGTCGTCGACGTGGGCTACTCGTTCGGCGCCCAGGCCGTCCAGCAGGGCCTCCTCCAGGCCTACAAGGTCAGCACCTGGAGCACCATCGACCCGAAGACGGTCGATCCGAACGGCATGTGGTACGGCGACTACTACGGCGTCTTGTCCTTCGCCGTCAACACGTCGGTCGTCAAGGACGTCCCGGCGGACTGGTCCGACCTGCTGAAGCCCGAGTACGCGCATCAGATCGCCCTCGCCGGTGACCCGACCGCGTCCAACCAGGCCATCCAGTCGGTGGAGGCCTCGGCGCTCGGCAACGGCGGGACCCTGGACAACGCCCAGAAGGGCCTCGACTTCTTCAAGCAGCTCCAGCAGGCCGGCAACTTCGTGCCGACCGTCGGTGGCCAGGGCACCCTCGCCTCGGGCGAGACGCCCATCCTCATCACCTGGAACTACCTCGCCCAGAGCTATGCCGATGCCCTGAAGGGCAACCCGGCAGTGCAGGTGGTCATCCCCAAGACGGGCCGCTTCGGTGGCATCTACGTCCAGGGCATCAGCGCCTACGCGCCGCATCCCAATGCGGCCAAGCTGTGGGAGGAGTACCTGTACTCCGACGCCGGCCAGATCGGCTGGCTGACGGGCTACTGCTACACCACCCGTTTCGCGGATCTCGTGTCACGGAACGCGATCCCGGCGGCGCTCAAGGCCAAGCTGCCGGATGACACCGGCGTGGTCTTCCCGTCGGCCGACCAGCTCACGGCCTCCAAGACCCTGATCACGGGCAACTGGAAGTCCGAGGTGGGCGTCTCGGTCGCGACAGCCAAGCCGTAGTCGACCGAACCCGATAGGCAGGGTGCCGGCGTGACGGCCCCCGCTCAGATGCTTGTGCAGGGCGCGCCCAAGGCGCGCCCTGCACGGCGTCGCAACCTGAATGTCCTCGGGCTTGCGCCCTTCGTCATCTTCGCCGCGCTCTTCCTGTTGATCCCGGTCGTCTTCCTCGTCGTGGGTAGCCTCCAGGACGCGCAGGGGAACCCGACCCTCGCCAACTACGGCGACCTGTCCCAGGATTTCATCATCGACGCCTACGTCACGAGCATCCGGGTAAGCCTCGTGACGGCCATCGCCGGCGGGCTCTTTGGCTTCCTCCTCGCCTACGCCGTCATCCTCGGCGGGCTGCCCTCATTCCTGCGCCCAGCGCTGATGACCTTCTCCGGGGTGGCGTCCAACTTCGCCGGCGTGCCCCTCGCCCTGGCCTTCATCTTCACCCTTGGCCATGTCGGACTCGTCACGAAGTTCCTCCTGGACTCATTCGGCATCGACATGTACGGATCAGGCTTCAACCTCTACAGCGAGGTCGGGATCGAGGCCACCTACATGTATTTCCAGTTCCCGCTCATGGTCCTGATCATGGCCCCGGCCATCGACGGGCTGCGCCAGGACTGGCGCGAGGCCTCGGCCAACCTGGGCGCGACGCCGGCCGAGTACTGGCGCCACATCGCCCTGCCGATCCTCACCCCGACCCTCCTGGGGACGATGATCCTGCTCTTCGGCAACTCGTTCGGGGCCCAGGCCACGGCCTACGAGCTGGCTCCCCAGGTGAACCTGGTGACCCTCGTCATCAGTGCCCAGATGAGCGGCGACGTGCTGCACAACGTCGGTCTCGGCTACAGCCTGGCCGTGGGCATGATCGCCATCATGGCCGTGGCGATCTTCTTCTACACCCTCCTCCAGCGGCGATCGGAGCGGTGGTTGAGGTGACATCGTCGAGCGCCGTGGCCGCCGCCAAGCCCAGCCGGAGCAGGCCCAGCCCAGCGCGGTTCTTCTGGTGGGTCGTCTTCATCCTCGGGGTCCTGTACTTCTTCCTGCCCCTCCTGGCGACCCTCCTGTTCGCCCTCCGCTCGCAGCCGTTCCTCTCCGCCTTCACCGACACGCTCACCGCAAGCGACTTCTGGTCGGCCCTGGGCTATTCGTTCGTCATCGGCATCATCACCATCGTGATCAGCGTGGTCCTCATCCTGCCGACCGCCTTCTGGGTCCGCCTGCGCGTCCCCCGCGCCCGGCCATTCGTGGAGTTCATCACCCTCCTGCCGTTCGTCATCCCGCCCGTGGTGATCGTCTTCGGGTTGCTCCAGATGTACGCCAACAAGCCGATCTCCCTGACCACGGCGCCGTTCGGTAGCGACCTCCTTCTCATCGGGGCCTATGTGGTCCTGTCATTGCCCTACATGTACCGCTCCATCGATGCTGGGCTCCGCACGCTCGACATCCTCACCCTCACCGAGGCGGCCCAGAGCATGGGCGCAGGCTGGGGCCGGATCCTCGTCCAGATCATCCTGCCCAACCTCCGCGTCTCGCTCCTGAGCGGCGCCTTCCTGACCCTGGCCATCGTCGTCGGCGAGTACACCATCGCCTCGTTCCTCGCCCGGCCGGCCTTCGGCCCGTTCATCGCCCTCATCGGACGCAACGAGGCCTACCGGCCGGCCGCTGTGGCGATCATCAGCTTCGGCTTGACGTGGCTCGCGATGGGCGTCATCGCCGTGGTCGGACGCGGCTCGCGCACGCGCATCCGCATCACCGGCGCGCACTGAAGAACGGAGCGACACTCCCGATGGGCTTCCTCGACCTGACCGACGTCCGCAAGGAGTTCGTGGGCGGCACCGTCGCCGTCGAGGACTTCAACCTCAAGGCGGAGAAGGGCGAGTTCGTCTCGTTCCTGGGCCCCAGCGGCTGCGGCAAGACGACGACGCTCCGCATGATCGCCGGCTTCGAGCGACCGAGCTCGGGCTCGATCACGGTCGATAGCGCGGACATCACCAACAAGGCGCCCCACCTGCGGAACGTGGGGATGGTCTTCCAGTCGTACGCCCTGTTCCCCAACATGACCGTGGCCGGCAACATCGGCTACGGCCTGCGGATCCGCAAGCGGCCGGCCGACCAGATCAAGAAGCGCGTCGGTGAGCTGCTCGAGCTCATCAACCTGGGCGGCCGCGGGGACCGCTACCCGTGGCAGCTGTCGGGCGGCCAGCAGCAGCGCGTGGCCCTGGCCCGGGCGCTTGCCATCGAGCCGCAGGTGCTGCTCCTGGACGAGCCCTTGTCGGCCCTCGACGCCAAGATCCGGGTCCAGCTGCGCGAGCAGATCCGAGCCATCCAGCGCCAGCTCGGCATCACCACGATCTACGTCACCCACGACCAGGAGGAGGCGCTCTCGCTCTCCGACCGGATCGTGGTCATGAGCGAGGGCCGCATCGAGCAGATCGGCACGCCGGCCCAGATCTACAACTTCCCGGCCACCACGTTCGTGGCCAAGTTCGTGGGCTCGCTCAACGTCGTCACGGCCAAGACCGTGGACGGGGCGGCCGGCACGGTCACCATCGACGGCCTGCCCGTCCGGACCGTCACGCCCTTCCAGGCTGCGGCGGGCTCGGACGTGGTCCTCGCCCTCCGCCCGGAAGTGGTGACGATCGTCGGCGATGGTGATGCTGCCAGCAGCCGGACCGCCAACCGGCTCCATGCCGCGGTCGATGAGGTGACGTTCCTGGGCGCCGTGGTCCGGACCCGCGTCAAGCTGCCCGGCGGGACGACCCTGAACTTCGACACGTTCAACGATCCCCACGCCGTCGTCCCCGCCCTGGGCTCGGCCATCACGATCGGCTTCCCGGCCGAGGGCTGTCTGGTCCTCGCCGACTAGGACTCCCGCCGGCCGACCCGGATGGCCGGTCGACCGGCCATCACGACGGGCGCGGTGGGGACGGGCCGGACCGGGCCGTCGATCACCAGGGACTCGGGGCGACCACGAGCTGCTGCCGTGGCGGCGGGCCGCCCCGCGGCGGGAGGCGGCGCGACGACGACACTCGGCCCGTGGATGGCGGGAACGCGCTGCAGCCAGGCTGTCGACGGCACGGCCCTAGCGTGCCCTCTTCACGGGATCGGGGCGATCGTCACGAAGGGTTGGCCGCTGGGGAGCACCAGCAGCGGCGCGTCCGTCACCGGCGCATCGGTAGCGCCCGCGGTGCCGCTGCCGAAGAGCAGCGACGGGCCGGCCATGGCGGACAGGATGAGCACGACAGCCACCGCCACGCCGGCCATGGCCACCGTGACCCGCCGTCGCCTGCGAGCGGCACCACGGGCCGTGATACCGACCGGGGTGGCCCGTCCAAGGCTGCGGTAGCGCTTGCGCCGTTTGCTCATGGCTCGCGGCATTGTAGGGGCCGAACCGCCGGAGGGCCGTTACCCTGAAGTCATGGACTTCAGCCCCTCTCCTGCCGACCTCGTAGCCCTCTTCGACCGGGTGGCGCCGAGCGGCCCGGATATCACGCGTCGCAAGATGTTCGGCTGGCCGGCCACCTTCGTGAACGGCAACATGTGCTGCAGCCTGCACCACGACCACGTGGTGCTGCGCCTGGGCGACTCGGAGCGGGCCGAACTGCTGGCGCAGGGCGCCATGCCGTTCGAACCCATGCCCGGGCGGCCCATGAAGGGCTTCGTCACGGCCCCGCCAGCGATGCTCGCCGACGAGCCGGCACTGCGTTCGTGGCTGGCCCGCACGGCCGACTTCGCCCGGACGCTGCCGCCGAAGTGACGCGCGGCGCACGCTAGACTCGACCGACCAGCCCGAAGGAGGACCCAGGATGCCGCGGAACGTGCGGGGAGCCCTGTTGCAGGCCACGTGGACCGGCGACAAGGAATCGATGATCCAGAAGCACGAGCGGTCGGCCCACGAGGCCTCGAAGCAGGGCGCCCAGGTGATGCTCTTCCAGGAGCTCTTCTACGGGCCCTACTTCTGCCAGGTGCAGGATCCGCAGTACTACAGCTACACGGAGAAGATCCCCGACGGCCCGACGACGAAACGCATGCAGGCCCTGGCCAAGGAGACGGGCATGGTGCTCGTCGTGCCGATGTACGAGGAGGACGAGCAGGCCTCCGGCATCTACTACAACACCGCAGCGGTGATCGATGCCGATGGGACATTCCTGGGCAAGTACCGCAAGACGCACATCCCGCACGTC
>CAZFGT010000017.1:0-45877 GCA_964518505.1 uncultured Anaerolineaceae bacterium | reverse complement strand
TCGTCTCGCCGTCGTGGTGGCGGGTCCGGCGTCGGCCGCGCCAGATGGTCACCCGTCCGCGACCCAGTACCTGCCAGGATCCGTCCCGCCCGATGAGGGTCGTCTGGCGATCGATGCCGACCACGGCGCCCGACCACGGCGGCATGAGGACGACGGCCAGCAGGAGCGCCTCCGGCAGGGCGTCGTACTCGGGGATCACGGCCACGCGGGGCACGAACCCCAGGGCCGGCGACCATCCGCCGGGCACCGGTCGGCGGCGCAGCAGGCGCGCCTGACGGTCGGCCAGCACCATCGCCCCGGCGCCGCAGCCGGCGACGATCGCGCCACGCTCGAGGGCCGCGTGCAGCGCCCGCTCCACGGCCGTGCCGGCCAGCGCCTCGTAGAGGAAGGCCGGCGAGCCTCCGCACAGGTGGATGAGATCGGCCTCACCGACGGCCTGCGCATGGGCCAGGTCGTCGGCATCCGTTCGTGTCCGCACGGGCACCGTCTCCACCTCCGCCCCCAGGGCCCGGAAGTGCTGGCGGCCCAGTTCGGCCAGGCGCAGGAAGGCGGCCTCGCCGGCCGGCGCCGCGGCCGTCGGCAGGATGGCGACCCGCGGGTTGCGGTGCCCCGTCGCCGCCAGCAACTCCCGGTCGACCCCCTCCATGGCCGGCATGAACTCGCCGGAACCGATGAGGACGATGGGCCCGCGCATGGGCCGCGACGATACACGAGGCGGCGCCCACACCACCCGCGCGACTACCATCGGGGGCGTGCCGAGCCACACCAGGGCCCTCCCGCCGCCCGACGGCTCCCTCACGCGCACGATGCGCCGTGCCCAGGCCCTCCTCATCGACCTCGACGGCGTGATGGTCCAGGCCGGCCGGGTCCTGCCCGGGGCGGCCGAAGCCCTGGCGGAACTCGACCGGCGTCAGGTGCCCTACCTCGTGGCCACCAACACCTCGGTCATCAGCCGGGTGGCGCTCGCCGCACGCATGGCCTCGCGCGGTCTCCACGTGGACCCCACCCGTATCGTCAGCGCCCTCTCCGTGACGGCCGAGCTCACCGCGCGGCGCTACCCGGACGGGCCGCTGCTCGTGCTCTCCTCCGACGACGCACGCCGTGAATTCGCCGGCCAGCGCCTGCTGCCGCCGACGGACGAGGCCGATGAGCGCGCGGGGTGTGCCGCGGTCGTCATCGGCGACGCCGCGGAGGCCCTCTCGTTCGCCAACCTGGACCGTGCCTTCCGCCTCGTGCGCGGCGGCGCCCGCCTCATCGCCATGCACCGCAACCCGTGGTGGGTCACGGAGCAGGGGCCCACCCTGGACGCGGGGGCCTTCGTGGTCGGCCTCGAATTCGCCACGCGCCGGCGGGCCCTCGTGGGCGGTAAGCCGTCGCCGGTCTTCTATGCGGCGGCTCTGCGCACCCTGGGGCGGCCCGCCGCCGAGGTGGTGATGATCGGCGACGATCTCCAGGCCGATGTGGCCGGCGCGCGTCGGGCCGGGCTGCGGGCGGTGTGGGTCCGCACCGGCCGCCACCAGGCACCCGACCTGGCCCGTCACGTGGCCCGCGGCGAACCGCCGCCGGACGCTATCGCGGCCGACTTCGCGGCGGTCGTGGCCGCCATGCGAGAGCGCTAGACTGCGGTCATGACCGCACCGACCGAACCCCGCCTCAAGATCACCTACGCCACCCTCCGCAACGACAACGAGACGCTGCACGCCCAGTTCGAGGCGGGCCTCGCGCTCGCCCGGCGCGAGCTGCTGGGCGGCTACCACCGCAACGTGGTGAACGGCCGCGAGCGCGACGGCGAGGGCACGTTCGAGAAGCGGACGCCCATCGACGGCTCGCTCATGGGTACCTTCGCCAAGGGCACCCGGCGCGACGTGCAGGAGGCGATCGCCGCCGCCCGCGCCGCCTTCCCTGCCTGGTCGCGCCGGCCGTGGCAGGAGCGGGTGGCCCTCCTGCGGCGAGCCGCCGACCTCATCAGCGAGCGCCAGATGGAGTTCGCCGCGCTGCTTTCCATGGAGGTCGGCAAGAACCGCCTGGAGGCGCTCGGTGACGTGGAGGAGACGGCCGACCTGATCCGCTGGTCGTGCCTGATGATGGAGCGCAACCACGGCTTTGACGACCCCATGGACAACCTGGGCGACGTGGCCGTGCACACCCGCTCGGTCCTCAAACCGTACGGCGTGTGGGGCGTCATCAGCCCCTTCAACTTCCCCTTCGCGCTCTCGGGCGGGCCGTCCGGAGGCGCGCTCGTGGCCGGCAACACCGTGGTCTACAAGCCATCTTCGGATGCCCCCATCTCCGGCGTCTGCCTGACCCAGGTCTTCCGCGACGCGGGCCTGCCGGATGGCGTCTTCAACCTGGTCATGGGCCCCGGCGAGACGGTCGGCGCCGAGCTGCAGGAGAACCCCGGCGTCGACGGCATCATCTTCACCGGCTCGTTCGAGGTCGGCTTCGGCCTCTACAAGCACTTCGCGCGGGTCTTCCCCAAGCCCGTCATCGTCGAGATGGGCGGCAAGAACCCGGCCATCGTGACCCGCCATGCCGACCTGGACGAGGCGGCGGAGGGCATCATGCGGGCCGCCTTCGGCTTCACCGGCCAGAAGTGCTCGGCCAACAGCCGTGTCTACGTCGAGCGTCCCGTGCACGACGAGCTGCTGCGGCGCCTCGTCGAGAAGACCGAGGCCATCGCCGTCGGCGACCCCGTCGAGCGCCAGAACTGGATGGGGCCCCTCATCGACGCCCGCGCCGTCGCCCGCTACGAGCAGGCCGTCGCCGAGGCGCGCCGAGACGGCGCCGTCTTCACCGGCGGCGAGCGCCTCACCCAGGACGGGCTCGAGCGCGGCTTCTTCGTCGAACCGACCGTCGTGGGGCGCCTGCCCTTCGAACACCGGCTGTTCCGCGACGAGCTCTTCGCGCCGTTCACCGCGGTGGCCGCGGTCGACTCGCTCGAGGAGGCCCTGGAGCGCGCCAACGACACCGTCCTGGGCCTGACGGCCGGCCTCTACAGCGAGGACAAGGGCGAGATCACCCGCTTCCTGGATGAGATCGAGGCCGGCGTGGTGTACGTCAACCGGCGGGCGGGCGCGACCACCGGTGCGTGGCCCGGCGTGCAGCCCTTCGGCGGCTGGAAGGGGTCCACCGCGACGGGCAAGGCCGGCGGCGGCTTCTACTACGTCCAGCAGTTCATGCGCGAGCAGTCGCAGACCATCGTCGACTGATCCAGCGGGCCCGCCCGGATCCGGGCGGGCCCGGGCGGCCTGCTACACTGGCGGTGGATATCCAGACTGCATAACGGTTATGCACTCTGGCTTGCCGGCTAGAGGGAGCCGACCGTGACCGACGTCGCCGAACGCGCCACCCGCCCCGCCCAGGTGCCCCACCTCATCACCGAGCTGCCCGGGCCCAAGGCGCGTGCCCATATCGCCTTCGACGAGGCCATCACCTCGCCCAGCCTGCCGCGCGCCTACCCGATCGTGCCCGTGCGGGGCGACGGGGTGGCGGTCGAGGACATCGACGGCAACGTCTTCCTGGACTTCGCCGCCGGCATCGCCGTCAGCTCCACCGGCCACGGCCACCCCGACGTGCTGCAGGCCATCGCCCGCCAGACGGTCGACCTGGTGCACTTCAGCGCCTCCGACTTCTACCTGCCCATCTACGCCCACGCGGCGGCCGAGATGGCGCGCATCGCCCCCATCAGCGGCCCGAGCCGCGTCTTCCTGGGCAACTCGGGCGCCGAAGCCGTCGAGGCCGCCCTCAAGCTGGCCCGCTTCCACACCCGGCGCCAGTACGTCGTGGCCTTCCTCGGCGCCTTCCACGGGCGGACGTACGGGGCGGTCAGCCTGACCGCCTCCAAGGCCAAGTACCACGCCGGATTCGGGCCGCTCCTGCCGGGCGTGATCCACGTGCCCTTCGGCAGCGCCGGCCTCGACGAGCTGGAGCAGCGCGTCTTCAAGCGCCTCGTGCCGGCTTCCGAAGTGGCCGCCGTCTTCGTCGAGCCGATCCAGGGCGAGGGCGGCTACGTCGTCCCGGACGCCGAGTTCCTGCCCCGCCTGCGCCGCATCTGCGACACCCACGGCATCCTGCTGGTGGCCGATGAGGTCCAGTCGGGCGCCGGGCGCACCGGCCGCATGTGGGCCATCCAGCACTGGGGCGTCGAGCCCGACGTGCTCGTGGCCGCCAAGGGCATCGCCTCGGGCATGCCCATCTCCGCGGTCGTGGCGCGCTCCGAGCTGATGGACTGGGGCGCTGGTGCGCACGGCTCCACGTACGGCGGCAATCCGGTCGCCTGCGCCGCGCTGCTGGCGACCGTCAAGCTGCTGGAGGACGGCCTCGTGGAGAACGCCGCCCGGCGCGGCGAACAGGCCCTGGAGGCGCTCCGGCCCCTCGTCCGCCGCCACGAATCGATCGTGCGCGACGTGCGGGGCAAGGGCCTCATGATCGGCGTCCAGTTCGACTCGGGCACCACCGCCGAGGCCGTGCAGCTGGCCGCCTTCCACCGCGGCCTGCTGGTCCTGGAGGCCGGCGACGACGTGGTCCGCATGTCGCCCGCCCTCATCGTCGACGAGGATGAGATCGCCACCGGCGTGCGCATCTTCGGCGAGGCCGTGGCGGAGGTCGCCGCGCGATCCTGAGACGTGGCGCAGACGGCGTCATGATGGGCCGGCCATGAGCACCTCCAAAGTCACCACGATGCGCGACGCCGTGGCGGCCCTCGTGCACGACGGCGACACCGTGGCCATCGAGGGCTTCACCCATCTCATCGGCTTCGCCGCCGGCCACGAGATCATCCGCCAGGGCCGCCGCGACCTGACCCTCTGCCGCCTCACGCCCGACCTCATCTACGACCAGATGATCGGCGCGGGCGTGGCCCGCAAGCTCGTCTTCAGCTGGCTCGGCAACCCCGGCGTGGGCGGCCTGCATGCCATCCGCCGGCGCATCGAGGCAGCCGACCCGGCGCCCCTGGAGATCGAGGAGTACAGCCACTTCGGGATGGTCGGGCGGTACACGGCGGGGGCCATGAACCTGCCCTTCTTCCCCCTCCGCAGCTACTTCGAGTCGGACCTGCCGGAGGCCAACCCGCTGATCCGGCGGATGGCCTCGCCGTACGGCGATGGCGACGTCTACGCCGTGCCCCCGCTGCGCCCCGACGTGGCCATCATCCACGCCCAGCGCGCCGATGCGAGCGGCGACACCCAGGTGTGGGGCCTGCTGGGTTGCCAGAAGGAGGCCGCGTTCGCCGCGGAGCGGGTGCTGGTGGTGGTGGAGGAGCTGGTCGACGAGGCGGTCGTGCGGGCCGACCCCAACCGCACCATCATCCCCGGCCTGATCGTGGACGCCGTGGTGGTCCAGCCCTACGGGGCGCATCCGTCGTACGCCCAGGGCTACTACGACCGCGACAACCGCTTCTACCTGGAGTGGGAGGCCATCTCGCGCGATCCGGAGGCGCTCCGGAGGTGGCTCGACACGTGGGTCCACGGCACGGCGGACCACGAGGAGTACCTGTCCCGCCTGGGGCGCGAGCGGCTGGACGCGCTTCGGCCCAGCGGCACCGCGCCGTCGGGCACCGTCGACTATGGGCGCTACGGATGAGCGCCACCGCGACCGGCCAGGCCGCCTTCAGCCGTTCCGAGATGATGATCACCGCGGCCGCCCGCGAGTTGGCCGACCAGCGCGTCTGCTTCGTCGGCGTGGGCCTGCCCAACATCGCCGTCAACCTGGCCAAGCGGACGGTCAACCCCGACCTGGAGCTGGTCTACGAATCCGGCGTCTTCGGCGCCCGGCCGGCCCGCCTGCCCCTCAGCATCGGCGACCCGACGATCGTGACGGGCGCGACCGCGGTGACCAGCATGCTTGAACTCTTCGGCTACTACCTCCAGCGCGGCCTCATCGACGTGGGCTTCCTGGGGGCGGCCCAGATCGACCGCTTCGGCAACATCAACACGACGGTCATCGGCCCGTACGACCATCCCACGACGCGGCTGCCCGGCTCCGGCGGTGCGTGCGAGATCGCCCTCAACGCGCGGCACGTGTTCGTGATCATGCGCCAGAGCCGCCGTTCGTTCGTCGAGCACATCGACTTCCGCACCTCGCCGGGCAACCTGGGCGGGGCGGAGCACGCCGAGCGCACGCGCCGGGAGCAGGGCTGGCTCGGCCGCGGCCCCAGCGTGGTCGTCACGGACCTGGGCATCTACCACTTCGACGACGAGGGGCAGATGCGCCTGGATTCGCTCCATCCGGGCGCGACCCTCGAGCAGGTCCGCGAGGCGATGGCGTGGGTGCCGGAGATCGCGGCCGACCTGGCCGTCACCCCTCCCCCGTCGCCGGAGGAGCTGCATCTCATCCGCGACGAGCTCGACCCGGGCGGCGCCTACACGCGGTAGCCGGGCGGTCGGGGCTAGCTCCAGCCGGGTCGTCCGCGGGCCCGCCACATGAGCCAGACGCCCAGCGCCACGATGAGCAGCGGCCACAGGCGGCCCAGATCGGGCACGCCGGGGATGCGCCCGGCGACCTGGATGCCGCCCACGAACAGGAAGACCACGGCCGCCCAGGCGGTCCAGCCATAGCCGCGGCCCCACACACGGCCCAGCAGCCAGGCCACGGCGAAGGCGAGGCCCAGGAAGAAGGTGCCCCAGCCGCTGCCCGTGACGACCCCCAGATCCGACAGCGTCGAGGCGGCGCCGAGGGCGATGAAGATGAGGGCCGGCAGCAGCGCCCCGCGCGCCCCGTTGGCGGCCCACGTGATGAGGAAGGTCGCGGCCAACGCGTCGAGCACCAGGGCCCCGGCGCTGAGGGGCGTCGTGAGCTGGCCCACGAGCAGCGCCACCCCGAACGCGATGAGGAAGATGCCGGCCCACGGCAGCCGCTCGCGCCCGCCATCGAAACTCCAGTACCAGCCCTGGGCGGGCGGACGGGCGCCGGCGGACGGATCGGCCCCGGCCGGCCCGGAGGGTGCCGACGTGGTCATGAGGCTACGGTAGCACCGCCGGAGCGGCGAACGGATCGTAGGCGTCACGCTTGGCCACCGGTCCCGAGGCGCCGAACCATTCCTCCGCCCCGGGCTGCTCGGACGCCGCCCGCCGGAGCGTCGGGACACCGCTGAGGAGCCAGCCCCAGCCATCGGTGGAGAGGGCCCGCAGCGTCGCCACGGCGGCCCGAAGCGCGGCGTCGGCGTGCTCCAGGGCCCGACCCCTGAGGCCCCCCACCACCCGCCCGTCGGCCAGCCAGGCGGCCGCGTCGAGGGCGGCGCGGGTCTCGGTGACCGCGGCTGCCGGGTCGGCCGCGGCCGCGGCGGAGCGCAGCACCATGGCTGGGGCCAGGCCGCCGGCAAGGGCCGCCGCCAGGCCCGCCGCCCAGCCCGCCGTCCGTCCGCCGGCTTCCTCGATGAAGAGCGGATGTTCGGGGAAGACGAGGCGGCGCAGAGCCACCTCCGTCAGGGCCAGCGGCCCGGCCCCGTCCAGGGCCTGCGCCTCGCGCGGCAGCGCGCCAAGGAGGATCCGCTCCGGCGGCAGGGGCCCCAGGCGCGATAGCTCGACGGTCAGGGCCTGCAGCGCCAGGGCCCGCCCGGAGCGCGTGCCCGGGTCGACCGGCTGGCCCCGTGCCAGCTCGGGCGCCACGGCCAGGGGGCCGGCGCCCAGTGCCAGCTGGGCCCCCGTCCGTCCGTGGACCTGGAGGGCGAAGGCATGGTCGGTGAAGGCCCGGGCGGGCTGGACGCCGAATTCGACGATCGACTCGAGGGGGTCGGAGCAGACCAGGTCGACGCGTTCGAAGCCGGCCACCACGGCCTGGTCGGGCGCCGCCAGGCCAAGCGACGCCGAGGCCAGGCGGACGTAACGGCCGCTCGCCGCGGCGGCCTCGTCGAGCGCCGTCCGCAGCGTAGCGAGGCCGCGCTGGCTGCCTGCTGGGGCCACCCGCGGGGCGGCGGCCGCGTCGGCCGGATCCAGTTCCTCGCCCAGACCGCGCCGCAGCTCCCGGTCGCGCGGCACGCGGACCCGCACCAGCGTCGCGCCGGCCGCCACGAGGACGCGGCTCCGTTCGGCGGCTTCGCCGGCCGTGACGTCCGAGAGGTCGAGGCCGACGACGGTACGCGAAGCCTCGCCCAGGATGGCCCGCAGCTCGCTGCGTGCGACGCGGTTGGCATCGAAGCGCTGCCACGCCGCGGCCAGCCACTCCCCGACCAGGGCCTCCGCGGCGGCCCGGTTGGCCGGCTCGCGCAGCAGATCGGCCTCCAGCGCCAGGTCGACGTGGCCGCTGGCGATCTCCAGGCTCAGCTCCTGCGGTCCCAGGGCATACTCCCGGGCGGCCGCCGCGAACGGCAGGGCGATGCCACCACCCAGCCGCGCCGGGCCAAGGTCGGCGAAGCGCTCGATGACCTCGAGGGCGAGCGGATGCCCCGCCCGATCGATGCCGGCAACCCCGAAGAGACGCAGCATGGCCCGCTCGCAGGCGACCGTGGTCGCCGCGCGGGCCGCCGCGTCGATGGGCCCGGCGAGGGCGGCCGCTCGCTCTCGCAACTCGTGGGCTCGGCCCTCCAGGTCGGCGGTGGACGAGCGCGGCATCAGGTGGTCGGGTGATGGCGCATGGGGGCGGAGTCTACGCGGTCAGCCGGGCGCCGGGCCGCGGGGCGGCGGTCCGTCGCGCGGCGGCGCCCCCAGCCACACGCTGCCGTCGGCGAACTGTTCGGCCTTCCAGATGGGGGCCCGCGCCTTGAGCTCCTCGATGGCGTACCGGCAGGCGTCGAAGGCGTCGGCCCGGTGGCCCGCGGCAGTCACGATGGCGACGCTGACCTCGCCCACGGCGACCTCGCCGGTGCGGTGCAGGATGGCCAGGCGGCGCACGCCGAAGCGGGCCTCGATCTCGTCGGCGATCGCCTCCAGCACGGCCAGGGCCATCGCCTCGTAGGCCTCGTACTCGAGGGCCACCACCTCCTGGCCGGCGAAGCGCGCGGCGACCGCCTCCTGGCCCGGCGCCGGCGTGCCCGGCGAGGTCCGGGTGTGGCCCAGGAACACGACCACCGCGCCGTCGGCAGGGTCGGCCACCGCGGCCCGCATCTCGTCGATCTCGGCATCACCGATGGGGCCGCGGCCCAGCGCCAGGCGACGCGCCCGGCGGCCGTCCGCGCCGCCGGCGACCGGGGGGATGAGGGCCACCTCGTCGCCGTCGGCCAGGGCCGCGGCGGGATCGACGTATTCGCCGTTGCAGGCGAAGCGCATGGAGGCCCGCGCGGGGGCCAGGACCGGATGCGCCTCGGCCAGGGCGGCCCAGGCGGTCTCGATGGTGGCCCCCTCCGGCAGCTCCAGGGGCACCTCACGCCGGCCCAGTTGCTGGCGCTGCAGGGCGAACAGCCGCACCCGGATGTGCATCACCACGTCAGGCCAGCACGCCCGTGCCGAAATACAGCCCGGCGGCCACGATCGTGGCGGCCAGGACGGCGGCCGTGGCGATGTACAGCAGGCCGGTGGCCGACTCCATCGAGCGCGTGCGGGCCGTGCGATTGGCCATGACCATGACGGCCAGCGGGAACACCAGGCCGATGCCCAGCATGAGCCAGACGAAGACCGCGCTGCTCCCCACGAGGGCCCCGAAGGGCCGCCCGCCGGCCCCGCTGCCGAGCGCCGTCCACAGCCAGAAGATGATCAGCTGGAGGGCCAGCAACCACGTCAGCACACGCGTCATCTCGATCAGGGGGCGGGCCGGCAGGGCCGGTGTCACGAGATACCAGTGGCCCAGCACCATGGCCGCGAAGGTGCCGCCCGTGACGGCCAGCAGCAGGGCGAAGAGGACGACCACGGGCACGCCCTGGACGAGGCCGCCGCCCCAGCCCAGGGCGGCCGCGATCGTGACGAGGCCGGCCGCGACCAGCACGCCGGCCCCCAGGCGCGGCGCCCGCTGGCCCCGGCCGGCGGCCACGGCATAGGCCAGCGCGAGGACCACGAAGACCCCCAGGAAGACCCGACGCGGCAGGTCGAAGGAGGCGTCGCCCGGCACGGTCAGGGTCGCCGCGGCCGGCAGGGACAGGTCGGCCAGCAGGACGACCGCGCCCAGGACGGCGCCGAAGGCGGCCAGGAAACGGAGATAGCCGGGTGCCACCTCGCTCATCGAGCGCACCACCACGGCCGCTCCAGCACCGCCGCCGGCCAGCGCGAAGAGCACGACCCAGTTGATGAACGCGAGGTCGTGCACGATCGCCGCGTTGGCCACCGGCCGAGTGTAGCCGCGGCAGGTCGCCACGAGCCGGGCTACGATGGGCGGCCAGGGGCGGCGACCCGGTCACGGAGGGCCACGATGGGCGATCTCGGCTTCGATTACACGTGGTACGGCCATGCCTGCGTGCAGCTGGGCACACCGGGCGGGCGCACCATCCTCATCGATCCGTGGTTCGGCAACCCCAAGTCGCCCAAGCGGGCGGATGCCGTCGAGCGGTGCGACCTCCTCCTCGTGACCCACGGCCACGGCGACCACCTGGGCGATGCGGTGGCCCTCGCCAGTCGCCTCCACCCGGCCTGGCCGTGCATCCACGAGCTGAGCCTCTGGCTGGCCCGCCAGCTGCCCGGCGGCGGCGACGCGGTCATCGGCATGAACAAGGGCGGCACGGTCGAGGTGGCTGGGGTCAAGGTCACCATGGTCCACGCCGACCATTCGGCCGGCGACTGGAACGCGGACGGTGGCGTGCCGCTCTACCTTGGCGAGCCGGTCGGCTTCGTCCTCGAGCTGGAGGACGGCCGCCGCGCCTATCACGCCGGCGACACGGACGTGTTCGGTGACATGCGCCTCATCGGCGAGCTGCACCGCCCGGACGTGGCCATGCTGCCCATCGGCGGGCACTACACCATGGGTCCGCGCCAGGCGGCCATGGCCGTCGAGCTGCTGGGCGTCAAGGTCGTCGTGCCCATCCACTACGGCACCTTCCCGGCCCTCGCCGGGACCCCCGCCGATCTGCGGGCGGCCCTGGATGCGCGCGGCCTGCAGGCGGTCAAGGTGGTCGCGCCGCAGCCGGGCGAGACCGTCTCCTGAGGGCGGACCGTGGCGCGGACGCACCACCGGGACCACCCGCGGTCTTGCCCTCGACGGCCGCATCCCCGACCCTGACTGCACACGTCGTACTACTCGGCCCGCGCGATAGGTACTCATGCCCCGATGACCGTGACCGCCCCGCTCCCCACGCCTGAGCAGTCTGTGATGGCCGTCGCGGCCACGCCGCGCTGCCGCTTCTGCGGCGCGGCCCTGACCCACACCCTGGTCGACCTGGGCATGTCGCCCCTGTGCGAGAGCTTCCTGGGCGCCGACCAGCTCGACACCATGGAGCCCTTCTACCCGCTCCACGTCCGCGTCTGCCCCAGCTGCCTCCTCGTGCAGCTGCCGGCGTACGTGGCGCCCGAGTCGATCTTCCGCGAGTACGCCTATTTCTCGGCCTACTCCGATAGCTGGGTCGAGCACAGCCGGCGCTACGTCGAGGCCATCAGCGCCCGTCTTGGCCTGGGCCCCGCCTCGCATGTCGTCGAGCTGGCCAGCAACGACGGTTACCTGCTCCAGCACTTCGTGGCCGCGGGCATCCCCGCCCTGGGCATCGAACCGGCGTGGAACGTGGCCGAGGCGGCGCGGGCCCGTGGCGTGGAGACCCTGACCGAGTTCTTTGGCCTGGAGATGGCCCGCCAGCTGGTCGCCGACGGCCGGGCGGCCGACCTCGTCATCGGCAACAACGTGCTGGCCCAGGTGCCCGACCTCAACGACTTCGTGGCCGGCATCGCCCACCTCCTCAAGCCCGACGGGGTGGCCACGCTGGAGTTCCCCCACGTCGTGCGGCTCGTGGAGGACGGCCTCTTCGACACCATCTACCACGAGCACTTCTCGTACTTCTCGGCGGGCACCATCCGCCGCATCGCCGACGCGCACGGGCTGCGGTTCTTCGACGTCGATGAGCTGCCCACGCACGGCGGCTCGCTCCGCGTCTACCTGGCCCGGCGTGATGGCCCGGCCCGCGAGACCAGCCCCGCTCTGGCCTCGCTGCTGGCGCGCGAGGCGGCCGGCGGCTACGACCGCCTCGACGGGTACACGGGCTTCGCCGCGCGCGTCGAACGGGTGAAGCGGGACCTCCTGGGTTTCCTCATCCAGGCGCGCGAGAAGGGCCAGCGGGCCGTCGGCTACGGCGCGCCCGGCAAGGGCAACACGCTGCTCAACTACTGCGGCATCCGGACCGACCTGCTCGAGTTCACCGTCGACCGCAACCCCTACAAGCACGGCCGCTTCACGCCCGGCACGCACATCCCGATCTTCCCCCCGGAGCACCTCACGGCCGAACGGCCCGACCTGGTCCTCATCCTGCCGTGGAACCTGCGCACGGAGATCAGCGCCCAGCTGGCCGATGTGACCCGTTGGGGCGGCCGCCTGGTGGTGGCCATCCCCCACCTCGAGGTCCTGGCCCCGTGAGCCGGCCGCGCGGCCACCGATGAAGGTCGTCCTCTTCTGCGGCGGCCTGGGCCTCCGCCTGCGGGAGCATTCGGAGTCGCTGCCCAAGCCCATGGTGCCCATCGGCTACCGCCCCATCCTGTGGCACGTGATGCGCTACTACGCCCACTTCGGCCACCGCGACTTCGTGCTCTGCCTGGGCCACGGTTCGGCGGCCATCAAGGACTACTTCCTGCACTATGAGGAGGCGGTCTCCAACGATTTCGTGCTCTCCGATGGCGGCCAGCGCATCGAGCTGCTGGGTTCCGACATCCAGGACTGGCGCATCACCTTCGTGGACACGGGCCTCCAGGCGACGATCGGCGACCGGCTGCGGGCTGTCCGCCGCTACGTGGAGGACGAGCCCGCCTTCCTGGCCAACTACGGCGATACGCTGACCGACGCCCCGCTCGACCGCCTCGTCGACGACTTCTCGAGGTCCGATGCGACCGCTTCGTTCCTCTCCGTGCGCCCCAGCGGCTACGGCTTCACGACCGTGCAGATGACGCCGGGGGGCACGGTGACGGCCCTCAGGGACGCGACCGACGCCGATCTGTGGATCAACGGCGGCTACTTCATGCTGCGACCTGACGTCTTCGACGAGATGCGCCCCGGCGAGGAACTGGTCGAGGCGCCCTTCACCCGGCTGGCCGCGACCGGCCGCCTGGCGACGGTCCGCCACGACGGCTTCTGGGCGCCGGTCGACACCCTGCGCGACGTCCAGCGGCTAGAGGGGCTGGCCGCGCGGGGTCGTCCGCCGTGGGCGCCCTGGCTGGCCCATCCTCGCGGCGAGATGCCACGGCCCGTAGCCCTCCGGCCCCACCTGGCCGCCGTCAGTGCCGGGCGCTGAGCGTCACGCGGACGGCCTCGCGGCCGCCCTGGGTCTGCCGACCGGACACCCGGCCCAGGTCCTGGCCCTTGGCGCGCATGCCGACGACCTCGAGATCGGCTGCGGTGGCACGATCGCCCGCCTGCTGCGCGAACGTCCCGACACGCGCGTCCAGTGGGTCGTCCTGAGTGCGGCGGGTGAGCGGGAGGGCGAGGCGCGGGCCAGCGCCGAGGCGTGGCTGGGCCGGGTCGACCACCGCATCGAGATCTCCGACCAGCCGGACGGCTACCTGCCCTACCGCGCCGAGGCGGTCAAGCGCGCCGTGATGGCCCTCAAGGGTGACGGCGAGCCGGACCTCGTGCTGACCCACCGCCGCGAGGACCTGCACCAGGATCACCGCTTCCTCGCCGATCTCGCTGGGCAGGCCTTCCGGCGCGCCCGCGTGCTGGAGTTCGAGATCCCCAAGTACGACGGGGACCTGGGCCCGATGAACCTCTACGTGACCCTCTCGCGCGACGAATGCACGGCCAAGGTGGAGCACCTCATGGCGGCCTTCCCGTCGCAGCGCGGCCACGACTGGTATACCGCCGACACGTTCTGGGCGCTCCTCCGCCTGCGCGGCGTGGAGTGCCATTCGCCTTCGGGGTTCGCCGAGGCCTTCACCTGCCGCAAGCTGATCGTGTGACGGGCGCGGGCCCGGCCGCTAGCTCCCCGCCGGGGCGTCGCTGACCCAGGACCGCCGTTCGCCCTTGGCCACCCCGGGCACCCAAAGGGCCCACGGCGGCCGGCCCGTCGCGCTCAGGCCCTGCAGCTCCTGGAGGTCCTTGAGGGTGTCCACCGACATGTGGAAGCCCTCGTAGCGATACGCCACCAGCCTGCCCTCCTGGACCAGGCGGCTGAGGGTGCCCTCGACCAGCTCCTCGCCCGGGCGCAGGTAGTCGAAGATAGCGGGGCGGAACATGTAGTAGCCGCCGTTGATCCACAGGTCGGCTGTCTCCACGTCGCGCAGGGCGCTGACGTGTCCGTGCTCGTCGTCCTCCACGACGTGGAAGGAGTAAGACGGCCGGACGGCCATCAGGGCGGCGATCTCCTTGCGGCCGCGGAAGTCGGCCACCATCTCGTCGAGCGGGGCGTTCGTGACCACGTCGGCGTAGTTGGCCAGGAAGAGGTCCTCGCCCTCGAGGTGGTGCCGCACCGTGAGGAGGCGCTCACCGATGGTGGTGGCGATGCCGGTATCGGCGAAGGTGATGCGCCAGCTGGCGATGTCGCTGCTGAGCAGCTCGACGCTGCGGCCCCCGCCGCTCAGCACGAAGTCGTTGGAGAGCGCCTCCTCGTAGTCGAGGAAGTACTGCTTGATGAGGTCGGCCCGCTCGCCCAGGCACAGGATGAAGTCGTCCCAGCCGAAGTGGGCGTAGTAGCGCATGGCGTGCCACAGGACCGGCCGGTAGCCCAGCGGGACCATCGGCTTGGGGACCAGCTCGCCCCGCTCGGGCAGGCGCAGGCCGGGGCCGCCGCAGAAGAGGACGACCTTCATGGCCCGCTCAGGCCCCGTCGGCCGCGTGCGGCGGTCGGACGGTCGCGCGGACCGAACCGCTGATCCGCCGCACCCCTCGCCGCGTCAGGCAGAGGCTGAGCCGCGCGACGCACTCCACGCGCTGGCGCATGGTCAGCGGCGAGACCCGGATGATCCGCCACAGCTCTCGGGCGATGGCCAGGTGGATCATGCGCGCCCGGCGGCGCGGGTCCCAAGCCCGGCTCTTGCGGGTGTGCGTCGAGCGCTGGGGGTGCTCGCGGCTCGACCACAGCTCCTCGGGGATCTCCACGATCCGCCCGTGCAGGGCGATCTCACCCACGAAGGCGCGATCGGCCCCCACGTAGTCCGCCAGCAGACGCGTGCGGTCCAGCACTTCCCGGCGGATCACCCCCATCATGATCCGCTGGCCCCTGGCCTGGCACATGAGGTTGCCGAAGCGTTTGGCCGGGTCCGTGCCCGACAGGTCGAAATGGTAGGGATGGTGGCCCAGCAGCTCGTCGTCGGGGCCCACGTCACGGAACTGCGTGGTGCACAGGACGACCGTCGGATCGGCCTCCAGGACGGCCACGCAACGCTCCAGGAAGGTGGGGTCGACGGTGTCGTCGGCAGCCAGCCACTTCAGGTAGCGACCCGTGGTGGTACGGGCGCCGGCATTGAAATTGGGGTTCGAGCCGATGTTCTGGGGGTGGCGGACGTAGCGCACCCGTGGGTCACGGGCCACGTAGGCCTGCGCGATGGCCGGTGTCGAGTCGGTCGAGGCGTTATCCAGGATGACGACGTCGAAGTCGGTCAGCGTCTGGGCCAGGATCGAATCGAGGGCCCGGACCAGGTATCGCTCCCCGTTCCAGACGGGAACGGCGACCGACACCAGCGGCGAATCAGCCACCCGCACGACCGCCGCTGCGGCACGGCCCGAGGGGCATCACCTGGTGGGCTCTTCCCATGGTCTGGATCCTCTCCCCTCCCTGACGCCTAACTATACCGAGCGCGGGCTGGAGGACCGGACGCCCCGGGCGTCGCGTACCCGCCTGGCTCGCTCGTAGATCTCCAGCAGCAGGACCCGGTTGCGCTCCGCGGTGAAGGTCCGCTCGTACTCGAGGCGGGCCTCTCGGCGCATCGACTCGTAGTCCGCGCCGGGCTGTCGCAGCTCCTCCACCGCGGCCGTCAGCTCCGGTGCCGAACCGGCCGTGAAGAGCAGGCCCGTCTCACCGTGGCGGACCACCTCGGCCATGGCCCCCAGGCGCGAGGCGATCACTGGCACGCCGCAGGCGTAGGCCTCGGCGATGACCCGCCCGAACGTCTCGTACCACTCGGAAGGGAAGATCACCACGCGGGCGTCGCGCAGTTGCGCCAGCACCTCGGCCGGCTGCTGGTGACCCATGAGCGTCACGCGCGAGCCCAGGTCGTGGTCCCGCACGTAGGCCTCGACGGTGTCGTGGAGGGGCCCGTCGCCGATGATCCGCAAGGGCATGTCGATGGCCCGCCACGCCCGCAGCATGGTCATCACGCCCTTCTCCGGAGCGAGGCGGCCGGCATAGACGGCGTGGTCCCCGGCGGTCGCGTTGGGGCCGGGGTCGGGCGCCACGAAGTTGGGCTTGACGACGACCCGCTCGGGGTCCACGCCGGCCTGGATGAACTTCTGGCGGGTGAACTCGCTGGGGGCCACGAAGAGGTCGACCGCGCGGTGCCAGGTCCCCAGCAGCCCGTGCACGTTCTGCATCGTCGCCACCACGCCCGACTGGACCCGCGACTCGTGGTAGCAGCCGTGGACGACCCCCGGGAGCCCGGCGTGGCCGATGCAGTCCTCGCACGGGTGGCCGTCGCGGTAGAGCACGGCCGAGGGGCAGATGAAGCGGTAGTTGCGCAGCGAAGCGACGACCGCCGCGCCCTGCCGATGGGCCGCGTAGAACGCGGACGGCGAGATGAGCGGGAAGGTGTTCTGGAAGTGGACGATGTCCCGTGGGTCGCTCTTGAGTCGCTCGCGGAGGTCGCGATACGTGTCGCCGGCCCATACGGCGCGCAGGCCGGCGGTGGCCTTGCCGACCGCCCCCAGCCGATCCAGCTCGCGGTTGTCGCGCGTGTAGGTCGTGACGTCGACGCCGGCGTCGCGCAGGAGCTGCGCCTCGGCTTCGAAGGACAGGTTCTCGCCGCCCAGGTCGCGGTAGTAGCAGTGGCTCATCAGGACGCGCGGCAGCGCCCCCGACCCGGCACCGTGGGCCGGCGCCGACCCCGCGCCGGCTGGTGCCCCGAGCGGGGCCGTGACCGGACGGGAGGCGGCCTGCCCTCGTGCTCCCGCATGGGCCAGACGCGCGTAGGCCGCCGACAGGTCCGCCAGGTGGCGCTCCGGCCGGTAGGCCTCGCCGGCGAGGCGGAGGGCCTTCTCGCCCTCGGCCGCGGCGAAGGCGGGGTCGTTCTGGAGGCGCCCGATGCCGGCGGCCAGGCTGCTGACGGGGTCGTCGACCTCGCAGATGACCCCGCCGCCGTCCTCGACCAGCTCCGGCAGCCCGCCGCGCCGCGTCACCAGGAGCGGCCGGCCGGCGGCCATCGCCTCGAGGGCCGCCAGGGGCGCGTTCTCATCCCACACCGAAGGGAAGGCGACGTAGCGCGCGGCCCGGATGGCATCGACCACCTCGTCGCGCCCCAGCAGACCCACGAAGGCGGTGTGGCGGAGGCCCAGGTCGTCCGCCAGGGCCCGCAAGGCAGGCCCCTCGGGCCCGTCGCCGGCGATGCGGAACGGCGGGTCGCCGGCCGCGTGGAGCGCGCGCAGGAGATCGGCCACGCCCTTCTCCGGCGCCAGGCGCCCCAGGTACAGCCCGCCATCGCCACCACCCGGCTCACCGTGGGCGAGATCCGTGAAGTTGCGCACGACCACCGTCCGCGCCGCGGGGATGCCCCAGGTCTCCAACTGCTGCGCCATGAAGCGGCTGGGCGCCACGAAGAGCTGCACGCGCCCCTCCAGGCGGGCCACGAAACGGTGGGCCCAGAGGGCCGCGGCATACCCCGCGGCCTGGGACCGCTCCGCGAAACAGCCGTGGAGGACGGCGTTGTAGTAGGCCCCCGCCTCGCAGCGGCGGCAGCGCTCCCCCTCGGTGAACATGACCCCGTTGGGGCAGCGCAGCCGCAGGTTGTGGACGGTCATGACGAGCGGCACGTGCAGCCGGCTGGCGCTCAGGTGGACGGCCGGCCCAAAGGCTGGATACGTGTTGTGGACGTGCACGACGTCGGGCCCGAAGTCCCGCATCGCGGCGGTGACGGACCGCACCTCCGCCCGCGAGTAGAGCATGTGGGCGGCCGTGCGCACCCCGCCGGGCAGGCCCAGGTTCTCCCGTTCGAGCAGGCGGATCTCGTGCGCCTCCCGCAGCAGCGCCACCTGCTGGCGGACATAGCGGTCCTCGCCGCCGGCCTGGCGATAGAAGCTATGGGCGATGAGCACGCGCAACGATGAGGCTCCGCTAGCGAGGGGCTGCCATCTTACGATGGGGGGAGACGGGAGATCCCCGTCGGCCCGGGTCATCGTGCCCCGGGCACGGTCTGCGATAAGGTGGCACCTCCGCGGCGCCCGCCGGGTTCCACAGCCGCCTCGCCAGGAGACCCGCCCCCTTCCATGTCCGACCTGCCGCCGGATGAGCGCGTGACGGAGACCCGCCCGCCGCGCACGTTCTCGGCCGCCATCATGGGCCGGGCCGGCTGGGGTTTCGCCGACCAGGCGATGTCCAGCGTCACGAACTTCGCCATCAGCCTCGTGGCGGCCCGGGCCTTCGATGCCGCCGACCTGGGCGCCTACACCATCGTCTTCGCGACCTACCTCCTCGTCATCAACGCGGCCCGCCAGCTGGCCCTCGCCCCGCTCGTCATCCGCTTCTCGACAGGCACGGTCCAGGCCTGGCGGCGCGCCACCGCCGACGCCACCGGCCTGAGCATCATCGTGGGCTGCCTGGGCGGCCTCCTCTCGCTGGCCGTCGGGTTCGTCCTGGGGGGACCCATCGGCTCGGGGCTGATGGCCCTTGGCATCCTCATGCCGCCGCTCCTGCTGCAGGACGCGTGGCGTTTCGCCTTCTTCGCCGCCCGCCGCGGGCGCACTGCCTTCGTCAACGACCTGGTGTGGGCCATCGTGCTCGTGCCGACCCTCACTATCGTGCTCCTCAGCGGCCCGGCGTCGATCGCCGGGCTGATCGTCGCGTGGGGCGTCGCGGGGTCCGTGTCGGCCGTGCTCGGCATCGCCCAGTCCGGTGTGCGGCCCCGCCTCAGGGGCGCCATGTCGTGGGTCCACGAACACGGCGACATCGCCCCCCCCATGACCCTGGAGTCGGTCATCTCCATGGTCGCCGGCCAGGTCACGACCTACGCCATCGCCTCGGTGGCCGGCCTGGCCACGGTCGGGGCGATCCGGGCCGCCCAGTTGCTCCTGGGCCCCTTCTTCATGCTGTTCCAGGGCCTCCAGCTCATCGCCGCCCCCGAGGCGGCAGCCCTGCTGCAGGTGTCGCCGCGGGCCCTGTGGCGCGGCTGCGTCGTCTACGCCACGGGGCTGGTCGCCGCGCTGGTGGCGTACGTCGTGGTCGTCGAGGCCGTGCCCGAGAACGTGGGCGTCCTGCTCCTGCGGCAGAGCTGGGATCTGGGCCATGCCGTCCTGCCGGCCATGGCCGTCCTGTTCGCCGCCGCCTTCATCTACACCGCGCCCACCATCGGCCTGCGCGTCCTGGCCGAGGCTCGCCTGGTGCTGGCCAACGGGCTCATCTCCTCGGCCTCGGGCCTCGTCCTGGGGATCGGCGGGGCCGCCGTCGGTGGGGCGGTGCCGAGCACCCTGGGCAGCGCCGCTGCCAACTACCTGGCGGCCATCCCGGCCTGGTTCCAGCTGCGCCGCATCGTCAAGACGCGGACGCAGCAAGCGGCCGCGGCGCCGGGCGGGGCGCTCCCACCGGCCGACGCCCCGACCGCCCCGCTGGCCCCGACGACGGACCGCCCCTTGCCCTGAGGGTGGTGCGAAGGGGCACCAACGGGCGGTCCATCACCTTGACTTTCGTACCCCCGCATGATGTCCTAGCAGTCCGCACCGGTATCGGTGGGGAATGCACTTATCGGGGTAGTTCATCGCACCACAAACCACTTTGCCAGGACCGAGGTCTGGTCGGTTGACCGTTCCCTTCGGCGCGGCATTGGGGGATCGCCGTGGACCCCCGCGTGAACGAGCGAGACGCCATCGGGCGACCCGTTCGAGCGCGAGGGGCGCCACAGCGGAGGGGTCATGATCGGTCAACGTATGACGGCTAGCCGGACGGTCGAACCGGCAGCCGCCCTCGTCGCGCCTGCCGCGACGACCTCGGTCGCCTCGCCTGCCGGCGAGGCGGACACGCCACAGCCGACCACCGCCGCTGCCAGCCCCGCGCCCATGCCGGACGCGGCCACCATCGACCGGCTGGCCGGCCTCGGCGGCACGGGCCGCCGCCGCCGCGAACTGACCTTCAAGCGCGGCCTGGACATCGTGGGCGCCGTCGGCGGCCTCATCGTCCTGGCGCCGGTATTCGCCATCCTGACGCTCGCCATCTGGGCCACCGACGGCCGGCCGGCCTACTTCCGCCAGCCGCGGGCCGGCCTGCATGGGCGGTCCTTCAGCATCGCCAAGTTCCGCACCATGGCCCGCGACGCCGACGCCCAGCGGGCCGCCCTGCGGGCCCACAACGAGGTCGCCGGAGGCGCCTCCTTCAAGCTGACCGATGACCCCCGCGTGACGACCATGGGCCGCTTCCTGCGCCGCACCAGCCTGGACGAGCTGCCCCAGCTGTGGAACGTCCTGCGCGGCGAGATGAGCCTCGTCGGGCCGCGACCGCACCCCTTCGACGACCTCGAGGGCTACCAGGAGTGGCACTACGCGCGCCTGGCCATGAAGCCCGGCATGACCGGGCTGTGGCAGATCAGCTCGCGCCGCGATCCCGACTTCGACCGCTGGGTGGCCCAGGACCTCGAGTACATCCGCACCTGGTCGCCCCGGCTCGACATCCGGATCCTCCTCATGACGCTGCCCGCGCTCCTGCGGGCCGACGGGCGCTGACACCGATGGCTGAGCACGCCCACGTCGCGGTCATCGGCTGCGGTCACGTCGGCCTGGTCATGGCGGCCGGCCTGGCCGAGCTGGGACATGACGTCCACGGGGTGGACCGCAGCGCCGCCCTCGTCGAGGCCCTCCAGGGCGGCCACGTGCAGCTGCACGAGCCGGGCCTGCCGGAGCTGGTGGCCAAGGGTGTCGCCTCGGGCAACCTGTGCTTCACGACGAGCTACCCCAAGGCAGTCGCCGAGGCCGAGTTCATCTTCCTGGCCGTGGACACGCCGCAGACGCTGGGCGGCGCGGCCGACCTGCGCAACATCCGCTCCGCGACGCACTCGATCGCCGCGGCCCTCAACGGCACGACGCCGATCCTGATCAACAAGAGCACCTCGCCGATCGGCACCGGCGAGACGATCGAGACGATCCTGGAAGGGGCCCTGGAGGAGAAGCACCGCCGCCCGCGCATCGTCTCCAACCCCGAGTTCCTGCGCCAGGGCCACGCCGTCGAGGACTTCTTCCACCCTGAACGGGTCGTCGTCGGCGCCCGCGACGAGGCCGACGCGCGAGCCGTGGCCGGCCTGTACGAGGGCCTCGGCGGGGCCGTCATCCTGACCGACCTGCGCACGGCGGAGATGATCAAGTACGTCGCCAACTCGTTCCTGGCCACGCGCGTCTCGTTCATCAACGAGGTGGCGCGCCTGTGCGAAGCCATCGGCGTCGACGTCGACCGTGTCGTCGAGGGCATCTCGTACGACCCGCGCGTGGGCGCGCACTTCTTCCATCCCGGCATCGGCTTCGGCGGCAGCTGCCTGCCCAAGGACGTGGCCGCCCTGCGCTACATCGGCGAGACGTTCGGCGTGGCCACCCCGGTGCTCTCGGCCGTGCAGGAGGTCAACACCATCCAGCGCACGCAGGCCGTGCGCAAGCTGCGGGCCCGCCTGGGCGGCTCGCTGGAGGGCAAGCGCATCGGCGTCTGGGGCCTCACCTTCAAGGGCGGCACGGAGGACACGCGTGAGTCGCCGGCCATGGACGTGGTCAGCCTGCTGCGCAATGAGGGGGCGCTCATCCAGGCGTACGATCCGGAGGTGATCGGCCACCCCGAGCGCGTGCCCGAGGCGCTGCGCACGCACCTGCGCGACACGGCGCTGCTGGCCGCCGGCGGGGCCGACGCCCTGGCCATCCTCACCGACTGGCCCGAGTTCCGCGAGGTCCCCCTGGCCGACTTGCGCTCCGTGATGCGCGGCATCGTCCTGTTCGACGGGCGCAACCTCCTGTCGCGCCACGCGGCCGAGGCGGCCGGCTTCGCCTACATGGGCGTCGGGCGCATGCCCACGCCGCACCGGCGCCGGAGCGGCGACGGATGAGGGTCCTGGTCGCCGGCGGGGCCGGTTTCGTCGGCAGCCACCTCTGTCGACGCCTCGTGGCCGACGGTCACCGGGTGACCTGCGTCGACAATGTGCTGACCGGCTCGCTCGACAACGTGGCCGACCTGGTCGGCCAGGAACGCTTCAACGTGGTCCGGGCGGACGTGACGCGCGTGCCCGACCTGCCGGCCGACGCGGTCGTCCATCTCGCCTCGCCGGCCAGCCCGGTCGACTACGAGCGCCTGCCGCTCGAGACGATGGCCGCCAACTCGCAGGGCACGTGGCGCCTGCTCGACCTCGCCCGACGGGCCGGGGCCACCTTCACCTATGTCTCGACCTCCGAGGCCTACGGCGACCCGGAGGTGCATCCCCAGCCCGAGACCTATTGGGGCCACGTCGATCCGGTGGGTCCGCGCTCGTGCTACGACGAGAGCAAGCGCTTCGGCGAGGCCCTCGTGACGTCCTACCGGCGCGTCCACCATGTGCCGGCGGCCATCGTCCGCGTCTTCAACACCTACGGCCCGGCGATGCGTCGCGACGACGGCCGGGTGATGCCCGAGTTCCTCGGCGCGGCCCTCGCCGGCAAACCCATCGTGGTCCACGGCGACGGCACGCAGACGCGGTCGTTCATGTACGTGGACGACCTCGTGGAAGCCCTCGTGCGCGTCAGCCTGGACCGTGACGCGGACGGCCAGCTGCTCAACATCGGCAACCCCGAAGAGGTCACCATCCTCGAGCTGGCCCAGCTGATCGCCCGCGACATCGCCCCGGGGACGGCCATCGAGCACCGTCCGGCACGCGCCGGCGACCCGCAACGACGGCGCCCCGACATCACCCGCATCACGACCCGGTATGGCTGGACCCCAGCCGTCCCGCTTGCTGAAGGCCTCCGCCGCACCGCCGCGTGGTATCGCGCGGAGGCCGGCCGGATCCCCCTTTCCATCCCCGCCTGAAGTCCACGGAGTCTTCATGAGCACACGCGTCCTCGTCACCGGAGCCGGCGGCTTCATCGGCCATCACCTCGTCACCGCCCTCAAGGCACGTGGCTACTGGGTGCGCGGCGTCGACCTCAAGCTGCCCGAGTACACCGACGTCGATGCCGACGAGTTCCAGCTCCTGGACCTGCGCCGGTGGGACGCCTGCCTGGAGGCGATGCGGGGCGGCATCGACGAGGTCTATGCCCTTGCCGCCGACATGGGCGGGATGGGCTTCATCTCCGCCCACCACGCGGAGATCCTCCACAACAACGCCCTCATCAACCTGCACACGCTGGAGGCGGCCCGCCTGAACGGCGTGTCGCGCTACCTCTACAGCTCATCGGCCTGCATCTACCCCGAGTACCTCCAGACGCAGGCGGATGTGAAGCCCCTGCGCGAGGAGGATGCCTACCCGGCCCAACCGCAGGACGCCTACGGCTGGGAGAAGCTGGTGACCGAGAAGCTGTGCGAGTACTACGCCAGCGACTACGGGCTGGAGACGCGCATCGTGCGCTTCCACAACATCTACGGCCCCTACGGCACGTACGACGGCGGTCGCGAGAAGGCCCCGGCGGCCCTGGCCCGCAAGATCGCCGCCATCGATGACGGCGGGGAGATCGAGATCTGGGGCGACGGCGAGCAGACCCGCTCGTTCTGCTACATCGATGACTGCGTCGAGGGCATCTACCGCCTGATGCGCTCCGACCACCGCGACCCGCTCAACCTGGGCACCGACCGCATGGTGACCATCAACGAGCTGGCCGGGATCCTCATCGGCATCGCCGGCAAGCGGGACGTGCGGATCCGCCACATCGACGGGCCGCAGGGCGTGCGCGGTCGCAATTCCGACAACACGCGCCTCCGCGAAGTGCTGGGCTGGGAGCCGGGCATCGACCTGGAGGAAGGCCTCGTGCCGACCTACCGGTGGATCGAGGAGCGCGTGCGGAGCCGTCACAAGGGCGCATGGCGGCCCCAGAGCGCGGCCGCCCGCTGATCCCCCGCGTCGATGTCCTGGGGGTGGGCATCAGCGCCGTCGACATGGACGCGGCGCTCGATGAGATCGAACGCTGGATCACCACCCGAGAGCAGCACTACGTCTGCGTGACCGGCGTGCACGGCGTCATGGAGAGCCAGCACGACCCGGAGCTGCGGCGCATCCACAACGCCTCGGGGCTGACGACCCCTGACGGCATGCCCATGGTGTGGGCCGGCCATCGCGCCGGGGCGACGGCCATGCGCCGCGTGTATGGCCCAGACCTCATGCTCGCGCTCTGCGAGCGCGCCGCCGCGCGCGGCTGGACCTCGTTCTTCTACGGCGGGCGGGAGGGCGTGCCGGAGACCCTCGCGGCGCGCCTCACGGGCCGCTTCCCTGCCCTGAAGGTCGTGGGCACCTGGTCGCCGCCGTTCCGACCCCTGAGCGAGGCGGAGGACCGCGACCTCGTGGCGCGCATCGATGCGGCCGCGCCCGACCTCGTGTGGGTGGGCCTGTCGACACCCAAGCAGGAGCGCTGGATGGCCGCCCACGCCGGCCGGGTGCAGGCGCCGGTGCTGCTGGGCGTAGGGGCCGCCTTCGACATCCATGCGGGCACGCTGGCCCAGGCGCCGCGCTGGATGCAGCGCCACGGCCTGGAGTGGGCCTACCGTCTCCTGCGGGAGCCGCGCCGCCTGTGGCGCCGCTACGCCTCGATGATCCCCCGGTTCGTCATCGCCATCCTGCGGCGGCCGCCGCGGCTCATGGCGGAGGGCTCGCCGGACTGATCGAGGCGGCCGCGGGCCGGCTCACCCGGCTTGGAGCCGCGCTGGGCAGGGCACCCCGCACCGAGCCCGTCGACCGCCAGGCCCCGGCCCGCACGGGCGGCTCCGGGTCCGCGGCCGGGGCGGGATCCAGGTCGATGACCGTTCCTTCGGCCGCACAGCGACTGAGGAACAGGCCCAGGCCGATGACGGCCCAGAACCAGATGCCGCCCTGGGGCCCGTCCAGGTAGACGTCGACCGACGAGTTCAGCAGCGCCGCCGACCAGTAGACGAAGACCCACCCCAGCATCGCCACGAGCGCCGCGTTGCCGGCCCGCCGGGCCCGGAAGCCGGCCCGCAGGATGGTGAAGGCGAACGCCGCCTGGAGCAGGATCCACGAGACCAGGCCGGGGACCCCGGAGCGGGCCAGGACCTCGAAGGTGGTGCTGTGGGGAGCCCGCAGGTCGCTCTCGGCCACCGACGTGAAGCCATCCTGGACGGCCAGGTTGACCCCGAAGCCCTTGCCGGTCCAGAAGTAGGGACCCTGGACCGTGTAGCCCACGATCTTGCCCCACCAGGCGAGGCGCCATTCCTTGGTCGCCTCGGTCTGCGTGCCGCCCTGGCTGGTGAAGATGCTGGTCACGTTCTGGATCAGCTGGTCGACCGAGACGGTCCGCTCGATGCCCAGGTCGACTCGCGGGTTGACCAGCCACGCGGCGCTGACGATCAGCAGGCCCAGGCCCAGCGGCACGAGCCAGCGCGTCAGGCGGCGCGCGAAGAGGCCGGAGAAGGCGGCGAACGACGCCGCCACCATGCCGCCGCGATTGATCGCGGCGACCACCGCGAAGCTGACCAGCCAAGCCAGCCACAGGAGGAAGTCGTTGACCGTGGTCCGGGTGCGGCCCCAGCCGTACAGGCCGAGCAGGACGAACGCCGCCACAGCGGCCAGGTGGACGCCCGAGTCGCCCGCCTTGAAGTAGATGAGCGGCACGTCGGAACCGGGCGCCGCCGGCAGCACCGTGCCGTAGATGAGGGTCAGGACGGCGGCGATGGGCATCCACGCCACGAGCGGCAGGGCCAGCCGCCGGTAAGCGCGGACCATGACCGGCAGCCAGCGCGGGGTCAGGGCGAAGGAGACGGCCAGGGCGAAGAAGCCGTAGCCCCAGGTCACGGCGTCGCGCAGGGCGTCGATGCCGTAGGTCCCGATGTAGGGCACGGTCCGGATGGCGCCCCAGGTCATGAACACCAGCAGGGCGATGTGCACGGCGCTGATGTGGGCCCGCCGCAGCGAATAGAGCAGGGCGGGCACGGCCAGGGCCAGGACGAGCTCGCCCAGGTACACCGGACCGATGCCGACGTGGGCGATGCCGCGCCCCAGGAAGGCGTAGGCCACGAGCAGCGCCCCCAGGGCCCCCAGGAACACCGTCACGACACGCCGGCCGAGGAGGACGACGGCGGCGGCGGCCAGGGCCAGGACCGCCGCGACGGCGCCGAGCGGCCCCAGGGCGACGGCGAGGCCGATCAGGATCGCGCAGGCGATGCCGACCAGGGGCACGGCCGCGGTGCGGGACTCGAGGCGCCACCCACCGGGCGGCGGCGCGAGCGTAAGACGGCCGCCGAGGATGGTCATGGGTCCGTCAGGATCGGGCGAGCTCCGGGCCGGAGGCCGCTCAGCGCGCCGTCTTGGCGGGTTGGGTCAGGCCCGCGGCGCCCGGTTCGGCCGGACGCTCGCTCGGGTAGGCGTCGTACGTGGCATCCCGGTCGCGCCCATGGATACGGTTCAGGATCGCGCCGATGACCCGCCCGCCGACGCGCCCCATCGTCTCGTCCGTCTGGCGGACGTGGTCGCGACGCGTCTGGCCGGCGGCCACGACCACGATCGTGCCGTCGATCAGGCTGGCCAGGACCGCCGCGTCGGTCACCGCGATGCTGGGCGGGCTGTCGAAGATGACGAGGTCGGCCTGCGCCTCCAGCGCCTCGATGATCGTGCGCATCCGGTTGGAACCCAGCAGCTCGGCCGGGTTGGGCGGCAGCGGGCCGCTCGTGAGGAGCCGCAGGTTGGGCTCGTCGACCGTGCGCAGGACGTGCCCCAGGTCGATGACCTCGGAGCGGATCAGACTGGTCAGGCCGAAGGTGTTGCTCTGATCGAACATCTCGTGGACGCTGGGCTTGCGCAGGTCGGCGTCGACGAGGATGGTGCGCCGCCCCGCCTGGGCGAAGGCGAGGGCCAGGTTGGCGGCCACCGTCGACTTGCCGTCGCCGGCCGTGGGGCTCGTCACGAGGAGGCTCTTGAGGCCCGAGTCGACGTCGGCGAAGTCGACGTTGGTGCGCATCGTGCGGAACGCCTCAGCCGCGGCGGAGCGCGGATAGAGGAGCATCACGAGGCGGTAGATCCCGCTCTGCTGGGCGGCCTCCGGCAGGCGCCCCAGCGTCCCCAGGACCGGTAGGTGGAGCGCCTCCTGCAGCTCGTCGACGCTCTTGAACGTGTCATCCAGGGCGGCCGCCGCGAAGGCCAGGCCCAGGCCCAGGACGCTCCCCAGGACCAGCCCCAGGATGACGTTCAGGAGGAGCTTGGGTGACGCCGGCGTCGGCGGCGTGACGGCATGATCGAGGAAGCTCACCACGCTGGCCGAGGTGGTGGATTGGGTCGTGAGGAGCGTGGTCAGGTCGCCCTGGTAGGCGACGACCTCCTGCTGGAGCTGGAGGAGCGTGGCCTGTTCGGCCGGCGTGATGGTCCCGGCGGCCTGCTTGGCCTTGAGCGCGTCGATCTGCGGCTGGTCGGCCGCGATCTCGCCCTGCACGGTGGCGATCTGGGCCTTGATGGCCTCGATGACCTGCTCGTTCTTGCCCTGGATGGTCGCCGAGAGCGCGATCAGCTGGTCGCCGACAGCGTTGGCGATGTCGGCCGACCGTCGGGCGTCGGGGTCGTCCACCTTGATGGTGATGAGCGGCGCGTTCGCGTCGACGGTCGTGGAGATCTGCTTGAGGAGATCGGTCGGCGCGGTGGGCAGCCCGAGTTTGGTGATGACCGCCTGCGCCAGCTCCTGCGTCTGCACGGCCGCGGCGTAGGTGGCCGCGATCTGCTGGGCGCTCTGCAGCTGGTTGACGTCGGTGATGTTGACCGTGCCAAGGGCCGGCCCGGCGATCAGCTTGGCCGACGCCTCGTAGCTGGCGGGCAGGATGAGGCTGGCTCCGAAGGCGACCGCCGCCGTGACCACGATGCAGGTGATGATCAGTCGCACCCGGGTGCGGATGACGGCGATCAGCGCAGTGAGTTCCACGAACCTCCCCAGCTAGGGCCCGCAGTATAGCCGCCGGGTACCGGTCGGCCCCCCGCCAGGGGTCCTATTCGTTGACCCCTGACACCGACCGGCCGGTGGGCCCGGCGTGCGCCCGGCGACCTACGGTGAGGTCGGCACGCCCGCGCCGGCGAGGACGCTGCGGGCGCTGGCGGCGCTCAGGTACGCGCCGCTCTCCTCGCCCGGCGTCCCGTTGAACGTGCCGAGGCTGCCGATGGCCGAGGCGTTCCACTCGAAGCGCTGCTGGCCGTTCTCCGCCGCCGTCACGTAGTAGTGGTCGGCGGCCCCGTGGTTACCGCTGGAGCTGGCATACATCACGCCGCCCCAGTCCTGCAGCCACGCCAGCAGGAACCGGCCGGGCTGGCCGACGATCGTGTTGCCGTGCACGTAGTCGCCCGTGACGGGGCCCGGGGCGTCGCCGCGGTTCTGGCTGATGACGCTGATGCCCGACGCATTCCAGGCCACCGTATTGCCGTAGACGTCGGCATTGCGCGAGCTGCTGATCAGGATCCCCGCGCCCCAGCCCCACGAGGTCTTGCTCCAGCCGTTCTTCCACACCACGTTGCCGGAGATGGTGGCGCCGTCGCCGATCTCGAACATGATGCCGGCGTACGCGTTGCCATAGATGCGGTTGCCCTTGACGACCCAGCCGTGGCAGTGGATGTCGCACCACAGGCCCGGTCCGTTGTTGCCGTAGACGACGTTGCCCGAGACGGTCAGGTCGGTCTGGCCCGCCGCCTTCATGCCGCCGGCCTCGACTTCGACGTTGAAGCCGGCCGTGTTGTTGTCGTAGATGGTGTTGTTGGCGACCAGGTTGCCGGTCCCGCCGCTGCCCCCGACGTGGACACCCTCCTGGCCGCCGTGGTGCACCTTGCACGACACGACCCGGGAGTAGGACGCCCCGCCGATGGAGACATCGGCGCCGTGCGCGTAGCTCAGGTCACAGTTGGAGATGACCACGTTGCGCACGCCGTTGGCCGTCTGCAGGGCACCCGTCTGCGGCGCGTTGTTGGCGTAGCGCATGGTGAAGCCGGTGACGGTCACGTTGGAACTGGTGATGACCATCCAGCTGCTGCGGACGACGCTGCCGGAGCTGTTGCGACCGTCGATGACGGCGCCCTTGCCGCTGATGACGAGCGGCTTGTTGACGGTGACGCTCTCGCGATACACGCACGCCGGCACGATGAGGGTCGAACCCGACGGGGCGGCGTTGATGAGGCCCTGCAGCGAGGTGCGGCAGTCGGGCGGCGGCGCCTTCACCGGCCGGGGGGTGGGCGGCGGAGGGGCGTGCCCGCCCGCCGGCGCGTGGGTGGGATCGGCCGCCGGGGCGCCGGTGGCGCTCGGACCCGTCGTCGGGGTGGTCGAGGGATCGGCCCCGCCGGGGCTCGCCAACGCGGCCAGCGGAGGGGCGGTCGCGTCGTCGGCGACGGCGACCATGAACGTGCTGCTCACCGCGTCAGCCATCGCCCCGGCGGAGACATGCCCGACCGGGAAGACCGACAGCGTGTGGGGGCCGGCGGCGGCCACCGGCACGACCCAGTCGGCGCGCAGGACACCCTGTCCGTCGGTCTCCGCCTGGGGTGCTCCGGTGGCGGATCCATCCCACGTCACCTGGTAGGTGACGTAGGCCAGCAGGTGCTCGCCCACGAGGTGCACGGTCGACCCCGCCGGCGCCGCGGCCGGGTCAAGGGTCAGCGTGGCCGAGGTGGCGGCACTGGGTGCCGAGGGCAGGGCGGCCCCTACGAGGCTGCCCACGACGAGCGCGGCGATCGAGAGGCCGACGACGCGTCCCCACCGGATCCGCCGCCATCGAGGCGGCTCGCCATCGCCAGGGGCGTGCGCAGCCGTGGTGTCGCGCACCCAGCGGGTGCCATCCCAAACCATGCGATATCGGCTCCATTCGGTAGCTCGGCGGACTCGGAGAGTCCCGTGGCTTTGCGACCCCGCCTTGCGGCGGGTGTGCTATTTCGTGGACCGCGAAGCGAGACGGACCCGCTGTCGAGCCCTGATGCTAGGACGGTGCGTGGAGGCCACGCCATGGGGCATCGGGGCTATGGGACGGGGGTACCGACTGCGACTGGCTGCGTCGGCCACTGGGCGAGGGCAGCCTGCAGTGTACCCGCTCAGCGGCCCGCCACGCCCGCTGGCGAGCGCCGTCGCCGGCGCCAGACGGCGATCGCGAGGACCACCACGACCACGGCCACGACGCCCCCCGCCGCGGCCACCCCCACGACCAGCGGATGCGCCTGCGCCTGCCGGATGACCTGGGTCGGGAGGGGCGGCGGCACGTCGAGGGCTGAGGGCCCCAGCGGCACGCCGGCCGCGTCGAGCAGGCCCTGGATGGCGTCGGTCGCCACGTAGGCGCCGGCACGCCCGCCGGGCGTCGCGTCGAACGATGTCGCCGAACCGATGTCGCCATCCCAGGCGAAGCGGCCCTCGCTGCCCGGCCCGCCGTCGACCCAGTACTGGTTGGCGGTCCCCCCGTTGCCGCTGGCCGGCGTGAACAGCTCGCCCGACCAATCCTGCAGCCAGGCCAGGACGTAGCGCCCGCGCGACGCCGCGATGAGGTTGTCATCGACGCTGATGCCGGTCGCCGAGTGCGGCCAGTCGTGCCGGTCCTGGCTGATGACGGCGATCCCGGTAGCGTTCCAGGCGACGGTATTGCCGCTGACCGTGGTGGTCCCCGAGCTGCTCAGCAGGATGCCCGCCCCCCAGCCCCAGTCGGGGTCCTGCCAGCCGTTGCCCCACACGTCGTTGTCCTTGATGACGCCGCCCTGGCTGACTTCGTAGAAGATGCCGGCATCGTCGTTGTCGTGGACGCGGTCGCCCGAGATCGTCACGTCCTGGCACTCGATGTCGCACCAGATGCCTGGGCCGGCGTTGTCATAGACCTCGTCGCCCTTGATGACCAGGCCCTTCTGCAGGGTGGCCTTGAGGCCGCCGGCCTCGAAGCCCGGGTCGTAGCCGGCCGTGTTGTTGTGGAAGATGCGGTCGTTGATGACGGCGTTGCCGATGCCGTTCGTGCCGTCACCACCCACGTGCACGCCCAGCTGGCCCGCGTCGTGGATCGAGCAGCCGGTGATCGTGCTCTGGTCGGCCACCCCGATCGACACATCCGCGCCGGCGGCGAAGCCCAGGTCGCAGGCCTCGATGGTGAGCCGAGCGATGCCCGGCTCGACGCGCAGGGCACCCGTCTGCGGCTTGTTCGAGGCGTACCGCATGGTGAAGCCGCGCACCGTGACGTCCGATGCGGCGATGGTCATCCAGGCGTCCCGCACGACCGTGCCGGAGGCGTCGCGTCCATCGATCGTGGCGCCCGTGCCGTCGATGGTGAGGGGCTTGTCCACGGTCACGCTCTCGCGGTAGACGCAGGAGGGCACGACCAGGTCGGACCCGGCGGGCGCCTGGTCGATGAGGTCCTGCAGCGGCGGCTCGCAGGCCGCCCCGGTCGCGGCGGGCGTGGCGGCGCGAACCGGCAGGCCGGCGGCGAGGGTCGCCAGCAGGGCCAGGGCCAGGCCGGGCACCACGGCCCACCGCGCGACCAGCCGGCGGGAGCGGCGCGGCGGGTGGGTCATGACGGCCATCGCCGGAGTGTAGGACCGGTCGGGCCGGCGGCCCGCCAGGCGGCCGTTGCCGGGTGTCAACGGCGGGCCGGGGCGACGACGCGACGACGCGTCCCTGATGCCGCAAGATGCGCAGGTCATGGCGCACACGCAGCGGTCCCCCCGCATCGTCATCCTCGGCACGGGCATGGGCGCCCTCGGCGCGGCCCACCGACTGGAGGCCGAGTCGCTGCGGCCCGTGCTCTACGACGCCCACGACTACTTCGGCGGCCACACCGCCTCATTCGACCACCCCGGCGGCTGGACCTTCGACGACGGGCCGCACGTCTCCTTCACCAAGGACGAGCGCATCCGGGACCTCTTCACCGCCAATGTCGAGGGCGAGGTGCTGGACGTGCGGGCCCACATCGACAACTACTGGCACGGCCTCCTGATGGACCATCCCGTGCAGATCCACATGCACGGCCTGCCGGCCGACCTGATCACGCGGGTGGTGACCGACTTCGTGGCGGCCCATGAGCGGAGCGCGGTCGACCTGCCCGACTACGAGGCCTGGCTGCGAGCCGCCTACGGCGACACGTTCGCCGAGACCTTCCCCATGGTCTACGGGCTCAAGTACCACACCACGACGCCGGCCAATATGACCACCGAGTGGCTGGGGCCGCGGATGTACCGTCCGTCACTGGCCGAGGTCCTGCAGGGCGCGCTGGCGCGCACGACCAGCGACACGCATTACGTGACCAGCTTCCGCTATCCGCTCGAGGGCGGCTTCAGCAGCTTCATCCGGCCCTACGCGACACGCTTCGACGTGCGCCTCGCCCGCGGCGCGCAGGCCATCGACCCCCAGGCGCGGCGGGTGACCTTCAGCGACGGCACGGCCGAGACGTACGAGCAGCTCATCTCCTCGGTGCCCCTGCCGGCCCTCATCCCCCTCATCTCGGGGGCGCCGGCCCGCGTCCTGGAGGCGGCCGGGCGGCTGGCCTTCTCGAGCGCCGTGATGGTCAACATCGGCGTCCCCCGCGACGACATCTCCGACGCCCACATCCGCTACATCTACGACGAGGACCTCGTCTTCGTGCGCCTCAACTACCCGCACCTGCTGTCACCGCGGACGGTGCCGCCCGGCCACGGCGCGATCCAGGCGGAGATCTACTTCAGCGACAAGTACCGGCCCCTGACACGCACCCCGGAGAGCCTCATCGACGAGACGATCAGGGACCTGCGGCGGAGCGGCCTGCTGCGGGAGGACGACCGGATCGCCTTCCGTGAGGCGCGCTACGTGCGCTACGCGAACATCATCTATGACCACGAACGGGCCGCGGCGCTGGCCACCGTGCGCCAGTTCCTGGACGAGACGGGGGTCATCACCTGCGGCCGCTACGGCGCGTGGGACCACGCCTGGACCGACGAGGCCTTCATCAGCGGCGAGGCGGCGGCCGAACGCGCGATGGCCGCCCTGGAGCGGTCGACGGCCCCCGCGGTCAGCGTCCGCTAAGGCGCGCCACGAGGGGTGCCGCCGCGGCCGGGTCGCCGCCCAGCCGGATGTAGCTGAAGCCGAACCGCGCGCGCCGCTCCTCCAGGAGGTCGGCGCAGGCCTCGACGCTGCCGATCAGCACGGCCGGCGACTCGCGGACGAGCCGCGCATCGCTCGCCAGCACAGCCGCCCAGCGCGACCCGCCCGGGCGCGGCGTGGCGGCCCCGATCTCGCACAGGTAGACGTTGACCTGCAGCTCGAGCGCGTCGGGCGCCCGCCCCGCCGCGGCAGCGGCGTCGCGGACCCAGCCCAGCTTGGCAGCGAACTCGGGGGCCCCCAGGTCCCGCGCGGTCTCGCTCGTGACCCCCTCGACCGGCAGGCGGGCGTGCACGCCGACGATGTCGGCCTCGCGGGCGGCCAGCTCCAGGACGCGCCGGCCGCCCCCGCCGATGAGCACCGGCGGGTGGGGCCGCTGCACGGTCGGCGTGGGCGCCGCCACGTGCGCCACGTACGCGGGGCCGTCCTGGTCGACCGCCTCGCCGGCGCACAACCGCTTGAAGAGGCGCACGCCCTCCTCCAGGCGCTCGATGCGACGGCCCGGCGGGTCGAACGGAAGGCCCAGCGCCGCGTAGTCATCGGCCGACCAGCCGGCCCCCAGGCCCACCTCCAGCCGGCCACCGCTGAGCCGGTCCAGGGTCGCCGCCGCGCGGTGGAGCAGCACGGGGTGGCGGAAGTCGTTGACGAGGACGGTCGACAGGATGCGCAGGCTCGTGGTGGCCTCGGCAGCCGCCGTCATGACCGTCCACGGATCCATCGTCCAGCCGCCGGTGATGTGCTCGGAGACGGAGACGCTGCTGAAGCCCCAGCCCTCGATGCGCCGCACTTCGTCGCGCCACGCCGCCGGGTCGTCGCGCAGCACGGGCATGGGGGCACAGAAACGGAACGGCCGCACGGCGCTCACCACGTCGACCACGACGGCAGCGCCACGGAGAACCGGGTGCCCGCGTCATGGAGCCCGGCCAGCTGGCCGGCGACCTCGTCACGCAGCGGCCAGGGCAGGATGAGGATGCCGTCGGGGCGGCGTTCCTCGAGCACGGCCGGGGCGAGGATGGGGATGTCCGTCCCGGCCAGCAGGCGCCCCTGCTTCTCCGGCGAGCGGTCCACCGTGTAGGGCAGCGTCGCGTCGGTCGCGCCGGCCATGTCGAGCAGCATCGCCCCGCGCGCCGGGGCCCCGTAGCCCACCAGCGGCGAACCTGCCGCGGCCGCCTGGTCCAGGTGCTCCCGCACCGATCGCACCGTCCGCCCCATGAGGTCGGCCAGGCCGGTGAAGCCGGCGGGCCGATCGAGGCCGGCCGCTCGCTCCTCGGCGAGCACGCCCTCCACGGCGGCGTCCGGCCGTCCGGCCGACCGCCGCCTGACCAGCAGGCGGAGCGTGCCGCCGTAGTTGGGCGACGTCTCCGCCGCCACCGCTGCCAGGTCGTGGGCGGCCAGCAGGGGCTGCAGGGCGAGCAGGGACAGGTAGGAGCCGTGAGCGGGGGTCACCAGGTCGAACTGGCCCAGGCGGACGAGCTCCAGGAGGTGGTGCATCTCGACGGCGACGGTCCCGCCCGGGGCCAGGATGGCGGCGACCGAGCCGGTGAGCGCCGCCAGGTCGGCCGCGTGGGCCAGCGTGTGGTTGAGGAGGATCAGGTCGAAGGGCGGACCCGACGCGGCGAGCGCCTCGGCCGCCGGGCCGTCGAAGGTGCCGCGGCGCACATCGAGCCTGTCGGCCTGGGCCAGGTCGACCATCGCCGGGTCGTGCTCGAGGCCGATGACTTCCACGCCGGCGTCACGGAGCGGTCGCAGGAGCTGCCCCGCGCCGGCCCCGATGTCGAGCGCCCGCTCGCCGGGGCGGATCACCCCGGCGCCCAGCAGGCCGAGCGACCAGGCCGCGAGGTGCGAGGTGGTGGAGGTCGAATACAGCGCCCCGTGGCCGTGCGGGCCACGCGGTGCCACCCCGGGCTCACCTAGCTGCACGAGGGAGCAGCTGCGGCACCGGCGCAGGTCCAGCCGTGCCCGCGGCGCCGGGGTGCCGGCCTGGTCGGCCGGCCGGAAGTCGTCGGCATCGGGTCGCTCGCCAAGGTCCAGCACGACCTCCTCCAGCGGCGCGTGGCAGCCGCGGCAACGGAATGGGCGAGGCTGGTCGCTCAAGCTGCCAGCGGACCTCCTACAATCGCCACGTGCGGACCCCGGACGCGTCCCCGCTGGTCCACCGACTCGAAGCGGCGTATGCCGGTCGGCACGTGTTCCTGACGGGCCACACGGGCTTCAAGGGCTCGTGGCTGAGCCTGGTGCTGGCCCGCCTCGGGGCGGTCACGACCGGCTATGCCCTGGAGCCACCGACCGACCCCAGCAACTTCGTCGCGTCGGGCGTCGAGGCGGTCGTCGCCGAGCATCGCCTCGGGGACATCCGAGACCTCGAGCAGCTGCGGGCTGCGATCGCCGCGGCACGACCCGACGTCGTCCTGCACCTGGCCGCGTCCACCATCGTCCGCGAGGGGTTCCGCGACCCGCTGGAGACGTTCTCCACCAACGTCATGGGCACGGCCACCGTGCTCGAGGCGGTCCGGCGCGTCGGCCGGCCGTGCGCCGTGGTCGTGGTCAGCTCCGACAAGTGCTACGCGAACGACGAGCGCGGACGGGCCTTCCGGGAGACCGATCCGCTGGGCGGCCACGATCCCTATAGCGCCAGCAAGGCGGCCGCCGAGCACGTCGTGGAGGCCTACCGGCACGCCTTCTTCGAGACGGGCACGGGGTCGCGCGAGGGCATCACCGTCGCCAGCGCCCGCGCCGGGAACGTCATCGGCGGCGGCGACTGGACGCCCGACGGCCTCATCGCCGACCTCCAGCGGGCCCTGGACGCGGGCCGGCCGGCGGTGCTGCGCTATCCGGCCGCAGTGCGGCCGTGGCAGCACGTCCTGGAGCCCCTGGCCGGTTACCTGCTGCTCGGCGCGCACCTCATGGCGGCCCCGCGCGGGCCGTACGGCCGCGCCTGGAACTTCGGCCCGCGACCCGCCGACGAGGCGACCGTGCAGGCCGTCACGGAGCGCTACCTGGCTGCGTGGGGCACCGGGAGCTGGATCCTGGAGCCGCCACCGGAGGCGATGCCGGAGGCCGGCGTGCTGCGCCTGTCGAGCGCGGCGAGCACCCGGCTGCTCGGCTGGCGGCCTCGTTGGCACCTCGCCGAGGCGGTCGCCCGCACGGCCGCCTGGTATCGCCGCTACAGCGCCGATCCGACCACCGCCCGCGCGGCCTGCGAAGCCGACATCGAGGCCTATCTCCGCCCAGCCTGAGCGGTCGGCTGCGCCGGGCACCGCTAGCCCGGCCAGGCCAGGACCATGATGCGCAGCTCGGTCATGTCCTCCATGGCCCACCGCAGGCCCTCGCGGCCCTGGCCGGAGTCCTTGACGCCGCCGTAGGGCATGTGGTCCATGCGGTAGGTAGGGACATCGTTGACGATCACGCCGCCGACCTCCAGCTCCTCGAAGGCCTGGAAGGCATGGCCGAGGTCGTTGGTGAAGACGCCGGTCTGGAGGCCATAGAACGAGTCGTTGACCTGGCCCACGGCGTCGCCGAAGTCGCTGAAAGGGAAGGCCACCACGAGCGGCGCGAACGCCTCGTTGCTGCAGACCCTGGCCGTGACCGGCGTGTCGGTGAGGATCGTGGGCTCGAAGAACGCGCCGCTGGCATGGCCCCCCAGGCGCACCTTGCCGCCGAGCCCGACCGCCTCCTCCACCCAGGTCTGGGTGCGCTGGGCGGCCGCCGCGTCGACCATCGGGCCGACCTCGGTCTCCGGATCGAGCGGATCGCCCACCCGCAGGTGGGCCGCCGCCTCGGCGAAGCGGGCCAGGAACTCATCCCAGATCGCCTCGTGGATGAACATGCGCTGGACGCTGATGCAGACCTGGCCGGCATACGTATAGGCCCCCACCAGGGTCCGCTTGACGGCCCACGCCAGGTCGGCATCGCGGTCGACGATCACGCCGGCGTTGCCGCCCAGTTCCAGGACGACCTTCTTCTTGCCCGCCCGCGCCTTCATGTCCCAGCCCACGCTGGGGCTGCCGGTGAAGCTCAGGAGCTTGAAGCGGGGGTCCTCGACCAGCCGGTCGCCCATGGGCCGGCCCATCGGCAGGACGCTCACCGCGCCGGCGGGGGCGCCGGCCTCCTCGAGCAGCTCGGCCACCGCCAGCATGATCAGGGGGTCCTTGGACGGCGGCTTGAGGACGATCGAGCAGCCCGAGGCGAGCGCCGGGGCGACCTTGTGGGCGGCCAGGTTGAGGGGGAAGTTGAAGGGGCTGATGCCGGCCACCGGGCCGATCGGGAAGCGCCGGGTGAGCCCCAGGCGGCCGCGCGACGAGGGCATCAGGTCGAGGGGGATCGTCTCGCCCACCATCCGCTCGGCCTCCTCTGCCCCCAGGCGGAAGGTCAGGGTCGCCCGGTCGACCTCCACGAGCGCGTCGCGGATGGGCTTGCCGGCCTCCCGGGCCAGCAGCCGGCCCAGCTCCTCGCGGCGCGTCTTGAGGCCGGCGCTGACGTTGCGCAGGATCGCTCCCCGCTCGTAGGCCGGCAGGTGGCGCGTCACCTCGAAGCCCTCGACCGCGGCGGCGATGGCCGCCTCCACCTGCTCCGCCGAGGCGCTGTACGTCTCGCCCGCGGGCGTGTCGGGATGGGCCGGGTCGTGGACCACCAGGCGTTCGGGCGAATCGACCCAGCGACCGGCCAGGAAGATGGGATGGGGCTTCGTGCCGGTGATGGTCATGCGTCTGGCTCCGGGCTGCGGGTGGCGACCGATTCTACGTCCCGGGCACGTGCGCCCGGCGGCGGCGCCCGGGGGCCCGTATCCTGCCCCGATGGCCCGCCGGTACCACTTCCGCCAGGTGGACGTCTTCACCGACCGTCCGTTCGCGGGCAACCCCCTGGCCGTCTTCGCGGCGGCCGACGGCCTGTCGGACGAGGAGATGCAGGCCATCGCCCGCGAGATGAACCTGTCGGAGACGACCTTCGTGCTGCCGGTGACGCCGGCCGGGGCCGCCCAGGGCGCCACCTACCGCATGCGCATCTTCACCCCGGGGGTGGAGCTGCCGTTCGCCGGCCACCCCTCGGTCGGCACGGCCTGGGTCCTCGCCGACGAGGGTGCCTTCCCCCTGCCCGGACCGGTGACCGAGGTGCGCCAGGAGATCAAGATCGGGGTGCTGCCCCTGGCCATCGAGGTGGCCGATGGACGGCCCGGCGCGGTGACCATGACGCAAGGCGCCCCGGAGCTGCGGGGCGTCCTGCCGCCGGACGAGCTGGCCGCCTTGGCCCAGGCGCTGGCCGTGCCGGTGGACGCGCTCGGCTGGACCGACGCCGACGGCACGGGCCACGACGGCGGCCGCGTCCCGCCGCGCGTCGTCACGACGGGCCTGCCCTACCTGGTCGTCCCCTTCCGCGACCGGGCCGTGCTGGCGGCGGTGACCAGCGACCGCAACGCCCCGGCGTCGATGGTGGCGCGCCGCCACGGCTCGGACAGCGTGGCCCTCGTCGCACCGGGCAACTCGGGGGCGATCGCCGACGCGGACGTCCACGTCCGCGTGCTGGTCGATCCGGCGGTCGGCATCCAGGAGGATCCCGCGACGGGGTCCGCGGCGGGGCCGATCGCGGTCTACCTGGGGGCCTTGGGCGGCGCGCAGGACGAGGTGCGGCACCTGGTCATCGAGCAGGGGGTGGAGATCGGCCGCCCTTCGCGCCTGGACGTGCAGGCCGCCTTCTATTCGGACGGCCAGCCGCGCAGCGTGCGCCTCACGGGGCGGACCGTCCCGGTGATGTCGGGCACCCTGGAGCTGCCCTGACGGGCAGTCCGGCCGGTCAGGCGGACGCGACCCGCGGGTAGCTCCCCAGCACCCGCAGGAACGAGACGGCCTCGCGCAGGCGCTCCAGGGTCGCCGCCACCCCCGGCTCCGCGGCGTCGGCGTCCAGGTCGATCCAGAAGACGTACTGCCAGGCCCGCCCGCGCAACGGCCGTGACTCCAGCTTGCTCATGTTGAGCCCGCCCTCGGCCAGGACCCGCAGCGCGCGCACCAGCGAGCCGGGCTCGTTGGCCAGGCCAAGGACCAGCGTGGTGCGCATCGGCGCGCCCGCCCCCGGCGACGCGCCACCGGCGGCGTGGGCCGGGATCCAGCCGCCGGGCCGGGCGACGACCAGGAAGCGCGTCCGGTCGTCGGGCGTGTCCTCGATGGCGTCGGCGAGGACCTCCAGCCCGTAGCGTTCGGCCGCCCGGGGCGAGACGACGGCCGCCGCGCCCCGTTCCGCCCGCTCGGCCACCATGCGTCCCGCGGCCGCCGTGTTGTAGGTCGTCAGGAGCGTCCAGGCGCGCGTGCGCAGGAAGCGCTCCGCCTGGGCCAGGGCCTGGACGTGGGAGTAGACGCGCTCGACCTGGTCGAGGCGCTGGCCGGGCAGCGCGGCCAGGCACAGGCGGACCGGCACGACGACCTCGCCGACGATGGCCAGCTCGAACTCGAGCAGCAGGTCATACGTCTCACGGACCGTCCCGCCGAGGACGTTCTCGATGGGCAGCACACCCGCCGCGGCCGACCCAGCCGACACGGCGGTGAAGACCTCGCGGAAGCCGGCCACGCCGAGCGGCGCCGCCACCCCGCCCACGGCCGCGGCCGCCTCCTCGGCGAATGATCCCGGCTCGCCCGGGTAGGCGAGCGCGCCGTCGATACGCCGTTCGTTCATCGTGACGGGGGGGTCGTCATCGGCCCATGATGACGAGAACGGGCGCCGCCCGGCGGACACCCAGCCCGCCGCGCCGCCGCCGTGGAGGGATCGACGTGATCAATGAGTTCCGCGGGTTCCTGCTCAAGACCAACGCCCTCGCCCTGGCCATCGGCGTCATCATCGGCGCCGCCCTGGGCAACGTCGTCGGCTCGCTGGTCAACGACATCATCATGCCGCCCATCGGGGTGCTGCTCGGTGGCGTCGACTTCTCGTCGCTCGTCATCAAGCTCAAGGATGCGACCGTCGATGCGGCCGGCAAGCCCGTGCCGGAGGTGGATATCCGCTACGGCACGTTCATCAACTTCATCATCACCTTCGTCGTCATCGCCTTCGTCGTGTTCATGATCGCCCGCTCCTTCATCAAGGAACCGCCGGCGGCCGACGTCAAGACCTGCCCCTTCTGCAAGGAAGCCAACGCCATCGACGCGTCCAAGTGCAAGGCCTGCACCAGCGCGATCTGACCCCTCCAGCTGGCCCGGCTAACCGGGCGGCCCGTCAGCGCTCGAACCAGGCGGTCGTGTCGTGCTTCCCGGCCGCCTCGTCGAACTCGGCGACGGGCTGGGCCTGCCGCTTCGTCCGTGAGCGCCTGGCGTTGCCCGCCGCCTCTGTCGCCCCGGCCCACTGGGCCTCGCCGAGCAGGCCGTTGAGGGCCGCGATGTAGGCCTCGACAGAGGCGGCCACGATGTTGGTGCCCTTGGCCGTGGCGGCGTACGTCCCCTGGGCGCGCCGGCCGCGGGCGCCACCGGGCGGGGCGATGCGGACACTCACCTCCCCTTCGGCGTCGGGCCCCTCGGCGACGGCGTGCACATCGTAGGCGACGAGCCGCGGATGGCCCTCCAGCACGTCATGGAGCGCCTCGTCCACGGCGCGGAGCAGGGCGTGGATGGCCCCGTTGCCTTCGGCCGTGCCATGCCACTGGTGGTCGCCACTTTCGACGATCACGACGCCGCGGCTCTGCACGTTGGAGCCGGTCGTGCAGCTCCAGCGGGAGAGGTGGATGGTCTGGGTCGGCGGGGCCTCGGGACCGCTCACGGTCGTCCTCCCTGGATCGTGGTGAAGTGGCGTTCGTCACGGCGGGTCAGGCGGGCCTCGCCCTTCCACAGGGCGTACTCCAGGGAGTCGCCGAGGGCCAGCCAGGACGCGGCGATGATGTTGGTGTCGGTACCGATGGTGCTCCACGTGCCGGCCGGGCTGCTCGACTCGATCAGCACGCGGGTCTTGGCCGCGGTGGCCGAGGCCCCGTCAAGGATGCGCACCTTGTAGTCGACCAGGTGGACCGCGTCGAGCTCGGGGTAGAACGCCCGGAGGGCCTTGCGCAGGGCCTGGTCGAGGGCGTTGACGGGGCCGTTGCCGTCGGCCGCCGTGTGCAGCACCTCGCCCTCCACCTCCACCTTGACGGTCGCCTCGGCGCGCAGTTCCGCCCCGTCGCGCTGCTCGACGAGGACGGTGAAGTCGAGCAGGCGGAACGGCGGCCGGTAGTCGCTCCGCTGGCGGCGGATCAGCAGCTCGAACGACGCGTCGGCGCCCTCGAAGCTGGCGCCCTCCGCCTCGAGGCGCTTGATGAGGGCCGACAGCTCGCGCGGATCGAGCACGCCGGCCAGTTCGTGGCCCAGCTGCTCGGCGCGCCACTGGGTGTTGACGCGGCCGCCGAGCTCCGAGACGACGAGCCGCGTCTCGTTGCCCACGAGGGCCGGGTCGACGTGCTGGTAGCTGTGGCGCACCTTGGCCGTGGCCGCGCCGTGGACGCCGCCCTTGTGGGCGAAGGCACTCTGGCCCACGTACGGCTGGAAGGCGTCGGGCGTCACGTTGGCGACCTCGGCGACGAAGCGCGAGAGGTCGGTCAGGCCGGTCAGGTCCACGCCCGCGGGAATCGTCTCGCGCCCCGCCTTGAGGGCCAGGTCGGCCCAGATGGTGACCAGGTTGGCGTTGCCGCAGCGCTCGCCGTAGCCGTTGATGGTGCCCTGCACGTGGCGCACGCCGGCCTCCACCGCGACCAGTGAATTGGCCACCGCGAGGCCCGCGTCGTCGTGGACGTGGATGCCGTAGCGGACGGCCGGCCCGATCTCGGCGATGACCTGGCGCACGATCGCGCCGACCTCGTCGGTCAGGCACCCGCCGTTCGTGTCGCACAGGACGAGCGTCGAGGCGCCCGCCTCGAGGGCCGCCCGCAGGGTGGCCAGGGCGTAGGCCCGATCCGCCTTGTAGCCGTCGAAGAAGTGCTCCGCGTCATAGACCACCTCGCGGTCGTCGACACGGCAGAAGGCCACCGAGTCGCCGACCATGGCCAGGTTCTCCTCGGCGGTGGCCCCCAGGACCTCGGTCACGTGGAGCAGCCAGCTCTTGCCGAAGATGGTGACCACCGGTGTCCCGGCCGCCACGAGGGCCTGCAGGTTGGGGTCGTCGGCGGGCCGGTTGGAGCGGTGGCGCGTCGAGCCGAAGGCGGCGATGCGGGCCTGCCGCCAGGTCACCCGCCGAGCCTCGGCGAAGAACTCGACGTCCTTGGGGTTGGAGCCCGGCCACCCGCCCTCGATGTAGGTCAGCCCGGCGTCATCCAGGCGGTGGGCGATCTTCAGCTTGTCGGCCAGGGACAGGACGAGGCCCTCGCCCTGCGTGCCGTCCCGCAGCGTCGTGTCGTACAGCACGACCGGGTCGCTCACGACGCCGCCCCTGCGGCGCGCCCGGCGACCGCGGCGCCGCGCCCCGGCAACCGGTCGATGATGGCCGCGGTCATGGCGTCCGTGTCATCGGAACGCCCCAGGTCCACCGTGCCGTGCCCGGCGGCGAGCGCGCTGGCCACGGCCCGCTCCACCGCCTGTGCCGCGTCGGCCTCACCGAGCGACCAGCGCAGCAGCATCGCCGCGGAGCGGATCGTGCCGATCGGGTTGGCCTTGCCCTGGCCGGCGATGTCGGGGGCGGAGCCGTGGATGGGCTCGTAGAGCCCGAAGCGCCCCACGGTCGTGAGGCGGTCGCCCAGCGAGGCCGAGGGCAGCATGCCGAGCGAGCCGGCCAGCACCGAAGCCTCATCCGACAGGATGTCGCCGAACAGGTTCTCCGTGACGATGACGTCGAAGGCGGCCGGCCGCTGGATGAGCAGCATCGCCGCCGCGTCCACCAGGCGGTGCTCCACGGTCACGTCCGGGAAGTCGGCGCGCGTCTCCTCCACGACCTTGCGCCACAGGCGGGACGTGGCCAGCACGTTGGCCTTGTCCACGCTCGTGACGTGGTGGCGCCGGCCGCGCGCCATCTCGAATCCCAGACGGACCAGGCGGCGGATCTCGTCCTCCGTGTAGACGAGCGTGTCGATGGCCTCGCGTCCGGCCGGCGTGACGCGCTCCTCCGACGGCTTGCCGAAGTACAGGCCGCCGGTCAGCTCGCGCAGGATCAGCAGGTCCACCCCTGCCAGCCGCTCGGGGCGCAGGGGCGACGCGTCGACGAGCGCCGGGTCCACCGTCACCGGCCGCAGGTTGGCGTAGAGGCCCAGCCCGCCGCGCATGGCGAAGAGCGCCTGCTCGGGCCGTACGGCGGCTCCGGGATCGTCCCAGCGCGGCCCGCCCACGGCGCCGAGGAGGACCGCGTCGGCCGCCCGGCAGGCCGCCAGGTCCTCATCCCGGATGGCCCTGCCGTAGTGGTCGATGGCCGCCCCGCCCACGATGAGCTCCTGCCACTCGACCGCGAAGTCGAAGGCGACGCCCGCGGCGTCCACGACCGCGCGCGCCGCGCCCACCACCTCCGGCCCGATGCCATCCCCCGGGATCGCCGCGACCCGGTAGCGGCGGGCCGTCATGCGGCCACGCCCGTCCGGCGCCCGGCGAGCTTGTTGAGGGCCGCCAGGTAGCCCTCCAGCGACGATTCGATGATGTTGGTGGAGAGGCCGTGGCCGGTGGCCGGTGGGGTATCGGACGGGTCGCTCGACCGCCGGCAGCGCACGAGCGCCTGCCCCTGGGCGTCCTCGCCGGCAGTGACGGCCCGGATCTCGTACTCGGTCAGGACCGGGTGCCAGCCCAGGGCTGTCTGGACGGCCACGTCGACGGCGCCGAAGAGGGCATCGACCGGCCCGTTGCCGGTCGCCTCGGCGTGGCGGACCTCGCCGCCGATGCCGAGGGCCACGCTGCCCGACGAGTGGCCGCCGGCCGACGAGGTGACGCTCCAGCCGTCGAGCGTGACCGCCTCGCTGACGGCCGGCCCGGCCTGTGCGGTGCGCTGCTCGACCAGGGCCAGCAGGTCCGCGTCGGTGACCTCTTTCTTCGTGTCGGCCAGGGCGATGACCTCGCGGTACACCGCGTCGAGCGCGGGGCCCTCCAGTTCGTGGCCCAACTCGCGCAGCTTGCCCTGCAGGCCGCGGCGGCCGGACAGCTTGCCGACCGAGATGATCGATCCGCTGAGGCCCACTGACTGGGGCGTCATGATCTCGTACGTGAGGGGGTTCTTGAGCACGCCGTCCTGGTGGATGCCCGACTCGTGGGCGAAGGCGTTGCCGCCCACGATGGCCTTGTTGGGCTGGACGACGAAGCCGGTGAGGTAGCTGACCAGGCGGCTGGCGGCCGTGATCTGCTCGGTGGCGACGCGCGTCGAACCGTGGTCGAACCGGGCGGGGCGGGTGCGCAGGGCCATCACCACCTCCTCCAGGGAGGCGTTGCCGGCCCGTTCGCCGAGGCCGTTGATGGTGACCTCCACCTGGCGTGCCCCGGCCTGCACGGCGGCCAGCGTGTTGGCCGTGGCCAGGCCAAGGTCGTTGTGGCAATGGACCGATACGGTCGCGTCCGAGCCGACCAGGTCGACCACCGCGGTGACCAGCCGGCCGAACTCGTCGGGGATGGCGTAGCCGACCGTGTCGGGGATGTTGACGGTGCTCGCGCCGGCGTCGACCACGGCCTCGTAGACGCGCAGCAGGAACTCCGGGTCGGTCCGCGAGGCGTCCTCGGCGCTGAACTCGATCTCCGCGTCGGGGCCCAGCGCCTGGCGGCCGTAGCGCACCCAGCGGGCGGCCTCCATGAGCGCCCGCTCGCGGTCGAGGTGCAGCTTGTGCACGAGGTGGATGTCGCTGGTGGCGATGAAGACATGGAGGTGCGGCCGCTCGGCGATGCCGATGGCCTCCACGGCGCGCTGCGGGTCGCCGTCGCGGCAGCGGGCGAGGGCCGCCACGGCCACGCCGCGGGTCTCCCGGGCGATGCGGTGCACGGCGTCCCAGTCGCCCGGCGAGGCGGCCGGGAAGCCGGCCTCGATGACGTCGACGTTGAGGCGCACCAGCTGGCGGGCGACCTCGATCTTCTCCTCGGCCGTCAGGGCGGCGCCCGGCGCCTGTTCCCCGTCACGGAGGGTCGTGTCGAAGACGCGGATGCGCCCGCTCTCGCGGACGCGGCCGGCCGGCGAGGTGCTCACGAGGCGCCGGCGGGACGGCGCCCGGCCGAGGCCTGGGCCTGGCCGGCCGTCACCTCGACCGGATCCAGCCACGCCATCTGCGAGCGAAGGGCCGCCCCGACCTGCTCGATCTGGTGGTCGCGGTCCTGGGCCCGCAGGCGCTCGAAGGAGGGCCGGCCGGCGCGGTCCTCGGCGATCCACCGGTCGGCGAAGCTGCCGTCCTGGATCTCGGCCAGGACCTGCCGCATCGTCGTGCGGACGTGGTCGTCGATGAGGCGCGGCCCGGAGACGTAGTCGCCGTACTCGGCCGTGTCGCTGACGCTGAAGCGCATGAAGTTGAGGCCGCCGCGGTAGAGCAGGTCGACGATCAGCTTCAGCTCGTGGAGCGTCTCGAAGTAGGCCAGCTCGGGCTGGTAGCCGGCTTCCACGAGCGTCTCGAAGGCCATCTTGACGAGCGCCGCCGTGCCGCCGCACA